>CAXXFJ010000044.1:0-214892 GCA_963677415.2 Bacteroidales bacterium | reverse complement strand
TCCTCCTAGCTGGTGAGCAGCATATTGAGTTAAACTGCCAAGCATATCTGCAAGTGACTCGCTACGTACTTTCACTACTAACTCATTATTCTTGGCATTAAGATAAGGGGTAATATTCACTTCATAAGCAGTCATTCCACCTAGATGATAGCCTACTTGGTTTCCATTAAGGAAAACAAAATATTCACTGTGAACGCCGTCAAAACGCAGTTTCACTTGTTTCTCTTTCCAATCGGCAGGTAAAGAAAAATAAGTACGATAAGCAGCCCATGATGCGGAATCGACTTTAAACCCTTGCATACTCCATTCACCGGGAACTTGAATGTTTTTCCATTCTTTACCCTCATTTGAAGAAAATTGCCAAACTCCATTTAATGAAATAATTGGTTTATATACGGCATTAGTGTACGTAGGGAAAGGTGCATATACCGGCAACACTTTTTCTACATCTACGTTGGTGTTTACTTTATAAGATTGAGTGTTTTTGAGATCTTCTTTCCTTTGTTCAGAGAAGACAGCTAATCTGGAAGGAGTTGTAGAATATATATTCAATCCGGAAACGACAGCATTAGCACCTTCCAAAGCTTCAAATACAAGAACCAACTGCCCATAGGCAAATGCCTTTCGATTCAGCATAATTTGTTTGCGAATTTCCTTATTAGCAGGAACCTCAATTGGTTCGCAAACGGGGCTACCATCTACAGAAATCTGAATTATTCTCTTTGCGTCCGCAAAAAAGAGAACCTCTATTTGATAATCCGCCTGAATATCAAGTTTATCGAAAGCATAAATAACAAGTCCCCCGAAATTGCACGTTTTAGCCTCAGCAGACCCTGTAAGTTCGTCAGAAAAGAGGTAATTATCTCCTTTTATCAAAAAAGGCTGTAATGTTTCTACTCCACAATCATTCTTGGCGACTTGAATCAATGTTTTCTTTTCTTGCTGAGCCCAGCAAGTTGTTACTTGCAAAGAAAGTAACAAAAAGGCACCCATCATTGCGACCTGAGTTAATTTATAATTCATATTTTACTATGTATTTCATTCCTGATTATTAGGTTCACAAAGTAAGATAAATTAATCGGTAACCCGTAATTCTTCAAAACTCTTTTTCAATCTGTATTGAAAAATTAGAGTTAAGCAATGCCATACTAAAAGGAACTTAGATTGGCCTAAGCATCGGATACAGTACAGAATATTCGTTTGTCCGTATGCATGGATCCACGCAGACGGAAAGGTGTAGCGCTTGACAGTTGTCATACGCTAGTTCCACAGTTGTCTTACGCTAAGTCTGCAAGTGTCAAACGCTAGGGGTACCAGTATGGAAGGATTCAAGCACACAAGCGCTTCAGAACTCTTTGCAGGATCCTTTTAGGGGTAGTGTAGGACCCTGAATGGGGTAGGTTCTTTTATCTTCTAACTCTGACTTCAGTAGACTCTTTATTCTTTATCTCTGACTCCTGTTGACTCTTTTCAAACAAGAGCCTTGGATTGCAATTTCAGAGCTTAAAGAAGTAGCCCAGAGAGAATTTAAATACGAGATGGCGCATATCTTTATATCCAATCTGAATATCTTTGTAAGAAGATTTACCATTATCAATATTAAAATCATATGGATATGACACTATATTATTATTGTTGGTGGTTGGTGTAACACCAATAATACCGGAAAGTCCGTAATCGACACCCAGACTTATATTTAATTCTTCGTAATTATAGCCAAGTTCCATATTGAGCCCATAATTCCAATGATTGTAACCACAATCATTATAGAGATCATATTTTGTAGTTTTACCGGCTCTTTCCATTTTAAGCTTCCCGCCTATACCATAAGAAATATACGGTCCGAAAGCTGCATATAAATTCATATCTTCATCTATCCAATGCTTGTATCCGAGCATGACCGGTATATCAATATAGGATGGAGAAGAATAGAACTTCCCATTCACCCACATTTTGTAACCGTACTCATCTAAGCCATAGAACAAGTCATCAATGCTTTTCCGCCCACCTTTGTTGATATAATAAACCTCAGGCATCAGAAACCAGTTCAGTGAGAGTGGTATCTCAAAGGCCATTCCAACATGAATATTTGGTCGATAGTCAAAGCCTTTCGTATAGGTCGAGAGATTAAAGCCTCCCTTTACTCCCATACGGATGGTATTCATTTCTATCTGACCAGCTTTTCTTTCAGCTTTTCTTTTTGCCAAAAATTCTGTTATGGAATAATCTTCTTGTGCAAATCCCTGTGGTGCTGTAGTAATCAACAACAGGAGGAGAATTGCCGCATTTCTAATTCTTTTATTCATCGGTATCTATGGTATTTATAATCGTATGCAAATTAACTGAATCTTTAGCACTTGCACAAATATCGTTCCATTTTGATTGCATAATCCGCAAACAATCCTTACATTCGTGCAAATAAAGCAAGCTCAATGAAGGAGACACATCGTAAGAAAGAACATGTTTCCGTCCGAAAAAGACGGGTGGAAAACAATCAAATTGCCGAACAATACCAGTATTCCGGGATACACAATGAGGTGACCACTCAATTCACATTAATCTCGTATGATAAGGAAGGAATGGATGAAATGCAATCAGACGACTATTCTAAGATTCTTCTTGCAATGCATCCTTCTAAAACAAACTGGCTGATTGTAAAAGGATTGACAAACACGGAGGCTATTTTGCATATAGGTCAAAGTGTGGGGCTGGGACGGTTGGAGATACAAGACATACTCAATCAAAATCATCCTGCGAAGATTGAGACATCCCCTAATCACATTCTGATTGTGCTCAATGAATATTACCAGGAGGAAGAGACCTTAAAACAAGAACACTTTACTTTGCTCATGAAAAAAGATCTTCTGATTTCCTTTCAAGAAACAGAGGTTCATCTTTTCAAAAATGTGAAAGAGGCTATCAACGACAATAAAGCGCAAATCAGAGAGAGAAACAGCGATTACCTACTCAGCGTATTGCTCAATAACACGATTGGAAACTACATAACTCTTTTACTTCAACAGGAAGATACTCTTGGTGAACTGCAAGACACCTTGCTTGAACAGAATGAAAGCAAAGATATCCGTTCACACATACAAAGAAGCAGGAAAGAATACCGGATGATCAAACAAACTTTAGCAGTCATAAATGAAGAGTTTAACCAGCTTCTCGTTGCTGACAATCCTCTTTTAGGGATACAGACAAGAAGTGCGTTCAGTGATGTAAAAGATCACCTCAAATACACCTCTCAGCTTCTTGAATCGTGCAGGGAAACACTGTCATCTCTGTCTGACCTTTATGTGTCTAATAACGATTTGAGAATGAACAGCATCATGCAACGTCTCACTGTCGTAGCTACAATCTTCATTCCACTCACCTTTCTGGCCGGTGTGTGGGGTATGAACTTCAAGGTGATGCCCGAACTAAACTGGAATTTCGGTTACCCAATGGCTTGGATAATCATGGTTGTCACCGGTGTCTTGCTTTGGCTATTCTTCGCCAGGCACAAGTGGTTCTGAGTTTTTCCTGCGTTGTATTATTCCCACGATTGCTCCAATAAGAATTACTCCGAGAATGATAGATGGGTAGAGCATTTTGGATGAAGCACCAGCATCTTTTCTTGCAAGATAGCGTATGGATTGAAGCAAAAACCGTATATTTTCTTTCGGGCTTCCGTCTTTGATCATTGTACCTGCTGAAACCAGTATAATCCTTGCCCTACAGCTTTGAGTCAATGTAGCAGTTGTGGTCTGTACCTTTTCCGGCACCATCCTGTTGCGAAAGAGTGAAGGAAATTGTCCTTCAGAAATGACTGCAAAGGGATACTGGATGCCATCGGGTATAAAAGAGGTATTACCGGCAGAAAGCTCAATCATGCCGGGTAATGGCAACGTTTTTCCTTTTCCGGAAGAACTCAACAAGGTCGTAAAAGCGATATCTTCAGATGTATTTATGATTTCTATCGGAGACAGATATTCGCCCCGCACTTTTCTTATTCCATCGGTTATGGGATGAGAATCAGAAGGATGCAGTTGGATCGAATAGGGCCAAAGCACCCGTGAAAGCACCATATTATCAGCTTCTCCAATCATCACATCCAGCGAATCGCATTGACCATCCATCAAGATCGTCGGAGCAATACGCAACCCATATGTAAATAAAAGATCATTGAGGTTGAGATCCATCGACACGACCGGTGACTCTCCTGTTTTATACAGCTCCGTCTGAGAGAAACGACAACCATCGAGCAGAAAAAAGATATTGCCTCCCCGCATCAGATATTGATCCAGCTCATATTTCTCAGGATCAGAAAATGCCTTTTGAGGCGATGCAACAACAATGACATCATAACCATCCAGTTCACCGACATGACCAGAAAGCATTCCCATATCTACCCGAAAATAAGAAGAAAGAGAATCAAGCATCTCGCTGATATATTTCTCTTCCCACTCATTATGACCTTGAATAAAAGCAACAGAGATCGTATCCGATTGAGCTGAAGCAGAAAAACAACTGGTAGTTGAAGATAAACAGAGAAGAATTAAAAGGACAACTTTGCATATTAAGTTGCATTTCTCAAAAGGAGTCTTCATTGTGACGTGTTTTTGTCGTATATTTGAACAAGATAACAAAAATACAATTTTTACTTTTGGTCATACTAACTATTGTCCTATTTCTGCAATATGAGAAACAGTATTTACATTTTAAGCGGTATACTCCTATTTATCATTGCAGTTGCTTGGGGAGTAAATAAATACATTGCATTGAACAATGCGGAAGATGATTATAATGTAGATCTGTTTTCGCTGATTCCATCGGACAATAAGACGATCTTCTATACGGATAACTTCACGAATTACGAAAAGAAACTTTCCGAAAACAAATACTTTCAGGATCACATTATTAATTTGCCTGACCGGGAAAGACCTTTCTTGAATAAAGTCTTCAAGTTAATGCAAGAAGACCGGATTCCTGTTGAGATCCTTTCAAAAGAGTTGATTATCTCTTTTAATGAGACAGACCCTAATAAACCTCTTTTTCTTTTTAAAGTACACGATAAGGATAAGTCCGGGATAATAGCACTGATTGATGACGTTATCTTCCCTGGATATGAACCTATCAAAGAAAAATACAAAGAAGCAACTGTCTATTATTACCCTTTAGCGGATGACGAATTTTTCTGTTGTACTCTCTTCAAAGGGTATTTTGCTGGAAGCAAAAACCGAAAACAGGTTGAGAAAGTAATTGATGATGATGTAATTACAGACAATCAATTTGCCGAAATGACTGTTTCAAGAGGAAAAGATGTCATTGGCTCCCTCTTTCTCCAGAAAAAAGATTTATTACTCAATGACACATTATCTTCTTACTGGACAACCTTCGATCTGTATCTTGAAAAAGGAAAGATTGGTTTCACGGGCTTTTGCAAGATGCCTGATAGCTATACGGTAAGTGACGCTCGAAACCAAGAAGCAGTCCCTTTTCCAACAGGCCATCTATTTCCTAAACAGACCCTCTCTTTTTATTTCAGTGGCCTCTCGGATTATCCTTTTTACTTGCTTCAGAAAGGGTTATACCACCAAGACAGCGCTTCTTTCTTTTTGAATGATTCTATCAACTGTATTTCTTATTTTAAGAGAAACTTCAAACAATATCTACTTTCCATTCACTACAAAGATAGTATCGGAGCTCTCCGAACTATTTACCGTATTGAAATGGAGGATAGTGCCAAAGCTTTCAATACGTTCCAAAGAGAAATCAGACAAATGAAGAACAACTATTCTCTTCACCAAATATTGATTAATAACCGAACAGTGGTTATCTTCGAGCTACTCAAGAGTGGTTTTGTCAGTAAAGCTTTTGGTGATGAGTTCAATAGCCAAGGAGAAAAAGAGTTTATCTCCTTCCAGGGGAATGCCATGCTTGCCTCTGATTCAATATCCACAATATATGGTTATCTGTCAGAAATGGAATCGGATTCACAAGCTGTAAATCTGGCTGAAGAAAAATTACAGAAAGATTTTAGTGAGAACTGCAATGGAATCCTTTGGGCAAACTTCAAGGATTCTCCGGAGACAATTATTATGGAAAGAGAGAAAATCAAAGGACTCTTTAATGACTTCATTCCTCTAATTGACTGTCAGGTGGGAATCCAATGGAGCTTTGAGAATAGTCTGTTGTACAAGAATATTTCAATCCGTCAGATCCCTTGAACTTAATAGGTCGTCAGTTCTTTCAGCCTTTCCGATGAACCCCGGAAAACATTCAAATCGACCTTTTCGATAATTCCGTTTAGTTGACCTCTATGCGAATACTGCCAAAAGATCCAGTTTGGATGATCCTTCTCACTGGGCTCACCACTCAAATCACATATCCAAACCCTAACATCCGGAAAGTAATCGCGGATATACTTCTTGAAACAATCCTTATTGGTGTAAATAATAGGTCGAACGCCATAATAGGCATGCAAGAGGTGCTCCATATCGCGAAGTCTCCTTGCCACATCTTTTGGTCGGGAAATAAAGTTAAATGGAGAGTGCTCCACATCAATCACAGGAGGAAGATCTCCTTTTTTGTATTGGCTATTTTTGATAAAGTGGCGTGCCTGCTCTTCTCCACTCTCATTAAAACGAAAGAAATGATAAGTTCCTACCATGAGTCCTTCTCTTACGGCACCCTCATAATTGGTAATGAAAGAGGTATCAATATAAGCCACACTCTCTGTAGCTTTTATATACACAAAAGCAATTCCCTCCTCCGCCACCGCTTTCCAGTCTATCTTTCCATTGTGCCGTGATACATCAATTCCTTTCAGCTCATATTTTGCCAATACAATGGGAGGAATGGGATGATACATGAACCGCTGTCTGTAAATCAGCAGAAAGGTGGCCAGCACTACAATGGCTAGTATTATCCCAAGCAACCCTTTTACCGTTGAATAGCTTGTTCCTTTCTTTTTTCTAGAGCTAGAGCCCTTACTCTTTTTCTTCATTGGGAAGCAAAAGTAGATAATTTCTTCGTGCTGTCAACTATAATTATAGCCCAATTATAGTGCTCTCATCTGTTTTTTTCTTTAATTTTGCAGCACCAATAATTACAAACAATATTTCATTTATGCAGGAAAAAATCATCATTCTGGACTTTGGTTCCCAAACCACCCAGTTGATCGGTCGCAGAGTGCGCGAACTGGATGTCTTTTGCGAGATTCTTCCTTTCAATAAGTTTCCTGAAGGAGATGAATCTGTAAAGGGCGTTATCTTGTCGGGAAGTCCTTTTTCAGTATATGACCAGAATGCGTTTAAGATGGATTTATATAAGATCCGTGATAAGTATCCGGTTCTTGGCATCTGTTATGGAGCACAATTTATTGCAGAGAGTAATGGTGGAACAGTAGAACCGGCCGGCTCCCGCGAATACGGACGTGCTCATCTCGGCAAGTTTGATAAAGAAAATCCTCTTCTCTACAATGTGAAGGAGAACTCACAAGTCTGGATGTCTCACGGTGATACAATCACCTCTGTTCCATCCTATTTCAAGACTATTGCCAGTACCAATGAGGTTGCTATCGCTGCCTATCAAATAGAAAATGAAAATGTCTGGGGTGTTCAATTCCACCCGGAAGTGTATCATACCGAAGACGGAATGCAAATCCTTAAAAACTTTGTGGTTAATATCTGCGGATGCAAACAAGACTGGTCACCGGCTTCATTTATTGATAACACGGTAGCCGAACTGAAACAGCAACTTGGAGATGACAAAGTAGTACTTGGGCTTAGCGGTGGCGTTGATTCTTCTGTGACAGCGGTTTTGCTCAATAAAGCTATTGGAAAGAACCTTACCTGTATCTTTGTAGACCACGGATTGCTGCGCAAGAACGAATTCAAGAATGTGATGAGCGACTATGAGTGCCTGGGACTCAACGTTATTGGTGTTGACGCCAGCGAGAAGTTCTTCAGCGAACTTGAAGGTGTCAGTGATCCTGAGACAAAACGTAAAATCATCGGTAAGGGGTTCATAGATGTATTTGACCAGGAAGCTCACAAGCTGAAAGATGTAAAATGGCTGGCACAAGGGACTATTTATCCCGACTGCATCGAATCGTTGTCGATTACAGGTACCATCATCAAGAGTCACCATAATGTAGGTGGACTTCCTGACAAGATGAACCTCAAGCTATGCGAACCTCTCCGCCTGTTATTTAAAGATGAAGTTCGCCGCGTAGGTTCCAAATTGGGAATGCCGACGCATCTGATAAGCCGTCACCCTTTCCCCGGACCGGGACTCGCAGTGCGTATCCTCGGCGATATCACACCTGAGAAAGTGCAAATCCTCCAGGAAGCTGATGATATCTTTATCCAGGGTTTACGCGATTGGGGGCTCTATGACAAAGTATGGCAGGCAGGCGTAATACTTCTTCCCGTACAATCTGTTGGAGTCATGGGTGACGAACGAACCTACGAACGTGCAATTGCCCTGCGTGCAGTAACCTCCACAGACGCAATGACGGCAGACTGGGCACATCTTCCTTATGAGTTTCTGGGAAAGATATCCAACGAGATTATCAATAAGGTAAAAGGTGTCAATAGGGTTACCTATGATATTTCGTCCAAGCCTCCTGCAACTATTGAATGGGAATAACAATATGATGGACGATTAATACATATAAGAAGGCTGTTTCCGTAAGGAATTGGCCTTCTTTTCTTTTGATTCGTCCCTCATTATAATTATTTTCGAATTGGAATAATTGAATTTGGAAAATATTTTATTACTTTGCGAAAAGTTCAATATTTAGCTTGAATTACTAAAACTTAGCAGAAAATGATACATGATATTCGGATGATAAACAGTCTTTATTCCTCCTTTCCCGAAAGGATTTCAAACATCAGAGCCAAATTAAACAGGCCACTCACACTTGCAGAAAAGATTCTGTATGTCCATCTGTACAATCAGGATGACATCAAAGACTATGTGCGGGGTACAGAATATGCTAATTTCCGACCGGATAGGGTTGCCATGCAGGACGCAACAGCACAAATGGCGCTGCTCCAGTTTATGAATGCAGGACGAAACGAATCTGCTGTTCCGGCAACTGTCCATTGCGATCACCTGATTCAGGCACACAAAGGTTCGGATAAAGACCTTAGTACCGCCTTGGATACTAACAAGGAGGTGTATGACTTCCTGAGAAGTGTATCCGGGAAATATGGTCTTGGATTCTGGCAGCCTGGCGCAGGCATTATTCACCAGGTAGTACTTGAAAACTATGCATTCCCCGGCGGAATGATGGTGGGCACTGATTCTCATACGCCCAATGCCGGTGGATTAGGTATGCTGGCTATTGGTGTCGGTGGCGCTGATGCGGTAGATGTAATGACAGGGATGGAATGGGAACTGAAAATGCCTCGTATCATCGGAGTCAAACTGACCGGCAGACTCAATGGCTGGACAACCCCTAAAGATGTTATTCTTAAACTTGCTGGCATTCTGACTGTAAAAGGTGGAACAAATGCCATAATCGAATATTTCGGAGAAGGTACAACAGCACTCTCAGCTACTGGTAAAGCAACCATCTGTAATATGGGGGCTGAAGTAGGAGCTACCGCTTCTGTTTTCCCATACGATAAAGAGATGGAGAGATATTTGCGCGCAACTAGCCGCGCAGAAGTCGCTGAAGGAGCTTTACGTATTGCAGAGATGCTAAAAGCGGATCAAGAAGTAACAGACTCTCCAGAAAAGTATTATGATCGGGTGATCGAAATCGACCTCTCAACCTTGGAGCCCTATATCAATGGGCCTTTCACTCCCGATGCTGCATGTACCATCTCCGAATTTGCAGAAAAGGTGAAGAGTCAGGAATATCCGCGGTTGATGGAGTGCGGACTGATCGGTTCGTGTACCAACTCGTCCTATCAAGACTTAAGCCGCGCAGCATCTCTGGCACGTCAAGCTGTGACTAAAAAGCTGAAAGTAGCCTCTCCTCTGATCATCAATCCCGGCTCTGAGATGATATACCTCACTGCTCAACGGGATGGCATTATTGATGCATTCCATGCCATCGGAGGCACTATCATGGTTAATGCTTGTGGTCCGTGTATCGGTCAGTGGAAGCGGGAGATGAAAGACTCAAGCCACAAAAACTCAATCGTTTCTTCATTCAACCGGAACTTTGCCAAACGGGCTGACGGGAATCCTAACACCTACCACTTTGTCGCTTCTCCCGAACTGACTCTGGCTCTTACCATTGCAGGGGATCTCTGCTTCAATCCTTTGAAAGATAAGCTTCAAAACGAGCAAGGAGAATGGGTGATGCTTGATGAACCTACCGGCGACACGTTGCCTGTGAATGGATTTTCAGAGGGTGACAGTGGTTTTCTTGCTCCGGGAAACAACAAAGAAGAAATCACAATCAGTGCAGACTCATCACGGCTCCAACTGTTAGCTCCATTCCAACCTTGGGATGGGAAAGATTTGCTCTCTATGCGGTTGTTAATCAAAGCTTCCGGCAAGTGTACCACCGACCATATATCTATGGCTGGTCCGTGGCTTAAATATCGCGGACATCTTGATAATATTTCGGATAACCTTCTCATGGGTGCAGTTAACGCTTTCAACGGAAAGACCAATCAGGTGCTAAATCCTCTGAACGGAGAGTATATTCCAGTTTCCTCCTTAGGAAGATACTACAAGAAAGAAGGAATCTCTTCGATCGTGGTGGCTGAAGAAAACTATGGAGAAGGATCATCTCGCGAACATGCTGCAATGGAACCACGTTTTCTAAATGTAAAAGTCATCCTTGCAAAGTCATTTGCCCGCATCCACGAAACCAATCTGAAAAAACAAGGGATGCTGGCACTTACCTTTGCTAATCCTTCCGATTATGATCGTATCCGTGAAGAAGATACTCTTTCTATCATTCAGATGAATGCTTTCCAACCAGGGTCATACGTCACAGTTCAAATTCATCACAGTGATGGAACACAAGAGTCAATCGAGGCATCACATACATACAACCAAATGCAGATCGACTGGTTTAAAGCCGGATCAGCACTCAATATAAACTCAGGTAAATGAAGAATAGATGGCAAAAGTAATAATAAAAGAAGGGAAATTAGTAGTTCCTGACCACGTGACGATTCCTTTCATTGAAGGGGATGGAGTCGGCAAGGAAATAACCTCTGTGAGTCAGGATATTGTAAACAAAGCGGTGGCTACAGCCTATAAAGGCAAGCGAAGCATTGAATGGAAAGAAGTACTGGCAGGTGAAAAAGCATTCAATCAGGTAGGCTCATGGTTGCCAGAGGAGACAATGAATATCTTTCGGGAGTATCTGATTGGTATCAAAGGTCCGCTCACCACGCCGGTGGGTGGTGGCATTCGTTCGCTGAATGTAGCCTTGAGACAGGAACTGGACCTCTACGTCTGTTTGCGTCCGGTGCGCTGGTTTCGTGGAGTAGTATCACCGGTCAAAGAACCTCAGAAAGTAGATATGGTCATCTTTCGAGAGAATACAGAAGACATCTACGCCGGTATTGAGTGGAAATATGACACACCTGAAGCAAAGAAACTGTTGAAATTCCTGCGTGAAGAGATGGGGGTAACAAAGATTCGCTTCCCGGAGACCTCTTCCTTTGGCATCAAACCGGTTTCTGTAGAAGGCACGGAGCGATTGGTAAGAGCGGCGATTGAATATGCCTTACTTCACAAATTACCTTCTGTGACACTGGTACACAAAGGTAATATCATGAAGTACACGGAGGGTGGATTCAAACTCTGGGGTTACGAACTGGCTGAACGTGAATATCCGGAAAAGGTATTTACGATGCTTCAGTATGAGAAGTTGAAGAAAGAACAAAGCAAGAGTATTGCTGAGAAGACACTAAAAGAGGCTATTGACAAAGGACTGCTCATCGTCAAAGATGTGATTGCTGATGCTTTCCTGCAAAACACATTATTAAAACCGGAGGATTATTCTGTAGTGGCAACGCTAAATCTGAATGGCGATTACATCTCTGATCAGCTGGCTGCCATGGTGGGAGGAATCGGTATTGCACCCGGTGCTAATATCAACTACCTGACCGGGCACGCTATCTTTGAGGCAACTCATGGCACAGCACCGGATATCGCCGGTCAGAATTGCGTCAATCCTTCTTCGCTGATTCTATCAGCCGTAATGATGCTTGAATATCTTGGATGGAAAGAGGCTGCAGACCTCATTATTTCCGAGATAGAAAGTTGTTACTGTGAAGGACTGGCGACTGCTGATCTTGCCCGTTTTATGGCGGAAGGAAAGGCTCTTTCCACCTCACAATTTGGAGAAAACATATGTAATAGAATGAAACAATGAAAACAAATAGAAGTGATAAACAAACTGACGAGAAGTGTATGAAAAAAGAGTATGTAATATATAAGTTGTCTGAATCACTGAAGCATTCAGCAAAGATAGAAAATGGATTATTCCAAAAGTATGGTGTAAAACGCGGACTGCGCAATGAAGATGGTTCGGGAGTACTGGTCGGGTTGACACGCATAGGTAACGTAGTCGGCTACGAACGTGCGGCAGATGGGACGCTGAATCCTATCCCTGGCAAACTCTTCTATCGTGGTTACGATGTTGAAGACCTGGTACATGCCCTGCAAGAAGAAAAGCGTTTTGGCTTTGAAGAGGTTGCTTACCTCCTGCTCTCCGGCAATCTTCCCGATAAGGAAGAACTGACCGCTTTTCGTGATCTATTAAATGAGAATATGCCTCTAACACATGAGACTACGATGAACATCCTCGAACTAAGAGGCAATAACATCATGAACATTCTCGCCCGAAGTGTACTGGAGATGTATACGTTTGATCCAAATCCCGATGACACCTCGCGTGATAACCTGATGCGTCAGTCTATCGATCTGATCTCTAAGTTCCCCACAATCATTGCATACGCCTATAATGTGTTGAGACACAACAACAAAGGGCGTTCGCTACACATTCGTCACCCGAATGAGAATCTCTCAATTGCAGAAAACTTCCTTTCTATGCTGAGACATGATTATACCGAACTAGAAGCGCGCATCCTAGACTTGTTACTCATTCTTCAGGCTGAGCATGGAGGTGGTAATAACTCGACATTCACTGTCAGAGTCACCTCTTCCAGCGGCACAGACACCTATTCATCCATTGCAGCAGGAATCGGTTCGCTGAAAGGGCCTTTACATGGAGGTGCCAATATTCAGGTTGCGGACATGTTTCATCATTTGAAGGAGAATATCCATGACTGGAAAAACGTCTCTGAGATAGACACCTATCTGACTCGCGTCCTTAACAAGGAAGCATATAATAAGACAGGATTGATCTATGGTATCGGCCATGCTGTATACACGATCTCTGATCCCCGTGCATTACTACTGAAAGAGATGGCACGTGACCTGGCAAAAGAAAAAGGGCTGGAAGAGGAGTTTGATTTTCTTGAACTGCTGGAAGAAAGAGGCATTGCCATGTTCGTAAAAGTGAAAAACAATGGCAAGCAGGTATCCAGTAATGTTGACTTCTATTCCGGATTTGTGTATGAGATGATTGGGTTGCCAAAAGAAATCTTCACTCCTATCTTTGCAATGGCTCGTATCGTCGGATGGACAGCTCACCGCAATGAAGAGTTGAACTTCGCAGGCAAACGGATCATTCGTCCTGCCTATAAAGATGTGATTGAGAAGAATCTGAAATACGTTCCGATTTCCAACAGATAAGCTGTTACTTCTCTGTAACTGACTAAGAAGTTCTCCTTTATCAGAATAAAAGCAAGATTGCTTTTATTCTGATAACAGTTGAATGGTATGACAAGCGACCAATGCAGCAGTTTCAGTACGCAGGCGACTCTTGCCCAGCGATACCGGAATAAAGCCGTTTTGGATCGCTTTTTCTACTTCCTGCTCACTAAAATCACCTTCCGGTCCAATCAAGACCAACACATTGTTGCCTTTCTGGTACGCATCTTTTAGTTCGGTCTTATCATCCTTATAACAATGAGCGATAAACTTCTGTCCGTCAAAAGCTGTGCTGACGATCTTATCAAAAGGCGTTAATGATAGTATCTGAGGAAGAACCGGCTTCATAGACTGTTTCATTGCCGACACGGCAATCTTCTCCATACGCTCTTCTTTCAATATCCTTCTTTCGGAATGATCACACAGGATAGGAATAATCTTGTCAATCCCTATCTCTGTCGCTTTCTCCGTAAACCACTCCATGCGGTCCATATTTTTTGTAGGAGCCACTGCAATCTCAATCTTTACCTTCCAGAGAGGATCCGGAGTAATTGTCTCAACAAGTTCTACCTTGCAATGTTTCGGATGAGCTGTACGGATGATTGCCTTATAAAAAGAGCCTTTACCATCTGTCAGCAGGATCTTATCCCCTTCTGTCCTACGCAAAACCCGCACGCAATGCTGAGCTTCCTCATCAGGAAGTTGCATCTCGGTAACTATATCCGGAGTATAAAATATATGCATTGTATTATCAGATTAACATTCCTATCATTGTTGCTGACACGCAAGACACCAAAGTACCGGCAATCACAGAATGGAAGCCGTACTTCGTGAGAAATCCACGGTGCATAGGCGCAAGCGAACCAACTCCTCCAATCAGAATAGCAATTGTACCAATATTTGCAAAGCCACAGAGCATATAAGAAGACATGATTATTGACTTATCTTCAACAAAGGCCGAAGCACTTTTCAATTGAGACAACGTTTCGTAGCCCACAAATTCATTCAAGATAATCTTCTCGCCGAGTAGCTGTCCGACAAGAAACATATCCTCCCGACATATACCCATCAGCCATGCAACCGGTGAAAATATGACACCCAAAAGAAACTGAAAATTAAACTCGGTAATACGTCCATCAAAGAAAGTAGCTACCTTTTCATTCAAGCCTAAAGTATCTCCTATAAGATAGGAAAGCAAATAATTGGCAAATGCGATGAAAGAAATAAAAACCAACAATATAGCGCCAATGGATGCAGAAAGTCGAAGTCCATCCGTAGCTCCAGTGGCAATAGCATCAAGCATGTTATTACCCATGTCATACCTGGAGATAACCGCCTCATCACACGTTTTCTCTGTCTGAGGAATAATGATCTTACTCATCACTACTGCACCCGGGGCAGCCATTGCAGAAGCTGCGATAAGATGTTTCGCAAACAGGATCTGAGATGCCGGATCATTGCCACCCAACAATCCCACATAAGCTGCCATCACTCCTCCTGCTATAGTAGCCATACCAGCCGTCATCAAAAGGAACAATTCAGATGAATTCATCTTTGGCAAGAATCCCTTGATCAACATGGGCGCTTCAGCTACTCCGACAAATATATTACTGGAAGCCACCAAGCCTTCTGCTCCTGATATCTTAAGCGTCTTACGAAGCACCCACGATATCCCTTTGATGAGCCACTGAATGATATTCAGATAATACAGCAAGGAAGTGAGTGCGGAAAAGAAGATGATGGTTGGAAACACCTGGAAAGCAAATATATATCCAAAGCTTTGATTATCGGCCAGACTGCCAAAAAGAAAAGAGGATCCTACTTTGGAGAAAGAGAGTACTTTAACAAAGGCATGTGCTATCAATGTTACAAATTGCTGAACTAAAGGAACATATAGCATGCCCACTACCAATAAGAATTGCAGACTTAAACCTACTCCCACCAGCTTCCAGTCAATCGCTCTCCGGTTCTTGCTAAAAAGAAAAGCGATAAAGATCAACACAAATATTCCTATCAAACCTCTTATTATACTCATAGTCTGCTCTTTCTGTTTAAAAGATGATGCAAGTACTAACCTGCACAAAAAATCATGTATGACATTTTTCAAATCACAAATATACGAAGAGTTTGGCCTCCTGCAACTTGTTATCAGACAGAATATGAGAACACAATACTATTATGAATGCAAAAGGTTGAAAAGAAGCACACATTTACTCATACCCGCCATCACTGTAAATACATTCAAACAGGTGCAGATGGAAGAATCAACAGGAGTCTGATATTACGACTTAAAAGAATCTACTGATTTCAGAGTCAGAAGCTAAAAGAGTCACCCCCTTCAGTTCTTCGTCTGTGCCATGAATATCCGTCCTTTCTTGCCTGATATCTTTTGCCCTCTGATAGGAAGGAATGTTTTCTTCGTCAGGTTGAAAAGTTTATCGCTCCCCAACTCATTCTTCATCTTGAAGCACGGGATAGCTATCTCGTGCCGCAATATAGCTATATTGCGGTTTAGGATAGTTATATTGCGGTTCAAGATAACTAATGCATCTTTACTGTGATTTTCCATCAGGATACGACCATTGCAGATAACAGTGTCAATCACGCTATTGTCTGCTGAATAGTTTGAAACAGGATTGTGCACCAAAGTCACCTATTTCTCTTTTGGAAGAGGGTTCCTAAGAAGACCGGCATTCCCACTTTGGGAATAGGGCAAAAAAAAATGGTTGTCTCACGACAACCAATCTTTTATTAACCTTAAATCTAATACCATGAAAAACACAGTACAAATATAGCTGTTTTTTATGTCATACAACATGTTTCTCTAATTATTTTCGGTGAATTAATAATATTTAACCAAGAGCACTCCTGTTTTCATCAAAACAGGAGTGCTCTCAAGAAAAACAGATCAGAGTCATCCGATCAAATCAAATCATGGAATTTTACCGAACAAACTTAAAACTATATGCTTCACTTTTATCGTTGATCCGGAGCGTATATACTCCCTCTGAAAGTGAAGAGACATCGATAGAGCTGAACCTTCCTGCTTTCCGATTAACCAATATTCCCTTTGCATCATAAATGGTGGCAGATGCATCATCAGAGTCCAATCCGTTTATGTAAAGGGTATCCCGGGAGGGACTTGAGAATATGGAAAAACGACTCTGTGTGATATCCGAAACATTCAGTAGTGGATTCTTTTGAGAGGTACGCAATGAAAGTCCAGCATCAATATATTGACCTCCGGTAACCTGATTACAATGAATTGCAATCAGGTTACTCCCATTCGGAATAAATGCGCTTTTTGCAGCCGTACTCAAAGAAAGTGTAGAATAATTAGTGATATAACCGCTCAAGGACGTTGCCAGCACTCCATTAATATATACTTCACAGGCCTCATCATGATATAAGATCAAAAACAGACTGTCAATGAGGGAGGCAGGGATATTATCGAGATTGAATTGCTTGCGTATCCAGATATCACTAGTGTTCCAAACTGTGTGCACTGTGGTGCCAGGAGTATTCGCTGTGCCAAATCCTGCTTGCCCACTTCGCCAGTATGAATCATTGAATGAGGACGTATTCCAGTCGGAAGCCGGTGTGGAAATAGTGTATTTCCATAAAGTCGCACTTTCAGGGGCTATAGGAATTACACTTGTCAGAAACATATTGTCATTCATGATTTTCCTATTTGATTCAAAGGTTTTTGTTGCGTCCGGTTTGGTAACAACCCTGTCATAGGTCAACAGCCCATTCAGTTCCGTCTCAACATCCGTAATCTGAGTATAAACGGCTGCACTTAAACCATTATTTGTTTTAAATTGCGTCACATCATTCGCATACACATCGTAAAGATTGGACAATGCCTTAGATGTATAAACTTTGGTATATCCAAAACCCGGACCCCAAATATGTTTGTTCACAGAATAAGCAATACCTCCATATTCACCGCAAGCCAAGGTCTGAGTACTACTCGAAGGCGATGCCGGTGCAGGGTAATTATGAATATCCATTACATCTCCGGAACCATATAAACTCCATCCGCTTGCCTGGTTGACAATTCTGGAAGGATCCAATGCTTTCACTTCACTGACATAGCCTTCCGTATTATGTTGTCCTTGTCCCTCATTGAAGAGCACCCACATAATGATAGCCGGACTATTCCAGTGCGTCTCTATCATTTTGCGAAGTTCGGAATGGAATGCCAAGGTATCTATTGCCGGAGGATTATCAATATAAGAATTAGGAGAAGGCATATCCTGCCAAACCATCAGACCTAGTTTATCTGCCCAATAATACCAGCGGTAAGGTTCCACCTTTATATGCTTGCGCACCATATTGAACCCTAATTCTTTCATCTTCTCAATGTCATAGCGTAGAGCAGAATCAGTAGGTGCCGTATAAAGACCATCAGGCCAGAAGCCTTGATCCAGTGGCCCGATTTGAAAAAGAAATTGATTGTTGAGCAACAACTTCTTATATCCATCCACAGTGCCAACAGAAATCTTTCGCATACCAAAATAGCTGGTCAAAGAATCAACTCCGACACCGTCACTGTTAAGGGTTATGGAGAGGTCGTATAAAAAGGGCGAGTCCGGTGACCAAAGTTTGGCATCAGGAACAGGTATTTGCATCTTGCTGTTCACCGTTCCCTGAAAAGTAGTCACGACCTCATCTCCGTCTTTTACAACAGCGGTAATGGTTTGGTTTGCAGCCTGCCCTTCAGTAGAGACAGTAAGGTTCAGTACCGACTTGTCAATATCAGGAACAATATTAATATTTGAAATAGATGTTTGAGGCACCGGCTCCAACCATACAGACTGCCATATACCTGAAGTACAAGTGTACATAATCCCGCCCGGCGATAACGTTTGTTTTCCACGCGGCTGTCCACCATCACTCGTAGGGTCATATACCCGAACTGTCATCTCCTGCAAGCCAGTGCCAGTCAGGGAAGAAGTAATATCATACGTAAATGGATCATATCCACCCTTATGAATACCAAGCGTCTGGCCATTTACAAATACTTCAGACTCATAATCCACCGCTCCAAAGTGAACAAGAATACGTTGACCTGTCCACTCTGATGGAACAGTGAAGGTACGTCGATACCAGAGTCTTTCATAATGCTGCATCACTCCTGAGATAGCCGACTCCACAGGGAATGGAACGAGTATCTTACTTGAAAGAGTACCAGCAGGTAATCCTTCCGCGGCAGAAGTGCCCGGTTGAAATTGCCATATACCATTCAGGTTCATCCAATTCTGACGAACCATCTGTGGACGAGGGTATTCACCCAACACATTTGAAGTATCAATAGTAGTAGCAAAAGGCGTCATTAATTTGGCAGTCTTCATGGACCAGTCTTGCCCGAATGAAACTAAGGTAGTCATACAGACGCATGCCACACAAAACAATGCTTTAGTAGTTTTCATAGGTATTCAATTAATTAGGAACCCTGTACATAATAGCTTGCAATTTAGTAATTTATTTATATATTATTTCGTTTATAATAAATCAATCCATCTCGCTTAAATCTATTTTAATCTTACCGGCTTCACCTACTGGATATTATAACTATTTTTAATATACACTAATTCAAGCGACTCACTATTTATCAACAGGAAGAATAAATTGGCAAGAAAATATTCACGAGAACAAAAAAGGCCTCCAAACGGAAGCCTTATTTTGTTATAAACAAGCAGAGTATTACTCCACAAATAGCACCAATCCTTTCAGATACTCACTTTCCGGATGGTAAATATTAATTGGGTGATCGGCAGGCTGCGTAAGTTGATGCAAAATACGCACATTACGTCCCGACTGCGCAGCAGCACTAAACACTGCTAAACGAAAATCCTCTTTGGTAACTACCTGCGAACAGGAGAACGTAAAAAGTATTCCTCCCGGACGAATCTTCTCAAAAGCCTTGGCATTCAGTTTGCGATAACCCTGCAAGGCATTACGAAGCACATTACGGTGCTTAGCAAAAGCAGGAGGATCCAGTATGATCAAGTCATAACGGTCGCCCATCGCATCCAGATACTTGAAAGCATCTTCCGCATAAGCCTCGTGACGTTTATCATCGGGAAAGTTGAGTTCCACGTTCAATTTTGTCATATCTATCGCCTTTGACGAACTATCCACAGAATGCACCAGTGTGGCACCACCACGCATCGCATAGAATGAAAATCCTCCGGTATAACAAAACATATTGAGTACGGCGCGTCCTGCGGAATACTTCTCGAGTAAAGCACGATTCTCACGCTGATCCACAAAAAAACCAGTCTTCTGTCCTCTCAGCCAGTCCACATGAAACTTCAGACCATTCTCCAATGCCAGATCAGCAGAAGGACCTCCACAGAGATACGCATTCTCCTGTTGCAGATCTGCCTTGAAAGGCAAAGTCGCTTCAGACTTGTAATAGACATTTTTTATTGTATCACCCATCACAGCAATTATCGCTTCTGAGAGGTCAGCGCGCACCAGATGCATCCCTACAGAATGCGCCTGCATAACGGCTGTATCACCATAAACATCCACAATCAGACCAGGGAGGCAATCCCCTTCTCCATGTATTAAACGAAACGTATTTGTAGTTGCACTATGCGCCAATCCAAGCACACAACGTAGCTCATACGCACTCTTAAAACGGTTTATCCAAAAAGTCTTATCAATTGGTTCTTCCTTAAAGGTCAGGATACGAATAGCAATACTTCCTATTTGATAATGCCCTACACCAAGATAGTTCTTCTGGCAATCATATACCTCCACAAGATCTCCCTCTTCTGGATTGCCCTCCAGACGACCAATTGCTCCGGAAAATATCCATGGATGATAACGTCTTGCAGACTCATCCTTCCCACTCCGGAGAAAGGCTTTCTTTATATACATACTTATCTATTTATCTTGTTGTTTATCTTGCTGTTTCACTTCCTTCTTCTCTTTGCTCTTTTGCAATTTAGCTCTTTCGTAGCGCTCTTTTTGCTTCCGTTTCTTCTCCAGTTCACGATAAAGCTCCAGACAAGCGACCGCATCCAATGCAGCATAATGCGCCTGTCTATCTGTCAGTTCCTCTGCTTCCCAGTTGGTAAGGCGTTGCGCTTTGGTTATCTTCTTGCCAAATACAATCGCATAAATCTTTTGCAAACTGTTATCCTCAATCTCAAACTGCTTCACATAGCTCTGTAATTCTACAAAAGATGCCGGAGCAATCTCGTAACATTTGTTGATCGCATGAAAATCATCTTTGATAGAGAGTCCTACTTTAATGATCGACGGATTCTCCAACAGATCCATCAGCGCAGGATGAAACCCTATCCTATTCAAACGGAAAAGATAAACAGCATCCTCTGATGCCAACTGAAGCAAAGAGACATCATACATGACGCCTTTCTTAAAGCTGGGACGTGTCTCCGTATCAAAACCAATCACTTTACTACGCTGCAAAGTATTAACAGCCACCGGGACAGCTTCGGGAGAATCCACAATAATAATCTTCCCTTCTAACATTAAAAGCGGGAAAGTATTGAGTTCCTCTTTGGTTATACTATTCCTATATTTCGTTTTTACCATTCAAACGTTTTCATTATGGCATGAAGTGCACGCATTGCATTTGTCAGGCGTTGCCCCCAAAACTCCTTAAAATTCTCTTTACACAAATAAAGCGCATCATTCATTGTCTCCGGATTCTCAAGGCGAAAGATACTAACAAAGTTTTTAATATCCTGATAGATATCAGCAAGGTCTTCCGACAAAGTTGCCAGGACGGGAGTGTCACTGTATGGCATATCCGGGTGAAACACTTCCAGATAATCATCCTGCTCACCCAAGATTCCAGCAATTCTTTGTTTCAGCGATTCATATTCCTCCTCAGACACCAAACTCTCCAGCTCATACTCACTGAGCGGTTCCACTTTGGGTAGCATCATCGCTTTCAGATAGAGTAACGGCAATATTTTTTGGCATCTATCCACCAGTAATTCTTTAGAAACCGGCTCCTGTGATTCCAATAATGCACAAAAGCTGACTGCTACTGCAACAAACTCTATCGTGTTTTTATCATAAATTACATCCTCGTTCTTCTTCATATAAACAACAATCTCAAAATTTTTACAAATGTACCTATTTTAAAACTCTGTTCAAAAGAATGATTGCAAAAGTTCGCACACCATCCACTTAAGCATCAATCTTCATAATAAAACGAGGCTAAAGGTCTGGAAAGAAAAGAAATTACATATCTTTGTCCTACATAAAAAGATAAAAGCATGCTTCGTTTCATCAAGGATCTATACAGGAAAGATCACACACAATACCTCGGTGGTATTGATTTCTTCAAATACATTGGTCCCGGACTATTGGTCACCGTCGGATTTATTGACCCGGGCAACTGGGCCTCTAACTTTGCAGCAGGAGCAGACTTTGGTTATACACTGTTGTGGGTAGTCACACTATCCACAATCATGCTCATCATCCTGCAACACAATGTGGCCCACCTTGGCATTGTTACCGGCCTCTGTCTCTCTGAAGCTGCTACAAAATACACGCCCAAATGGATCTCCCGTCCGGTATTGGGAAGTGCTGTACTAGCATCTATCTCCACCTCCCTTGCCGAAATACTGGGAGGTGCTATTGCGCTGCAGATGCTTTTTGATATTCCAATCAATATAGGTTCAGCCATCGTCACACTCTTCGTGATCATCATGTTGTTTACCAACTCCTACAAAAAGATTGAACGAGCCATCATCGCCTTCGTTTCCGTTATCGGAATCTCTTTTATCTACGAACTCTTTCTGGTGGATATCGAATGGGTATCCGCCGCTAAAGCGTGGGTTACCCCCTCATTTCCGGAAGGTAGCATGTTGATTATTATGAGTGTATTGGGAGCCGTTGTCATGCCCCATAACCTCTTCCTGCATTCAGAGGTAATCCAGAGCCACGAATACAACAAAGAAGATGATAAGTCCATACGTCATCTGTTGAAGTACGAGTTCTTCGACACATTTTTCTCCATGATGGTGGGTTGGGCTATCAATTCCGCTATGATTATTCTGGCAGCAGCTACCTTCTTTAAGTACGGCACCCAAGTAGAAGAATTGCAACAAGCGAGCAGATTATTACAGCCACTTTTGGGCGATAATGCAGTTAAAGTCTTTGCGCTTGCCCTGCTCATGGCCGGTATCTCTTCGACCATCACCAGCGGCATGGCAGCGGGGTCTATCTTTGCCGGCATATTCAATGAGCCATATCACATACATGATAACCACTCCCGTTTAGGTGTCATTCTATCACTGGGCATTGCGCTGATCCTCATTTTCTTTATCAGCAATCCATTTAAGGGGTTAATTATCTCACAAATGATCTTAAGTATGCAGCTTCCGTTTACAGTTTTCCTCCAGGTAAGTCTCACCTCTTCCAAACGAGTCATGGGAAAATATGTCAATGGAACTCTCTCCACACTCATTCTGTATTCTATTGCAGCCATTGTTTCCATTCTTAACATCATGCTACTAATTGGGATATAATGCTCTAAACTAAAAACAAGCGATCAATTATGTTATATAACATATAGACTTTGCATTTATTACTATTTAATTCTTATCTTTGTACCGAATTAACAAAGCCCCATTCAGAGGGCCTTTATTCTTAACTAAAATTTCATAGAAATGTTGAAAGAAAAAGCTGGAGTTGTAGCAGGAGCTATTTGGACCGCACTGAACGAATCAGGTGCTCTTGAAGCCAAAGCATTGAAGAAAGTGACAAAGACAACTGACAAAGACCTTTTTATGGGTCTGGGATGGTTGCTTCGCGAAGACAAAATTGTAATTAGCGAAACAGCGAACGATTTTTTGATCGCACTTAAGTAAAACAAATAATGGCGGGATCTTCTTAGGAAATCCCGCCATTATTGTGTTCTGTAGTTTTGTGTCAGTCAAATTCGACCACCGTCACCCCTGCCCCGCCAAACTGAACATGCTCATCCCTGAAGCTCTTCACTCCCGAAGTCACTTTCAGATATTCACGTATCAACTGCTTCAGGATGCCTGTGCCCGTTCCATGTAAGATGCGCACCTGCGCTACCCCTACCTGAATTGCATCATCCACATAATATGTCACAGCTTGCAGAGCCTCATCACCACGCATTCCACGCACATCAATCTCCTGTTTGAAATTCAGTTTCTTAGTATGCACCATATCTGACGTAGTATTTCCCACAAAAGAAACCTTCTGACTCTCTTTCTTGAGTGCGCGGTTGCTCACCTTTTCCAGTTTCTCCAGAGGCACCGTAGATTTAAGCATACCAAAGGCCACCAGCACGTTCTTTCCTGAAAGTTCCAGCACCTCTCCCAAGGAAGTCTGCCCCTTCAGTCGCACCACATCACCGACCTTATACACCAATGGTTGAAACTCATTCTGCAGCGGTTTCTTCTCTTTCTTTCGTTGTTGCCTCTCCTCTATCTTCCGCATCTTCCGTTCAAAGGCATCTTCCTCCCGAAGTTGTTCACTGAGGGCATCCTTCTTGAACTCCTCCAGTTTGCGGCGGATATCCTTTGTCTTTTCTTTCTCGGCCCCTGCCTCTTTAATCTCACGGATGGTATTTTCTATTCGGGCATTCGCCTCTTTCAGCAAAGACTCTGCTTCCTGTTTGGCCTCTTTGATAATCGTCTTTCTCTGCTTGTCCAACCCCTGTAGTTCAGTCTCATAGCCGGAAGTCAGTTCCTCGAGCTTCTTCTCTTTCTGGCGGATATTCTGGCGTTTCCCTTCCCAATAGCGTTTATCACGGGCAATATCCTGCAAATATTTATCCAGATCGATAAATTCCTGTCCTACCATATCAGTAGCAGACTGGATGACATCATCCGGCAAACCGATCTTACGGGCTATCTCAATCGCAAAGGAACTACCCGGATTGCCAATATCCAGTTGAAACAGTGGACGCATCTCGTGACGATCGTACAGCATGGCACCATTGGCCACCCCTTCATGCCCTTCAGCAAAATGTTTCAGATTACGATAGTGGGTGGTGATCACCCCATACGAATTATTGACATATATCTTCTCCAATACAGCTTCGGCTATGGCACCACCAATCTGCGGCTCGGTACCGGTTCCAAACTCATCAATCAATATGATAGTCTTCTCCTGACTATTTTTCAGGAAGAACTTCATGTTTTGCAGATGCGAACTGTAGGTACTCAAATCATTTTCGATCGACTGTTCATCGCCGATATCCACAAAGAGCCGTTCGAAGATGCCCGCATGCGAACTCTCATGCATAGAGACAAGTAACCCGCACTGAAGCATATATTGCAGCAGTCCGACCGTCTTCAGACAAACGGACTTACCACCGGCATTCGGTCCGGATATGATCAGTATCCTTTGTTTCTCATTCAGCAGGATATCCAGTGGCACCACACGTTTGTTATGTTTTTTCAGAGACAAGAAAAGCAAAGGATGCATCGCCCGTCCCCAGTCCACCATTGGTTTGTCCTCCAACGACGGACGGATACCTTCTGTCTCCAAAGCAAAGAGCGCTTTGGCACGAATAAAATCAACTTCGGCAAGAAATAGATACGAATAAACCACATCCGCGACAAACGGACGCAATGTATTGGCAAAAGCAGTCAGGATACGGATAATCTCACGTTTCTCTTCAATCTCCAGTTCGCGGATACGGTTATTTGCCTCCACCACTTCAGCCGGTTCAATAAAAACTGTCTTTCCACTGGCAGACTCATCATGCACGATACCTTTTATTTTCCGTTTGAATGCAGGCGAAACCGGTATCACCAGTCTGCCATCGCGCATAGTAGGTGCCACATCCTTCTCTACATACCCCTCGGCTCGCGCTTTATTCAATATCGATGAAAGATTGCGGGAGATACCCGAAGAGGTGGTAAGCAATTCGCGACGGATATGCGCCAGATCAGAAGAAGCATTATCCTTGACTTTGCCAAACTTATTGAGTATTCCATCAATGGCAGCAATCAGTTCAGGAAAGACCATCACCTCGCCGGCCAGTCTGCGTAAAGCAGGATAGAGGGAAGCCACCTCCCCATTGCGGTTCAGGAACGCCAGTATCGCACGGATCGTATCCAGCGAACGACGCAAGTCGAAAATCTCGTCTTCAGTCAGATACGTACCTTCCACGCGGATCCGCTTCAAAGCCGGACGCACATCAAAGAAATAACTTGCAGGAAAAGAGTCCTCTTCCCGCAGCACACGCACAAACTCTTCAGTCTGGAGCAGCCACTCGCTAATCTCCACAAAAGAAGAAGAAAAAGCCATTTCATACACTTTCTCCTCTCCCAATGTACTCAGACACTTCTCTCTAAGAAATCCCCTGATCTTATCAAAGCCTAGCTTCTGTTCGAAATGAGCCGGATATATCACAATCTTCTGTTATTTAGACCGCAAAGATAGGGATTTTTTCATCGCGGGAAGGCTACTTCTTTTTATTAATCACCGATTGCTGATTCTCAGCCACCAGCACTTTCGTAGTAGCAGTCGGTGTCAATGTCGGCCAACCCTCCTCATCCATATACATGGGCTTGATGTTGAGCAACGAAGCACCCCCTGCCGAACGGGTATATGCATGGTAAGCGATAAATGTAGTATCTCTTTCCGTAAAGAAGCCATTGTGACCCCTCCCCGGTTCCTCGTAATTTCCCTCCAGAAACATCGTCGATTTACTTTCCACCCAGCTCTCACCCTTCTTATTCAGGTAAGGGCCTTTGATATCTTTCGAGCGTCCCATCACCACATGATACGTGCTCTCAATACCTGCACAGCACTTTCCTTCAGAAGCAAATATATAATAATATCCGTCAACCTTGATGACAAAGACACCTTCACCCAAGTGATCGGTAAGCACGATTACCTCGGGTTTCTCAGCATTTTTCAGCAGACCCGTCTCCGGATCCAGTTCGACCAACCTTAATCCGGCCTTGTAGGATCCATAGAAGAGCCACACCCGTCCGTCTGTATCCACAAAGAGATTCGGATCAATACAATTGACACCTTCTCCGCCATTTCTGAAATCAATCACCTTGCCGTGATCCACCCATTTATAGTTTGGATCCTTTGGATCAAGCGTCGTATTTGTTGCATACCCAATGCTCGAATTAAAATCCATCCATGCCGACACAGAGTAATACATGTGAAACTTTCCATCCCGGTAACTGATGTCCGGTGCCCAGATACTACCATCTTGCTTGGGTATATCCTGTTTCCACCAAGCCATCGGTTCAGCAAAGGCACTGCCACCCCGCGTCCAGTCGGTCCGGTTAGTTGAAGTGATAATACTGACTCCCCGACCGGTACCGAAGACATAATACGTATCTCCCTCCTTGATCATCACCGGGTCGTGCACGCCATTGGCAGGACGCTGAGGTCTCTGTCCCTGAGGGCGATCTTGCCCCTGAGGAGTTACCTGAGCCATTGAAATTGTGACAGCCATCACGGCAGTCCATGTAAGCATCAATCTTTTCATACTACAGTGAATTAGGATTGTTTAAAATTTAATCCCGGCTATCAACAATCAAGACCTTGGACACAGAGGAACGTCCATCATCATACAAATCCTTGCGGATATAAAGTCCCCCCTTGAGAGCAGAAAAGGTATCTCCCACATAAACGCCATCCATTCGATAATATTCCGAAGAGACGATCTCCCCTTCCAACGGAAGAACATCCCGGATCTCTTCTGTAACAGAATAGGTCACAGGCTGAATACCGGTGCGGCTCGGCCTTACAGCCAGAATCGTATCAGCACTAAACACCAGAGAATCTATACAAACTTCTCTGGAATAGAGCGCACCATTGGGAATAGCAAAGCGATTATAAGCAATATACCATTCATCCTTCTCTGGGATTTGAATGACGGAAGCCTGTCCGGGAGCGAGAATTCCTTTCGATGCATCACTAGATAAAATACTATATCCTACAGGCACAGTGATTGGACCAACAGGCGAATCAGCCATACCATATACCGTACGGTAATACTGACTTGTCGCAGTGCCACGCGACCATACGAAATAATATTTCCCCTCTCGGCAAAACACTTCCACACCTTCTCTATATGCACCGACAGATGGAGTAATCACCTGCGTCGTACCCTCTTTGAGCGAAATCATATCGGCATTCAGTTCGGCGACAGCCAGATAACGTTGCCCCCAATAGATGTAACTCTTGCCGGAGAGCGGATCAGTAAACACATCGGGATAAATCGGTGTTCCAGTGTTAATCGTTGCAGGATTTGCAGCTATCAATGCCGCTCCTGAATCTACAAACGGGCCCATCGGACTATCACCCACAGCTACTCCTATCTTCATACCCGCACTATAATAGAAGAAATACTTAAAGACGCCATTGATCTTCTTCTCAACAACCGAAGGAGCCCAGGCATACGATTCAGCCCAGGAAACAGTTGAAAGATCCAATGCCGTCCCCTCTTCCGTCCACGCCACAAGATCAGTGGATGAAAAGACTTTAAAAGACGTGGCGGCACCTTCTGCTACTCCATCCGTTGTAGGATACAGAAAGAACTTACCCTCCTTTTCAGAGTAAAGCATCTCAGGCTCGGCATAATACCCATTAATCACTGGATTGCTTGCCATCTCTGCGGTAACCGTATAGGTTTTACTTGTCAATCCATCCACAGACACCGTATAATCTATACTACCAGCACTAAAATCCTGAGGTCCGGAAGGAGTCACTTTCATCACAGAGTCATTCCATGCATAAAACTGAGGATCCAGCGCTTTGACATCTGCACCCGGCATCAAAGGCAGATAAATCGTATTGTTTGTATCATCAATAATAATCGCTTTCTGATTGACAAGCGGATTACGTGCACCTTTCAGAGACACAAATGCAGCTCCCCATTTCTGAAGCAGTGCCCCCTCTTCCGACGTTGTAATCGGGATCACCGTGCCATGTCGCGGACTAAAGTCCATCGAGATATCTTTCACTACGGAGAAGTTAGTCAGGTTTGTAGAGGAACAAAACTCATAATAACCGGCTCCATACACGTCATACATCATGATATATGTATCTGAGTCAATGAGTTGAAAGACAGCCGGACCTTCCACCCCGCTTGCATTCTGATCAAGATATTGATTGTTTAATGTCCACGGACCGGTTGCCGATGTCGAAGTCACCTTCTTAATTCCTTTCGGAGTCTCATCTTCACCTTCCGTTTTGAAGAATAGATGATACGTGCCATCTTTATACACCATATTGCCATCAATAGTCGGTTTGCCCCGGTCATACAGCACTTTCGGTTCGCTGATAGAAGTAAAACTCTCATTAGCATATGCATAATAGATGATATCACGATCCGGAAGAGGCTGCCTCATTGAGAAATAAAGCATATATTTCTGAGCAACCGGATCATAGATCGTCTCAGGAGCCCACACCCGAAGCACATCGCTGTACTTTGCAAACGTAGTCGAGATATTGATCGCCGAAGCAGTCCAGTTGACAAGGTCGGTTGACTTCAGCATAACCAACCCACGATTGGACGACCAACCATCCGATGATTTCATATCCGTCACCACCATATAAAACGTCTTTCCATCCTGAGCCCGAACGATATGCGGGTCACGCACCGCCTTCTTCTCTGCAATTTTGTCAGAAGATATTACCGGATTGCCCCCATTCAACGTAAAATAATGAAGTCCGTCATGGCTGATTGCAAAATGTATTTGTTCCTGCGACTGTGCATTGCCGGTGAAATAGACAAAGAGATAGCCTGTCATAGCCTCATCATCCACCGCTATCGTATTAGCCGGAGTTAGTACTTGAGCAGGGACACTCGTTGCAGACTGTACATTGGTAGCACTCCACACCAGTGAGAGCGCTGATGCTGCGATCATTCGCAACCAAGTAGTTGTTTTCATGTCATTCCTTTTTAGTTTACATTCGGATACATTGCCTCTCTCGGTAAGAAGCACGAGAGAGTAATGGTGCAAAAATAACACTTATTCTTTAATTACTTGAATTTCTTGTCTGAATGTTCCGATATGTCCATTCAGGTCAGTGCCTTCTATCTCCATTTGCAGGTTTCCTTTCATTAGTGCACCTACCGGGAAGGAGACTTCCACTTCGCGTTCGCCGTTTGTCAGCAAAGAGGGATTCCAGTAATACACCTGTTTGCCGTCATAATTGATCTGATCGATCGGGTCTTTCGGATAGTACTTTGGCACGTAAAAGCTTTTGGGGATGGAGCCGCCGCGCAGTTCGGTGAAGTAGGTTCTCGACCGTACCATGTCGCGTGGGCCTTGTCCTTTTTTGGTTGTGATAAGGACAATAACTCCTATTGGACGATAGTCATTGTCAAGAACAGTTAAAGGTTGACTAGAAACTCCTGCTTTCACGTCGTAGTTATATAGATTATCTAATGCAGTCAGCACTTCAATACCTCTGATATCACTACCGGCCAGACCTTCCAGTAAATAATCCACTCGACTCATTACAGCGTATTCTGTTTCGTCAGCATTTGAAGGAGCGCCTCCCGTAGACGGTTCCCATTTTAATTGAAGGATTAATGCTTCAGCATCGATAAAGAAATAGACCGGTTTGCCGTTAATATTGTAGAACTCAAATTGTCGAAACACCCGATTCCCGTTCTCATCTCTTGGCGAACTGATATCTTTTTTAAATCCGGGAATTTCTGCTTTGAGAACTTCTGTCACATTGGCATAGGCATCATATCGTCCGATTTGTACCGAGTCAATTACCATGTCGGCTACTCCACTACCATTCTTATTCCAGGACTTTGGTATTATCTTTCGTTCCGTTACCGTCACTTCTCCTAGCAGATGAATTCCTTTCATTTTGCGAAGGCTGTCGAGATAAGCGTTGTCTTCCTCTTTTTTCTCTTTGTATCCAAACATCAGGGAGTCTATCTCTTCCGATTCATAGAGATAATCTTCGAGAGGTACAATGGGGAAAATAGGTTTCTTTGATAGGGTATCCAACTCTATTCCGAATCCCAGATTCCTTTTATTCTTCTCTTTTTCCAGATTGATCCGTACCATGGAGGTTTCTCTTATATCCAGATTTGTGAATTTGAACCGTCCGTTTTTATCGGTCTTACTCTCTTTAGCAATCGCCTTTCCTCCCTGTACAAATAAAGAGACTCTTCTTCCTGCAATCGGTTTCCTGAGTAGGTTGCTTACCGTCCCTGAGATAGTAAAAGCGGTGTCCGGCAGATGAGTGAAGTTCTTTCTTGTGACATCATCCCAGCCGTATCCTCTCCATCCGTGGGTGAGCATGAGGAGATCCAGTTGTTTGCAGATGCTGTCATAGGGATTATTAAAGTAATATCCCGGTGTCTCAATGAAACCTTTCAGATCCGAAGAGAGCAACATCTCCGATCGGAACGTCTTCTGAATGGAATCTATTGGCACCCGGTTCTTGTTGGTGATGCTCACGGCAAAGGAACCTGCGACAGACTCTCCGTTGAGCTGAGGACGAATCTTCAGTGTCATCCTCTGAGCCGTGTCGGACTTGACCTCCCAGTTTGCCTTGACGTCAAACTTCAGTTCGTCTTTCCGGTCGATGTACACCAGTCGCTCACAGAGCGGCTGTCCATCAGTACTAAAGAGTGTGAGGCGGTTGATGCCCGACTTTAGGTTCTCTTTGGGGATGCGGAGTAGGACGCGCGACTTGTTCATCACAATGTTGAATGCCTCTTTGGTAGGCAGTCCGCGAGACTCGGCAAGGAGAGTAAACTGCGTTTGGCTGTTAACAACGTTTGGAGTGGCATTGATTGCCACTACCAGTGTATCTGATATCGGTTTGGAGACGACCATCAGTCCGACCCCTTCCTTTTCCACTGCCGGCAGTGCGATAAGCTGGTCGTTAAACAATCGGGCAGAATACTGTTTGCCGGTATCAGGCACCAATAGAAAGGATCCCATTCCTTTGTGCTCCGAGGCAAAAGAAACAACCTCATTGCCATCCTGATCTACAATGGTTCCTTCCACGGCTACACTTCTTCCATCGGGAAACAGTGCTTTGTATGCCACCCGGTTAGCGACACCGGCGATCAGTTTACCCCCTTCAGGGAGGAACTGTACATCCAGTTCAAACTCCCTGTTGACTTTCTTTTGTGCTTCCAGCAGCTTTTCTTCCTCCGCTTTCTGTTTGCGTTTCTGAAATTGTCCTTGTGTGATAAAGACCTTTCTATCGTTTTCATTGATAATCGAAACGAATCTCTTGTTTTCCTGTTCCTTGTCTTTGTCTCCCCAAATAGGGATTATCTTTTCGAAGCAGGCGGAATCACCAAAGTTCTTCTGCCAGCGTGTATAAGCACGTATGCGATAGAGTCCTTTGTCCTGAATAGCTTTAGTAAGCACAAACTGTCCGTTGGCACTTCCTCCACTGAGGGTATATTGTGCCGTTTGGGTCACTCTGTTTGCTTCATTGATCAGATCAATATAGACCAGTTGGCTCTTTTCGGTAGCCAGGAGTGTACCTGCCTGCATAACCCACACCTTATACCAAATGGTGTCATACAGGTTATAAATCGGTCGGTCGGTCTGTACATAAATCTTCTCGGGATAGTTATCCCTCATCAGAGTCGCCATACTGGTGATCCGCTGACCCAGAGATATTTGCTTTATTCCCGTTTCAGTAGTATCCTGTGAAGCACTGCTCCACCCCTTCAGACTTGTAATAAACAAGGCCGTAATAACGAACAGGAAAGAAATCCTTTTGCCGGGTAGTGTTCTCATTGTATTCAGTTTTAAGTATGTTATTTATTATTTCCAGTGATAGGTACGTATGATTGGGTTGGCATCATCTTCCAATGGCCCGAAGAGCCGCTGAAACTTTCCATCCTGATCCTTTAATTTGGCTTTTATTCCTTCAGTAAAATAACTGTTGTATATCTCTCCATCGTTCTTCAGGTCTTCAACATTGAGGCTATAAATATCTTCAACCCGATAAATAGGGAGTAAAACATTCGGGCCACCATCCAGGTCGTTTACAATATAATTGGAATGATATGTCACACTACCATCTTTCATGTCGCAGACTACCCAATAACAGTACTTCATATTCTCCTTCGGCTTTGTATGAAAAGCCAGAGCTTCTTCAAAAGAAGGATAGTATCTTACATATAAGAGAAGTTTATTATTGCAGAGATACATTCGGCTGATTAAGGGTTGAAGGAGTTCCTTGAAATTTTTTGAATAACAATCTTCAGGCATATATTTATTTTCAGGTATTATCCGACAGAAAGGTTTTGCTTCTTTACCTCTTGCCATCATAACTGTATCATAAAAAACGCTCCAAGTGTAACATGCATCCTTTGAAATAAAACGTACCGGATCAGTCCCTTCATGCTCGCAAAAACCCTCTTTTCTATATTTGTCGTATAAACCTATCCAAATCTTGTTGTTATTATCTATTACCTCTTTATAATTCGTCAGGCTCTGATTGGCACGTTCATCAACAATTTCTATTATGGGATTGAGAGAAGGTGTAAAATACGCCATGTGATTATAAACCAATGTAGGACGGAAGTCCCAGAATCCTCCTGTTAGTTTTTTTACAAATTTGCCGTATTCATCATAAACTTGCGTGCAGTTGTTTGACTCGACATATATCCAACATGTAACAGGATCGACTTTAATATTACTATAATCATCAAACAACCACGGATATTCCTCAGGCCCTTGTCCTTTCCTGCCTATCTGATGCAAATATTTTCCGTTTTTGTCAAAACAAAGCAGTCTCTCTTCATTGATAATAGTATAGTAACGGTCACCATACTGAACAGCATCTTTTGTCAATGTCTCCTTCGTTGTTTCCAACGCCACATAACTCACGCTATCCGCTAGTTCGGATAGCAGCAGCGGCTCAACTTTTGAGGGTGGAGCATTCAGATGAAAGGTGACAAGCCCGTTTGGACTATCGGCATTTGCCGAATCTGCTGACTTCTTTCCACCACAGGCTAAAAGCGTCAGGCTGAGCAGTAGCAGGAAGTGTTGGTGATAGCTAATGTGTTTCATTATTCAAGTGCTTTTGTGTTTATTTTTTCCAGTGAAAGGTACGAATGATTGGGTTGGCATCAACAGCCAATGGTTCAAGGAGGCGTTGGAACTTTCCTTCTTGATCATTTAGTTTGGCCTCCACTCCTTCAGTGAAGTAACTATTGTATATATCTTTATCGTTTTTCAAGTCTTCAACCGATACATTGTAAATTTCTCGGCTATAATTATTGAGGCTTAAGATATTTGGCCCGCCATCTAAGTCATTTACAATATAGTTTGCATGGTATGTGGCATTCCCATTTTTCAAGTCACATACAATCCAATACCAACATTTCTTTTCATTCTGACGATTAAACGCTCTAATATCATCAATCGATTTATAGTATGCTACATATAAGAGGATCTTGTCTTCGAATACATGCATGTCGCAGATTAAGGGTTGAAGAAGAAATGCTTTCCCATTTTCATCATACAGATCTTCAGGTTTATATTTGTTTTCAGATATTATCCGACAGAAAGGTTTTATTTCTTTTCCCTTAGCCATCATAACTGTGTCAGAAAAAACACTCCAACAGTATAACGCATCATTTGAACTAGAAGAAATAAGGTTTGATCCTAAACTAAATCCATAAGTGAATCCATGCTTTGTTTCCAACTCTTTCCAAAACGTTCGGTCCTTTTCTATTAATTCTTTATTGTTCGTCACACTCCGGTTGTTGCGTTCGTCAATGATTTCTATAGTGGGATGATAAGTAGGTACATAATATGCCAGGTCGTTATAAATAAATTTGGGAAGAATATTCCACGATTTCTCTCTCTTAATGCTCTTGACATATTTCCCATTTTCATTGTAAACCTGTATTTGTTCTTGCGATTCGCAATAGACCCAATTTGTTACAGGATCAGCAATAAAGTAGCGAAATCCGCCCATCGTCGGATATTCCTCGGGACCATCCCCTTTTCGGCCTATCTGATGCAAATACTTCCCACTTTTGTCAAAGCAAAGCAGTCTGTCTTCATTAATAACAGTATAGTAGCGCTCTCCGCACTGAATGGCCATATCTGTCAATGTTTCCTTCGTTGTCTCTAAAGCCACATAACTCACGCTGTCCGCCAATTCGGATAGCAGCAGCGGCTCAACTTTTGACGGGGGAGCGTTCAAATGAAAGGTCACAAGTCCGTTTTGACTATCGGCATTTGCCGAATCTGCAGACTTCTTTCCGCCACATGCGAAAAGTGTCAGCGTGAGCAATAGCAGGATGAGTTGATGGTATCTAATGTGTTTCATTATTCAAGTGCTTTTATGTTTACTCTTTCCAGTGGATGTTGCGTATGATTGGATTGGCATCATCAGCCAATGGTTCTAATAAGCGTTGAAACTTCCCTTCTTGGTCTTTTAGTTTGGCCTCAACGCCATCAGTAAAATAGCTGTTGTATATATCTTCATCACCCTTCAAGTCCTCAACGTTGAGACTATAAATATTTCTTTCATCGAAAATGGGATAATAATTGATAGATATGATATTTGGTCCACCATCTAAGTCGTTTATGATATAGTTTGCATGGTATGTCACACTTCCTTCTTTCAAGTCACATACTACCCAATAACAATATTTCATATTCTTTTCTAAATAAAAGTCTTTATGCTCTTCAGCAGAAGCATAATATCTTACAGATAAGAGGATTTTATCATTGCAGACATACATTCTTAGGATCATGGGTTGAAGAAGTGTTGACTTTAAATCACCGTAAAGATCTTCGGGTTTGTATTTATTCTCAGGGATTATCAGACAGTAAGGTTTCACGTCTTTGCCCTTTGCGATCATCACCGTATCATAATAAACAGTCCAATAGTATAATCTATCATTTGAAAGATACGAAACATAACTTGATCCTTCACCATCATACCACTTTTTCCCCTCTTTCTCAGCTTTATCTACCGTTAACTCTTTCCAAAACTTCTTCCTGTATTCCATTTCAATATTGCTCCTCACAATCTGGTTGTCACGTGTATCTATTATTTTAAACGGAGAATAATAATCCGTAATATAAGCCAGGTTGTTATATATAAAACAAGGAGGATGGCTCCACATCTCTCCAGTCAGGGTCTTCACATATTTGCCGTTTTCATCAAAAACTTTAGCCTCGTTATTATTTGCGACGATATAGACCCAATTATTTTTAGGGTCAACTTTAAAAGATCTATAATCATACATCTTCGGATATTCCTCCGGTCCTTGCCCTTTTCGGCCTATCTGATGCAAATACTTCCCACTTTTGTCAAAGCAAAGCAGTCTGTCTTCATTAATAATAGTATAGTACCGGTCTCCATACTGAATGCCATCTTCTGTCAATGTCTCCTTCGTTGTCTCCAATGCCACGTAGCTAACGCTGTCCGCTAGTTCGGATAGCAGCAGCGGCTCAACTTTTGAGGGGGGAGCATTCACATGAAAGGTCACAAGTCCGTTTTGAGTATCGGCATTTGTTGAATCCGCTGACTTCTTTCCGCCGCATGCGAAAAGCGTCAGGCTGAGCAGTAGCAGGATGTATTGGTGGTAGCTAATTTGTTTCATTCTTCAATTGCTTTTATGTTTATTCTTTCCAGTGGATGGTACGTATAATTGGATTGGCATCATCTGCCAATGATTCAAGGAAACGTTGGAATTTGCCTTCTTGATCTTTTAACTTGGCTTCCACACCTTCAGTGACGTAACTATTGTATATCTCTTTATCGTTTTTGAGATCTTCGACGGATAGGCTATAGATTTCCTCTTCGTATGCATTTGGACCCAAGACATTCGGCCCACCATCTAAGTCATTTATAATATAATCAGTATGGTATGCCACACGCCCATCTTCCAAGTCACATACTACCCAATAATAAGTATTTTCTGTTATACGAGAACTGTATCTTACATATAAGAGGATCTTCTCATTGCATACATACATTTTTCGGATGATGGGTTGAAGGAGCCATGGCTTTCTATTACTATAGTATATATCTTCCGGTATATATTTATTTTCTGGTATTATCCGACAGTAAGGTTTCACGTCCTTGCCCTTAGCCATCATAACTGTGTCAAAAAAAACACTCCAACAGTATAACGCTTCATTTGAAATAGACCTGACAGGCTCAAGTCCAATCCCTGAAGAAGAGTTCTCTCTCTTTCCCTCCTTTTTGCATTTCTCCGTAACCGTGTTCCAGAACTTTCTAATTTCTTCTATTTTTTCTTTATTGTTCGTCACACTCTTGTTGTTCTGTTCGTCAAAAACTTCAATAATAGGATGATAAATGGGTGCAAAATACACAAAGTGATTATACACAAAGTCAGGATGGTAATCCCAGAATCCTCCCGTTAGACTCTTCACATATTTCCCGTTTTCATCGTAAACATGTGTTCGTTTCTCAAGTGAATTGCAATAAACCCAATTAGTCTCAGAATCAACTGTAAAACAGTTATAATTATCCATCCAGGTATATTCTTCAGGGCCTTTTCCTCTTCTGCCTATCTGGTGCAAATACTTCCCGCTCTTGTCAAAGCAAAGAAGCCTATCTCCACGAGTAATGGTATAGTAACGGTCTCCATACTGAATAGCCATATCTGTCAATGTCTCCGTCGTTGTCTCCAACGCCACATAACTCACGCTATCTGCAAGTTCAGACAACAGCAGCGGTTCAACTTTTGAAGGAGGAGCATTTAGATGAAAGGTGACAAGTGTGTTTTGAGTCTCGGCGTTTGCCGAATCTGCTGACTTCTTTCCGCCGCATGCAAAAAACAGTGGGCATAGCAGAATTAGAATTGACTTGCTGTACGTTCCGTGTTTTCTGGTCATTAGAACCTTTTTAATTGTCATATTATCCGGTAACTTTGAGTATATTACATCATGTGACAAATATAGTTTTTATTATTTATATACAACTAAAAATATGTGCAAATCTGTTTTTAATGAAGGGATAAGCAACTTGTCTATATTGATACATGTGAGAAAGATGTAATTCTTTGCAGGAATTATGTAATATCTTGTAATTTATTAATCCTCACCTTTGTAGCTGTGAAAACGCTTTCACTATTAACATCTATCAAAATGAAAACAACGATTTATCTAGTCTCGGCTTCAATAGCTCTTATGAGCATGAGCATTCCTTGTCTTGCTCAAGAGAATGCTACTCCTAAGGTGGGTATAAAAGCAGGTCTGAATCTTTCCAATATGTATGAGGGAGAAGTCAAAAAATCCGAAATGCTCCTTGGTTATAATGTGGGTGTATTTGCCAAAGTTCCTGTAACAAGCTTTGTATCGTTTCAACCTGAATTGTATTTAACTACCAAGGGATCTAAAACGACTTATAGCACTGCGCTTCTTGATGGTACTGCCAGTTTCAGATTGACTTACATCGAGGTTCCTCTGTTGTGCGTTGTCAATGTAACTCCTATCATCGATCTTCAGTTTGGTCCTTATGTGGCTTATTTGATCGACGGCAGTGTAAAAAACAAATCGAACGTTAGTCTGTTTGATTATGAGGAAAATATCAATACCAATAATTACAATCGGATTGATGCCGGTATCGCTATAGGTGCAGGATTTGATCTGGGAGCTATCTCTATTGGGGTGCGATATAATTTGGGACTAACCAAAGTGGGCAAGACTCAAACAATAGGTGGTAACGAGTACACGGTTCCCAATTCATGCAACAACGTCGTAAATGCTTATATTGCTCTTGCTTTAAATTAGAATTACTGTCCTGAGAGGGATCGTATCTATATCTTAATTACTAACAACAATCCAACTAACAATCTTTATTATGAGCAATCTACTTTATTTAATCGCAGTAGTACTTGTCCTCTTTTGGGCAATAGGATTTTTTGCATACAGTGCGGGTGGAATCATCCACATACTACTTATCATTGCTTTGATTGCTATCCTGTTCAGGATAATTAAAGGGCGATGATTACAACTTGAAGAAGAGTGATGCTTTACAGGTTTATTCCGGAAATAGTGGGAACGCACGTTCTCTCAAAGCACCTCTTCTTCTAGTTTCCTTTTTCCTTTAGCAGTTGCTACCAAGGCAACTATCCTTCGTCTGAGGCACTATTGATGATCTTTTCTTTGTGGTGCTGCATGAGTTTGTTAAACTCACAATCGGCTTTTATCTTGTCGAGAATCGTCTTTACTACACGGTCTATCTCCTTCCCTTCTGAATAATCCGCATTGCATACAAAGTTGACACGCTCGTCTTTGATGAGCTTCTGCGTTATATCTTTTACATTACTTTTTGTCTGATGAATCGCGATGGAGTGCCCTCCTTGTTGCTTAACGAGCTTCATGCAAGGGATATCGGTCTCACCATCGCCAAAGTAGATCATCTGGCTGAAAGGGACACGACGATCGGATTCTTTGACAAACTCATTGACTTTACTGATCTCTTTGTTACTTTCCACTCCTTTGTTGATTCGAAAGAGGAACTGAGTCTTTGTGGTGAAGTTTACAGCCACTGCAGGCCATTGCGCCACACCATCCACACTGTACATATACGAACAGGCATAGATCTGCTTGAACTTGTCGGCAATGATAGTGCCTTCAATCATCTCTTTCAGTCCGGAGGAGTTGATATAATGCTCAATGATGATATCCCGGCTTTGCGCATAGGCATCGATGCGGTCAAACCAATGCTCTACTCCTTTAAATAACGGCACCGAAGCGCCAAACTTCTGAAAACTCTCCCGCTTTAAAGAAACACCTTTTCCCATTGCCTTATGGATCATCATATACATATAGGTGAGCACGGGATCGGCATCCTGAGCTCCGGCAAGCTGATTATTTTCTGTCCAAAACTCTTCCTTATTGGTACCTATCGCCTGAATGAAGGCATACTCCTGCATATTGCCGGGCGACAAGGTGCCGTCAAAATCATAGATCAGCGCAACGATGGGTTTCCCCTTTTTTGTCATGTTCTGCTCCCCTCTCATTCTTTTCAATACACTTTCCACTCCCAAAGGCCAGCGACTCCATATGTGATCTTCAACCGCAGATAACGGGTGTGACCTATTCCTTTGGCAGTATGAGGAGAGCGGACTGCCATCTTTTCTTCCTGATCACAAACCGTCCATTTCACACCATCCAACGATTTCTCCAATACCCAGGCATGTCCCAGCGTTGGTTGTGTAAAGAAGAAGTCGCACTTGGAGATCTTTATCTTCTTTTTAAAGTCCAGCATGATCCACGGTTTATCATCTCCCGGAGCTGCCATCCAGCGTGTTCCATTCGAGTTGTCGACAGCATTCTTGCCCACATAGGAATAGATCCGTTTAACCTCTTGTAGTGAACCTCTGTCCGGTAATGGATCATTGGGCTGTGTCTCTATGCTGACGGTTTTATCTCTATTCTCTGTTGCACTGGATACTTTGACAAGAGCAGTTGTTGCCAGATTGGTTTTCTGCTGCCTGTTCTTCCCAAGATAACCGATCCCTTTCCAGTCAGGTATAATCGTCTTGATGGTGCCATCGGAATTAAATTCCATCTTATTGGCAAAGACCTGACGGGTGGTGCCTCCCTCTCCATATTCGAGATAGACAAAAATATAGGTATCACTCTTTTCATCATAAAACACATTTCCATGTCCCGGACCCCATACATTGTTGGGAATCGAAGAATAGATGAAAATATCATTTCCCTCCGGCGCTTCAAAGCCGGAAAGAGGCCCTTCCTTGCTCATCATATAGGCATTGACATAATTTTCGCTGCCACTCAGGGTATAGACATAGTAATAGATGCCTTTGCGTTTGAACATCACCGGACCCTCCGAATAGGGAGTCCGTTTGGTGGAAAGGGTACGTTCTGGCCCTTCCAACGACAGATAGTCTGCACTCAGTCTTCCTGCTTTCCGTCTGCGCCAGAAGATATAAGCGGATCCATCCTCATCCACAAAGGGTTCGCCGTCAATATCAGAAAGGATCGGGGTAGTCTGCACTTTATCACCTTCTGTACCTTTGGCAAAAATGCCATCTCCATTGGTAACGCTGAAAGGACCTTCCGGCTTATCTGCCACAAACACATACGTCGGACAAGTTTCATCAGGGCTGACAATCGTCACATAGAGGTAATACTTCCCATCTTTCTTTACTACTTTTCCCGGAGCCCAGTAACGGAAATAGCCCGTTTTCTCATTTCCGCTCTTATCCATATACGGATAGCCTTTGGCCCAGTCAATGCCTGACATCAGCGAACCTTCAAAACTCCAGTTTACAAAGTCTTTTGATTTCCACACCACAGGAGTACCGGCTTGTGATAGTCCTCTGTTGATATCTGAAGTAGCATACAGGTAATAGGTGTCACCAAACTTTGAGATGGAAGGATCGGCTATGTTATCCGGCACGATCGGATTAAAGTTTTGTGCACTCACCGTGAGGATGAGCATGGCAAACAAAACTGTGTGAATTAGACGTCTCATAGTATTTGAATAATGAGTTAGATAGAAAGGAATCAAACGGAATGAACAACACTACGGTCATTCATCCCGTTCATCTTACATAGTTAATTCTCGGAAGAGATTATTTTCTCTTTTTGGCTGCTATCTTCTCAACTGCCTGAGTCACAATTTCCTTCTCTTTGAGGCGGTTGGTATAGAAACTGTAATCTTTCTTGATCCTCGTATAAGTCGGATCTTCAAACAGCGGACTGGATATGATATGATCAGCCGTTGAACGATTGCAACAAAAGACAATATTCTCAACACCGGCAAGCCGGGTCAATGCCTTTACATCGGTATCATGGGGCTGCAGGGTCATGGAATCTGTGAAAAAGAACAGATAATCCACTTCACCTTCCACAATACGCGAACCCATCTGCTGGTCTCCACCGAGCGGACCGGATTTCAATATCGTGATATCCCACTCCTCTTCCGGATGCTTTTCAGCAAGAGCCTCTTTGATCAGTCGTCCTGTTGTTCCTGTGCATAAGAACTTATGACCCTTCAGTCGCTCAGAATTCCAGAGCACAAATTCTATCAAATCCTGCTTCATCGCATCATGGGCAACAAGACCAATCTTCCATATTACTTTTTCCATACTCTTATTTATTTAGTGCTTCAGTGACACAAAATTAGTCTTTTATTATTACAAAGTGATTAAAGAGACGTTTAATCGGTCACCTTTTTTCAAAGAAACAGTAATAAAACCATCTACAGCAGTAATATTTTTATCTTCTTTTCCATTGATGAGCGCTTTGAAATCTGCAAATGGCAACTTAATCTTGAATGTATTGTCTGCTGTAGCTCGCAATTCAATCTGTTGCAACTTACCTTTTTTCCAGATTGCATCCGTTTCTGCTCCACCCTTGACACGAAGTCCTCTGAACGATCCATCAGCCAATGCATCGGGCAAAGCCGGAAGATACTCAATAAAGCCTGCGTGACTCTGAAGCAGCATCTCGGCAATACCACTACATCCTCCGAAGTTACCATCGATCTGGAAAGGTGGATGTGCATCGAAGAGATTCGGATAACTGCCTCCTCCATTACTATAGTTGAAGCCGGCATCGGAAACCGGGTGCAACAGTTCGGTCAGCATCTTATAGGAATGGTTGCCATCACCCAGACGAGCCCAGAAGTTCACCTTCCAGGCACGTGACCAGCCTGTGCCACCATCGCCACGACGTTCGAGAGTGACACGCGCTGCTGCTGCCAGTTCGGGTGTCGTGGACGGTGTGATCTGATTGCCCGGATGCAAGCCATACAGATGCGACACATGCCGGTGATGTATATCGGTCTCTTCATAATCTTCCAGCCACTCCATCAATTGACCGTATTTACCGATCTGATGCGGAGGGAGTTTGGCTTTTGCAGCATCGATATCTTCACAAAACTTCTCATCCACTCCCAGCACCTTGGCTGCTGCGGCAGTATTGGTAAAGAGTTCGCGGATAATCTGATTGTCCATCGTTGGCCCCATACACACATTCAATGCTTTTCCGTTGAGCAGATAGGCGTTTTCCGGAGAAGAAGAGGGAGCTGTGACCAACCAGCCATTCTTCGGCTCTTCGGTCAGCATGCTGAGATAAAACTCGCTGGCTCCTTTCAATACAGGATAGACACTCTTCAGATATTCCTTATCCATGCTATAGGCATAATGATCCCAGAGATGTTCGCAATTCCATCCTCCTCCGGTATTGGTAGCTCCCCATGACGGACTCTCACCCGGCTCGGTAAATCCCCAGACATTGGTCATCATGTGAGCAACCCATCCCTGTGCTTTGTAAAAGACGCGTGCAGTCTCCTCCCCTGGTTTAACCAGTGATTTGGTCTGCTCAATAAATGGTTCGTGGAGCTCTGCCAGGTTGGTCATCTCTACCGGCCAATGGTTCATCTGCACATTGATGTTCATGTGATAATCACCATTCCATGGTGTCTTGATAGAGTTTGACCACAATCCCTGAAGGTTGGGTGGCAACAGACCGGGACGCGTGCTACTGATCAACAGGTAACGACCATACTGGAAATACAATGCTGCAAAGAACGGATCTTTTGTGTTGTCTTTATAAAAGGCATTCAAACGTTGCAGCGTAGTCAGTGAGTCTGCCTTGCTTGCGCCAAAGTTCACATCTGCACGGTCAAACAATGCCTGAAACATCTTACTGTGAGTCTTTAGCTCTTTCGCATAGTTTTTCTTACTCGCTTTCGACAAAAGATCTTTGCTGGTAGCCAGTTCGTCAACACCTCTGAAGTTTGTCGCAGCAGATAGATAGAGTGTTGCGGTCGAAGCATCTTTTACATCAATCACATTACCTTGCATTGTTTGATCACCGTCGGTCTCTATCTTAAGAATAGCGGCATACTTCATACCTGCCACACCTTCTGCTCCACTATTTAATTCACCTTGCATGAGCAGTTCATCTCCTTCCGGCTTGGTAACAAAACGTTCGGGGCGATCCATCGTCGCTGTGAAGCGAAGTTTGCCTTTCTTATCTGCCTTGAGACGCACAATCATCACATCATCAGAGAAGGAAGTGAGATACTCACGCGAATAATTCACTCCATTTAGGGTATAAGAGGTATGCGCTATTGCATCGTCAAGCACCAGATCACGTTTGTAATCGGTCACTTTGTCTACGCTGGCATCATAGAGATAGGTTAACTTAAGGTTACCAAGGATCTGAAATGAACCATATCGCGGACTAGAACTTCCTCCTCCGCTACAGGCAAAGGTCTTATAGACGAGACTCTGAGCCTCTTCGTTTTTACCCTGCTTGAGCAGTTCGCGAATCTGAGGCAAAGCACTGGATGCATTCGGATTACTGTTGTCTGTGACACATCCCGACCAGAGTGTAATGTCGTTTAGCACGATCGTTTCTTTCGCTACACCTCCATCCGGCATCATTCCCAGACGACCGTTACCCAAAGGATAACTCTCCTCAAATCGGCTTGCGGGCTGATCTGCCCAAAGACGGTATTTTACAGACGCTTGATCTTTGTCAAGTAATCCGCAGGAGGAAAGGAGAAGAATACTGAACAGTAAGATCCCTACTTTCTTTTTCATACTGATTTATTTATTGATTACTATTTTTCTTTTCGAGCCAATCCAGGTAGCTTTCTTCCACAAGTACTCCAAAGGGCCGTGAGTGTGGTGTTTCATCCACCAGGTACAGAATACAAGTTGCAGACAAAAGAGACTGATTCCTATCAAAGCACTGCCAGTTGTACCAATATCAAGTTTCAAACCCCAGTTGTAAAAGAGAAAAGATCCTACCAATGACTGTGTGATATAATTGGTAAGACTCATCTTTCCATAGGGTAATATATAACGTAACAAGGATTTTAACGGACTGAGATAATAGACCAATACGACTCCTGAGACGAGGAATAACATGAAGGAAAGATCAGCATAACATTTGAGTATCAATGACAGAGGAGTCCGCAATATTCCATTCTGAACATAATCAGGTACCATGCCCCGCAATCCGGTAAGGGGGAAGAAGCAAAGGAGGGAGATCGCCAGCAACCCTAACCAGAAATGGATATGCTGCTCACTGTATTCAAACAGTTTCTTACGGCCAATCCACAGTCCGAGTAAGAACAAGCCGGGAGTCTGAAAGATGCGACCATTCTCCCAGGCCCATGTGAGACTCGCTAGCTGACCTTCCCAAAGATTCACTTTTACTGTTTCCAGGAAAGTGCCTCCACTCTGAACAGCACCGGTGGCACCCCAGTATTGCGAACTGGCTAGTGCTTCCGGCACATAGTCCGGGTGGGCCATGGCATAAATGAGTTTGCTCCACTCCATCGGCTGGATAAAAAGAAGGACAGCAACAAGGAGCAAAAGCTTATTGGGAAGTCGCGAACAAAGAGGCAACACGAAACCGAGAAGGGCATACATCACCAACACCTCACCGGTGAAGAAAGAAGCGTTGATCTGACCAATGAGAAAGAGAAGTAACAGACGCCATAGGAAACGACTTCTGAAGTCGCCACCCCGTTTCGTGGTATTATAATCCTGAATATAAAAGCTGAAGCCAAACAATAAAGCAAATATCGCATATGCCTTCCCACCAAAAGTAAAGAAGAGACCATTCCAGATCGCAGTGTTAGAGAAATTTAGCCACACACTATCCGTAGGAGGAAAAGAATAGAAATTAAAATGCTCAATACTGTGCAATACGATGATGCCCATCACAGCGAGCCCCCGTAAGGCATCAGCTACATCGATACGACCGGGGATCGTTAGAATCTGTTTTTCCATATTTCAAGTTTGCTTCAAAGGTGGTATTAACTATGAAGGACAAAAATACAACAATTCTGCTCTTCACAAAGAAAAGGAAATGAAAAACCGCCGGACGACTTGAAAACAAGCGTTCCGACGGTTTATTCTACCTATGAATAGAGACTAAATACTCTTCTCTACATTCCAGACAAAAGCACGCAATCCAAGTTTTTCAGTTGCTATATCCAACTTATGAAGCTCTTCGAGCAGTGGATCCACCTTTTCATCTTCCACAACAGACATTAACGCCGAGCACATTGCTGGCCACGCATGGCTCCCATAATGTGGTTCTCCTTTTTTAGAGCCACGTCCTTTTACCTGTTCGAAATAAGAGAAGCCACGACAGTTAAAGTGATCAAGTAATGCGATAATGCGATCGTAATAGGCCTGATCAAATGTGATAAATACTGTTTTCATTTTATATTCGTTTATTTCCCTGTTTTACTTTTCTTTCTCGTCAACATTTCAGACTTATGAGTCTCATAGTATGCAGCAAGTTCACGTTTATGCACCATAGATTTACGTTCACGACTGATGCCTACACTGGCAAAAACGCAATAGATGGATGGCATAAGAACCAACGTCAGAATGGTCGATATCAACAAACCACCGATTACTGAGATAGCCATCGGTCTCCACATCTCTGCACCTTGTCCCTGAGAAATTGCCATCGGGATCATACCCAGCAAAGTAGTCAATGTAGTCATCACAACCGGACGGAGACGACTTCTGCCTGCGGCAATAGCTGACTGGATGGCAGACATACCTCTTTCCCTACACAAGTTAGTATAGTCAATAAGTACAATACCATTTTTCACCACAATACCAATCAACATGATCCCTCCCAGCAAACTCATAACACTCAATGTTGTATGTGTAACAAGTAAAGCAAGGATCACACCACTGAATGCAAATGGTAAGGAGAACATGATAATGAACGGAGAAGTCAATGACTCAAACTGAGCCGCCATCACAATAAACACCATAATAAGAATCAAGAGTCCCAATGTAGCGAGATCTGAGAAAGACTCCAGCTGATCTTCAAATGATCCGGACACAGAAACAGTCACACCATCAGGAATGTTTAACGTGCTAATAATCTTCTGACCATCGGCAACCACATCTCCAAGAGCAGCACCTGAAATAACCGCGGATACAGTCACTACACGTTGACGATCCTTACGTTCAATGGTAGGAGGGCCAAAGCTTTCGACTACTGTTCCCAACTCTTTGATACGAACACCTTCGCCTTTACTGTTATAAATGAGGATATTCTCAAAACTTTTCAGACTTGTACGGAATTCAGGTGCATAGCGTACCTTAATATTGTACTCATCACCATCTTCACGGTATTTGGAAGCTGTTGCACCATTGACGCGATTTCTGAGATAGGTACCCGCAGTAGAAAGGTTCAAACCATGCATAGCAAGTTTCTCCCGATCAAATTCCACGTGATATTCAGGTTGGTAATCACCACGGCTAATATTAACCTCAGTGACACCTTTCACTTTCAGCATTTCACTTTTCATCTGTTTGGAAATACTATCAGTAGCACTCAGGTCATATCCATACACCTCAAAGTCGGCTGTTGACTGACCGGACATTCCTCCTTGTCGTCCACCTAAGACAACTTGTTTCTTTACAAATTCAGGATAGGCTTTCAGATCTTCACGCATCAAATCACAGACCGTAGCAAGAGAACGTTTACGATCAGCCACATCATACAAGCTGATATTGAATGTTACGATATGTGAGCCATTATCTGATAAAGAAGCCCAGGTATTGTCTGAACCAGCCTGTCCAACACTATAGCTACATACTTTTATCTCATCTTTGTACTTAATCATCCACTCGTTATTCAACTTTTGAGCGAGTTGTTGCGCAGATTCGGTACGTGTTCCAACCGGCAATTGCAACGTCACACCCACTCGGGCATTATCTTGTGATGGAAAAAACTCCGTTCCAATACCACTTAAGCTGAACAAACTAACAATGAAAAAGACAACACAACCTCCGATCACTGTCCATCGATGACGTACACCCCAGTTCAACAACTTCTCATAGCCATCATCCAATGCATCCAAGGCTTTCTCTATGGGTCCATAAAAGATCCTGAAAGTTTTTGTCTGTTTCTTCTGAAGTCTGAGCATTTGGGCACACAGCATAGGTGTCAGGGACAAAGCAGCAAGAGTGGAAATAAACATAATAATACACATCATCCATCCCAACTGTTTGAACAACACCCCGGTCATACCCGTAATCATGGTCAGTGGGAAGAACACAGCAATCATCGTCAAGGTAGAAGCAATTACGGAAAGAGCAACTTCATTGGTACCGTGTATAGCTGCCTGCTTCGGATCAGACCCCCGTTCGATATGGGTCGTAATATTTTCCAAGACCACTATCGCATCATCCACCACCATACCGATGGAAATAGAGAGAGCGGAAAGTGAAATCACATTCAAGGAGTTTCCGGTGATAGCCAAATAAATAAACGAAGCGATCAATGAAAGAGGGATTGTGAGACAGATAATCAATGTGGCGCGCCATCTTCCCAAGAAGAAGAAAACAACAAGAACGACAAAGAGCAATGCAAAAACCACCGTTTCCTTCAAGCTATTAATCGTATTCAGGATATTATCTGATGTATCTACAATTACACCTAATTTCACATCACTTGGAAGTTTCTCCTGCAGTCCGGGGAGAACCTTATTCACGGCCTTGGATATCTCCACCGAATTGGCTCCGGACTGTTTCTGAATAACGACCATTGCCCCTTTCACCCCATTGTTATAGGTCTGCTGGGAACGTTCCTCTATTGTATCGACAACTTTAGCAACATCCCTAAGATAGATATTAGAACCATTTCTGGAAGCTACAACCACATCTTTAAGTTGACGGGAATCTTTAAACTCGCCTTCCACACGAAGAGAGTAAGTTTCATTTCCAATATCAAAACTACCACCCGGGATATTCTTATTTTCCGCACCGATGATTGAACTGATTGTTTCTACACTCAGATCATACGCTTCCAGTTTGTTTGGGTCGCAATACACCTGAATCTCACGTTTCGGAGCACCTACGATCGAGACAGTTCCCACACCTTGAATACGTGCCAATGAGTTGACCACATCTTCATCAAGTATCTTATAGAGAGCCGACTGACTCTCATTTGCCTGCACGGATAGCATCACAATAGGAATCATGTCTGTGCTGAACTTAAAGATAATCGGGGTCTCCGCATCATCCGGAAGTAAGGAGTTGGTCATATCCAGCTTATCTCGCACATCATTGGTCAACTCGGCAATATCATTACCATATTCAAACTCGAGTGTAATCAAAGAGACATTTTCCGATGATTTGGAAGTGATGTGTTTCAGATTACTCACAGAGTTGAGCGAATTTTCCAGCGGACGTGATACATTGTTTTCAATATCTGTCGCACTCGCACCCGGATAATACGTGATCACCATGATGGTATTCGTATCAAAGTCAGGATAGAGGTCGATCGGCAATTTCGATAACGAAAAAAGCCCCATTATCACCACTGCAAGGAAGCAGAGTGAGGTCATAATCGGTTTCTTAACCGAGCCTTCGTATAAACTCATAATTTATTGTTCATGATTAAAAGTGATGATTCTTCTTGCATGCGGAAACTCATTTCTCAAGTTGTACTTCCGCACCGTTATTTAAATTATTCTGACCGGCAATCACGACTTGTGAATTGTTCTCCACACCGGATATCAGTTCATATTCAGCTCCCAGACGTTGGCCGAGTATCACTTTATTGTAACTAACCTTACCATCCTTGTACACATAAACATAACGGTCGCCGGAGCCTACCTGTTTGATGATGGACTGATCGGGCACTACAACACGGTCTTTGTCGCCAAAGTTCAGAGTGACACGGGCAAACATACCCGGACGCACCTTCATATTGCTGTTCTGGAGTTTTATTTCAACCGGAAATGTTCGGGTATTGGGGTCAATTGTCGGATAAACAAGGCTAATCATCCCTTCAAACTCTTCTTCTCCATATACATCCAGTTTGACCTTTACTTTCATTCCCTTCTTCATTTGAGTATAATACATCTCAGACGCATTGATCATCAGTTTGACCGGTGAGATATCTTCGATGGTAAGCACCGGAGTACCACCACTGCACATGTCACCATCATCATAGTTACGAGCAGTGACGATGCCACTGATCGGACTCAGCAACTGTGTATTTTCTAATAAGTTCTTGTAAGAAGTCTTCTTCACATCCAAGGCCATTTTGGAAGCATCCAATTCCGATTGGGAAGCACCACCGACCTTGAACAGTTCATCCACACGACTGAACTCGCTCTCCTGATTGGCAAGCTGCAGTTCCAGATTCTTCAGATTTGAAGCATCCATCTGGACGAGTTTCTGCCCTTTCTTTACCATATCACCCACTTCCACTAATATCTTACTGATACGAACGGGTGATGCAGGGGCAATCTTATTTATGACATCGGCCTCCACTGTTGCCGTATATTCCTGAGTCTGGGACACCGGACGGGATTCAACGGAAGCCACTTTAATGTTCGGTTTTACTGCACTTTTGGTAGCAGCGTCTTTCTCTTTACTGCCTGAGCACGAGCCTAACAATACAATGGCAAGAAGTAATGCCGCTTGAAAAAATCTTTTCATATTCTATGTTGTTAATTTATTATTTCTGTGTATTAATATCTTTCCCAATCAACTTATTCAGATCAGCCTTTGACGTCAGATAGTCATAGATAGACTGATTATAGGTAAGTTCTGCTTGTGTGAGCGCCACTTCTGAATCATTCATTTCCAGGATGGTCCCTGCTCCCACTTCATATCTCTTCTGAGCGATCTCGCGTCCTTTAACCGCTTGTTTCACATTTTCCTTGTTGCTCTCAATCTGTTCGGCACTAGCCTGCATATTATCGATATAACTTGTAGCCTGCATCTCCAGTTGTTTCTTCGTATAGTTTCTGTTCTGAACCAGCTGATCCATCTGTATCTTCACTTTCTTTACTTTTGTAAAGTTGGAAGCTTTGAAGAGTGGAATAGAAAGGTTCAAGCCAACCGAAGAATAGGGATACCATTCATAGTGTGTGATATCAAAATTATCATTCAAGGATGAATAAGAATAGTTGAATGAGGCAGCCAGTGTTGGTAAAAAATTTGTTCGCGTCAAAGCCAGGCTATTATCGAGCATCTTTTTATTCAGATCCAACTGTTTCAAAGCACTGTTATTCTCCAAACTGACAGGATCGATGCTCAATGCGGCAACATACATCTCCTCCTCATAATCTTTCAGGTTTCCTGTCACTTCAATACCCATAGCAGCATCCACTCCCATCAGCACTTTCAACTGCAAAGTAGCCAGATTGACTCCATTGCCGGCTGAGACGACGCTCGGTTTAATACTTCTCACCTGTACTTCAGCACGGATCTTATCATATTCACTCACGCGACCTTGTACATACTTGGCATTCACAACATTGAAGTTTGCCTCGCTCTGAGCAAAGCTCTTCTTCAGCACCTCGTAACTATCCTGAGCCAGCAAGAGTTGGTAATAAGCTTTAGTCACCTCATTGATCATATCCAATTTTGATGCACGTGACTTTTCTACAGCCAGCATCACATCCGTTTCAGACATGTTGATCGTCTTGTACAATGCCGGAGCATATACAGGAAGAGAGACTTGCAGTCCCGCGTTATATGAGTTCTCTGTACCCACCTTTATTTTCATAGGCGTACCACCAAACTTCATAGCCATCGTCTGTTTTTCAATTACCCTTGAATAAGAGCCCACGATTGAAGCTTCAGGAAACAGTCCCGCATAAGCCTCCCTCTTCGATTCTTTTTTCAGTGCGATCTCCTGGCCTGCCACTTTGATCGTTGGATTATCACTCAGAGCAATCTCTATCGCCTTATCCAATGTCAATGACAACTTCTCCTGTGCATGTATCGTGATACCGGACCAAGCCAGTGTCATTACAAGCAACAGAGCCTTAACTTTGAAGCATTTCTTTTTTATCATACCCAATACTCTTTTCAATTACGTTTTAAAAATCAGTTACTTGTTTGTTCGGATAAACTCTTCCAGAATCTCCTGCCCCTTGGGCGTTGAGATTCCCCTCATGTAGGTATATAGAATGGCACGGAATACTTTTACGAAAGGAAATTGCTCTTTCACCTGAGAGTGCATCAGCCAATTAATCTGTTCAGTAATCAACATGGAGATAATATCAAAATCAACATCCTTGCGAAAGATCCCCTGTCCGACTCCTTTCTTAAAGAACGCTGTCGCCTCTTTCTGATGTTTTTGTTGATCTTCTCTAATCGTTTGCTCTACACGTGGATAATACTTAAACAAATCCTCAAAGAAACGTTGATTGATATTAAGCATATCCTCTAATTGTCTTTTTTGCACTTTCAGAATCACATCCAGCACATTATCAGACTCCTTCATCACTTCTATCGCATAGTCATTACGAAGTTTCTTCTTATACATATAGCACTCCATCAGAATCGCTTCCTTATCTTTGAAGGTCTCATAAAGAGTCCTTTTAGAGATTCCTAAATTAGAAGCAATTTCATCCATAGTGATGCTCTTGACTCCGTATTTTCCAAAGGAGACAAGCGCTGTTTGTATAATCCGTTCCTTTAAATCCATTCCTTTTTTACCTTTCTTTATTGAAGACGGTGCAAAGATATAAATTATCTTGAAATAGAAAACTACAAAAACGAAATTAGTTTTCTTGTTTTACTAAAGATTTAACAAAATGGGGTTGAAGAAGGGGGTTTATGAGGACTTTTCGGGTTTCTCGATATGTATTGGGAGGAGGGCGTAAGAAAGTTTCTCGCAAATAATATTGATTGACCTTTGGATAGATATGGTAATCGAAACCAGAATTGAGGTAAGCATACGGGAAAGCACATATTAGATTAAACAGCAGAAGGAATTCTTTCGATTTCTGCCGAAATAAGGTTACATATTACAATCTGAAAAATAACTTGTTCTAAGCAGATATGCAATATTTAAAGAATTTACTTCCCATACCTCTCTCTCGGATCTGCAGCCATCAATCCGCTCACTTCTTCCACACCACTCACTTTTACCTGCCCATTCATTAGCATTGGCAACAACCAATCACGAAGAGAAGAGAGTTGTTGGTTTTCGGCTAAAGCTATTTGTTTCTTTTCTTGTATGCTTTCCATAATGTCGTAAAATTGATTTACGACATTATCGTCCGGAACAACAGTACTGTATGAACTTAGAAACGAATCAAGAAGTAGATTTTTTATACCACTTGTTTTGCCTTCATAGCCAAAGAATACACCGTTATCATATAGACTATTCCAATAGTAAACGAAATTGTATAGTAGCTTTTTATTTCGTATTGAAATAGGTTTGCAGAAATTAGAACAGATTAATGGATACTCAAATCTTTTGATTGTTGCATCGGTAATAAATGCAAGACGACCTGTAGATTGAGTCGGGCTTCCACCCGAAATTTCAATAATCAAATCGTGAGATTTAAGAATTTTAAAAGAGTTCTTTTCAAGAATATATCTTACTGGTGGTTTTAATTCGGCGAGACCGTTCAAGCCGTTTATATCTGCACCTCTAAAGCAAATTACTTTCTTTGTAAAATTGCCTTCCAGTTCTTCTTTGCCCCAATCACCGCTTTTATCAATATCTACCCATTCTGACATTTTTTCGGTTTTCCACCCCTCCGGTATCTCTTTTCTCAACTCCTTGTTCCAAGTCATTTTTCCACCACTCAATTTATATGGTTTGCCTTCGGCAGTTGGAAAATCAAACTGTACAAACCAATAATCATACAGGGTTTTAGCCATTGCTTCTAACTCGGCATTAATGCGGTTGTTGAGTTCAATTTTGGAATCTAAGGACGAAAGGACTGAGGCAATTTTCTTTTGGGTATTTAAATCTGGTAATGGCATTTCTACGAGCTTAAAGTTTGTTGTTGCCTGTGCTAATGCGGGAACACCTACATGACACTTATTGGCAAGTAATCTCTTTTGTCCCTCAGATGTATGAAAGAAATAGACAAAGAAAGCTGGGTCAACCTTTTTTCTATTTAATGTAACTCTAAACTGACTTTGTGAAATTACATATTGATCAAACATTGAATTGTCAGGTATGAAGGATATTTGACCTAAGGTTCCTCGATGAGTAATAACTATATCACCTCTTTTAGCAATAGCCTTTTTGAAGGTCTTAGCTTTTTCAAGTGTCACAAATTTAAATGCATCTTCAACGAGTTTGAATCCAGTCAAATTAGAACCATTCAAAACGGGCACTCCATCATTTACAAAATTCTCAACTTTAATGTCTGAACCAAAAGGTCCCATTGAAATTTCATCAATTATTGAAAGTATTTTGGTTAGATGCTTACTCATACTTCAATTCATTGAAATGTTTCTGAATTTCTACTTCCAATCTTTTTGATTCCGCAAAAAGATTCGCTAAATTACTTTTAAAACCATTCATTTTAACCTCAAATTCTTCGGCCGTAATATCAGTATATTCAATTTTGACTTCAAAATACTGACCAGCGCTTAAGGAGTATTTTTTCTCTTTTATTTGGTCGTACGAAACCACTACAGTAAAATCTTCTACCACTTTGTGTTGATTAAAAGTATTGATAATCAATTGTTCTTCATCGTCTGATAGTAAGGTTTTTTGGTTTCTACCATCTTTTACGGTAGTGCCGAGTTTGGAAGCATCCATCAAGACAATATCGCCTTTGGTATTGGCTTTGTCCAAAAACAAAATGGACACATTTGTGCCGGTAGTCGCAAAGATATTGCTGGGCATACTCACCACACCCCTGAGCATTTTTTTTTCTACCAAGCGTTCCCGTATTTTCTTTTCAATGCCACTTTGAGCCGTAATAAATCCTGTGGGTACAACTATGGCTGCTTTACCTGTAGCGGATAAAGAATACATAATATGCTGAATAAATAACAGATAAATGGACATTTTATCTTTATCCTTTTTGGGGATATTGGGTATTCCGGCAAAGAAGCGTTCTGCGTTTTGTTTGCTGTCCAAGTCGGCTGCATAATCACTGAAATCCAGTTTAAACGGTGGATTGGAAACAATGAAATCGAACTTCTTGAGCTTTTCACCGTCTTTGTGATAGGGTAAAAGAATGGTATTGCCTTGTATGATGTTTTGAATGGAATGTACCAGGTTGTTCAAAATCAAATTCAGGCGTAACATACCGCTCGACTTTTGAGAGATATCTTGTGAATAAATCGTACAGCGATCTTCGCCAATGGCGTGAGCCAGATTCATAAGCAGTGTACCCGAACCTGCAGAAGGGTCATAACAGGTAACATCGCTTACGGACCCATCTACCAAAATAGCGGCCATGATTTTAGCTACAGCATGAGGTGTATAGTATTCGGCATATTTGCCACCACCGTCTTTGTTGTAATCTTTTATCAGATATTCAAATATGGTAGAGAAGAAATCGAACTTCTGGTTAAATATTCTCTCGAAACTGAAATTCACCAATGGGTTAATAATGGCTTTGCAAAAGTTATCTCGTTGGGATCTGTCAGTTATGTAATTACTCAATTCATCAAATAAAGTGATTTTAGCACCAGAAGCAGTTTTCACCGAGAAAATATCGTTGTTGAAAATGGCTATATCTCGCAGTGTATCGTCAAATAATTTGGCGTACTCTTCTCCGTCTTGTTTGTTGTACAGGTACGAAAGGTAATGTTCCCGTTTCAGTTTGGCACTATCTGGGTTCATCTGCAACAATAGCATTTCGTATTGATTATCGGTATAGCCGGCTATTACTTGCTCCCAATTATCCGATTCTTTTAGTTTTGCATCAATTTGTTTTACTTCATAGCCAAACTTATCATTCATAAATTTATAGAGAAACACCTGAGTAATGATTTTGAATTCATTCCCATCATTCCCTAAACCATACGAAGTACAAACACCTTTTAAATTATCAATCAGTTCTTTTGTCTGTACTGTAAAATCTTGCATTACCATGGAGATACTCCTTTGTATTCGTTTATATATTCTTTTACCAAACAGTTATTTATGTATTTGGCAGATTCTGGGTTTAATTCAATTTTGCTTTTTCCGAATTTACTAATTACCATTTGAATCATCATTTGTTCAAAATAACTTTCGTTATTTAGCATTGGTGTGTTGATTAAAACTTTGTCGTCGGCTTGTTCCTTTATTTCCAACAGGGTTTCGCAAATCTCACTTTCTCGTTTTGAGATAGTCCCATTCTCTAAGATCCGTTTGTGAATGCGAACGTATTTTTTGTCGTTCTCATATTTTGCTTTCAGCAAGTTGTTCTTACGGTTTAGCTCGCTAACAGTATCGTAAATCTGTCGCAGTGAAACGATGTTATTTTTCATATCTTCTTGCGTTATTTCATCAAGGTTCTTTTTGTCGAACAAGCGTTTTAGTTCCTCGTATAATGAAATAAATTCGGGGTCTGTCTTGTCGAAGTTACTGTTCAATGCTTCCCGGGTTTTACGAAGTGTATCTTTGAGTTGGTCGGCAATAACCATTTCCTCCTCTGATATTTTGCGGAACATAAACACAACATTTTCTAATGCCACATTCAGTAAATTGGTGGAATCTACATTATTTTGAACTGATTCTTTCAGATTAATCAAAGCTAAGTGCCTTGCCGTTTCGTTATACAGTTCGTTCAGTTTCTTGAAGTCCACTTTCTCCAACATTTCAAAATGACCGGATAGGCGGATAAGGTTGTACAAATTACGGGCATTCTCCAATGCTTTCTTTATATCCAGTACAGTCTTACGGTCTTCAATCAGGCTAATTTGTAGTGAGAAGATTTCGGCATTGGCTAAATTGTAATGAAACAATTTTTCCTTTATATCTCTGAGTTCTTCTTCAATCTCTTCTGACGATTTAAAAAGATTGGTATAGTTTTGCATTTCGTCGCCGAGTTCATCCTGCAACTCATCAAAATAGGCTTTGTTGGTAGCATCAAACTCTTTGCGTATATCTGCAAAGTCAACCACATAACCGTATTTGAATTTTTTGTATGGTCGATTAACACGGGTAAGCGTTTGAAGCAGATTGTGATCCTTAATTACCCTACCAATGTATAGTTTTTTTAAGCGTTTGGCATCAAATCCAGTTAATAGCATGTTGAATACGAAAAGAATGTCGATTTTTCCATCTTTGAAATCTTCCACTTCTTTCTTCCGTTCCTCTTTACTTCCCACATCGTGCAAAATAATCGAAGCAGTCAGATTCTTTTGTTTCTTCCGATAATTGCCATATTCTTCTGTGGGTTCGGCAGCCATCATATAGGGCTGAACAAGTTCAACCACTTTTTGAGTAGGATTGTATTTATTGATAAAAATCTCAAACAACTTGCGTGCTTGGTTTGAGCTATCGCAAATAACCATACCGCCAATAGTATGGTCACCAAAACGAATTCTGCTCTTTACAAAGTCCTCTACTATATAATCGAGCAAAGGTTCTGTGAACTTTTCATGTGCGTACACTATGCGTTTATCCGATCCACCCTTTAAAATCTCTATATCTTTTAATGCCTGTTGTAATTGAATTTTATAGGTGGTTTCAATGTCTTCACGTATCAGTTTCAATGTATAGCCATCTGCAATAGAAGCATTATAATAATACTTGTGTATATAATCCCCAAAAGAATCTTTAGACCTTCTATCATTGGCAATTAATGGAGTCCCTGTTAAACCGATCATAATTGCTTCTCTGTCGGAATTGACGAGATTTGCCAAAAAGCTGCCGGTTGGGTTGTAGCTTCTGTGTACTTCGTCCAAAAAGTAAATGCGTTGCGAGTTTATGTCGTAATCATTTGCTCTCAGCACATCTGTATCGTCTTTGAACTTTTGGATATTCACTACTGTGATTTCCCTCTTGCCTGATAAGTTATGAGTGGCTTGCCGTAATCTGAGATTTGCTAATAACTCTTCTTTTGAGTTTACTGTATTCACAACTAATCCACGTATGTTGAATTCTTTCTTTGCTTGCTCTAGCAAATCAATACGATCAACAATAAAATAGAATTTGGGAACTACTGATTTCCGTTGAAAATAATCGGTGAGATAGTGCACGTTGTAAAATGAAAGTGCTGTTTTTCCACTTCCCTGTGTATGCCAAATAATACCTTTTTTTATTCCACTTTCAATGGTTCGCACAATAGCTTTGGTCGCAAACAATTGTGGATAACGCATAATATGCTTTTCAAGTCCTTTACTATCCTGTACATATGCAAAGCAATATTTAAGGAGCATTGAGAGCCTATCTTGGCAAAACAATGACGTCAATATTCGATTGGTTGGGTTATTGGGTTCTTTGTTGGTGATAAACTCTGGAGAGTATTTAATCGTGGAAAGATTGTTATCTTTTAAAACAATGTTCTCTAAGGCATCATCCTCCGGGCTTAACAGCGTTTTTAAATCAACTATTTCTTCCTCCCGAAAACAGTTGAAGTTGGCACTTGAATAGGAAGTGGTGGAATAGAAAGCACCTTGTATTGGTTCAATTGACTCATTGTCGTACTCCATATTGTTGGAGAAAACCAAGACCTGCGAAATATTTATGAATTTACGGAACTTCTTGTTTTTAAATCGAACATTGATTCGGTCACGTTCCTGAAGTATGCCTTCGTGATTGTTTGGCTTTTTTACCTCAACAAAAGCCAAGGGCATTCCATTAATCAAGAGAGTTATGTCGGGGCGAAATTCTTCATCACCATTTTTGCATGGTAACTCTGTTACAACATGAAACGAGTTATTACTGAAATCGGTAAAATCAATTAGTTTTGTGCCGGAGGTTGCAGTAAGCATATTGAAAAATGCTTGTCCTAAATCCTCGTTATCAAGTGCAAGTGATACATTCTCAGAAACCTTTTTAATATCACTCTTTTCTAATTCAGGATTAATCCGAAGAATGCTTTCGCTAAATAAATCAGTGAATATGTTTGTATTAGTATCCCACTGAGCATTTTTCAACGAAACGTATTTATAACCCAAACGGCACAAATGCAATATAGCCGGAATTTTCACTCTTGTATTCTCATTAAATGCCATAAGGTTCTTGTCAGTTGTTTCAAGTTGTGAACTAGATTTTATCTTAGGATTCACAAAACTACAGATTCCATTTTACATTTCCATATTTTTGATTAATTAAAACAACACCAAAGAAAAAGACTTGGAGGTTTGTATTCTTATCGAGCAATATACCTTAAGATTTTCTTTTTTATCTTATCATTTTTGATTGGAGTTATGATCTCATACATAAAAGAATGGAATCTACCGTTTCAGTCGACTTACGTCTCATTTTAAGTTGGAGTACGATTTTGGGATTAAATTGTTCATGAACAGTGTTTCAGTCGACTTACGTCTCATTTTAGGTTGGACGTCTTTTGGCACGAATATTCAAGTAATACCAAATTGTATCAGTCGACTTACGTCTCATTTTAGGTTGGACATACCATTGGCGGAAAAGTGATTCTGTATTTCAAGGTATCAGTCGACTTACGTCTCATTTTAGGTTGGACATCTAATAATAACATCTTTAAAGTTAAAATCTTTTGTATCAGTCGACTTACGTCTCATTTTAGGTTGGACAAAGAACTTGGCTATGATGAGGTAGATGTGAAGGGTGTATCAGTCGACTTACGTCTCATTTTAGGTTGGACGTGGATATGAAATAAACTTTGCAAATACACGAACGTATCAGTCGACTTACGTCTCATTTTAGGTTGGACTTAGCTTTTGCTGCTCCAGATGGAGAATGGCATTGGTGTATCAGTCGACTTACGTCTCATTTTAGGTTGGACAATTTTCGAGCCAAACTGGAAAAAATGGCAAAAAAGTATCAGTCGACTTACGTCTCATTTTAGGTTGGACTTTTTATCTTGACTTAGATTGGGACAAACTTATTGTATCAGTCGACTTACGTCTCATTTTAGGTTGGACACTAATAAATTTTTTACCGTTATGAGAAACAATGTATCAGTCGACTTACGTCTCATTTTAGGTTGGACAAGGAAACATCGCCGTAGAATAAAAAACCCTTAAGTATCAGTCGACTTACGTCTCATTTTAGGTTGGACAATGCGCGAAGGAAGAATATGACAAAGATTCTGACCGTATCAGTCGACTTACGTCTCATTTTAGGTTGGACGATACTGCGGAGTTCCGGCACCTCATGTGCCAAAAAGTATCAGTCGACTTACGTCTCATTTTAGGTTGGACCTCGTTATTGCCACGATCCACATTTCGCTTAAATGTATCAGTCGACTTACGTCTCATTTTAGGTTGGACTCCATAGTAAGATATCCTGATGGCACCCACGGATCGTATCAGTCGACTTACGTCTCATTTTAGGTTGGACTGTTCAAGAAAAAGTCAAAATTATCGCCAGAGGTGTATCAGTCGACTTACGTCTCATTTTAGGTTGGACTGTTCTCGCAAGTAGTAACTGTGATTTCTGAAACTGTATCAGTCGACTTACGTCTCATTTTAGGTTGGACAAGATAACAGGGAGTTTTTCTCCCTGTTATTCTAGTATCAGTCGACTTACGTCTCATTTTAGGTTGGACTTTGCGGACACCCTCATTCAGGGAAATCCGTATTTCTGTATCAGTCGACTTACGTCTCATTTTAGGTTGGACAAAAAAAATGAAAGATTTTTTTTATTTTTTGTTTGTGTATCAGTCGACTTACGTCTCATTTTAGGTTGGACAATTTCAGGATTTATCGAGTTAAGATTATTATTTATTGTATCAGTCGACTTACGTCTCATTTTAGGTTGGACAATTTTCTGGCCGTGGTAAGTGGTAGTCATAAACTGTATCAGTCGACTTACGTCTCATTTTAGGTTGGACGATCAATTCTGGGGTTTATCGAACGAAAATTATTGTATCAGTCGACTTACGTCTCATTTTAGGTTGGACAGTATGATTATCAACCTATTACAATTAAGTTACTTACAGTGGAAACATATTTATATGCAAATATACTACATTAGATCAGCACATTATGCAATCTGCGCAAAAAAGTTTCGCAAATGTTATTGTTATATACAATCTCTTTTTTGAGATTTGATTAAATGTTTTTTATACCACATTGTAAATCAATGAAATAACGATAATATTTTTTTCGCAAATGATTTTTTAAAAGATAATAAACATGCATTCTCGAAAATCTGGGTTTTAAAATAGATTTCAGCATTCATTATCAAGCAATTAGAATTTGCGGATTTTCCTTTCTTCGCAACAAAAAACACAAGAGAATACTTGGAACAGCATTTGCGAAGGAATTAATAGTTCGGACAAAAGGTAATAATTAATAGAAACTCTGTTAAAATGGTTACATTCTATTACTTAGGTACTAATAAATAATTTCGCAAATGTTTTCAATTAAATGATTACCGTTTCGGTCAACATTTCAGGTCTTTTCCCCAAACTTTCCCGTTTCATTACGCAAGGCTTGCAAAGATAGTAATACAAAATGATATCGTATTGCTCATCAGAAAGTATAGAGAGTTGTTGTTTCATTTTCTGAATTTTTGCTTCGGTAAGCAAACATTCGAATACACTTTCGTTACATCTTATTCCGTATTGCACCAACACCTTGGAGATTTTCTGACGGCGTCGGTCGTTGGCTATATCGTAAGCTACAACTACAAATTGTTTCATAAAATCAGTGTTTTTAAAATTACATTCTTATTGGTAATAGTCGTTGAAAAACTAGTAATTTGAATATTACCACTTTGGCATATAGGGCTTATATGCTTTTGCAGTTCCTTGAAGATAGCTTGATAAAGCATTTGCCTGATACTGAATTATTTCGTAAAAACGCATTTCTCTTTTCCTGAATATCTCTACAGTATTTATCCGGTCAATGACCTTTTGAGCCAAAAGTTTTCGGGTTTTATCATCAAGTAATCCATTTTCTATTTTAAGGTTTTTGTTTTTCATTACTAATGCAATAATCATCCTGTCAACAGCCTGCTGTCGAAATTCCTCAATCAAATCAAAAACAAGCGAAGGTCGATTGTTCTCAGGTTTATGTAAATAACTCAGACATGGATTTAACTTAGCTTTGACGATCGCTTCGGTAACGCGGGCATAGAGCATACCATAGCCATAATTCAACATGCAATTCACCAAATCGTTGGCTCCCTGATGTTTTCTTCCATGAAATGACATTTTTGAAACAATCAGCACTTCTACCATTTCCCAATAACAGGCTGATGCCTGTCCTTCAATTGCAAACATTTTTAATCTGAATTCATCCAGATTTTCATGTTCAATTACCATACAAGTTTCGGCAAACTTTCCCATTTTTAGAATAAATTCAGGAAACATTACTTTAAATGCTTCATTACGTTTGAGATAGTATTTCCCATAATACTTAAGCAAATTAGCCTGATTCTTTATTTTTCCGTAAACAAAATTTCGGATCATGGTAAATGCTTTGCCATTCTGGTAGGCTTCCAGCTGCGCAATTCCTCTTTCTGAGCTAAAGAATACAGGTGGAATCAGCATAGCATAAGGCATCCCATCTTTTCCAAAAAAATCAATCGATATTTTATTTTCCACACAACTCTTCACTAGATTTGAAGAAAAACTGACTCCTTCGCAGAGTATTGAAATATTTTTGAGATTGATAAAAGGCACTTCTTTCAATATTTGCCCATGTTGCCTAACTGTAACGGTTTTATCTTTTTTCCCAAGAACCAACCCTGGTTGTGCTATTGCCAAATCAAATCCAGAAGCTTCTAACTTTTGGTATTCATGTTTTCGGGTCAAGACGGCTGCATTGCTTTTCAACTCTTTCGATTTGCCTTTCAGTTTCTTTGCACCCTGTTTCATTACCGAAATCCCTGAATGTAAACGAATATATTCTGTTTTATTTATAATGTGTGCTTGAGCAAAAAACTGCAAGGACTGTATTTGATTCCAATAAATTTCTTTCTTTGTTTTCCCATTATGCATTTCATCCCATCGCAACTGCAGTAAAGCCATCAACTCATCATCCAAGCTTTCCAATTTCTTCTGCGACACCAATTTCCCATAAAAGTTTGCAATTCCCTGAATGGTTTCTTTCAATTTGGAAGTAATCAGTCCTTGACCGATACCAGTCGCCTCAGTCATTTTTTCAATCAACCGTTTGTATTTCTTTTCTGACAAATCAATTTGTCCATTGTTGAAATAAATACCTAAAAACTCGAAGCCTTTTTGCACATGTATTACCTTGCCTTCTTCGTTGAGTGCAAGACCTAATTGATGAGTAATAACTTCAGTTGCTTCGGCTAATGCTTTTTTAGCTTCTTCCTCGGTATGTCCAAAAATTACAAAGTCATCGGCATAACGTACATAACCGTACTTTTTATCCACCATTAACTTATCAAGAGGATAGAGGTAAAAATTAGCAAGGAGTGGTGATACGACTCCTCCCTGAGGAATTCCTTTTCGGCTGTCTTTCCATTGATACTGTTTGTTGACTCGCCCCATTTTTACAAACATCCTGATAAGTTCTGTCATTTTTGGACTTTTCAGGTAGGCAGAAAGTTTCCCAAAAAGTGCTTCGTGTGGAATAGAATCAAAAAAATTATCAATATCGCATGATGCTAACCATGCAAACTGCTCGTTGGTAATGAGATGCCGTACCTGATGGATAGCTTTAACAGCACCCTTATTACTCCGATATGCATAACTTACAGGCAAGAAACCCCGTTCAATAATAGGAGTTGCAACAATTGATACGGCAGTTTGCACTATCTTATCAGTTACGGTCAGCAATCCTAACCGACGTTTTTCGTGTTCGTTTTTGGGGATAAATACTTCGCGATAGGGCTGTTGTATATAACTTCCGGTTTCAAGTTGATGCACAAGGTCGTCCAACTGTTTGTCAACACTCACTGCGTATTCCTGCACAGACTGTGAATCAATTCCGCCTGCGGTATTTTTTTCTTTTACCCTCAGCCAAGCTGCATAAAGGGTTTCTTTATTGCAAATCGAATCAAAAAGTGTATCATTCATAGGACAAATTAATTAAATACAACTTCAATAATTTACAAATGTCGCCCGAAGGCTCAAATCCCTTATTTTTTCAATATTTCAAAGAACGCATTTTAATTTATATCCATTTTTAATCCATTGATATACTGTATTTCCCAAGTCCCATTGAAGTTGTTGACCCTACGTGTAAATAACTACCCATTACAATTAAAGGCATCCAATCATTTATTCCGTTACCTTCATAGGTTATACAACCTTCTCTCCCATCAATTTTCATCATTTTGTCCATTGTTTGGGTTTTACGTTTACCATATACTTCTTTAGTTTCATCTTTACTAATAAATATGTCAGGCGGTATCAATAAATCATTGGAATCATACCAAGGTGCTTTACAATGAAAATTTGCTAATTGACTCAATCTGTCAACCAATCGTTTAGCGAAAAGCTGAAAGGTAGGTGCTTCAGATAAATGTTTGTTATCTTCGGTAGTTCTGAATTTAATGTCGTATTGTATCATTAATCTTTTATCGACAATCGGTATAGTAAGGTTTGAGAGTGAAATAATATCGGGTTTTACACCATAAGACAATGGTTTATAGCTCAAATCAGAAGAAAGGCTTTCTATTGCACCCAACCGGAATTTGCCTCTTCCTATTCCAATTCCTTTATCTCCCATAAATGAAATTGCACAGAGCACTATTGGTAATTGATCAATTCCCGAACCGATGAATGTGAGTTCAAATCCGAAGTGTTCACTTTGATAGAATGTAGTTTTAGCATCTTGCATAGGCTCAATTATGTAAGGTGGTGGTGTATTCTTGAAATTACCATGATGCGGATGATCTATCGGTGAAAAACTATTTATTATTTGTGAATATCCACAACGGTAAATTTGGCTACATGTGAAGTCGCATTTTTTTAATGATCTGTTGCATGCTACTTTCATCAAAGCCTCCATGAAACAACTTCTGAAGGCAGTGCCTTTTTCGTTGTAAAACGACACAACTTCTACTGCCTCGAAGGTTACTCGTAGACGGATAAAGTTGATATATGGGAGAAAGGGGAATGGATTCATAATCTATTTTCAATTTATTAAACCAGACAAAGACTTAAATAAAAGAGTATTCTTGTCTACTTTATTCAACTTTTTCAAGTAATTCATTCCATAAATATTTAATAGAAAATATTGTGAGGGGAATATATTCAAGTAAACCTGTATCCTGATTTGTATATTCGGCTAATCTGTCTTCTGGTATTGCTTCAAGAAACATTGCACCGCTAATTGCCACCGTTCCTCCAGTAACATTAAATATAATGTCTTCGTCTTTATAACCTTGGTTCATGAGTGATTTTATAATGCATTCCAAAGTGAACCCATTTTCAACCATACTGTTACCAGACTTTCCATCAGCAACAATCAGGGTTTGTATTTTACGATTAGGATAACACTTCTTGATAAAATCATTAATCAACACTTTCGGCTGGAGATTCTCTGGTAATTCTTTACAAGTATCATTAGCTTCATTACTTGAAATTAGAATTATTTGTTCCAATGACTCATTGTGAACAATAATTGATTTTCTGATTGGATCGAAATTTGCCCAAGGTCCAAAAATAAATTGCTTTATCTTATATATCGAACCATCCAAGTTATAAAACACTTGATCCTTCCATTTGTCTTTCATATCCTCTTTCTCCATTTCATTCAAGCATAGTTGTAAATTATCTTTTCTTATAAGACTTAGTGCAGTTATAAGTATTTTTGGCTTCGGGATTTTTCCTTTTGGCGTAATTTTGACAAAGTAATTGGCTATAACCATTGAATATACTAGCAAAAAGCCTAAATAGATTAGCCCATTTAAAATCCCATTATTATTACGTAAACCAAATTCTTTGAAAATGACAGCCATGCTATAACCTACAAATAATGTATTAGCTAATCCGATAAAGTTGCTGCTTTTCTTTTGAAATCCTTTTATAAGAAAAACTATAAAAAAGAGTTTCACATCTTTCCTTTTTAGTTCATGTAATAAACATAAAATTGATAAGAAAAGAAGTCCTATAACACCAATTTTTATCCATAGTAAATTACATATTAAGAACTCGGTCAAACTTGGAAATAAATAATCTGAAAATTCATATTTTAGTTGATCACTAAAACCAAAAATTTCAATCGTGATAATAGAAATAAGGATACAGAATTGTAACTGGTTTTTTGTTTTTGTCTTCATAATATTTAGTATTTACGGAATTGAACAAATTTGAAATTAGAAGTTTTAATATTTCCATCGTTTGTAACCAAACGATAGGTGGTAGAGCATATACAAGGAATACCTTTTTCTTTTGCTAATGTTACAAACTGAAACAAGAAACAAGGTTCACCGCTTATATGAATGGCATCAGTTTTTCCATCGGTGGTTTCGAGTTTCATTAAACACTCTGAGAAATATTCAGAAGCCAATATCGAAACATATTCTTTAGTAGCACTCGGATCAACATCAGGAAAAGCTAAATCTTCAACTATACCATATTGATCAATTGCGGCATGTTTTTGTGTTTCGGCCCATTCCTCAAAGGGATGATTGGTTAAGTTTATAAGCATGGATTAGGAGTTTTTCTTATTTTATTACTATATCAGGAGTCGGCAAAACCATGCGGTGTTTAAAATCAGGCAAATTCATATATTTCGTTAATGAATCAGCTGGCTTATTTTTCCAATCAAGTAATATACCCAATTGCTTCAATCTGGGATGTAACCATAAATCTTTTCCTTTTGAGCTATTGTCAACCACCTCCCATACGGCATCCGTGAATTTGTTTATTAACTCTGAAATTATTGACTTATCAGTAATAGCATCAATTTCTCCCCATTCTGTACTTAAAGACTCGTATCTCTTTTTTCGATCCGATAAATGTAGTGATGGCTGAATATTTATTGATCCTAAGCCTAAAGGCTTACACATACCAATTTTATGGCAATATCCTTCCTTCAGTTTCAAAGCAAATAATAATGCTCCTAATTCGATAGAAGACAGATTTTCAAACCTGATTCTACCTTTGAAAGTTGCTCCACTTTTTATTGGTTTAATAATGGTGTGAATCTTATCATTTCCATTTCTTATATTATTGATTAATTGATTTTGATTACCATTTTCTTTCCAAGAGTCATTTTCTGATTTGTGCCAATATAATTTATTACCACGAATAATAGCATCTTTTGAATCATAATGATTTAAGTGTTCTATGTCTTTATTTCCTTGTTCGAGATAAAGTTGAACAGATGTTGGATTGGGAGAAGAAAGAATTTTTGGCGTCGAAATTTCATCTTCGTTACCTGTAATCATTCTTAAATCTTCAAAAAATAATTTACTTGAATGAGAAGTATCTCCAAACATAGTATTTACCATATCAGTATTTCTATTGTCAATTAATTCCGGATAAATACTGCTTGAAATAGAATATAAATATGGCATTCGGAAAAATCGGGTATGTCCAAAAACTATATTTCCATTATTGATGAAATAAAAACATGGGACGAAGTCATTATTTTCAGCTTCTGAAAGTATGTTTATTGTCATATTACTTCGGTTTTTATCGTATGCATAACTATGGATATCCGATGGAGGAATATCTATAGCATTAGCTTTGATTTCAGGACAAGAAATTTCTATATCATAAAGTTTACCCTGAATATTACCTGAATGAACAATATAACGCCCTGTAGAAACACGTTGAAAATATTGTACTTGTGAATATGTTCGTGTTATTTTGGTAGCTATACCATTAGGAATCAATTTATACCCTTTACCTGCTTTGTACATTAATCCTGCTTTAATGTTTGCTACAGCCGATCCCATATTTTCGTTGTAATAGTCTCTCAGATTTTTACAGTCATCTGCAAAACTTCTAAAATACAAAACATCATCATTAAAACTTCCAAATTTACCAAAACTTGTAATCTCCATCAAATTTCGCAACATACCTCTGAAAGAACTCCCCGGAAGTCCCAAATTATTAGCAGGCTTATAATTATCAATTCTTACAGGTTCTCCTTTACTATTTTTAAAATATGACTGACTATTCAAATTATTGTCTACAGTACCTCTTACAAAAACAGCAGTTTCATTCCTTGCAATAATGTCAATATATCCATTGTAAAAATCATCTTTTTGTAAATGATATATATTTGAGCTTTGAAAATCAATATCAATAAAGGTTTCGTTTTCATTTAATTCAATAAAATTGTATGGAGCTTTAGCTATAGGGATATTATAAATTTCAACTCCATCATATATTATTCTTATAATTTTGCCTCTTTCCATTTCAAATTCAACGGAAACCTTGTTCAAAGATATCTTCTCTCCAGTATAAGTTATCATTCTGGTTTTAAGTCGATATGATTTCCCATTAAACAATAAATTACATACCAATCCATTATGATTGTAAATTGATAAAGTCCCTTTTTTCATTTCTTTTCCTCCTTATATATTTCAAATTTTATAAATCGGACATCCTCGTAAGTGGCTTGTCCAGTATTGGCAATTGAACCAATATAAGACCGAGTGTGAACACATAAACGACCTTTTTTGTCGTCAATTTCCGACTCATCAATTCCTAGATCAGAAAGTGAAAGTATAATTTCAGTACCTCTTTTTTCGGTTAATGCTGAAAAAAATGTATTCCCTATTTTCTTTGCTTCAGTACCAAACAGCACCTGATTGGCATCGACAACACCCTGTCCAGGGCCAATACCATCTGTCCTAAATCGGGCTTTGTAACCTCTCAATTTAGTTTTCCAAACAAATAATTCAGTATCTTCATCAAAAACACGTAGCTTAAGAATATTAGTAATTGATACATCATTGGGGATCTTCGTATCAGGATAGTATTCAAACTTTCCATTTTTAATTTTCCCTATTACAACACGGTGATACAGGTAAGCAATAAACCAAGCTCCTTCGCGCACATTTGCCAGAATATCCAGATCAGATTGAATAATTATGGGAGTTGAAGTGGTTTTTAATTTCGAATATTTAAGTCCATTGTCTTTCATTTCTTACAGTCTTTATAGGTTTTCACAAGTTCGAAATAGAATTCATAATTGTCAAGGTTATTAAGGGAATCAACATAACCTTGCAGTTTTTTCATCTTTAGTGGGTTAGTAAAATCATCATCAAACATGTAAGTCTCTTTACCATCCTTCAATTCTGATTTCACACCTTTCAATACTCCTCTCCCTATTGATTTTTCACCACCAATAGGTAAATCTCCTGTCCAGAGGTCTTTTAGTAGCAGAAGCATCAACCCTTTATCGGCTGGCTGTGCTTCTTTTATAGAAATCCGGAAGTTTTTTATCTGCTCCTTGTCTTTAATAGGAAAGAGTGGAACTTCTTCAATCAAGGCTCCATCAACAGTTCCACCTGTAAAGCGGTCAATTTGTATCCGGGTTTGAATTTCTTCTTTTACTTCTTCAATTGGTACTTCATCTACAAAGACTCTGGATGGAACGGTATAGCCATCCTTTTTCACTTTTTGTTTATCAGCCTCTTCTTTCTCAACATCGCCAAACAGACCAGCAAGGACTGTTTCTGTAATAAAAGCATCTCTATGTATTGTATTCAAAATACGTTCAGCACGTCCTCGTAAAGCTCCTTTTATAGATGAGCCGGCCAAGATGTTGATACCACCTGATTTCAGATGAGTCGAATCGACCGCCTTAGGGTCTTTGGAATAGGAGCGGATAATCAACGAATTCTTAATGCTGAACGAAGCTTTAATTTCAAACAATTGTTCATCGGATTTAAGCAATGAAACTGCTGTTTTACTTATTGGGAATTGAGTCAAGTTGTTTTTTATCCATTGTTCAAAGTGAATTTCGTCATCAAAGTCCAATTCGTATAGATTTACATTATCTCCCTTCATTTTACCATAACCAACTGTTGTTTTGGCTCCCAAATCAAAACCGGTTTCGATTATGCTTGCAATATCACAAGCTATTTGCGTTGCCAATACATAATCAATTTCGTTTTCGACCCTGAAAAGTATGGTCAAATCGAATTTAGCTCCGGGTGCAAGTAATTCATAGTCAAATTTAGCACCCTTCGCAACTGTACCCTTCGCCGAATCAAGTCTTATACCATCCCTGATTTCAATTTCATTTTTGGGTAATTCGGTCAATAAAATATCGCTACAATCAATGAATGATGCATTTTGTTCCGATTCTCCCCAATATCGCTTGATAATCTCCGGATATTTTTCAAGATCAAATAATCTGAATATTTTACCTAGAAAAGACGTTGCCGGTATAAACGGTAGTTCAATTTTTTCCCCAAATTCTGGAAAACTCTCGGGAGGAAGAATGTTTCCTGAATTATCTAAATCGTATATTGTTGTTACTATATCACGGTCGCTATGCTCATCTCTGCCTGAGCCAATACCAATAGGGCTTAGGTTAGTTAGCTGGGCTTTTAATATTATTCTACCGTTTTTCATCTTCTTGCTCTTTTTGAATGTTTAGGCGACGCAATTGATTAAAATACTGAATGAGATAAAGTGCTTTCTGCTCATTACAATAACTTCCTGAAATCACTTCTTTCAGATGTTCAACAAGACTTTTGTTACCGATATACGAATTTTCTAAATGTTTTTTTGCTGGAGCCCTCAAATCATCTAGATAATTATTAAATTTCGTTTCATCAAAAGGCATATCTTTCAACTTCCCTAACAAATGATTACTTGTAATTTTCGGTATTGTATTTTCTGCATCATCCAACGCTTTACTGATAACCTTTTCTTTTGCCCTATTTGATCTTATTGATCTCAGTATCCTATCAGTCAGATCGGGCATTTCTTCCTCTTCCAGATGCGGATATTTCGGATTTCCCAATTCATGATAGTCAAAACCATCAACAGTGGCACTGTACATTGCAAATAGAACTTGTCCATACCCTTCATGTGTACGTTCTCCTAATCCCATATTTTCAAGTTCATCTGAATTATCAGGAAGTTTATCGAGCAAGAAAGAACTTCCGGCGGCAAATACATTCTCGGAAGGTTTGCGTAGTTTCCATACATTAAGAAACCCTTCAATCCTTGATTTACGTGAGATTGTTCGTTCTATACTTGAATTTTTGAGGAATGGGTTTATATCATTGGCAACAAGACTCGAAAATCCATTGTCATTATAGACAATGGTGTCCGAGAGCATTGTCATGACTACTTTTCCTTCCACTTTTTTGTCTTCTACCGCCTTCTCGTCAGACCATCTGAAATTCACTTTCCCATATTCAGATGTAGCAGAACGCCCAATTCTAAGTTTAGAGTCATTGAGAATAAGGCCTTTAATTGTATCTTCATCGTTATCATCCAGTAGGGTAATAGAGCCCTTAAACTCCATGTCAGAGGGTAGCGATTGGTAATTAAATAGTTTTCCGTCTTCACTAATTCTTGTATCATCTTTAATTTCGTTATGGAGCCGGATTTCTTTGCGAATGGTAAGAGCTGAAATAATATTGGACTGAATTGACACTAGCGACGAGATACCTTTGGTTTGCACATCATCAGATTGCACAAAAAGATTATGTGCCTTACTCGGGTTGTATTTTTCCCTTACTAATGCTGCAGGTGCAGGAGTAAATACTATTTCACGTTCAATAGGAAAAGCATTAGAGAAAGTGCAATCTCCTCCAACTATTAGGCGCGTGAAATCAGTATCAGCATCTCTATCCTTAAGGTAGCTTTGTGCAAAGACTCCTTGGATAACGGTGCCACGAATATATTGTAACGTTTCGTACATATTCGGATCGTCGGAATGTTGAGTAATAATCAGTGGCTCCAACGTTGTGATGATGTAATGTAACTTTTTCATACGTTGTGTTTATTTATATCATCAGATGAGTTTATTTGCGTCATAAGTCTACACTGAATATGCCCCAATCCACGATTTCTCATTGACCCTATTCGGCGGGTAAGCGAAAGAACATCTTGAAAGACTGTATGCTGTGCCTGGTCGAAAAAAAGCTCACCATTAAATGTAAGTCCCTTTTTGAGTACCCGAAATGTCCTCAACGACGTGTCGGCGGCAATACCATTCTCTTCTATACTGGTCATCATTCTCAATGATGTAAAGTATTCAATCACCTCCGAACGGGAAATTTGTCCATCTTGGATTAAGAATCTGAGATAGGCCTTGTTTGCATTATAATCAGGAAGTACAAAATTTGAAACAGAGAGGTATTCAGTTTTTTTGTCGGTCATACCTATATCACCAAATAGTAACTCTGGTGTATAAATCGAGGATTTAAATTCTGCCAACAGTTCTGCCTGTTCTCTAAGTATTCCTTTTACCCTTCTCCCTGGAATTATTGGTAAACCCACCTCGTCGAAAACAGAATCTTTGTCTATTATTGCACCGTATCCTTCTGCCGAACCAATTAACGTATCAGATAGTAATGAAATCTGCATGTTATATTTCTGTTGTGCCATATCTATTATTTTAATAGGTTAGTGGGGTATAATTCTAGTAGCTCTATCATGTCGAAGAATGGATATCTATCAAGGATATTCTCTGTTGTGCCATTATTACAGAATTTTTCATCAAATCTATTGTGTTGATGTTTTAGATGTTCAATGAAAACTTTTTGTGAGTCTTCATCTCTAGTGAGCATTTCACGTAAATCTTTTATTTTAGTATTCGGCAAAGATTCTTTAAAAGACAAAGTGAACTTTTTCAACTCTGAAAGAGAAATATTACCTATAATTCTCTCAATACTATATGGTCTTTTGAAAAGTGGTTTTTGACCTTTCGAATCATAGTATTGACTTCTTCTGACTTCCTCTAGTGTATTCCCAAGTCCACTGTAAGCCATCTGGAAGTCTATCCAATTACCATTTGAATCTTTATCTTTTCTTTTCTTTTTTGCACTGTTACATAATTCCTCTGCTAATTGATATGCCCGATAAAAAGGATACTTAGTTTTAACTATAGCAATGCCTGCACTGGCACTAAAAGGTGTTTTTTGTTCATCATCAATATAAAAGGACTGAAACTTCTCGATAAATCTTTCTGCAAACCAGATTCCCAATTTACTATGACAAACGAAGGTTACATCATCACCACCAAGTATTATGGGGCGTATTGGTAAAATCTTGTTCTTAATGTTTTTTCTGTGAATGATATTTCCAAATGAGTCCTCATTTGTAATATACATTTCAAGCATATAAACGAATGTCTCCTTTACAGCATTCTTTACTTTTTCTGAAAGCTCTTTTGTGTCTTTAACATTTTTCAGGTTTCTAAAAACTTCTCCAAAACCATTTCCATCTATATGTACGACTGCTATATGAGAATCTTCACCTTTATTTTGACCAAGATCATCAAGTTCATCCGGAAATTGATAATTTTTAAAAATATCTTTACTGAGTAATTCGTTTTCTTTTTTTCTTGCTTTTTCTTCGTAATTTCGTTTGGTATATGTTGTTGAAGATAATAGAAATCCATGTTTATCAATCTTTTCGACTGACAAAGAAGAGTATTGACAAATTGCTGTAATTCCATGAGATGAAAGGGTATTAATCGATATCTTTTCCCCTTTGTTTTTAGCTAATAATTTGAAAATATATTTTATGTCGGTTGAATAATTCTTATCGTCTTTTCTGAATCCATCCATTATTGCCACGGCAACTGAAACACCTGGATAAGTGTAAAGCATCATGGTAGTAAAGTCTCTTACTATTTCTTTTGCTTTGTCTTCTGAAATAGTAAAAATTAAAGCATTACCGCCTCCTATATAACCAACGGATAACTCCAGTGGTCTTTTTTCAGCTTCATCGTCTAAATAACTATAGATGTTTTCTATGATATAAGATGCCCCGATATTATCTTTTAGTTTATTGGAACCAAAGACATATTGTTGTATCGACATTGTGTCAAATAGAATGGCAGTGTTCATGTTATAATAAAATTAGTTCAGTGATTATTCGTTTCTCTATAAGTGTTTTTCCCGTAAAAACCGAGTAATTAAATTGTTTTATTTACTTCTGTTTCAGACAAGCTTATTTGAAGGTTCCCTATTCTCCGATTTTCAAGTTCGTTTGTCTTTCTCTGGCTTTCTGCATGCTTGAGCCTATACCTTATAGGCGACGAACATTTTTGTTTCTGTATTATCCTATCATTTATAAACAATTTCGTATAGTGTGTATAGAGCCATCATGGTATCCTATGAAAGAAATTCCGAGAGGAAAAGAAAAACTACTTACCGAATAAATCAGTTATCGCAGTAAATAGGAAAAGTGCTGTTTGTCGCATGAATTAGATATCGAGACGGCGAATATAAATGATATTATTTATTTGGCAATATTATTTTGGTGGAATTTTTCTTAATACTATGTTAAAATTATCAACAATACCCTACAGCTCATTCTCAGATGGTTACATAAGAAACAAATTCTCGTATTAAAAATATTTTCATATTACTTGTGTCCACCAAAGATGTACAGTATCTGAGAATTTATTACTTTTACGAAAAAAATATGGAATTAAAAGAATCTCAGGATATTTACATAGTACTGATCAGTTCACAACATCAATCTCTAGTAAACACTCTGATTAAGAGTGCGGTCAGATATTCAAGATTGAGGGTAGATTGGTTTTTAAGTGATTTAGAGGGAAGAATTAAAATGGATGCTGAGCGAACTAGAGCTCACGAAACATTTATAGATAACTGTAATATAGTCTGTCGCAATATGGGACAAACAGGCGAAGATACTCAATGGAGAACAAAGGTCGGTTCAGACCGGAAAGCAATTGGAGATTTTGCTTGTTTGATTAATGCAATACTTTCAATTGAAGCTCGATAAAACTCAACAAGAGGAAGTGTGAGAACCCTTAAGGTTGTCTTCCCCATCGGATAGGCATCCCTATGAAAAAACGTCCTGATGCTTGCTCCGTTTCATGAACGTGAAACGGAGCACGGATGCCTATGCGTGAATCCATTCATACGGACGAATGGATCCATCGGCTGGTATGCATCGGCTAATACTTCATATTGCTTGCTTCTGATGAATGTCATTCCCGATTTTGTACTGTATGTTATCCCGATTTGAACCGTATGTTGTTCCAGTTTCTTCTAATAGTTTTTAAAAGTCTTCAGTTCCTTTTGCCAAAGACATCAAGTAGTTTTTTGGCAGTTGGGGAATTCCTGTTGTTTTTTCGAATTTCGATTTAGGAATGAGTAAAAAAGTACTATTTATCTACACCAGCTGCACCGAGATGTGCCATAGAGTAGCTTATATGTCACTTCAGTTACCCAAAAAAAACATTGTTCTTCCTAATTTGTATCCAATTTTATTTGCTATTTCGTCAAAATTCGTCGAAATGTATGCATTGTCATTTGCCTCGTGCTAAATGACAATGTCTTACATTCATTGTCACTGTTGTTTGGTAAAAAAATAATTCAATTTGTAACGCGCATGATGCAACGGATATGAGACCAGCTCAATTTACGCAGAAACAAGTGATTATTTATGGAATCCGATTTGCTACACTGTGTGTGCCGAATTGGTGTTTCTGATTCGGTACGTGCATATCTTGTTATTTGTTACCACATTATTAGCTGCCCGGAGATGAATGATGTATACAAAAGGGCCTTTTAGCAAATAAAACTTTATGCAAATTAGGAAGAGCAATGTTTTTTTGAGGAGAACGACATGCCATACAGCATACTGAGAGTGGCATCTCGGTGCAGCTGGTGTAGATAAATAGTACTTTTTTACTCATTCCTAAATCGAAATTCGAAAAAACAACAGAGAGGTATGGATATAGTATCGTGGCAAGCTATTGAATAATATAGGGTATGACAGTGTCTATCACACTGTTGTCTGATGAATAGACGCCATTGGAAATAAGACACATAGATAGAACTTGAGAATGTTTCTGAAATAACTTTCGATTATGTAATATATTATGATTTCCTTTGCCTTTAATAAACGATTGGTTTAGAAATCACACGGGTTATTTTTCTCAACTGACTGAAAAACTAATTTTTAAACCCGCCTTAACAAATCATTATACCGCATTAAATCATGGACAAGAAGCAAGCTATACAGCTATTTGAAGATAAGAAAATTCGCATCGTATGGGATGAAGAACAAGAAAAATGGTACTTCTCTATTATTGATGTGGTTGGAATATTAACAGAAAGCCCTGACCCCAAACGCTACTGGAGTGTACTAAAAACAAGGATAAAACAGGAATCAGGCGAACATACTACAATTTGTAGTACCTTGAAAATGCATGCACAGGACGGCAAAATGAGGCTGACCGATGTAGCTGACACAGAGCAACTTTTCCGACTCATCCAATCTATACCCTCACCAAAAGCAGAGCCCTTCAAGCAATGGATGGCAACTGTTGCAAGTGAGCGATTAGACCAATCAAGACAAGCAACTATTCGTATTCATAATGGCTACCTTTTCAGTTATTATATACATTGCGATTTCGACATTATCAGCTGCCCGGAAATGAATAATGTATACAAAAGGGCCTTTTAGCAAATAAAACTGTATGCAAATTAGGAAGAGCAATGTTTTTTTGAGGAGAACGACATGCCATACAGCATACTGAGAGTGGCATCTCGGTGTAGATGGTGTAGATAAATAGTACTTTTTTACTCATTCCTAAATCGAAATTCGAAAAAACAACAGACTTTATGTTGTACCTCTTCAAGGGAAGAGATGCAACATAAAGTCTGTTGTCTCAAATGTTCATTATACTTCCGTGTTCACAAAGATTGAACACGGAAGTATAATGAAGTTTTATCGGTCAGTCCGTAATGATATCTACTTCTGCATATCCGATATTATCGTTCCCTTCCGTATTCTTTAATGCGATAAACTTGATGTAGCGGGCTTTCACGGATGCGAACTTTTTGATTTGCCACAAAGGGTTGTTTTTAATGTTGGAAAACTCGCCTTCGCTCACTAATGTCCATTCTATATTGTCGGCAGAAACGTAGAACTGGTAGTTAGTAATGATGCCTGGTCCCCACATGCCTTGATCCGGGAAGTATCTGAAACCACTCAGGTTGTACTCTTTTCCCAAATCAATGACTAAATCAGCTGGCATCTTTTTATCTCTGCCTTGATGCCAGGTGGAAGAGGTATTGCCATCAAGTATTGCATTTGCTCTTTGATCATTGATTCCTACAATTTTCCAGTCTGTTCGGCAGATATCAAATTGTTCCGTACGCACTGGACTGCTTTTGCCTGTACCGGGATCGTAAGCAATAGCCTTTACCTCTACTTTTCCTTCTGTTTGAACAGGACCGTCATACTTCTTAGATGTAGGGGTTGGGGTAGTGCCGTCAATCGTGTAATAGAATAGCGGACCTATGTCATCTGTGGCAATAGTTATTACTCCAGATTGGTTTCTGGCAATAATGGGAGCGTTTAGAAATGACGGTGCATTGTAAATACCAATATTGGAAATGACAGGACAACTTTTTGAATCGGTTATATTAAGCCTGACTTGTGTTGCCTTGACACTTGGGAAACGAAGGATACGTTTATACCCGATAGTCGTTGCTTTTGCCACTTCTTCCCATTTCCCATCAACAAAGGCTTCTATTGTGAAGGCTTTCACGCGCTGTCCCAAACGGATATATTCCTGTACCAAAAAGCGGTTGAACAAAGTGGGTTTACCAAGATCTATTGTTAATGACGCTTTTGTAACAGCATCGTCAGTAGCCCAATAGGTATCCTGATTGCTGTCTATGGCCTTATCTGCCGCAAACTCTTTTGTATTACCACGAACATTCGATGCTTGTGCTTTTGTTTTTAAAGCAAGATTGACGGCAAATGTTTCTTTTACGGCTTTACCAAATTCCTGTGCTGCTTTCTCGTCATTGGGATGGATCAAGCCATTGGGCATAATCGGAAAGTTGAGAAGCATAGTGCCGTTGCGACCTATGGAGTTGTAATAAAGATCCATCAACTGAGGCACTGTTTTTACTTTGGTGTCTTCACTTGGATGGTAGAACCATTCTGGTCTGATGGACGTATTTACTTCGGCAGGTACCCATACATTGCCACTTTCCAAACCGAAATGTAGCATATTAAACTCAACGTTGCCTGTGGCATTCAACAAACTCCAATTTGTTTCGCCCACATAGCCGGCCTCGGTTCCGACCCAACGAAGATCGCCCCTGTCGCCGCCATCGTTCCAAATCAAGCAATTGGGTTGTAACTTATGGATCAGTTCGTAGGTGTTTTTCCAGTCATAATAAGTCGTACGATCAATGGTGCGGGTTTCATTCGCTCCACCGTAATATCCATTTCCACCATTGGCTCCGTCAAACCATATCTCGAAAACAGGTCCGTAGTTAGTGAGGAGCTCGGTGAGTTGATTACGGAAGTAGGTTATATATTCAGGCTTTCCATAATCAGCACTATTTCTATCCCAGGGGGATAAATAGATCCCTAATTTCAAACCATATTCTTTACAGGCATCTGCCATTTCGCGTACCATATCTCCTTTTCCATCTTTCCAAGGAGCATTTTTAACGGAATACTCGGTGTATTTTGATGGCCAGAGGCAAAATCCACAGTGGTGTTTTGCTGTAATGATAATTCCTTTCAGGCCTGCTTCCTTGCAAATACGAGCCCATTGGCGACAATCGGATTCTTTCGGGTTAAAAAGTTTGACATCTTCATTGCCAAAACCCCACGACTGGTCTGTGTAGGTATTTAATGAGAAATGCACAAAAGCATAACTTTCCATGTTCTGCCATTTCATCTGATTTTCAGTTGGAACCGGGCCAAAAGAGGCTGGAGCTTTTGTTTGTGCGAAGGAGGAACCCATCCAAATAGTGGAAAAGAGGATTCCCAAGAAAATTCTTCTAATCATATTGCTTATTTATTTTTGTTTGTTCATTTATAAATGGTTTTGCCTGGGTTATTCGGATTTCAGAATAACTTCAGCGTCCTTAAGTGCTTCGGATGTTGCTTTCAACTTGATTGTTCCTGCTTGCCTGTTTGTTTGAACAAGAACCAGACAATAGCCATTAAAAGCCATCCGTTGGCTTGCTTTGTCAGGTTCATGACTACTCGGATTGCCATTGCCTGTGCCGATAATCTTTCCCGGACCTTCAATTTCAAAGTGTACAAGATTGCTGGCAGTTGGCACTACCCTCCCTTTGGCATCTTTGATAGCAACTCGGATAACAGCCACATCACAGCCATCGGCTTTGAGCGTATTGCAATCGCTGCTTAATGCTATTTGAGTGGGGTCAGTTGTAGTTTCAATAATATCTTTTGTAATGACCTTTCCTCCTTTGTACCCCCTGGCTTCCAGTTTGCCTGGTTTATATGTCAGAGACCAAATCAACTTGGTATATGGAATTGCTTTTTGCTTTCCTATGCTTTTGCCGTTGAGTAACAACTCAACTTCTTCACAATTGGTGTAACAGTGCACTTTGATGCTGTCTCCTTCTTTCCCTTTCCAGTTCCAATGTGGAAAGATATGTACCACCGGTTCATTCGTCCAGGCTGCTTTATACGCATAGTATCCATCTTTTGGAAAACCGCAGATATCCATAAAACCGAAATGAGAGGTGACACAGGGCCATCGGTATGGAGTAGGTTCACCACGGTAGTCAAAACCTGTCCAAACGAACAACCCTCCGAGATAAGGATATTTGACAATATCCGCCCAGTCTTCACCAGGTAGTGGCCCCCAGTTTGGCTGCCATAACCCCAGGTTGGACACATACCCTTTTCCCCAATTGTTCTCATACTCTCCACGCGTTGAAATGAAACTTGTCGTTTCAGTACAAAATTCAACTCGCTGAGGATTATTTTCGTGGTCTTTCACATACGCCAGTCCCTTGTCGCCGTAGTTATATCCCACAACATCCAACACATCGCTATATCCACCTTCATTGCGACCATGGTTCATCGCAGCAGTCACCGGACGGGTTGGATCAATCTTATGGGTAATATCAACCAGCGTTTTCAGTATCCTTGTTCCGGTTACCGTACCTTGTATTCCTTCTTCATTTTCCATACTCCACATAAAAATCGAAGGATGGTTACGATCCCTGTACAACAGGGTAGTCAAATCGTTGATCCCCTCCTCGCTACTTGACAACATACGGTTTTCGTCCACAACAAGCAAACCCATCTTGTCGCACATATCAAGGAGTTCGGGTGTGGGAGGATGATGAGAACAACGGTAACCATTGCTTCCCATCTCTTTGAGTAACTTTAATTTGTATTCATTGATTTTGTCGGGAAGGGCTACTCCAACACCGGCAAAATCCTGATGGTTGCAAGTTCCTTTGACCGGATATAATTTGCCGTTTAGGAAGACGCCATTGCGATTTATCTCGATGGTCCTCACTCCAAAGGTGGTTTCATACGTGTCAATGAGATTCCCGTTGTCAGAAACTTCGGTCATGACTTTGTACAGGTTTGGTGTTTCAGGTGACCAAAGCTGCGGTTTTTGAATCGCTCCTTTTTGTTCAATTTCAATTTGACTTAAAGGTTCTATCGTCAGAGTCGAAGTTTTCGTATCCAGTAAAACGCCTTTATTGTCCACAACTTTTGAAACAAGCGTAACGTTCTTAGCCACCTTATACTCGTTTTTCAAGGTGGTTTTGATATCAACATCTGCTTTCTCTGACGAAATCACAGGCGTAGTAATAAATGTGCCAAAACGATCGACATGAAGCTTATCCGTTTTGATGAGCCAGACATGCCTGTAAATGCCGCATCCTTCGTACCACCAACCTTCGTATTCGGTAGCGTCCACCTTTACAAGAATAATATTCTTACCTTCTTTACCATAACGCAAAACATCTGTCAGGTTATAGTTTGAAGGTGTGTAACCACTTTTGTGGTTGCCCAGGAGGTGCCCGTTGACCCAAACGGTACTATTCCTGAAGATTCCATCAAATTCAATGGAGATTTTCTTTCCAAGATCTGTTTCCGGTATTTCAAATTCTTTTCGGTAAAACCCGATACCACCGGGCAAATATCCACTGACAGCAGGTGCGCTCCCGATAGAATTATCATTCACAAAAGTTCCCTCAACACACCAATCGTGCGGAAGGTCTATTTCATTCCAGTCTTCGGGTTTAAACGTGGCAGCTTTATCCACATCGGTATACGCAATAACGGCTTCTTTATTTGTTTCAATTTTTACATTGATATCCGTTAAGCCACCTTGTCCGCCGGCTTTCACTGCACGCTTGATAGCTATGTCACCTTTGTGAAACAACCAAGCTAAATCAAAGTTCTCTTTCGCTCTTTTAGAGTAAGTTGTTTGTTGTGCGTTTTGGGCTTTTCCATCTACGGGGAGTAACAATAACAGTAAAAATGTCATTCCCATTAACCTTTCAAATCTTTTCAATTTCTGATCTTTTTAATTATTTGTTTTACAACCAATAGTTCGGCAAATAGTCAATGAATCGATTAATTGTCAACGCGTATTGCATCAATAGCCACCAAACCGGGACCACGATTGATAATACGAATTGTATGTTTGCCTGAAGTCAAACCGGCTATTTTACACACCACTTGCTGTGCCCGACGCGTTCCGGTGAGAGACAAATCGGCTGTCGCACGGGTTTTTCCATCAATCTGAACCTCAATTCTTCCGGCACCCGATTCTTTCGGGGCGATGACTGAGACGTTGCTACCTGTGAACGAACAGCTCCAGACGTCGCCAGGTGTGTCGCTGGTGGTAAGGTCGTTATTAAAATCACCCGTTCCCAAATTGCATCTGCGAAACCATCCTGGAGCTACTGCGCCGGGATCGTCGTCATTGATCCAGCCCTTGTCATGGATTATACGCAATACCCGACACTTCGAAGCCAGCGATTGATCCTCGATGGCCGCCATTGGCCGCACCGAATCACTGAGCGTAATCGTCAGTCCCTGATCGTTCTGAACAAATGAAATCGGGATATCCGAACCAAGCATTTCGACTTTGGATACTTTTCCCAGCGTCGCCCCACCGGCGCGAAGTGATTTAAGAGTCATCGGACCGCCCTTCCAATCAAGGAGCGTAGCATAGACATTGCCTTTATTGCGTGTGTAGCAAACCTCATTCTCTCCATTGATTTCAAACGGACGAGAACCATAGACTGCTTCACCGTTTATTTTCAGCCAGGCACCAATGTCTTTGCAAATGCGGATCAGTTCAGGATCGAGATCGCCACGGCCATGCTGGGTGAGGTTGAGCAACATGGTGCCATTGCGAGAGGTATTCTGCATTAATAATCCAATTACCTTTTTAGCATCCATGTATTTTTGACCTGTCATGTAATGCCAGTCGGCAATGGTGGTTTCGGTCTGGAACGGATAGGCCATAATCTCCGGTTCGATAATAGCCTCGGTACTTTTTACCAACGAACGATCAACCAAAGGTAGCAGTTCGGGGTTGTTTTGAAAACTGTTGTAACGCCCGCCTACAGCTTTGAGATTGATCACTGCCTCCATTTTGCCGTGGTTCCATTGCAGTGATTTATTGTAGAAATTAGCGATAAGTGGAGGGGCAAGAAAGCCAAGTCCCATGTTCACGCCCAAATCCTTTTGGGAATCGCCTGCATGCTCGTCGAAGTAAATCATATCTGGATGATATTTTGTGATAGCATCATCTACCCGCCACATAAACTGGTTAGCATAGGGTGAATGCAGCGGATCTTTTATGTCGTGAACCGGACCATAAAGGTCTACCGGATCCATTCCTTCCCACCATTTTCCTTTTCCGTCACGGATAGTTTGAAGTGCATCGTAAGGTATTCCTTGTTTCGTGCCTGTCTTATCGCTGGTATACCGGACAGTCATAAACTGACCCCACGTGCGCCCGGGAGTGTTGTGAAAGCCGATGCCAAAACGCAAACCATGCTGACGGGCAACCTTTGCCCAAGTGCCGACGATGTCCACCTTTGGACCCACATTGACGGAATTCCAAGGTTGGTAAGCAGAATTCCAGCAATCGAAATTGTCATGGTGAACTCCCATTGCCATGAAATAACGGGCTCCCATTTCTACATACAAATCCATCAGCTCCTCCGGTTTCCATTTGTCAATGATCCAATTGTGACAAATATCTTTGTAACCATATTCAGACGGATGGCCAAAGTTTTTTAGATGGGAGTCATATTGCCAATGGCCCTGCTGATACATACCTCGGGCATACCAATCGCCCTGCTCGGGCATCGATTGCGGGTCCCAATGCGACCACGCACCAAACTTTGCCTCACGCCACCACTCCGGTACGGTGTAAAGCCGACTCAATCCATTCCAATCGGCAGGATATGGACCAACAGCCACCGGTAAAGGTGGCAGGTTCCAAATATCAGGTGGTAAACCCAGATCGTCATTTCCACAGATAATTTTATCAATAGTCACTGCAACATCCTTATCAGCCAGACTAATGGTCAGCGAGCCATTTTTGGGCATCGTAATGTCAATTATTGAATAGAGAAAAGACCCTGCCAGAGCACCTGTTGAATGCACATTTACCTTGATGGCAGGTTGGTCGTTGATAGCAACACTGATTACTCCAACCTCTAGGGAAGCATATCGAATTGCTAATTTACCGGCTGCCTGAAGGTTGGTAAAACGGATCCCATCACCTGACTTTTTCAGGCTGACGGTAAGGCCCCCTGATGCATTGCTATCGGTAAGATGAGATGCACCACCTATAAGGTTGGCAATTTCAGCCTCTTTGGTTTGCGTGTCGGCAGCAAGTAGCGGATTAAATGCACAACACATCGTGAATGAAACCACCATAAATATCCTGAAATTACAAATGGAATTGAACAAGTGTGTCATCTTCGGTCTCTTTAATTGTTGTTTATTCATGTTTGTTGCTTTCATATTTTTCTGATTTGTATCGCCATATAAGGTTTTGCAGGCAATTCAATTAAACTCCGCCCCGTAAACTTCTTTTGCAAGGAAGTGATTGTCCTATTCCAGGTATCAATCACGTCAACCAGATAAAGAGCATCTTTAGGCAAATCAATGATAATACTCCGGGGCTGAGCATCGTTCAAATAACCCAGGTAATATTCATGAGGAACACCAATGCATGAAAAAGGCATCCAGGTAAACAAAGGAATGGGTTCTAGTTGAGCGGGAGCAGCGTCAATTATGCCTCTGAGGAATTTAATCCGTTCAGGACTTTCGCCACGCAATATACCTCCTTTTGACCACCACAAAATATCGGATGATTCGCTGGGTAGTTTAATCGGATCTTCGGTTACATATGTTTCACCATGCCCAACATATCCGCCATTGGTAACACCTCGCCAGAATTTCTCTGTAAGCGATTGGGCTGTTAAATCGCCCCATGACCATGGGATATTTCCTTCATAACGGCATTCATCGAACACTACAGGTTTCTTATATTTTTCTCTGTATTCTTTTGCCTTATATGTATCTTCACTTTGAATGCTTGCATGGGTAATGTATGGATTGGTATGATCGTAAAACTTCACGCCATTATGAATGCTAAGTAGATGATGATACTTGTCTTTTTGGGCGAATTGTTCAATGTAATAATCCCAATCGCTTAACTTTTTTGCTTTCATAAAATCCCATTCGTTTGCCATGCTCCACCATACATTTTTGTAGGCAGAAAATCGCGCAATGATGTATTGAATATACAGATCTTCGGTTTTCCTGTCTAATGTGCTAAAGCCCCAGCGATCGTAAGGGTGAAAGACAATCAAATCAGCCTCAATGCCTAAGGAATCGAGTTGCTGTATCCGTTTTTCAATGTTCCTGAAGAATGCAGGGTTTAACCGGCTATAATTCCAGTTTTTTAAGGGTGTTCCTTCGAAAGGATAAAGAAGTGGTTCGTTGTTGTTCCAGTCGTAACTTTTCGGAAAAATGCACATACGCATTTTATTGAAATAGCCTTTTGATAAGGTTTTGATCGTTAAGTCGGCCAGACTGTCGCCTTGGTGTACCCAACCATAGCAGGTTGTTCCGAATGAGTGGTGCGGAGTACCATCGGCATAAGCAAAATAGTATGTATCCTTGACACCTACCGGCCCATGATTGCTTTTCAGGGCAGGTGTGCAAACGAAACTTCCTTTTTTGTTATTGAGTTTTTTTACATTGCTGGTAGTAAGGTACGTCCATTTTCCTTCCTTTTGAGGCATAAACCTGATTTTATAAACGTCATTACCATCGTAGAAGCCGGACACAGAAATGGTGTCGTTATCCTTTATAAAACGGCAAGACAACTGAACCTCTTTAAAGGGATTTCCAGTGGATATGCCATGAAGTGTTAGTTCAAAAACTTTCCATTTTTCTGTCTCTTGCTGTGCATATAGAGAAAAACTGCATACTAGCAGAATGAATACTCCTGCACTCCTTAAACTTTTTGACATAACTAGAAGAAAATTGGTCATTGTGTCTTATTTAAGGTTGCATATACTCCATAAGTAGCATTGGTCACTTCATAAAATGGTAGAAGTTTATAGTCAGTACCCCCGTTGTTAAGCGTAAAAATCATGTCGTTTCCTTGCTTAGTGATTGAATGTAAGATACTAGCGCTATCTCCTTTAAGGATTAATTCTTTATCGGTTTCAAATGCTAAAAGTATAGGGCCATAATATATAGCAAACATATTGGGATTGTCGGGCGTAGTTTTAACATAGAATTTGTAATCGAAGATCAATTCTATTTTGTCGCCATTCTTCCAGGATCTGTCAAGTGTGATGTATGAAAGAGGCTTACTGTCAACGGAAACGGGTTTGCCATTGATCAATACTTTCGTTGGATTGGTCGCCCATGCCGGTACCAATAAATTGAAAGCAAATCTGGAAGTCTTTTGAGTTGAAACCACAAACTGAACGGTGGAATTTGCAGGAAAGTTACCTGTTTGACGAATGGTTACTCCTTGCTTTTCCCACTTCACTTCAGAGGGAATATACAGATTTACCCAAAAGTTGTCCTTGTTCCAAAAATAAATATTCGAATTGAGGTGTGTAAAAGCTTCAATGGTGGATCCGTTGCAGCAACGAAAATCCGACTCTTTTAAAAACTTCTTTGTTTGAGTAGAACTTAATGGAAGATGATAAACGCATGTCCCGTTTTCACTATTCTGCAAGGCCATTACCGCGTTGTAAAAAGTATTCATATACACATCGGCATATTCGGGTAATGCCGTCCATCGAAACAATATGCTCGTTATTTTCTGGGTATTGTGCGATACACAGGATTCGGCAATCTCGCTGGTAAGTGTTGTGCTAATGCTATCGGCATCACCCCAATGTTCTGCAGTACGCGAGGTGGGAGTTGTTTTTATCGGACGGGGACCACTACTTGTACCATTCACAAAACTATGATGATGAATCAGAATATCCCAAAAATGAGACGTGACATCTCGATAATATGTTTCGCCGGTATTTTCGTAACGTTTGGCAAAACCAATGACAAGGGGCAAATGAGTATTTGAATGTAAACCAGACAAATTGTCTTTTCCTTCATACAAGGGTTGACTGAACCATTTTCGATCGAAAAGCGATGCAAGCTTAAGATGTTCGGGATTTTTTGAGACGGCATACAAATTGTGCAAAACATCGTTCATTCCTCCAGGCTCATTGGTTGGATTCGCATCAACGGTATAAAGAACTTTTTCTATAACTTCCGGCGATAGCTTATCCATTCGTTGCTTGACGTAATCAGCCATATTTATAACCAGGGAGTATGCTTTTTTATTTCCGGTAAGGGTGTACACATCAAGCAACCCCTGCATGATTTTATGATAGGTGTAGTAGGGTGCCCACACACCACCAAATTTGGTTTCCAAATTTGTGAAATCATTTTCGGGAAACGCACTCAGATACTTTCCTCCCAATTTTTGCTGACATTCTCCTAATGCATCAACCATGTAGTTGATTCGTTTCAGCAAAAGGGTATCTCCGTTCTTTTCAATTAACGAAGCGCAAGCAGATAAATAATGGCCTGTGAAATGGCCTCGTAATCCGATATACGGAGCTTCCCAACCATCGAGTGGTTTGGCATCAGATTTTATTCCGGCATTCACCCTGAAATTATGCAATAACCGCTCAGGGTCTAACTGATACAGGTAAATCGTATTGAGTGTTTCGCGCTGTTTTATCCAGGAATCGTAAAGCGTCACCTCTTTATTTGAGAATGCCATCGGTCTGTTTCCTTTCTCTAAAAATGGATCCCTGGCATAACAGCTCATACTGCATGATAGAGTTGCAAGCATTAGAGCGGACAAAATTAAATCTTTGATAGAAGAGTGTTTCATTTTAAAAAGAATAAACAGGACAAAATAAATGATGCCGTAAAAGTATCAAATCTATTGAAATAGAAGGAGACATTATGTGTTTTATCAGGTATGCTAATGTCTTATTTTTCTTTTTGCTGTTGTTTATGAATACGTAAATACTCCGATGGTGACATTCCAAACTCGTCACGAAAATTAACGGTGAACCTTTTAGGAGAATTGTAACCGACCTCATAAGCAATCTCTGCAATTTGTAATTGGCTCTTTTCAAGAAGTTGACGTCCTCGTTTTAATCGTATGGTTCTGATAAATTCCGCCGGCCCTTTTCCTGTAATAACAATTAGTTTCTTGTATAGGTGCCCACGACTAAGACCAACAGCATCGCCCAGAGTTTCAACAGAGAAATCCGGATCACTCATGTGTACTTCTACGACTTTGATAGCTTTCTCAATTAACTTCTCATCTAACGATGTAATCGTAATTTCAGCAGGGGAAACATCCAGCTTTTGACTAAATGTCTGATGGCTCTTTTTATTCCATTCGATGAACTTCTGAATACGGAGTTTTAAAATATTAAAGTTGAATGGCTTGGTAATGTAATCATCGGCACCTAACTCTAGTCCTTCAATTTTATGTTCATCCGTAGTACGTGCAGTCAATAAGATAACAGGAATATGAGACCAAAGAATATTTGTTTTTATTTGTTTGCAAAGTTCAGTTCCACTCATTACAGGCATCATTATATCGCTCACCACAATGGTTATATTGTTTTCTTGCAATTTATTGATCGCTTCGCTCCCATTACAAGCAGTGATTACCGAATAATCAGTACTAAGATTATCCTCTATAAATTCACATAAATCTTTGTTGTCATCGACAAATAGTAGTTTCGGCTTATCAGCTCCAATCATAGGAGATACATATCCATCATCGTGATCGCTATCAACGACCTCTTCTGGTATCGGATACTCTGCTATTTCCGCTTTTCTAATAGGAATTGTAAACGTAAAGATGCTGCCTTCCGGCACATTGTCTTTCACTGTTATTGATCCTCCATGAAGATTGACATAACCGTGCGCAATATGCAAGCCAATTCCACTACCGGTCTTTTCTTGTTTTTGTGGAGCTTGGTAGAAGCGTTCAAAAACAGACTCTTTTTCTTCATCGCTAATACCAGTCCCTGAATCAGACACACTCACACAAACAGTTTCTCCCTCTTGGATTATGCTGAGATGGATGGTTCCTCCATCAGGAGTATATTTGAATGCATTAGAAAGTAAATTGGTAATTATTTTTTTGATCTTATCTTGATCAAACTGCATAGGTAGAGTGTTTATCTCACTGGAAAAGAAAAAGTTAATATCACGTTCGTTAGCATAGACACAAAAAGAGGTGTAAGTATCTCTAACAAGATAAACGAAATCGTCGTGTTTTAAGTTCAATATTTCTGCGCCAACATCTAATTTGCGAAAGTCAAGCAACGCGTTTATCAATGAGAGCAGTTGTTGTGCATTTTTATACATGGTACTCAACTTCTTTCTCATGCTTTCGTTCATTGTGTCATTCAGCATAATTTGTAATGGCATCATAATGAGTGTAAGAGGTGTGCGTAAATCGTGACTGATATTGGTAAAAAAGCGCAACTTCATCTCATTGATATGTATCTCCTTTTCATGGTCTATTTGAATACGCTGTTGCTCAAATTCAATGCGTTGCCGTTTCTCTTTTCTACGAATATAATACACCAACAAGCTTATAATCAATAGAGTATATGCAATAAATGCCCAAACAGAAGAATAGAATGGTGGGGTTACATGAATGAATAATATGGTGGGGGTGTCATTCCAAACCCCATCACTGTTACAGGCTTTTATGAATAGGCTGTAATTACCTGAAGGAAGAGTGGAAATTACTATTTTGTTTTCTTGTGTTGGTATCCACTGGGTATTAAAACCTTCTATTTGATACACATATTTTACTTTGTCTGAGGTCAACAAATCTCCGGTTGTAAACTGTAACGAAATGAGTTTGTCACTATATTTGAAATTTAACTGAGAGGTTAATTCCATTGGTTGTTCAAGCAGCGTATGACCATTATAGAGTGAATCAACTTGAATGCTCTGATTCCCAATCGTTAATCCTGTAAATACAACTTTTGCTGTCGGTTGACCTTTTTCAGCCATTTTATTGGGATTAAGAATCGTATATCCATCTACACTCCCAAGTAGAATGTCTCCATTACGTAATTTACAACTAGAATGTCCATTAAAATAACTATCCTTAAGACCATCCTTCACTGAATAATTCTTGCTTGTAACAGTCAGGATATTATTCACTTCTCGCTTAACCGTTAATATTGAGAGTCCATTACTTGTTGTCACCCAAATATTATTGAGATTATCTTCCGTTATACCCCGTATTGAATTATCACATAAACCATTCCCTTTGTTAAAGTAATAAAGAGTATCCTTGCTCTGGTCCCATATGGTTAACCCTTCATTATGGCCAATCCACAAGATGCTCCGTTCATCTTTATATACTGTTGAAATTCGATTCTCTTTGAAACGTTGGCTACCTTTTTTATTTCCATAATAGTCAATCTTTTTGTTGTTTGTGATATCAATGACCGAAAGTCCATAGCTGGTACCTACATACATTTTGTCACCCCCATCATAAAACATATCTAATACGTAATCATTGTCATTATATGGCGATATTAAAGAGTCAAAATCAGTTGCTTCGGATGGTAATATTTGAATTTTTCCTCCTAAAGTTCCTATCCATAAGTTTCCATATCTATCTTCCTTTAAACCCCAAATGTCATTACTGGTTAGTTTGCTGTTATTTGTAGTATATTGGGCTATTCTGCCATTTTCAAAACAAAACAGACCTTTTTGATAGGTGCCAATCCAAACACGCCCTTTTGTGTCTTGTAACATGGAGATGATAGCGGTATTTGGTACAGGAAGTTTCTTCACAACACTTTCTGTGTAGTTTTTCTGCATATATAATCCTTTTCCATCAGTCCCCAACCAAATATTGCCCAGATGATCTTCCATTATTGCACTAATATCAGAACACTCAGAATGTTGGAAGTTGATAAAATTGCGAAAACTTTCATGATAAAATGAGATGCCTTTCTTATTATGCCCAATCCAAATGGTTTCTTCATTATCGCGATATAAACACTCTACACTGTTGGATGATAAACAGGTATATGTCCATGGATGATATACGACATTCGTTAGTACATCTTTGGATTTATCATAGATAAACACTCCTTTGTGGTCTGTTCCTATCCAGATTTGTCCGACTTGATCTTCAACAATACTTGTCACTGAATTGTTCTCAGTTTTTATTTCCGAAGTCAATTCTATACTCTTCCATTCTTGATTTGAATTCTTCCTGTAAAAGATCCGCTCCGTCTTACTTGAATAAATCCATAGACCCTCATTACTGTCTATATATATTTTGTTACTAGTATCAACCAGGGTTTGTTTGATAACATCAGGTATTAGTATCAGAGTCTGAGCACCAGACTGTTTATCTAACTGCCAACAAACCCCAGTGTTTTGAATAACATACAAGAAATCATTATTATCGGTTATATCCGTGGTAGCAAGATCACCCAATGGAAACTTTAAATTGATTTCAGTGGTACTCTTCTTCTGAATAGTATAATGAAATGCTTTTTGTTTGTTGAATACCCATAGATCATGCTTTTTATCAACAAAGACTTTGCAATTCGGATCGGATGGTATGTTTAAATCCAGCAATAACGGTTTTATATCAGACAAAAAGCAGTCTTTTTCTCTTTTGTATACCATGTAAGTATATCCAAAGTCAACCCAGATATTACCTAAACCATCTTCTTGTATTTCTAATATATCGTTTGAGATCGATGGGTTGTGAGTATCAGAAGGCATTGTGTAAACTTTAAATCCATACCCGTCATATCTGTTTAATCCGGCCTCTGTACCTACCCAAAGAAAACCATAACTATCTCTTAGTATTGTTTTTACTGTATTATTTGAAAGACCGTTACTCGTATCTAAATGATGAAAGACATAAGAAGACTGCCCTAAAACACTTTGGAAAAGTACAATCCAAAATAGTCCTGGTATATAAAGCAGTCTTTTATATCTTTTCATTGTAAAGCAATTTATGATAACTCTAAGACAGATAGTAGCGTCTAAAAAGCTACAGCTGCAAATATATCATATAAAATTTAATTCATCCTACTCCTGATTCTACTATCACGAACGCTTACTCTTTTATTTCAATAAATTCTGGCTCGTAAGGTTCAATTGTAAAATTGTCAACGTAATTTTTATCCAAAAGGATACTTCTTGATTTTCCTTTCAATGAGATCGTTTTTGGTTCGCCGCTGACATTCAGATACAGGAAGTGGTTTTTATCAATCTGTCTGGCCATCACACCCGATGGTACTTTAGGACCTTTTGTTATACCCAACTCACTTATAAGTTCATCAAGCACTGGATTAAGGATATTGCCATCAGCAGGAAGTCCAACATATATAGCCCTGCCCTTACCGTATTTGTGAGAGGTCATTATCGGATAATCTTTATCCAAACTGGTAATGCTCCCGACAACCTCTGCTCCTTTGGGTTCAATCACATCAAATCGTGCTGATTCCGAGTTAATGGCTCTCCCTTTATATGTAAATTCTATTTTTTTCCCTTTATATGATTTGCGCGATATTTCATTGAACGCTTCCGTTTCTTCATAGCCGGCCACTCTTATTCCGAAAACATCATTCAATCGCCCGGGGTGCGTGGAAGCAAAGACTTTTCCTGTTTCGTCAACAACTGCCGAATTACTTGTCATTACAACAGTACCGCCATTGTTTACATACTCTCGTATTTTTGTAGCAGTTGCTTCATCCATAACTGTTACACCCGGAACAAAAAGCAACTTGTACGGCAACGAACTTCGGCTAATCTCGACAATTTTAATATCCATGTTTCGCCAATAAAACAGATCCCAACATGCTTGCAATTGATTGTCTTGTTGTTTTTCGAAAGAACTGCTTGCAATCTGACTTGGAAAGGAAAAAGCCAGACCCACTTCTGCCTGAGGTTTGTATGGGAAGAACTTTCCAATCTTTTTAAACTCGCTTGCAATTTTCTTATATTCGTCATATTTGCGGTTGGGTATTCCGTCCCAATCAAGCATTCCTTCCAGATACTGCTCTTCACCTGCCCACATACTTTGCCATGTCCATCCGCAAACCATTTGATTTCCATACATTAGCGTAGCATAAGCAGACTTTCGAATAGAATTAGGTACGGCCGTCATGGTAGTAAATTCAGTACACCAGAAAGGGGTTGTATTTTCAAATTGAATTCGGGAGATTCCAAAGGCGGAATTCATAACTCCCCAATTGGTCGTTAATGAGTTTCCAGGATAGAACCCTGCACCTTGTCGTGTAAGTTTACCAGAATAGGCAATCTCCGAATAATCAAAATATCTTAATGCACTGTAGTACCAGGCATTGGTATTTGTCAATACACCGGGAGCATTGGCACTGACTTTGTCGAGCACTTTGATCAAAAGCTGATTTATTTCATCAGATATAAAACGACGGAAATCAAGAACCCTTTCTGGAGCGCCGCTCACAGAACCTGAAGCAGGTAGTCCTACTTCTTCAAAATTATTGATTCTACGTGACCAACGTTGCCCTGCCCAAGCTGTGTTTAGGTTTTCAGAAGTGTTGTATTTCTTCTTTAGCCAACTAATAAATCTCTCTTTTACAGTGTCTGAGTAAGATATCGGACCATCACCGGACTCGTTATCTATTCCGAAGGCCAATAAGGCAGGATGGTTTGCGTACCGTTTACTTATCATATCAGTATAGCGCAGCGCATATTTTTGATAGTTGGGATCGCCTACATCATCCATATAACGATGATTTGGGTAAAGCTGATTTCCATTAGGATCAACGATATCAATGGATGGAAATTTGTTATGTAGCCAGATTGGTGCAGGACGTATTGCTATGTCCAGAATCACTTTGATTCCAGCTTGATTCATCAGATCCATCACCTTATCAAACCATTCAAATTCAAACTGCCCCTCCACCGGCTCATAGCTGTCCCAAGCCAAATGCCCCATACGGACAACATTAAATCCGGCAGCTTTCATCTGCTGAATGTCACTTTGTATTTTTTCAATATTCTTATTATCATGTGGATGATAATTAGCCCCGACATACAATCCTTGCGCTTTTGATACGAAGCAAAAGAAGAAAAGGATCGCAAGCAACATCAAAAATCTATTCTTTCTCGTTTTCATATTGTTATTACTGCTTTATCAAATTTAGTAAGAGAACATCGTTTTCCCGAATAGTTAGTTCTTTTGTAAAGGGTTGATTTGCTTTAATCTCAATTGTTTCAGTCGAAATGGCCGAACCATCATTATTTTTCTTCAAAAGATCGACCTGCTGTCTGTTAAGTTGTTGTGGTTTACCCATATCCACATATTCTGTGTATGCATCATTCACACGATAACCTACTTTAAAAATCTCCAGCGTGTATTTTCCTTCGGGCACATTAGAAATATTTACTTTCACTTTACCCTTTGATTTTGAGGGCAAGTCTTGTATATAATATTTCTGATTATGTACTGAATCGCCCGGATGGGTGTTCGTGAAATCCCAACAAAGTACTTGAACACCGCCATTATCAGTTTTACTTACCCACGAACGTGTATCCGTGTTTCTTAGTTCCGTTTTTCCGAGTTTATTCAGATACTTGTAAGCAAAAAACGCTGATTTTGGAATACCTTGAATAGTAAGTAATCCGAATCCTCCATGAAAAGGAGTGAAGCGTGGTCCCGGTTCCTCGAATATATCTGTAAACACCCAATAAGACATAGAATTAGCTGCATTACCTACCTGCTTTAATTTTTCTAATATATAGGCTGCCTGATGATAACTATCATGGAAAGGGTCGGCAGGAGTATAAGATGAACTCCATTCTGTATAATGCAATTCCAGATTCTTTTTCGTTGAAGCAGCAATCTCTTTACGCGATTGAAGTACGTCACCACTCACACTCATCGGGTCTTTACTCAATACTGTACCACCATTACCATATTCATCAAGAAATCCTTGTTTCACTCCATACGAATGGGTACTTATAAAATCAATAGGTAAACTGTTTTTTGTGCAATATTCTATCATTTCACTTTCCCATGCTGCACCTGCAGTTCCGGGTCCACCTACCTTATAATCAGGATTTACACTTTTAACAGCTTGCACAGAATATTTGTACAATTTAAAATAATCCTCTTGTGTGCCTGTCCAGAATCCCGGAGAAAGATTTGGTTCATTCCACACTTCAAAATACCATGTTTTTACCTCTTCAACGCCATAACGTTCGGTAAAATGTTTTGTCAGATTGCGTATTAGATCTTCCCATTTTTTGTAATCCTTGGGTGGAGTCACATTTCCTCTCCACCAAAAGATAGTCTGACTGCCACTTGCAAGTGCAGCAGGCATAAATCCAAGTTCCACAAAAGGCTTGATCCCTATCGACAGTAAATAATCAAATAATGGATCAATATACATAAAGTTATATTGAGAATTTCCTTTGTTGTCTTCGGTGTAGACGGCCATATCATCTGTCAACAGACCGTGCATGCGAATATATTTAAAATCACACTCTTTTTTAACAAACGCCAATTGCTGTTGCCAGTCGGCTCGTAGGCCTTCATTGGCTCTGCCGGCTCCAACGCATTGCTTGAACATTGTATTTATGGGACCACTCTCCAAGCTATAATCAACACTGATTACCCTTTGAGGTATTTCGGCTTTGTTGCTCTTTTTGCTTAACGCATAGGCAGAGTTCATTGCAAAAAGGGCTGTCGCAACTAAAAGGAAACGATTTAATTTCATTCTGAATTTATTTTAATTAGTATAGATGATCGAATTTTGAAAAAACACAGGCTAAATTCTCAGGTTAATACCATACTATTTGTTTGGTTTATTTATAAATAGAAACTGCCGAAGCATCTTTGGCTCCTTGCTTGATAGCCTTCATGACACCCCGGTCACGTAGAGCACCCGTACGACGATCAAACAATCCCATTGGCACATCCCAGCAAATAGGAATTAATCCTTTACTAATGGCCGATTTTACGACGTATCTGTAATAATATTCAACTGACGCATTGTGAAGCACCTGATCGGAAGGTGGCCTAAGCTTTCGTTTTCCTGCAGAAAATTCGCCGATAATTACCGGAACTCCTTTATCGACAAACTTTGCTTTCATATTTCCAAAATTCTTTTCCACATCACTCTCTTCACCCCATGTGGCATTGCGGTTGGTATCAGTGGTCGAATGGTTGCCCTTTCCCCAATAGTAAAACATTTTGCCCCAGTCAGCATCTTTATCCATGAGACAAAATTGATAGGGAGTATAATAATGAATTTCTGCTATTATCCGGTCGGCAATCTTATCCACCGGCAAGGTATTCATAAATTTATTGGTATTGTCAATATCTGTTGAAGGACCCTGAATGATAAGAGTACGCGAATTATTGTTGCCTCCCGTTGCCCGGACAGCATCAATAAAAGTTTGGTGGTAAGTCAATAAAACAGACATAGCGATTGAATCATGGGCGTTAGGCTCATTGGCTCCGGCAAAAAGCAAATGCTCATCATAGTCTTTGAAGTAATTGGCTATTTGTGTCCAATAAAGCCGCTGTCTTTTATTCACAAGATCCTGATTTGCTTTATTCACCCTGTTTTCTAACCACCCTTTATCCCAATGAATGTTCAGGATTACATACATATCGTCCTTTATACAATAGTCCACCACCTCTTTCACACGGGCAATCCACTCTTTATCGATAACACTGGTCGTGGTATCGGAATGACAAAACCATGATACGGGAATCCGTACCGTATTAAATCCGGCTGCCTTCACCGAGTCGATGAGTTGCTGTGACGTATGGCCTGCGCCCCAGGCATCTTCCCCGCCAATAGCCTCAAGTGTATTGCCCAAGTTCCAACCAATTCCCATTTGACCGGCAATCTTTCGTGCTGATGGTAACTGTGCTTTCACGGTTGCAGACGTAATAAGTCCGCACACCATCAGGATAAAAAAGACCCCTCTCTTAACTAATTGAGGCAATAAAGCAATTCTGTTTTTCATTTTTTGTTCATTTGATTTCAAAATTCTGAGTGCAGCTAAAATAATGTATCCATCTCTTTCAGTCACTTTTCTGAGAGGAAGATTTGATGGTTAAACGATCACTGGATAACCCCGGCGAAGTAATTATAAGTTGAATGTCTCCAGCACTGTGTGTGCTTTTAATTACCACTAGTGCACGCCCGTGCCATGCTTTACGTGTATTGCCCACATATGGCTCGCAGTCTTTCAAATCGGCATTATCTACTCCTGCAATTATACCGGGTCCATCAATTTTGAAATGCAAACGATTGGTGGCATTCGGTTGAAAGATTCCATCCTTGTCTGTTATTTCCACAGTGATGTATGATAAGTCCTGCCCGTTGGCGAGTATCTCTTTTCGGTCGGCTGTGAGTTTTATTTTAGCAGCATCGCCTGAAGTTTGCAATATGGTTGATTCCATTTCTTTACCATCTTCAACCCCAACCGCTTTGAGTGACCCCGGAGAATATGGAATCGAAAAAGTAGCTTTAAACTGCTGATCGAGGGTGGTTGGCTGTTCACCAATCACTTTATTGTTCAGGTATAGCCTTACTTTCGGATATTTGGAATATACTTCCACCTGAACTGTTTTCCCTTCAAAATCCGGCCAGTTCCAGCTTTCCCATGTTGGCCACACCGACCACAATGTTGTTTTGATATCTATCGGTCCAGGGGCTGGTTCGCGCACTGCCATGTAGAGTTTTTCGTTCTCATTATACAACATACTTCTGTAATGCGAGATGGGTTTTCGCCAACCAATCAAATCTATATCACCACAGTATGCACCATGCCAGGGGAAAAAGTCACGCTCCCAGTGTTCTCCGGGCACATCACCCGAATAATACCATCGGCCTATCCCCGATTCACCTAAATAATCCATTGCCGTCCAAACAAAATCTCCAATAACGTACTTGTTTTCTTGCACCATTTTCCAGTTTGAAAAAGCATCCCTCGGATAAGATTCTGTATGAACAATGATACGCGAACCCACTCTCTGATGATCGGAGGACGCACTCCACAAGTGATAATTATAGCCGACAACATCGTGTACCGCCATAAGCGTATCTAATCTGGACCAATCCTTACCATTATCACAAATGGCTGAAGTAATCGGACGGTCAGCATCTATTTTCTTAATAGCATTTGTGAGCATTTTGGCAGTTTCAATCGCCGAATGATCACCTCTCTCCGGTATCTCATTGCCTATACTCCACATAAAAATGGATGGATGATTACGATCGCGCAAAACCATTGATTCTAAATCGCGTTGCCACCACTGGTTGAAATACTTAGAATAATCATTCTTGTTTTTCCCGATTTTCCAGCAATCGAATGACTCGTCCATTACCAGTAAGCCTAATTTATCGCAGGCATCCAAAAATGCTTCGGAAGGTGGATTGTGAGAAGTCCTCACGGCATTGAATCCACCTGCTTTAAGTAATTCAACCTTGCGCTCCTCTGCACGGTCAAAAGCAGCAGCACCTAGGCAACCATTGTCGTGATGAACGCACCCTCCGTTTAGTTTCACTGTTTTGCCGTTCAGCTGAAAGCCGTTTTCAGTAGTAAATTGGATGGAACGGATACCAAAAACGGTTTTGGTATCGTCAAGCACTTTTTTATCTTTCAGCACCTGAATCTGAGCCTGGTATAAATGGGGTGTTTCAGGTGTCCAAAGCAAAGGATTTGACACGTGTATGGTTTGAGTGATTTCTTTTTCACTATTGGCAGGAAGCTCAATTTGTACCTGACCATTTCCCGCACTTTTAGAACTCTTATTCCAAAGAAGTGTTCTGACAACAATCCTCTGAATGGATGAGGTTTCGTTTTTCACTAGTGTTTTAACCAGTACAGTAGCCTTTCTTGCAGACACAACGGGAGTCGAGATAGCGGTGCCCCAATGTGCTACATGTACCGGATTGGTTACCATCATCCAGACATGACGATAGATCCCTGAACCACTGTACCACCGGCTGTTTAGATGCTGTGAATTGTCGACCCGCACAGCTATCACGTTTTCTTTGTCGAAAGTCAGATAGGGTGTAAGGTCGTAACTGAACGATGAGTAGCCATACGGATAAACTCCCAGCGATTTTCCGTTGATAAAGACCTCGGAATTCATATAAACACCTTCAAAATATATAGCTACTTTATTAGCTTTCCACGCTTCTGGTGCCTGGAAGGTTTTTCGATACCAGCCAATCCCTGCCGGAAAAAATCCGCCACCGCCACTTGTCGGATTCTTAGGATGAATTTGCCCTTCGATACTCCAATCATGAGGCAAATCGAGTTGTCGCCAGCTCTCATCATTGAAATTGTTTGCTTTGGCTTCAGATGTATCACCTAAAAAGAATTTCCAGTTAAAGTCAAATAATTGCTTTCTTTCCATACCATTTTGTGCATGGCCTGAAACAGCACTAATAAATAGCACGAATAGGATAACTACTAGTTTTGAAAAGTAGCTTTTTCTGACTGAATTTAAGCTGTACATCATGTTACGTTTATTTGAGTTTAAAGAATTTACCGTTTGAAGTATAATGGCTGTTTTTGACTGATAGCAAATAAAAACCGCCAGAGAGTGCCGAGATATTCATCGTTATTGGTGAATATCCATTATAATACGTTTCCAAAGTCTGTATTTTCCGTCCGCTTTGGTCAAGTATCGTAACTTCTGTCAGTTCAGCAACATTCGAAGGTATGCAGACTTCTATTTTGTCTGTTGCCGGATTTGGATAAACCTTTATGTCATCTGCTTGGCTTTTTAACTCCTGAACTCCGGTTGATGTTGATTTCAATAGAATAACTGCCGTCGTCGAAAGTGAAGGCACGGTTATTGAAAATGAATTTGAATTAACCGTTACTGAATTAAGTTTCAACGCATTTTTGGTATGAGATACAAAAGTTTCGGTGGATGGCAGTGATGACAACTGTAACGTGGAGTAGCTTCCGTCAGTTACAGAAAACTCATTTAAATTTACCGTCACGTTACGTGCGGAACTCATGTCGCGATTGACAATAATTACAGTCATCGAGTCTGCTGCGTCGTTTACAGTGGTATAGGCAGAAACCGTATTCTCGAGTGAGGATATGCTTGAAACGCTGTTGTTTTTTGCATATCGGCTGTACAGGTGCAATGTTTCCCACATACCATTATACCACGACCAGGGGGTGAAAAGATCGACACCATTGTTGGCAAAGGTGCCAAGATGCGAACCGTATACAACAGAGGCTACATTCGGATCAGAAGATGCAGGACTCCATTCACTGATACCAAGTGTGATACCGTTATTAGCTCCATAGTACTTTTTCAACCAATCGTTTATGCGTTTAAAGATATATTCCTTATTCAAACTGGTATCCCAACCACCGTTGATAGAAAACAGACCATTGGCACCTGCATACACATATTTCGTATCGTAATACATTCTGTGTAATTGCAAAGCATCAACATCTCCGTTTTTTGCCCAAGGATAATTATGAAGATCTACCACATCAAGCACTCTAATCCCGGAAGCTTTTTCTTCATCTGCACATCGTTTGATGAAATACTCAAGCCAACTGTAATATTGTCCATTTACTCTTATTGATTCATTTCCCCACTTGTACCATTGCCATTCGCTTGTGGTAACAGGACCACAGATTTTAATTCCTGGGAACAAAGCACGGGCTTTCTTAGCTATTTCAATAAAATTATCCATGAATGCAGATGCAGATATCAGAGTCTTCATTACATCATCATGGGTTCCGTTCCATACATCCGGCTCGTTATCCATGCTCCAGTATTGGAATTGGTTTGTACTCAATCCCAAACCATTTTCCCCAAACCAATGATTTAAAATGTTGACAGTTGAGTCTGCAGGCCATTCCTGCGTGTAAAGATTAATGTCACCTTCTTTTAATGCTTTAGACCCATTTTGAGTATCAGTAGTGTTGGCTTGACCTCCACCAGCCAGATTTTGACCTACGCCAAACCAATATTGCGACTGATTATAATCCCAATCTTTGAAATTATAGTTTGTACTCGATGCTACTCTTCCAATTAGCTGAAAAGCATACATTTGCTGGATTTCTGGATAAGTTGTAGAAATAGATTTCGCTGATTTATCCCAATCTGTTACATAAACATTATTATACCAGTCGGGATGACTTGTCATTTTTTTTCTCCAATTATATTTGGTTGCATTATTCCCTCCATTCATACGGGCAAAGCGCAATCCGGCATCCTTATAAAATTTTGAGGGTTTGTCAAAAGTGTTGTTGCGGCCATAGATATTGGGTGATACCTTTTTTTTGTTAACAGTGGCATTGACTGTAACAGTTACATCCTGAGCCATTATTGAAGAGGATGCAAAACAACTCAACAAGACAACAAAGAAATAATTTTTTAGAGAGTGGCGTTTCATAATTCTTTAATTTTATATATTTATATTTGAATGCGGTTGCTTGAACGAATGCCATGCTACCCAAAAAGCAAATTCGTCACATTATGAATTATGCTGCAAAATTATTACATATGTTGAAACTTCAGGAGACATTATGTGCTGTATTAGGTACGATAATGTATTATTCTTGTTGTTTGTGACTAGTAGATACTCCGATAGTGACTTCCCAACCTGGATCAACCGTTTCTACGTCACGCAAAGCTTCAATCTGATCAGGCTAGAAGTCAGGCTTGCCACCTTTACGAGCAAATAAAAAAGCAACTGCCAGAAAGAAACCAGACGTTTGAAATCGTCATCGGTATTCGAATAAGTCAGAATCTTGCACATTTGAAGATATTTGTTTCTTCTTGGAATAAAAAGATATAGTAACAGCGTCTCAATGATGAATGATTTAAAACTTTTGATTAATTTCGCACCAAACTCATTTTACGACATCACTACAGATGCCACTAAATTGGTTTAGTATCCCAGATCCTTTCAAAGTATTATTTTGATAGGATAACCTGGAAGTTATTGAACACAAACTTCTTAACCAATTCTTTATTACTATTTACCGAACTATTGTTTTGAGAGAAACAAAGTAAAATCACAAGTGTTATCTAAGCAGCAATAATTGAAACTTAATTTTGGACTATTAGTATGAAGCGAATCGGTGAAAGAATAAATACAAAAAGAAAACAACTGAACCTACAACTAAATGATTTGGCAAAAAAGGTAGGCATTAGTCCGAGCGCTCTTTCACAAATTGAAAAAGCGAAAGCTTTTCCATCCATCATTACCCTAAAATCTATTGCTGAAAATTTAAGCACAACAGTTGGAGAGTTGATTGGTGAGAATGAAACGCTAAGCAAAAATCCTGTTGTACAAAGAAACGAAATGAAATTCGTGGAAAGAAACGCTACCGGAACTGAAATATTCCTGCTTGCACACCATGACCTAAACAAACAAATGGATACTTATTTTGTACGACTCATTCAGGGTTCTGATTTGTTAGATTTATTCACAGCTAATTCCGGTCAGATTTTTTGTTATGTTGTTTCCGGTGAAATCTCATTTTACTTAGATTCTATAACCTATAACCTAAAAGTTGGTGATAGTATCTATTTTAATTCAAAGGCATCTTACTCAGCTATTAATAAGTTTGATAGTACTTGTGAATTAGTTTGGATTATATCTGGTTAAGGGATTTCTAAACAGAAAAAACATTTAGAAAACTAACATTCAAGCATATACTATTAACATCTTGTATTCATACATAAATCTTCATCCAAAAAGATACTTAATTAATGAAGTTGCGCTTCATTAATTAAGTGGAATTTCAGTATCTTTGTCGTTCGATAGAAAAGAAATCACAAGCTGATGAAACAATCAGCATTTATTTAGATAGAGATAGCACACTTAATACATAATAACAATGGACAATCAAGCTTTGACACTTAACAACACTATCGAAAAGTATAATTCGAACGTGATGGAAATGCTCTCTGAACGAGGAAAAAATATATTTTTTCCGAAACTTGGTATTTTAGCTCAATCTGCTCAGGCTAAAGGGAAAACGATAAATGCAACTATTGGTGAAGCTGTTGAAGACGATGGTACATCTATGCATCTTCCTGAGTTTGATGCTTTGGTTAATATGCCAACAGCAAATATCTTTCCATATGCACCCAGTTTTGGAAAACCTGAATTTCGAACCCTTTGGAAAGAATCTATCTATCGCAAGAATCCATCATTGAAAGAGACCATTATTAGTAACCCAATTGCTACCAATGGGCTTACGCACGGCATTAGCATGGCGGGCTATCTGTTTGCCGATGAAGGTGACACAGTATTGCTCTCTAACCATTATTGGGAAAACTACAATTTGATATTTGAAAACGGTTATGGTGCGAAAGTTTCAACCTTCGAGCTTTTTGAGAATGGAGGTTTTAATGTGGCTGATTTCTCCAAAAAGCTAAACATGATTGAGGGAGAGAAAATCATTACTCTTCTAAACTTCCCGAACAATCCGGCTGGATACACACCATTATTCTCAGAAATTAAAGCCATTGTGGCTGAAATAAAGAAAGTTGCAGATAAAGGCAAGAAAGTTGTTGTCATAATTGATGATGCTTACTTTGGATTGGTTTATGAAGAAGGCGTTTATACCGAATCAATCTTTGTTGAATTAGCTAATCTTTCAGAAAATGTATTGGCGGTAAAACTTGATGGACCAACAAAAGAGGATTACGTTTGGGGATTTCGTGTTGGCTTTATCAGTTATGCCATTAAAGGTGGCACAGTCGAATTGTATGAATCACTCGAAAACAAAACGGCAGGTGCAGTGCGTGGAAATATTTCAAACATAAGCCAATTGTCTCAATCGCTATTGTACAAAGTGTATTCAGCACCAACTTACGAGGAGTCGAAAAAGAAAAAATTTGAGATTCTTAAAAATCGGTATCAGATACTGCGCACCGAAATTACAAGACCTGAATATACAGCATATTTTGCTCCACTTCCTTTCAATTCCGGGTATTTTATGTGTATTGAACTAAAGAAAGAATTATTGGCAGAAGATATTCGTAAGCATCTTCTCGAAAAGTATAGTACCGGTGTTATTGTGCTCGGAAATGTTATTCGTTTGGCATTTTCAGCAGTACCTCAATCTCAATTACCACTATTAGTAGAAAACATATACAAAGCGTGTGTTGACTTAGATGCAAAAAAAGGATAATTCTATACTGTCAAGAATGTAGTATTGAAGAAGTAACTATGTATTGTGATATTTTTTAAACAACAAGCAATATGAAAGATTTATTTAAACTTCTGGGAAAGAAGAAAATAATTTTGCCAGATGACGTGTATGTATTATTAAACAGTTGTAAAAGATATACTATTTACGACTCGGTAGAGCAATTGGCTGAAGCAGCAGTGGGTGGTGCAAACAAAATATGTTATGAAGTCAAATATGATATCCCTGGAAAAGGGGAATATACTGAGGCAATAATTCACAAGGTTACCAACGGAATATCTGCGAATTATACGGATGCTTATATGCGCCGCCGCGACCCGGATACCATGGCAATTGCAGATAATTTGCCTAGCGACAAAACACGATTCAAGGATAAATTTGGATATGAATTTGACTCACTAAAAACAGAGACTTTTCAATGGTTGGTAAAACAAGAACTGGCCGTTTTTTTCTATTTTGCCGGAAATAATGGAATTGGTGTAGGTGGAATTGCTATTGCACCTGCAAATGCAGGATTTTTTGCAATGGGTTTGGCTATGTTGCAACGAATTATTCCTGTTGCAGAATTAACCGATGAATTCAGCATTGATTCTGTTATTTATGTTGCTCCTACTTTCCGCCATACACATTTCAATGGAAAACAAGTAGTGGTGCATAACCGCACCGAAAATCGTCACGAAATCTATTCCTACAACCTTTATCCCGGCCCTAGTGCCAAGAAGGGTTTATATGGTGCTTTATTGACAAAAGGCGAAAGAGAAGGTTGGATAACGGCTCATTGTTCGACAGTACAAGTAGTTAGTCCGTATGACAATCTAACTACTTTTATGCACGAAGGTGCAAGTGGTGGCGGTAAAAGTGAAATGTTGCAACACATTATACGTGAGCCAAATGGTCAGGTTATGATTGGTGAGAATATTAAATCCGGTGAAAAACGCTTGATTAATTTATCTCTTTTTTGCTCATTTAATCCAGTAACTGATGATATGGCACTATGTGCAAAGTCTATTCAGAAGGACAATGGCAAAATTACGGTTTTGGATTCTGAAAATGCCTGGTTTATCCGAGTGGATAGTATATGTGAGTATGGAGATGATCCTGCTCTTGAGAAATTGACAATCAAGCCTAAAACTCAGTTGTTGTTTTTGAATATAAAAACAGAACCTAATTGCACAGCATTGATTTGGGATCACACAGAGGATGAACCCGGTAAAAGATGTCCAAACCCAAGGGTTATTGTTCCACGAAATATTGTACCATCGGTAATTAATAAACCTGTTACTGTTGATGTAAGAAGTTTTGGAGTGCGCACTCCTCCATCCTCCATGGAGAATCCAAACTATGGTATTTTTGGACTTTTTCATATCTTACCACCAGCCTTGGCTTGGTTGTGGAGATTAGTCTCGCCACGTGGACATGCAAATCCAAGTATTATTGGCGGTGACGGAATGGCTTCGGAAGGTGTTGGTTCATACTGGCCTTTTGCAACAGGCAAAATGGTTACACACGCAAATCTACTGTTGGAACAAATTGTGCAAACTCCACGTATGAGATATACATTGGTACCAAATCAATATATTGGTGTCTGGAAAGTCGGTTTTAAACCTCAATTGCTTATGCGTGAATATCTTGCTCGCAGAGGAAATGCACAGTTAAGAGCCGACCAATATCAGCCAGCCAGATGTCCTTTATTGGGATATGAATTGAATTATCTGACAATTGAAGGTGCAAAAATCCCTTCCAGATTTCTTCAGGTACACCGCCAACCCGAAGTGGGAATAGAAGGATATGATGCTGGAGCTGAAATGTTGACTGAGTTTTTCAAAAAAGAATTAGAGCAATTCTTAACACCCGAGTTAAATCCACTGGGACGAAAAATAATTGAAGCATGTTTGGCAAATGCTTCCGTAGAAGATTACAATGAAATTATCCCAATGAATTATCAATATTCATTTTTAACTACAAAAGAACAATGAATAAAGTAATAGTTTATATGCCAGCAATATAAGCTGTTTTGCTTATGTATGAATACAAAAAACTAACAAATGACCAACATTATATCCGTTGAATCAACAAATGATATACTTCCAATTTATCGTCATACGCCAATCGGACTACTTTTTGAATATCACAATTTAAACCGACAGTTTGATCCTTTTGACAATGCTCAGCTTTTGGTGGGTATGTGCATGGATAACCGGAAACATTTACACATGCCTGACAATTTTGCTTATATTATTCGTTCGGGTGGTGCTAACTTGCGGTATAGCGAGTTCAAAGTTTCATATGCCATTGCCGTTGGTCAGGTTAGCTATATTGCGCTGATTGGTCATAACAATTGTGGAATGGTCAATTTGAATTCTCGGAAAACAGAATTTATTAATGGTCTTGTTGATAATGCTGGTTGGAAAAGGGATAAAGCAGAGGAACATTTTATGCAATTTGCACCTATGTTTGAAATAGGTAACGAAACAGATTTTATTTTAAGCGAAACAAGCCGTCTAAGATTACTTTATCCGAAGGTTATAATTGCACCAATGTTATACTTGGTCGAAGACAATATGCTTTATTTTGTAAAAGAAGATTAGAAAATAGATCGAACAAGAATAAACTAAACAAAGAGGGTGTGTTATTGGTAATAGCACACCCTCTTCGCATATAAATTGCAAGAACTTTAATCTTCTATCTGAGTGATATCATATTCCAGACCAGTTGTCTTGTCTATTGGTTTAGGGAGTCCCATTGCGGTAATCTCTGCTTTAAAGGCATCTACCCTAGCCTGCGTCAATACATAGGTTGAGGAGGAATAATCACCGACATAGAATGATCCTACCTTGAGGAATCCCCATTTCTCAAAGAAATCTGTCAGGTCCGTCTGGCTAACAATACAAGCCTGTTTCACAAAGTTCAGCTGGTAATCGGATATATTGTAGGTTCCGGTCTTCCAGCTTGGATCAACAGTTTCTACATTACGCAATGCTTCATACAGATCAGGATAGAAGTCAGGCTTGCCACCTTTCAGGGTAAAGAAAAGATGTAGCTGCCAGAAAGGAACCAGGCGCTTGAAGACATCATCGCTCTCCAAATAAGAGATCCCGGCATCAATAATCGCGGCACGGGCACTCGCATAGGTACCGCTCAAACGACTTACATTACCAAACGAGGTCGTGCAATACATCGATGCCACATTATTGCTGACTTCACCCAGACCTGTCCAGTTGAAATAAGGGCGTAACTGATGCACATGACCTACTTCATGACTGAATCCCCAACAAGGGTCTCCGTTGGTAACTACATCTGGGTCTGCCACCCACATTGCATCATCTTTATAAGCCACGCCATCTCCGTCACGAAACATATAATAGGCGTAATTTACACGGGCAAGGATACGGTTATCAGGCACTTTATTGTATTTTTCCAGACCAATGATCCGATGCTGACGAGTCACCAGCGAATCATAATTACTGATCAGCTCCACTCCTCTTCCATACGCATATTGCTTGAAAGCAGAGACGGGGTACATCACCTGAATATTTCTTCCGCGACAGTCAAATATTGCAGCTACCGCATTGTCCAGCATCCGGTTAAAATCAGCATCGTTATTTTTAGTTATATCAAAATATCCATTTACAGCAGCACGGGGGAAGTGAATTTTTACGACATTCTCCTTTTCAGGTTCTTCTGAATAATAATAGATATACCCCAATCCATCCCATGACGTATTGTTGATCACATTGACACCGTTAAATAAAGCGTAGGTCTTGAGCTCCATGCCCCAACTGGCAGGATTGGATAATCGTGGAATCCTCAGGCTCAATTGCTTGCCAGGTTCCAGATTTTCAACTACAATAACATGTTTGCCAATGGGAAGGAAAATACCGGTTATATTCTCATATTTACTGTATCCGTCTCCGATGTGAAGTTCAGCTCCAAGTGTAGACGGATTCTTATATGCCTTATAGTCAGCTACACGGTAATCAAGCGAGTAATTGCCGGAAAGAATGTCTGTTGCCAAACCTCTTACAAACAAGTTGGAAATCGTATCTACCTGTTCCTGTGTCACTCCGGCTTTCAAGGTTGTCAGCAATTTGTCGGCAAAGATAGAATAGGAAGGATCATTTGTTGCTGTCTCTTTGTAAAATTCCATTTCGGCACAGCTGGCAAAACCTACTCCATCACCTGTACCTGAGTTAACGACAAAGCGGATGCTAACCGGATTAATCAGAGGCTCGGTGAAGCTAATGCGGGTTGCACTGCTGCTACCTCCAAAGTTAAAAGTACCATACGTGGTATAGTTAGCATCATCCTTTAACTTATACTGCACCACGACTTCTTTGAAGAAACCATTACTACCACCATCCTGACGAGGGTAATAAACGAAATAGTCAATCTGCTCCGCATTGGTAAAGTTGTACGTCAGAGTAATCGGGAAATATCCTGCTCCGGTATTGGTCCAGTTGGAGTGATAAATCGTCGAATAGCTACCATCATACGACAAGGAAATATCTCCTCCTGATTGAAAAGAAGAAGCAGATCCACTGGTCACTTTGATTTTCTGATCGCTCTTGACGTACTCCGCAGAGTTATCACGGCTCTGGGTTACTGTTATCGTTTTAGTAACCGCCTTAGCTGCATCCTGCAATACAATATCAGCACTACGCTCCGTGCTGTTCATATTCAATGAAACACGGAAATAGAGCGTATTGGATTTGTCCGTATTAAGAGGTGAGACTTGCTTTATCCAACTTTCAGATGCAGAAACAGTATAGTCCACATTGCTCATCACATCAATACTGATGACCGTATCTTTATAGTTTGGCGCCAGTGTCTTAGCAGAGGTAAGGATATGGGAAGCCTTTACCGTCGGAAGTTGTTTCTGTGCAAACACAGGAACAAGCATAACCATGAGCAGACCGAAAACGCTCAGTCTTCCAGAAATGTTTATTTTTTTCATAATTGTATTATTTGGGTCTTCTTAGAGACTTCTTTGAGTCTTCTTAGAGAATAATTTTCTCTCCATTCAGTATATATACACCTTGTTTGAGTTGGTATTCATAAGTACCGGGTTCCAAAGATTCAGTGCGAACCGTCTGTCCGACAATGTTCGTGATTGTTACCTTCATCGGTTCGGTCACCTCAACGACCAAAGTCCCGTTCTGAACGTACCAGCTCAGGGAACTAATCATGTCAGCAGGAGTAGAAAGAGGACCCGGTGCCACACTGAAAGGTTTGCTCACAATGACCGGAAGACTGTCAAAACGAGTTGTCTTGATTTCAATATAGATATTGCTCTGAGGTTTCAGGAACTGAAACTTGCTGCTTGCACCCATCAGGTTATAATCTTCCCCTCTGACCAATGTTGTTCCACCGGCATTTCTTACATAATATTTGGGGCTCACATTGTATCCGTCTGCAGTCAATGTTTCCTTTGTAAGATCCAGGATATCATCTGTGGTGACGCCGTCGCCAATAAGGAAGGAGTCCTGCGGACTGTAACTGTAGTTCGCCACTTTCGTCTGATAATACAACGAGGAGTAGCGCAGGGCGTTGTTGGCACAGTAGAATGACTTTGGGGCATACGGAGGAAGCGCGATACTGTCGAGCAGGTTGTGCTCACAGCTGAGGGTCTCCATCAGACTATCTGTCTTCACATTCAGATAGGTCAGACTGTTGTTGCCGCAGAAGATATCTGTCAGATACTGTGTTTTCTCTGTCTTGAGTGAGGTCAGGTTGTTGTTGTAGCAGAGCAGACTGATCAGTTTGGTATTCTTGGTCAGGTCCAGCGATTCGATCTGATTATCCTGACACCAGAGTGTCTCGAGCTTCAGGTTGTACGTTGTCGACAGTTTGCTCAGTTGATTATAGGAGCAGATCAGTGTGGTCAGGGATGTGTTACGGTTAATCATTGACAGTGAGGTCAGTTGATTGTCGTAGCAGATCAGCTCTTTCAGAGCCGAGTTATACGTAGTGATAAGGCTTGTCAACTGATTTTCCGAACAACGGAGTTTCACCAGCTGCCTGTTGGAATTGATGTTCAGTTCGGTGAGTTCGTTCTGATGACAGATGAGTGACTGCAACAGGGTGGCTTTGGACACATCCAGTGCAGAAAGACCATTGTTGGCACAATTCAACAGGGTGATACCTGTTCCTGTGATGGTAAGGGTATCGCCCTTGACCTCTCCGGTGACAAACTCTCCTGTTGAGGAATAAGATACGGGGGTGCCATCGCCCCAGTTCACAGCAACGGAAACGCCATTGTTCACAGCGATTGTGATGGAGTCACCGACGGCTTTGGTCGTGACCATAGTAATCGTCTGTTCCTGTGCAAATGACACAGAGCTAAAGAAAAGCAATGCGATAGTCAGTGCGGGGATGATTGATGTAATTTTTTTCACAGCAAAATCAGTTTTAGTTATAAAAGTATTTCCGGCAAATGTAGTCAAACTCTGAAGAGTAAGTTCCACATTAACCTTTTTTATCTCAGAAAAGCATCTTTGATTGTATTCAATACATTCATTTTCAGCCTCTTATTTTCAGAATATAAAGCTATATAGTTCTTATTTGACCGGCGTTATCTTCACAAATGATACACCATGATAAGGAACCTCAACCTCGTATTTATCAGTAAATCCACCCAGATCTTTCTGTCTCCATAGGTCTCTTACTACTTGTTCGCCACTAATTCCCAGATCCGTCCATGACACACTGATGACACTTGTGTTCTTTTCAGGTGTACCACCCCAGACAAAATACTCCCCTGGCTGCTTGTTCTGACCAATGTAAAACAATCCAACAGCCATAGACCCATCTTCAAGTTCCTTCACCCAGACTTCCTGGTCTGAATTTTTGCTGATTCGTCTAGCCGGTTTGCCTAGTATATCCTGATTGACCTCTATCACTTCATCATTGGTCAGTAAGTTAAGCGTAAATGGATCCAACTGGCTCATATCACAACCAATCAACAACGGTGAAGAAAGCAAACTCCACAACGAGATATGGGTGTATTGTTCGTCACCTGTCAGTCGGGTATCATGCAAACTTGAGCTCCATCCTACTTTTCCGACAATCAACATATCAGGGTCATTCCAATTACCGGGTTTAGTATAGGCAGCACATTTGCTTTGTGAGAATCCAATTGAATACAGACTCTGCCAGGTATCGGTAATATCACCTGTGGTTCTCCAGAGTTGCCCTACTTCAGCACCCCATTCCCATACATTGGCCATACCATATTGGCAAAGACTGTGTACGATATCGCGGCTTTGTTTCTTTAAAGCATCTCTCATAACGATATATGGTTGCTTATGCTGAGCCAGTGATGGATTAGAAGGAACTTCTTGCCCATAAGAACACCAGTCATACTTCAGGTAGTCGATACCCCATTTTGCATACGTTTCAGCATCCTGTTCTTCGTGATTCAAACTGCCCAGATAGCCACCACAGGTCAGTGTGCCCGGTGAACTGTAAATGCCCAGCTTCAACCCTCTGGCGTGAACATAGTCCGAGAGATTTTTCATATCCGGAAATTTCTCGTTGGTTACAATCTCTCCGTTCGTAGCACGAGCGGCTGCTTCCCATCCATCATCAATATTGATATACGTCCAGCCGTGATTGATGAGTCCGCTTGATACCATTGCATCCACTGATGATTTCACTTTATCCGCACTGACTGAAAGACCCCAACAATTCCAGCTATTCCAACCCATTGGAGGTGTGAGAGATAGTTTGCCTTCGCCTATTACAATACGCAAATCGCGTGTCGTCGTACCTTTGGTATTTGTTGCTGAAAGGGTTACATCATACTCGCCTGCGTTAACTACAGTACCCGAAATAATACCCGTATTTGCATCCAACGTCAACCCCTGAGGAAGCGATTCCGCAGCAAAAGTAATAGGAGTCACTCCCGTGGCTGGAATCCTGAAAAGGAACGGTTTATTCGGACTATTGCCGATAATCTTTGCTCCGTTGATACGTGGCGTTTCGGCAGGATCCGGAGTTAAAATGAATTTATCAGGCACTGTAGAAGAGAGATCAACAAATTCAGGAGCCACGTTACCTGTATATTCAATTTTTGCATCACACCAATCGGCATGATCGGAATCAATGCCATCACCGCCATCTGTGACCAAAAAAGCGACCTCTTCAATTCCACTAAGAGCGACATCTACTATTTTAGCTTTGTCACCAGTTTTCATCAGTCCACTTTCCCAAATCACGTTTTTATCACCAATCACATAGAATTGAATAGTGCCTTTTGTACTTGCTTCGTCATCAACTCCAACCTGTGCTTTAAAGCCTACTCCTTTTTTACCCAGTTTAAGCATAAACCGACTTATCGCATGCGTTCCGACACCTCTGGTGAACTTTGCTCCTCCAACACTGAGCGTATTTCCTTCAATGCTCTTTTTTGATCTTGTAGTATTCCATCCCGATTCTATTTTTGTCACATCCAGATCGTCGATCCATTGTGTAGATATGGCGGAGTTGTCACGACTCTGTGTCACAGCAACAGTCTTTGTGATTGACTTCGTTAAGTTCTGCAAAGTTATTGTTGCAGAACGCGGATAGTAGTCTGTATTAGGAGATATTTGAAAATAGAGGGTATTTGAATTAGTTTCGTTAAGCTTGGTAATCTGTTTGCACCACTCTTCAGAGGTGGTCACTGAATAATCTATATTACTCATCACATCAATACTGATTACTGTATCCCGAAAGCTTGGAGTCAGCATCTTCATAGAAGTCAGAATATGAGGCGCCTTTACAGTAGGCAGTTGTTTCTGTGAATAAACAGGGAGTATCAAAAGCACAAGTATCCCGAAAAGGGTGATTATTCTGGAGAAGTCTTTTTTCGTCATCATAATAATTATAAATAGTAGTGGCTACAAATATAGTTATTCTATTCAGAGTTATAAATCTGTTGAATGATTTTGTTGTTAGTTAACACTTCAATCTATTCAGAGTATTCAATTTCAATTAATTATTTCAATGAAATGGAGTAGTAATACAAAAAGAGAATATTCTTTTGTACAGAGTTGACTACCACTCTTTCACTGCTTTTTATATCTTTGCAGTTCAATAACTCTAACGTCTTCAATTACGAATAATGGAAACGATCAAAGAAGTATATCGAATTGGTTATGGCCCTTCAAGTAGTCACACCATGGGACCAAGAAAAGCAGCATCAATATATGCAGCCAGGCATTTGGATGCAAAATCGTTTCAAGTCACTCTGTATGGAAGTTTGGCAGCAACCGGAAAAGGTCATCTCACAGACAAGGCCATAGAGAGTTCGCTAACACCTGTAGCTCCTGCGTTTATTGTCTGGCAACCACAAATAGTTCTTCCTTTTCATCCCAATGGCATGAAGTTCGAGGCTTTGGATGAAAGAGGAAACATCACTGATCCGTGGACCATCTTTAGTATTGGAGGCGGTGCGCTGGCTAATGAGGAAATGCCACCTGCATCCAACAAACAGGTATACGAAATAAACACGATGACCGAGATTCTGCATTGGTGCGAACGTACCGGAAAGACCTACTGGGAATATGTACAAGAAAATGAAGACAGCTCAATATGGGATTACCTCAATGAAGTATGGAAAACAATGGAAGCGTGTGTAGAACGCGGATTGGATAGTGAAGGAGTGCTCCCCGGCGGACTAGGATTGCGACGCAAAGCCGCTTCTTATTTCATCAAAGCTTCCGGATATACAGATAATCTGCGCACTCGCGGACTGGTATTTGCCTATGCGCTGGCTTGTTCGGAAGAAAATGCTTCAGGAGGGCGTATCGTTACCGCACCTACCTGCGGTTCCTGCGGTGTAATTCCTGCTGTGCTCTATCACCAAAAAAAGAGCCGCCAATTTTCGGATACGAGAATCCTTAAAGCACTTGCCACAGCTGCAATAGTCGGTAACATCGTTAAGCAGAACGCCTCTATCTCGGGAGCAGAGGTTGGTTGTCAGGGAGAAGTCGGCGTAGCCTGCGCCATGGCAGCCGCAGCAGCAAATCAACTCTTCGGAGGAAGTCCGTCACAGATTGAATATGCTGCTGAGATGGGATTGGAACATCACCTAGGGCTTACCTGTGATCCTGTGTGCGGACTTGTTCAGATTCCTTGTATCGAGCGTAATGCCTTTGCCGCAACACGAGCTTTAGACGCGAATATTTACGCCACTTTTACAGATGGAATGCATCGCGTATCTTTTGACAAAGTCGTCGCCGTGATGAAAGAAACCGGAAATGCCATCCCCAGCCTCTATAAGGAGACGAGCGAAGGAGGTCTTGCCAAAGATTACAAACAGATGGAATAAATCAGATGCGTTTATCGGCTCCCCACATCAGCTTCTCACGCAAAGTATCAAAGAAGCTATTGTTTCTACGTTTAACGACCTTCAATGTGTAATCAGCTTTGCGTATGATAAGCTTCTCTCCATTAGATATTGTCGAAGAACGACCATCAATTGCTACTAGAAAGTTTCGAGCGCGTCCTGTTACTGTGAGGGTTATCTCATTTTCATTGGAGATGACCAATGGACGCACATTCAAACTATGAGGTGCTACCGGTGTAAGAATCAAAGCTTTGGACTCCGGTACAATAATAGGACCACCTACGCTGAGTGAATAGGCTGTTGAACCTGTAGGAGTAGCAATAACCAATCCATCAGCTTGATAGGAATTAAGAAAATGGCCATTTATCTCTGCATAAATATTGATTAGTGAAGAGGTATCACGTTTGAGTACCGCGATATCATTAAGCGCTACGTTGAAAGTAATATCCGAACTATTGGATAACATCTGAAGCATCGAACGCTCTTCGACAAGGTAATTTCCGTTCATCAAGTCCTCTATCAGTTCGTCAGTCTCCTCGAGCGTCACATCAGCCAGAAAGCCAAGCCTGCCCATATTTATACCAAGCACAGGAATACCTTTATCACCGACCATCATAGCAGTTTGCAGAAAAGTACCATCTCCTCCCAGACTTAATGCAATATCCGCAGAGAAATGGTTATCCATAATCAGACTCTGTGGTTTAGCTATCTCTCCTCCATTTTCTTTCAAGAAATGGAAATACTTCTCATCGACCAAAAGTTTGACTCCGTGAGTTTGCAATTTCTTTAGAATTTGCCCTGCTTGAGGTGCTCTTTCCTTTAAAAAACAATTACCGAATACTGCTATCTTCATTTAATTTTTCACTTATTTATGAACAAAAGTAATTATTCTGCTTAAACAATGCGTAATATACGGACATATTTTGAGTTTGTCTTCAAACAAACAATAGGATGTATATCTCATTGGAGATATAATACTCTAAAAAAGGTTGATTCAATTATATTTAACCTTGAGACCCGCTATTAAACGAAGCTATTCAACTACCTTTGCATCAAGAAACAGATAATTCCAGATTCTATCAATGAAACCATTTTCTTATAAGTTCTTTTTAGCTCTTACATGTCTCTTACTGAGTATTACTCTTCAGGCAAAGATATCCAAAACAATTCACATTACACTAGCGGGCACATTGCCGGATTCTATTCCTTTAGACGAAAAGTACAAAGTCGCCGAACTGACTATTTCCGGATCTTTGAATGGTACCGATATTCGTTTTATCAGGGAGATGGCAGGGAAAAATATTGTTGGGGATGTGACAACGGGCAAACTGACTGTCCTGGATTTATCAGAAGCTACAATTGTAAAGGGAGGAGACTTTTACTGCGAAATAAGTTCGGACAACTACACGGATAATAATATGATTACTGAAAACATGTTTTTGTCTTGTTCCAAACTTACCTCTATCACGCTCCCCAAAAACATAAGATCAATCGGTGATCACGCATTTGAAGATTGTACCGGACTGAAAGAAATAAAAATCCCTGAAGGAGTTTCTACTATTGGAATTAGTGCCTTTAACGGTTGTAAGGGATTGACTTCTGTTTCGATTCCCTTATCGGTTTACACAATTAATGAATATGCCTTCGCCTATTGCAATAAACTGGACTCAATCGCTATCCCCGGTGCTGTATTTTCTATTCGGAACGGAACATTTGCAGGTTGCAGTAACCTATCTTCCATAACTTTAGCGGGCACCGTTAACTCTATTGCAGAGTTTGCATTTTCAGAATGTGAGAGTTTGAAGCAATTACATATGAAAGCACTTACACCTCCACAAGCTATGAAAGATCCATCTCTAACCCCTTTAAAAGACGAAACCTTTCTTGGTATAAATAATACCGCTTGTATATTATACATTCCGGATGGAGCTATTGCTCACTATAAGAATGAAGATGGATGGAAGAACTTCAAACAGATTGTTGAAGAATAAGGGATTGGCAGAAAAACACTCACTACTAACAGTCTCTTATTTCATAAAGACGAAGAATACAGCTAAAACAAGACAAACCCCTGCTGCCAGGTGATTCCAATGCAATGTTTCTCCTTCAAAAGCAAGCGTGGCGAACAGAGTAAATATCACAAGTGTAATCACCTCCTGAATTACCTTTAACTGCATCAGGGAAAATGGACCTCCATTACCATTAAATCCGATACGATTAGCCGGAACCTGGCACATATATTCTGCTAATGCAATTCCCCAACTAAATAAAACTACACCAAACAGAGGAAGTGTAGAAAACCATGAAAACTCTTGTTTCATCTTTAAATGGCCATACCATGCAAATGTCATAAAGATATTTGAGATAACCAGTAATACGATAGCAATTATTCCTTGCATAAATTATCTTGTTTAAAAAGACTCGGGTAGATATTCAGATTGAATACGCGTCATGCTCGCCCATAGATGATGACGTGCCTGAGGATTCAGTTCCTCTAGTTTGTGTAAGACTTCTTTCATCTCTGAGCGATGGGACTCTTTCTCGTATGGACAGTTCTTTTTCTGCTTACGGTATCCACGAATCCCTGCCATGTGAAGAAGTAGTTTTTCCGGAATCAGGCACATAGGACGTATGATTGTCAGGTCAAACTTTCTCATCTTAAGGAGTGGCGGCATGGTTCCAAATGCTCCTTGAAAGGTCATGTTCATCAAAAGAGTCTCAAGTACATCATCCTGATGATGACCGAGCACCAGTTTGTTAAGCCCATGTTGCCTGGCATAATCGAACATCATCTTACGACGGTTCCACGAACAGAGAAAACAGGGTGATTTGCGTGTGTCTGTTGATAGATCAAACCCAGTCTCAAGTACCTCAAAAGGGATCCCCGCTGCCTCGCAATGACTGAGAAGATACTTCTCGTCTGATGAATAAGGGATATTTCTCATCCGTACATGCACAGCATGCACCGTAAAACGAGGACTAAAGATTCGGGCACGTTGTCCCAAGAGTTCCACAAGAGCCAATGAATCCTTCCCCCCGGAAAGACCAATCAGCAAGTGATCTCCTTCTTCTATCAGACGATATTTGTCTATAGCCTCTTTGAACAAGAGCCCAATTTTACGCAACACCCGATCATCTTCAGTCAGTTTCATTTCAGCCTTCTTGTAAATTTCGGGTGCAAAAGTAGTGTAAATCTGCCGTTTAGGAAAGTATTGTCAAAATAGATTTCTTACATAGATTGTTTTATTCAAATTAATTGTACTTTTGGGAATTAAATTATCAATTCAGTCTATGAAACGGTACCTGATTTTTCTCTTTACATTGATGCTATTCCCGCTTTCCTCCATTGCTCAGACCTTGGAAGAGGCAAAGCAACTCTTTTTCGATAATAAATTTGCCGAAGCCAAACCCATATTTGCCACACAGGTAAAGAAATCACCCCGCAATGCCTCTTTTAATCACTGGTATGGAGTTTGTCTTTATAAGACCGGCGAAATAGAAAGTGCTATCAAATATCTCTCCTTTGCCGCTTCCAAGAAAATCCAGGAATCGCCCCGCTACCTCGGAGATGCTTTCTTTGAACTCTATCGCTTTGACGAAGCAGCTGAGCAATACGATGCGTATCTTGCAAAACAAAAAGACGAACAAGTAGCGGCTGGCTATCGTAAAAAGGCAGAGATAGCAAAAGAAGCGGCTGGCATGATCAACCGAATAGCCGACCTGCAAATAATAGACAGTCTTGTGGTCAATAAGAAAGAACTTTTTAAAGCCTATAAAGATCGTACTCTTGAACATAACATCCACCTACTTTCCGATTATTTCGAAACCGGTGCTGGCTACGAAGATGCCAGCATGTTTATCAATTCCCGTGAGACCAGTCGCATATTTCCGGTAAGCCAATCCGGAAAAGGACTGGACCTCATGAGACAAGAGAAACTCTCTGACTCTTGGGGTGAACGCAAATTACTTCCCAAAGAAGTCAACTCCACGGCAGATGAAAACTATCCTTTCATCCTCTCCGATGGCTTGACTATCTACTTTGGATCCAAAGGACATAATTCCATTGGCGGGTATGATATCTTCGTTACCCGCTTTGATGCGGAAAATGGCAGCTATTATTCTGCTGAGAATCTCGGCATGCCATTTAACTCTACAGCCAACGACTATCTCTATGCTATTGATGAAGTTCATAATATTGGATGGTTCGTCACTGACCGTAATCAGGAAGAGGGAAAAGCTGTCATCTATACTTTTATCAAAGATGAGAACCGTCAGAATGTACAGGATAAGACTCCAGAAGAGAAGATTGCGCTCGCTCAAATCCGTTCCATCCGTACTACCTGGAAGAAACAGAGTTATAAGCTACTCCTGGATGATATCTACAAAGAGAAAAGATCTGTCAATGAAGCCTATAACGAGAAGAAATCAGAAGAATTTCATTTTTACATTGACGAAAATACCGTCTATACTCGTTTGGAAAACTTCAAAAGCTTAGATGCCCGTTCGTTTTTCCAGCAATATATCGAGAAACAAAAACAAGTGGACGAAATGGAAACACAACTAGCTTCATGGAGAGCTCTTTATTTCAAAGAAACCAAAACAGGCAAGGAACAACTGAAGAGTAAGATCCTTAGCCTGGAAAAAGAATACGAATCGATCGTCACAAAGCCATATGAGTTCCAAAACAAATGCAGAAGCGCGGAACTGAGTCAAATAAAACAAAAATAAACAGACAATGGAAATCATCATTATTATCGTATTAGCTTTGGCTGCTGTCTTCCTGTTCATCCTTGAAGTCTTTTTCCTACCCGGCATCACCATTGCGGGTTTTGGAGGATTGCTTTTTGGAGCAGGTGCGGTGTATGAGGCCTATATTATGATGGGAATGACAGCTGCCGTAATCACACTCCTCGGTATAGGCTTTCTTTTCGTTATTTGCTTCATCTTATTTCTCAAGTCTGGTACATGGAACAAGATTGCACTCAAAACCGATATAAACTCAAAGGTTGAGAATAATATATCTAAGATAAACGTCGGTGACACTGGAAAGACAATCACTCGTCTCGGCCCGATTGGACACGCAGTAATCAACGGAGTGACAATTGAAGCGAAAGCAGAAGATGAAATTATTGATGCGGGTGATGAAATCGTTGTTACCGAACTGCATGCCAGCAATATTACCGTAAAGAGAAATAAGTAACAAGTATTTAATTATTAATTTAAAGAAAGAACAATGGATTATTCATTTTCATTCGTTTTGCTAGGAATGGCTTTCATCTTCGTGATGATTTTTTTCTACTACGTTCCATTTCTGCTTTGGATCTCGGCAAAGGCGTCCGGGGTAAGTATCTCACTCATTCAGCTTTTCCTGATGAGAATCCGAAAGGTGCCACCTTCAGTAATCGTCAGTGCGATGGTCGAAGCTCACAAAGCCGGACTCCGTCAACTTACCCGTGACGAACTTGAAGCTCACTACCTTGCTGGTGGACATGTGGAACGTGTAGTACATGCTCTCGTTTCTTCCTCTAAAGCAAACATCGAACTAAGTTTTCAGATGGCAACCGCCATTGACCTTGCCGGTCGTGACGTGTTTGAAGCTGTGCAGATGTCGGTAAACCCAAAAGTGATTGACACTCCTCTCGTAGCTGCTGTTGCCAAAAATGGCATCCAGTTGCTTGTCAAAGCACGTATCACTGTTCGTGCCAATATCCAGCGCCTCGTAGGAGGAGCAGGTGAAGAGACTGTTGTTGCCCGTGTTGGTGAAGGGATAATAGCTTCTATCGGTGCTGCAGAAACTCACAAAGATGTGCTTGAAAACCCGGATGCTATCTCTAAAGTTGTCTTAAAGAAAGGCCTTGATGCCGGTACTGCTTTTGAAATTCTGTCTATTGATATCGCGGATATTGACATAGGAAAGAATATTGGTGCCGAGTTGCAGATGGATCAGGCTCAAGCCGACAAAAACATCGCACAGGCAAGAGCTGAAGAAAGACGTGCCATGGCTGTTGCTCTCGAACAAGAGATGAAGGCTAAAGCACAAGAATCACGGGCCAAGGTTATCGAAGCCGAAGCACAGGTTCCACAAGCTATGGCCGACGCATTCCGTAGCGGTAATCTGGGTATCATGGATTATCTTAAAGTGAAGAATATCGAATCAGACACCTCTATGCGCGAAGCCATTGCCAAACCTGGTAAGGGTCAGCAAGACTCAGGAAAAGTAACGAAAGAGTAATAAATAACCTCAGAAAAGTACCCCGGAGGTTTTTCCGGGGTACTTTCTTGTTTTATACATCTGACCATGAATTATTTTGCACCCTCCGAACTTATCTTCAATGAAGATAACAGTATCTTCCATCTCCACCTCCTCCCCGAACAGGTGGCAGACAAGATCATCCTTGTTGGCGATCCCGGTCGTGTATCACTCGTTGCCTCTCATTTTGACCAACAGGAGTGTAATGTACATAATCGGGAGTTTTATACCATAACTGGTTCGTACCAAGGCAAACGAATCACGGTACTCTCCACCGGCATCGGTTGTGATAATATTGATATCGTACTCAACGAACTCGATGCGCTGGCTAATATAGATTTCTCCACACGCCAGACGAAACCTTTGCTGCGCTCGCTCGAAATCGTCCGAATAGGCACATGTGGCGGACTGCAACCCGAGACTCCTACCGGCACATTCATCTGTTCTCAGAAAAGCATCGGTTTTGACGGACTGCTAAACTTTTACGCCGGACGTGATGAGGTGTGCGATCTCGCCTTTGAAGCCGCATTTACCAGCCACATGAACTGGTTGCCACAGCTCACCGCACCCTATGTCATTGATGCAGATAGCGAACTACTTGCCCGTATCAATCAGGGTGATATGGTCAACGGAATCACCATAAGCAGTTCAGGATTCTATGGCCCACAAGGTCGCGTACTGCGCATACCTCTTGCTGATCCCGATCAGAATGCCAAGATATGCAGTTTTAAATATGAAGGGCACAAGATTACAAACTACGAGATGGAAGGATCAGCAATTGCCGGACTTAGCCGACTGCTGGGCCACAAAGCAATGACGGTTACAATGGTTGTTGCAAACCGTATCGAGCTTGAGGTAAACACCAACTACAAGAATAATATTGATCTATTGATACAAAAAGTATTGGATAGAATCTAATACTTTTATCAGGAATTGGTTATCTTTGGCAATAAAACCAAAAATTATGGACTCGAATACCATATGTGCGATATCCACTCCCCCGGGACAGGGAGGCATAGCCGTCATCCGGGTATCAGGAGAAATGGCGATCACGATTGTCAATGCACTCTTTGAACCTACCGTTAAGAAAGAGAAAGAGCATACCTTGCTTCTGAAAGAAGGCTACTCCCTTTCTTACGGCTACCTCATGGATGATCTGCAAATTATCGACGAAGTGATGATAGCACTCTTCCGTGCTCCACACTCATATACCGGTGAAGACACGATTGAAATCTCCTGCCACGGATCTATATACATTCAGCAACAAATCCTTCAGCTTCTTATCCGCAGTGGATGTCGCATTGCTCTGCCCGGTGAGTTCACACAACGCGCCTTCCTCAATAAGAAGATGGACCTTTCTCAGGCAGAGGCCGTAGCCGACCTCATTGCCTCCAACTCGGCAGCATCTCATAACATGGCTATAAAGCAGATGCGCGGAGGATTCAGCAATGAGTTAAATGCCCTGCGTGCCAACTTGCTTCGTTTCGTCTGCCTCATTGAACTGGAACTTGATTTTAGCGAAGAAGAGGTTACCTTTGCCAATCGCGATCAGCTCTATGAACTAGCATCCGATATTCATTCACATATCAGCAGACTCGCTGGTTCATTCAGTGTTGGCAATGTACTTAAGAATGGGGTTCCTGTTGCCATCGTAGGAGAAACCAATGCCGGCAAGTCCACCTTGCTTAACCTCCTTCTCAATGAAGATCGCGCTTTAGTATCCAACATACATGGCACTACGCGTGACGTGATTGAAGATACCATTGTAATACAAGGTGTCGCTTATCGGTTTATCGATACCGCCGGTATCCGCAAGACGAATGACATCATTGAAAAGATGGGCATCGAACTCACCTATAAGAAAATAGAGCAGGCCTCCATTATTCTTTGGATGATAGACTGTACTCAAGTTTGCGAACACATCGAATGGATGGCCCGTAAAATTGTGCCTCGTTCGAAAGGCAAGAAACTTATCCTCGTCTTTAACAAGATTGATAATGTCAGCGAAGAAGAGATTGATGTTTTGGACAATCTCTTCAGTGATATAGAAGCTGAGCGAATACATATCTCCGCAAAAGAAAAGCATAACATCAACTTATTGGAGGATATGATTACCAGAGCTGCCCATCTGCCGCAAATCAGCGCTGAAGACTTTATTGTGAATAATACTCGGCACTATGAGGCTCTTATCCAGGCAGACAAGTCTATCACCCGGGTCATGGAAGGAATCAAAAGAAATATATCCGGCGACTTCCTGTCACAAGATATTCGTGAGTGCATGCATTACCTCGGAGAAATCACTGGGGAAATCAATACCGATGAAATACTAGGGAGCATCTTCTCCCATTTCTGTATTGGGAAGTAGGTAGCTGGAATCGGTGTTTTAGAACAATTTGGTTTGAAAGGTAGAAGAGACAATTCCGACTGAGTTTGGAGTCAGAAGAGAAAAGTCAGTCGCTTTAGAGGATTTTTTCACTTTTCTATATCACTGATAAGTAACGTGTTACACTTTCGAAAAATGCGTCCGTGTGCGTGAAGAATTTCGTCCTGATGAAATGTTTCACGCATAGGCATCGGCGAACAAAAACAACCTGATGAATTTACAAAAACATATAGAAGAAAATCAGCCCTTTTCAGTCCGTTAATTTTCAACGTTTTCTTATTTCAAAAATCAGTGTTTTAGAACAATTTGGCACGTTCCCAGTGTCGCTTTTTTAGATGACATTTATCTCAGATAGCTATCGATCGAACAACTGAAACAAATTAATAATTACATCAATGAAACAAGAATCTTGTAGCAACTGCTCCCTGCGAGCAAAACATGATAAGAATCCTCAATCACTATTGGGACGGTTCTGGCGTTGGCATATAAACTTCTGCCCCGGTTGGAAGGCGTATTTTACTTCACTTACTTCTGAGCAGCAAGCTGAACTAAGGATAAAGTATAACTTCAAGAAATACTAAAACACCGTACATCATGTAAGTATGGTTTCCTGTTTTGTGAGTTAATTGAAGAATTGTTGCTATATTTGCGAGGCTAGCATTCTATCATTTGCACTATGAAAGACGATATAAATAACAATATAATATCCCCTATTAATACAAACCAAATAATCTATAGATGAAAAAACAATGTTTATTAGGCTTAGCAGCCGCACTCGTCACAATCTGTGGCGCACCAATGATAGAGGCTTCTGCGCAAGTGACGGATCTCTCTCAGTACATACTTACACCGCCTGCACCTGAGACACCCCGCATCAACGGGGCCAAAGTCTTCGGCGTACGTCCCGGTTCGAAGTTTCTCTTCACTATTCCGGCTACCGGAAAACGTCCGATGACTTTTACTGCTGACGGACTTCCTAAAGGGCTCAAGCTGGATAGCAAGACCGGTCAGATTACCGGAACTGTAAAAAAGGTCGGTACTTACTCTGTCAAGCTCACTGCTACAAATGATCTCGGCAGCAATGACCGCAACTTCCGCATCGTTGTAGGAGAAGAAATCGCCCTCACTCCACCGATGGGATGGAACAGCTGGAACTGCTGGGGTAATAGTGTGAGTCAGGAAAAGGTGCTCAGTTCGGCAAGAGCAATGGTTAACAAAGGCCTCATCAACTACGGCTGGACATATATCAACATCGACGATGGATGGCAAGGAATGCGCGGAGGCAAATACAATGGTATCCAGTCCAATCAGAAGTTTCCCGACATGAAGGCGATGGCTGATGAAATTCATAGTATGGGACTAAAGATCGGCATCTATTCCGGACCATGGGTAAACACGTATGCCGGTCACATCGGCAGTCTCGCCGATGATGAAGATGGCACTTACGAATGGATAAAAAAAGGCAAGCACAACGAGAATTATATGATTAATGACCCGGAAAAGAAGATAACCCGCAGCACCTTCCGCTATCATGGTAAATTCTCTTTTGTCAAGAATGACGCAAAGCAATGGGCTGACTGGGGGATTGATTACCTCAAATACGACTGGAGTCCCAACGACTTCTATTACACCAAAGAGATGGCCGACGCACTACGTACGCTGGATAGAGACGTTGTATATAGTCTTTCAAACAGTGCACCCTATGGCGATGCACCTGTATGGGCACAATATACCAACTGTTATCGTACTACCGGTGATATCCGCGACACTTGGGAAAGCATGAGCAAAATAGGATTTGCTCAAGATAAATGGCTCTCCTTCAAAAAACCGGGCCATTGGCCAGATCCCGACATGCTCGTAGTCGGCATGGTAGGTTGGGGACCTAGTCTCCATAACACCAAACTTACTGCAGACGAACAATACACACACATCAGTCTCTGGTCCATCCTGGCAGCCCCCCTCCTGATTGGTTGCGACATGGCTCAACTTGATGCATTCACCATCAGCCTCCTGTGTAACAATGAAGTTATTGATGTCAGTCAGGATCCGCTGGGTGTGCAAGCTTATCCATACTACCAGGACGACTCTTATGTTACGTATATCAAGCACCTTGAAGATGGATCGATGGCAGTGGGCATGTTCAATAAGAGCAGCGAACCAAAGACTATTGGGTTCATCCCCAGGAGCCTCGGCTTCCGTGGCAAGCAGATTATTCGTGACCTGTGGAGACAGAAAGACCTCATCACAATAGAAGCATCTGAGAAGTTTGAAACTACCGTAGCTCCTCACGGGGTCGTATTGGTAAAGATCTACCCTGGTATCTCACACGAAAAAGAAGTAAGAGAACCCGTAAGGCTATAAGAATTTTAGTGTTGTTTTAATGTGGAAAAGCACAGCCATCCGTGAAGGTAGCTGTGCTTTTTTACTATATTTGCAGAAGAATCAAACAAACAACTCCATGAAACAAATATTCCTGTCGCTGCTATTCCTTTTGCTCCTGCAAGCAATGCCCGGCTTGTCACAGGTACCCTCTGAGATACAAGACCCCACAATCATTGCTATAAACAAGCTTCCGGCACGTACTTTCATATGGCCTTCGCCTACGATAACAGAAGCTGATAAGTCCGATTATGAGCATAATGTATGGACACAATCTCTCAACGGAAGATGGAGCTTTCATTGGTCACCGGATCCTCAGTCGCGCCCCGTGGACTTCTACAAACCCGGATATTCACGTAAAGAGTGGACCACGATTGAAGTTCCTTCCACGCTGGAACGTCAAGGTTTTGGCACTCCTATTTATACAAACGCAACCTATCCGTTTAAAGCAAATCCTCCATCTGTGATGGACGAACCCAATGCGCGTTATACTACTTTCAAAGAAAGAAATCCAGTTGGTTCTTATTGCCGCACCTTCACCGTGCCAAAAAGTTGGAAAGGGAAACGAATCCTCCTGCATCTAGCAGGTGTAAGTTCAGCAGCTTTTGTTTGGGTAAACGGTCACTCCGTGGGTTATACGCAAGACTCCCGCCTCCCTGCCGAGTTTGACCTGACTCCTTATATTACCAGTGGCTCAAACTTCCTCGCAATAGAAACTTACAAATATTGCGATGGCTCCTATCTTGAAGATCAGGACTACTGGCGCCTCAGCGGCATATACAGAGATGTATTCTTGCGGGCAGTCCCTGAAGTTACTCTTTGGGATGTGTACGCTCAACCGCAAACAGACCTTTCAAGCCGTCAAGGAAGCATTCTTCTGCACTACACGACCTCCAACTTTACGAAGAAGGAGACAGAAAACTATTCCCTGAATGTATCCGTCATCTCACCTTCAGGCAAGCAAATTCTTCCTAAAAAAGTCTACCCCTTGGGCACTTTTATAACCGGCTTAGGCAGCGAGAATATTCTTCCGGAGATAAAGATCGGCAACGTGCAGCTGTGGTATGATGAGAAACCATTACAGTATGCTGTCCGTATCGAATTGATTAAGGGCAAGAAAGTGATTGAAGCTTATTCGTTACCGGTAGCGTTTCGCAAGATAGAAGTGAAGGGAAATACGATCCTATTGAACGGTAATAAATTCAAGATCAGAGGGGTCAACCGTCACGAGTTCTCACCCAATCAGGGCTGGGCAATCTCAAAAGAAGAGATGATCAAAGACCTTAAACTGATGAAACGCGCCAATATCAATTTCGTTCGTAATTCCCACTATCCGAATGATCCCAGATGGTATGAACTCTGCGATCAATATGGGATGATGATTATGGACGAAGTCAATGTCGAGTCACACGGGTTGAGCTACCACAAGAGAGTACTCCCGGGAGACAAGCCAGAATGGGCCAGTGCCTGCGTTGATCGTATGAAGCGAATGATCATCCGCGACCGTCAGCATCCCAGTGTGCTGCTTTGGTCATTAGGCAACGAAGCCGGCTACGGTCAAGCTTTCTACGAAATGCAAAAAGCGACCCACACATACGATCCGGAGTCACGCCTCATCCAATATGCCGATATGAATAACGCTGCAGACTTTGATAGCCAGACCTACCCCACTATCGAGTGGCTGAGGCAGCACTTGCAAGGAAAAGCTGTCCGCAAAGGTGAACAGGGAGAATCAAGTAACGAAGAGCAACATGGCAAATACCCCTCAGGCAAACCTTTTCTGATGAACGAATACAGTCATGCCATGGGCAACAGTCTCGGCAACTTCAACGATTACTGGGATCTGATCTATGCCAATGATATGCTTTCCGGAGGTTTCGTGTGGGATTGGGTAGATCAGGCGCTTTACAAGAACATCAACAGACCTTCTGACGGATTTGTCTATGGAGGCGACTTTAATGACTTTCCAACAAATACTAACTTTTGCGTAAACGGATTGATTGGAGCAGACCGTATTGCCCATCCTCACTACTACGAACTGCAGAAGGTCTATCAACCAGTCGCTTTCAGACTGGTAAGCAAAGCTCCGTTTGTCATCGAACTTACTAACCGGCAACTTGCCACCAACCTTTCTGAATATGATTTACAATACGAACTGCTTGAAGACGGTGAGAAGAAGTACGAAGGTGTTCTCAACACAATAGAAGTGCCGCCTCTAAACATAAAGCGATTCACTTTACCTGAAAACATAAAAGAGAATCCTTCGAAAGAGCGTTACTTAACCGTCAGACTAACTCGCAAGACCTCTTGTCTGTGGGAAAACAAAGGAGCTGTTTTTGCATGGGAACAATTCCCTTTGTCTGATCAACCGTACCAATCCGCACGCGACTCCATCGTCCCTTCCTCCATTCTGGAAATAAATAAAGGAGCAGATAACTATCTGATAAAAGGTGCTGACTTTGAAGTAAAGATCAGTCTGACAACCGGATTGCTCTCCGGGTATGCTGTTCACGGAAAGCCAATCATTAAAGGAGAGACTCGATTCAATTTCTGGCGCGCACTCACAGACAATGACCTGGGATGGAAGGTTGACACAAAGATGAATGTTTGGAAAAAAGACATGGAACACTTCCAGCTACTCAGTCTGCGCCAGCTTCCCGGCAAAAACGGAGCAATCATCCTTAAAAGTTACTACAGCTTTGAACGGACTCAAGCCACCGCAATGGTTCAGCACACGATACATAACAATGGCGTGATTGACATTTCCTTTGAGATGGACATCCCAAACAAAGCTCCCAATATTCCCCGTATCGGTCTCCAATTTGAGATGGACAAAACCTTGCAACAGATAGACTGGTACGGTAGAGGACCTCACGAAAACTACCTGGATCGTAAGACCTCAGCTGCGGTTGGCATCTATCGTAGCACAGTAAAAGAATGGATCACCCCCTATGTACGTCCGCAAGAAAATGCCAACCGGACCGACATCCGCTGGATCAGGTTTAGTGGTAATAACAAAAGCATCCGGTTTACATCAGCTGGTAATCTGTTTGCTGTCAGCGCCTGGCCTTACACGCAACAGACTTTGGAGAGCACCGCTCACGACTTCGAGTTAAAAGAAGACACAAATACAATCTTAAACATTGACTGTGTGCAGATGGGAGTCGGCGGAGACAATTCCTGGGGGCTGCCTGTGCTCAACCAATACCAGTTAAAACCTGGGAAATACGAGTACAAATTCACGATACAATAAGAAACTAGAAGCGCAGCCCTCGGTAAAGAAGGCTGCGCTCTTGTTAATAATCAAGAGAAAACATTATTACAAATGGAAGGGATCAGTATCTTTTTGAGCTTCCTTCCATACTCTTCCGTAATATCTGTATTTTAAGTAGCTACCAAGCTCTGCCGCTTTGCTGTTTACACTTACATATTTGGCAAGCACATCCGCAATCACCTCCGGATCCACCACTTTATACTGTTCATCACTACTTTTAAGGCAGCTGAGCCAGGTATCTTTCATGCTCATCCCCGGCTTGCAACCTGATGGACGGTCACCTTCCGTATACCCCTTTTCGCGTATCCCTTTATAAAGCAACTGCACATTATCTTTTGGTACAATATGAATATGGCAGCAAACATCCGCTTTTAGCACTTCCTGATCTTTGTGCATAAGCAACTGTTCAGCCCAAAGCGTCTGCCTCATCAACTGATAAAATGGTTCATGAAAATAAATGCTCCCTCTATACTTATTTCGTGGCATAGGTTTAAGCTGTGTGGAGTTGCCAATAAGATTATCTCCACCTTCATGAACGTTGGTATATCTGAGAAGTCCTTCTTTTGTCTTATCCGTCTTCCGCCCATATTCTTCAGTATATTCCCAGCGGATAGGCAGAAGATACTTCTTATTATCAAAATCCACGGCAATGATAAGCGCGTCAACAGTTGTGTTAGCACCTCCACGTTTGGGAGTTTCAGTCTTGCATTCGTGCAGATAATCATTGTTGCCGGTTACGGCAAAAGCGATATATTGTGTATGCTGGCTACTATCACAATTCACCTTTTTGACTTCCATAAAAAAGTCCGGAGAACCGTACAATGCATTCGCTATATCGCGCACAAGATCTTTATCATCGCGTATGGCAAACAGATGATTCAGGCAAGCGACACGCGAAGACAGGACATTACCCGTCACTCCTCCCTGACTCCACCACGAGATATTCTCATCAGCGAAATATTCCGTTACCTTAACACGGATAGGCTTATACAAATTAATTTCTTCTTTTCCAGCTTCAAGGTATGAACTCTGGGGTATATTTCGATGTATGCCTCCTCCATGCGCTCCCTCAAAGAAAGGGGTACCAAATAGCGCTTCTTGATGTTGCTTCTGAATCTCTTTATAAATATGTGTTTCCATTGACTTCTTTGTTAACTGGTTAATCTCAATAATCCGATACATTCAAAAGGAACAATATCACAAATATACAAAGTAGAAAGATAAAAGAAAAGAATTCTTATATCTTTGTGCTCACAAGAATTAATATTTGACTATTTATGATAGAATGTAATAGAATGACTCCGATTACTTCTATAAAACACGAGATCATAATGAAAAAACACAACTTCTTACTCAAACAGCGTATATTCGGAGTTCTCATGCTTCTGCTGTTTCCGACATATTTCTATTCACAGAAACAAGTTTCTGACAGAAAGAGCCTCGAAAACTCCGTATATGTAACGACTGCAGATAAATCACATCTATTTCAACAGATTCCGTTGTCATTCAATACACAAAAGGAGTTACCGCCTTCTACTATACGAATTGACACATCCAAAGTCTTTCAGGAAATGGATGGATTCGGTGCCGCCATGACAGGATCATCCTGTTACAACCTGCTACAGATGAATGCAACAGACAGAGCCAAACTGCTGAAAGAAACATTTGATCCAAAAGACGGAATAGGATACAGTTATATCCGTATTTCCATCGGTTGTTCAGACTTTTCATTGAGTGAATATACATGGTGCGACACCCCGGGTATCGTACACTTTACGCTCCCGGAAGAAGACCGAAGGTATGTTATTCCTCTGCTGAAAGAGATCTTGGCGATGAATCCGGATCTGAAAATCATGGCCTCGCCATGGACTTGTCCGAAATGGATGAAGGTGAATAATCTGACGGAGAAGAAACCTTTTGACTCTTGGACCAGCGGACAACTTAATCCGGACTATTATCAGGATTATGCAACTTACTTTGTGAAGTATTTTCAGGCCATGAATGCGAAAGGAATTCCCATCACTTCGATAACCATTCAGAATGAACCCTTAAACCGCGGTAACTCAGCATCTCTGTATATGACATGGCAAGAACAGCGGGATTTTATCAAAAAAGCTCTCGGACCAGCTCTACGTACTGCCGGCATCCCCACAAAAATCATCATCTTTGATCACAATTACAATTATGATGCTATCGCTGATCAGATTGATTATCCGGTTAATATATACAAAGACACCGAGGCAGCCGCCTATATTGACGGAGCTGGATACCATGCTTACGGAGGTGATAAGGCCGAACTTCTGGATGTTCATACTGCCAATCCCGGGAAGAACCTCTATTTCACCGAAATGTCTATCGGTGAATGGGGATACAGTTTTGAAGGCAATCTGATGTGGGACATGAAAGAAATTTGTCTTGGCACGATTAATAACTGGTCAAAGGCGGTCATTGTGTGGAACTTTATGCTCGATAAGAACCATGGGCCCAACCGTCCATCCGGCTGTCTTACCTGTTTCGGAGCCATTGATATTGATGCGGACTACAAGACCATGACAAAGAACTCGCACTATTACACAATCAGCCATCTGGCTAAAGTGATTAAACCAGGAGCAAGACGCGTCGGAACCTCCGGCTATAAAGCATCAGGGATATATTATGCTGCTTTTCTAAATACGGATGGATCTTATGCATTGGTCTTAGTAAACGATAACGACAGCGCGACGAACATTACACTGTCAGACGGGAAGCACTCTTTCACCTATTTGGTACCCGCCAGAGCCGTGGCTTCTTACCGATGGGCTTAACCTCCAAAAGCTCCTGTCAATAATGGAGATACTCTAATTCTCTATTTTCTGCTTCCAGGTTTCTACACCATTAGCACTCGCTTTATGAACCATTGTAATACAGTCATCAACAGGACAAACCAATGAACAGAGGTTGCAGCCTACACATTTCTCACTATTAATTACCGGCATTTTCGAATCAGGAGAAAGAGAGATGGATTGATAAGCCCCTTCATTGCAAGCAGTATAACACAACTGACATTTGGTGCATTTCTCTTTGTTTATCTCAGCAACCACTTTATAATTAAGATTCAGATTCTCCCAGTCCGTCACATTAGATAGCGCTTTACCAACCATTTCATCTATGCAACTAAACCTTTTTTCATCCATATAGTGCTCCAGACCCTCTGTCAATTTGTTGATGATTGCAATGCCATAATGCATGACAGCTGTGCAAATCTGAACAGAACCGGCACCCAATAGGATAAATTCTACTGCATCGCGCCACGTTTCGATACCACCAATACCAGAGATAGGAATACCGACATTAGGATCCATGGCACAATTCTTTACCATGTTTAAAGCAATAGGTTTGACAGCTGGTCCTGAATAACCACCATTCGTACTTTTATGGTCCACGATCGGATATGGTACGAAAGTATCAATATCAACACCAGTAATACATTTTATCGTATTAATCAGAGAGATAGCATCTGCCCCACCCAATCTGGCAGCTCTGGCAGATTCGGTAATATCCGTAATGTTTGGTGTCAGTTTGACCAATACAGGTATTTTGGCCTCCTCCATCACCCATCCGGTGATTAATTGGATGAGCTTAGGTTCTTGTCCGACAGCTGATCCCATACCACGTTCGCACATTCCATGTGGACATCCAAAATTTAATTCTAATCCGTCAGCACCGGCATTTTGGCAATCCTTGATAATTCGAACCCACTCCTCTCTGGTCTGTACCATGATAGAAGCAATGACCGGATGATGAGGGAAACATTTCTTGACCACTTCAATATCTTTCAGGTTATCTGACAAAGATCGATCTGAAATGAGCTCAATATTTGACAAACCTACCATTCGTTTTTTACCCCAGTTGACACTACTGTATCTGCTGGATACATTTATTACTGGACTTCCAATTGTTTTCCATACAGCTCCACCCCAACCACAATCGAAAGCTTTGATAACCTGAGAGGCGGAATTAGATGGAGGGCCCGAAGCTAACCAAAATGGATTAGGGGCCTTTATCCCTGCAAAATTAACTTTAAGATCTGCCATAATTTTGATCCGATTTCTTGTTTCTATTAAGTTCCCCTTTAAGCAAGATCATTCATCTTGCGAACCGCAAACAAACATACAGAAATAAAATCAAGAAATATCGAATTAACTAAAAAACATTAGACTAAGCCATCTGGTGTATGTATAATAAGAAAGAAGCAATAAGTCTGTTTCTGAAAGTTTATCTGACAAAATATGTATCCAAACTTCAGTAAATCAACCAAAAACAAGTATCTAAAAGAACTCTTCAGTCTATAAAAATCTTCCTTTTATCATAGCATTAACAAATTTACTTTATATTATTTTCCGTAAACAGATACCTTGATTAGAAATAATTTATTATAATTGCATTTACTCCTCGGACAAACGCACAAGACAACATTATATATACTCCCTCCCCTTTGCTGTTTAGAATATCCTACTAGTAATCATTAAAATCTTAACGACTATGAAGAAATTTGTACTCCTTTCCATTAGCCTGCTATCAATATTGGCAGTACAGGCGACCGATATAACGGTCAATAATATTATATATACAGTCAGTGAAGATGGCACTTCTGCATATGTGTCATCCAACATGGGCAGACAATATCTTGTTGATAACATCGTCATTGAAGACTCCGTGACTTCAGATAGTATAACTTTCTATCCTGTCACTTCTATTGCTAATTATGCATTTAACAGTTGCTGGAACTTCACAGGGGTAACTATACCGCAGTCTGTGACTTCTATTGGTCTCGGAGCATTTTCAGGTTGTAACGCACTGACCTCTATCAACTTGCCCGAAGGCCTCACATTTGTTGGTAACAGCGCTTTTTCTAATACTGCAATACCAACAATCACTATTCCGATGAGTCTTACAAATATCGAATGGGGTGCGTTCGGTGCATGTTTGGATCTTACTCAGTTTATCGTACCGGCAGAGCATCCACGCTACTCTGCCCTCAACGGTGTTCTTTTTACCAAGAATCAGGATACAATCGTGGCCTATCCCAATGCAAGTGGAACAAGCTATACCATCCCTTCCAGTGTGACCACCATCGGATCGTATGCTTTTATCTGGAGCCGTGATATGACATCCATTACCATCCCATCAAGTGTAGTGACAATCTGCCGTGGAGCTTTTCAGTCATGTAACAATGTATCAACTATAGCAATTCCGTCTAGTGTCAGAACAATTGAGAAAGAAGCTTTCTATGCTTGTTGTTACATCGAATCATGGGTGCTGCCTGAAGGCCTCCTGACCATTGGTGAAAATGCCTTTAACTGGAACTGGAGCCTGAAAACCCTCACTATTCCTTCGACAGTTACATCTATAGGTTCCGGTGCTTTTGCACTGTGCTATGCGCTTTCATCACTCACTATATCGTCTACGGGAGCTATCGGAGCGAATGCTTTCAAGGATTGCAGAACTCTTCTGTCTGTTACAATACCCGAAGGAGTAACCTCTATCGGTGATAATGCCTTCTCTGGGTGTTATGGTTTCAAATCTGTGAGTATCCCTTCGACAGTTACTCAAATTGGTGAGTATGCTTTCGCTTATTGCACAGGACTCAAACGAATCGAGATTCCACAGGATCTAAAAGTGATTGCAAGCGGGACTTTTTCTGGATGCGCAGTATTGGATTCTGTGACAATTCCTGAAAGTGTAACGTCAATTGGAAGAAATGCATTTGCCAGTTGTTCCGCTCTTGATTCAATAGCAATTCCTTCAAGTGTCAACTATGTTGGTGAATATGCATTTAATGGGACTCCTTGGTTTAACAATCAGCCCGATGGTCTGATATATGCAGGATTAGTAGCCTATAAGTATAAAGGCACGATGCCTGAAAATACCGCCATTACATTGATTGAAGAAACAAAGGGAATCTCCGGCTATGCTTTTGAGAATTGTACCGGACTTACTTCCATGACTATTCCTGCAGGTGTTATCAGTATCGGGCCTCTTGCTTTCAGAGGTTGCACCGCGTTGACCGGGATTGTCGTTGACGAAAGTTCGGAAAACTTTTCAACAGAAGAAGGAGTATTGTTTACAAAGAACATAGATACCATTTTATGTTATCCGATAGGGAGAACAGCGACCAGCTATGTTCTTCCTTCTACTGTAACAGTAATCAATGATAACGCTTTCTTAAATTGTGTTACTCTGACAGAAGTGTCAATTCCTGAGGGTGTTTCATTGATCGGAGAATACGCTTTCAGCGGATGTTCCGGACTCGCTTCTTTAACTCTTCCTTTAAGTGTTGATTCTATTTGTATATACGGATTTTATGATTGTGGCGGTCTGAGGAATATTTATTGCATCAATCCGACGCCTATTAATATCGATTACCCGGGGCAGTTTGGCAATATTGATGTATTTATCGGAGTGCCTAAATATGCATGCACTTTACACGTGCCAGTCGGCTCATTAGCAGCCTATCAGTCTGCGGGTGGATGGGATGATTTCGGAGCTATTGTGGATGACGTACTGGCTGTACCTTCCCTAACAGAAGCCTCATTTACACTATTTACTGAAAGTGATGGCATCGTGATAAGAAATGCGAAACCAGGTGCTATCATTAACATATATACTAGTGATGGAACATTGCTTTTGATAAAATCTGTGGATGGTTTCGAACAACGGTTCACACTACCTTCCGGATCTCTTTATTTTGTAAAAATCGGTATTGAAACAATAAAAGTAGCTTTGTAACGGACAAATACTACTTTACGATCCCTCACCTGGACGAATAGGAACAAAAGGCGGCTAGTGCTACTAGCTGCCTTTGTAATTTCTGTCGTTTTAGAGTACTTTTGGGAGTTATACAACAGTAGTTCGTCATGTAATGGCTTTATTTTGGCATAGATTCTTCAAGTTAAGAGAACTTTTACTAATTTTGCATAAGAATACGGCATAAACACGCCGCAACAAACTGATATTAAATGAAAAGAGAAACAATTGAGATATTATCGACTATATCAAAAGGGCGACACAGAACTAACCTGATGAAGATTCAGGAACAAAGGGCACTCGCATATTTAGTCACACGCATTCCTGATTGTATCACTTCTAATATGCTTACCGGCATTGGCTTCATTGGGAGTTTGATAACTGTGGCAGGGTTCATATTAGCAACCTATGTGGATAGAAGTTTTCTTCTGCTGGGCGTGCTAGGTTTCTTTATAAACTGGTTCGGAGATTCACTGGATGGCCGAATCGCTTACTATCGTCATACTCCGCGCAAATGGTACGGTTTTTCTCTTGATATCACAGTGGACTGGCTTACTACAATTCTTATTGGTGCCGGATACATCATTTATGTCGCATACTCTTCTTCATGGGGTCTAGTCGGCTTCATTTTTGTTGTTATGTATGGCTGGGAAATGATTACAGCTTTATTAAGATACAAGATCACGGATAATTATAGCATTGACAATGGGCTATTCGGACCTACTGAAGTGAGAATCGTCATTTCTCTGATTCTTATATTAGAGGTTCTTATTCCAGACTCAATCATCTACTCGGGCATATTGGCATGTATCATGTTATTCATAGCAAATATTATAGACACCCGAAAATTGCTCCATTTGGGAAACGAAAGAGATAAATTCGAGAAAGAACTGAAAGAAAAAGAAAATAATGCTTGAGAAAATATTCGTTTTCACCAAAGCTCAGATATCCTCCTTCCTAGGTGGAGCAATAGACTATCTCATAATGATACTGTGCACTGAGTTCCTTGGTATTCATTATACAATCTCAATTGCCATAGGTGGGGTAATTGGAGCTTTTGTTAATTTCTCCATCAATAAGAAATGGACCTTCAATACAAAAGGATATCATTACAAGTATTCCTTCAGGAAACAACTATCTGCTTTTATACTTGTTGTAATTAACAGCATCCTGCTTAAAGCTTCGGGTACATATTACATCACAACCTATTATAAAATTGGTTATGGATTCAGTCGTGTTATAATGGATCTGATCGTTTCCGTTTGTATAAATTATAATCTCCAACGTCATTTCATATTTAAGAAAATACGTTCTTAGGATTTTAATAATTCGGTCTGTTCTTATTATTCTGGTTATTGTTAACTACAAAATAGTCCTATTTTGGCAAAGGATTTAATTCAAATAAAAGATTTTGAGAAGTTCTCTCCTATATTTAGGGGAAAGTGGGGTAATCGTCTCGCTAAGTTTGCAATGCGTCTATTAGCTATGGATCGGGTTAACAAGTTGTACTTGAGGTCATATGGACACAATGGCTCCGATTTTGCTGCAAGTTTGCTTAGTGACTTAGGGGTGAGTTATCAAATCGGGAATGTCGAGCGACTCAAAGAACTTCCTGAAGGATCCTTCATCACCATCTCTAATCATCCTTACGGTGGACTCGATGGTATCATGCTGATAGACTTAATGGCCGGCATTCGACCAGACTATAAAGTGATGGTCAATGAGATTCTTTCGCTCATTAAGCCAATGGATATAAACTTTATATCAGTACGTCCTAAAGGAAATAAGGATAACGGAGTCTCTTCATCAAGTATTAATGGGGTTCGCAAGACATTGGAGTCACTACTAGAAGGTCACCCGATTGGGTTCTTCCCTTCTGGTGCTGTTTCTGATTTGAGCATAAAAGATGGTTGTGTGCGCGATCGTGAATGGCAGGAGAGCATTATCCGGTTAATCCAAAAAGCAAAAGTACCTGTGGTGCCCATCCACTTTTTGGATAAGAATTCTTGGTTCTTTTTCTCCTTGGGACTGATAAATTGGAGAGTACGCCTTATCAGGATGCCGTACGAAGTGTTTAATAAGAGCAAACAGAATCCCCGCATAGCAATCGGCAACATAATCCCTGTAGATATCTTAAATAAATATCAAGACATCGATTCGTTGCGTATTTTCTTGCGAGAATCAGTGTATAAGATGCCCGAGCCAACGTCTTACACTCCAAGAGCCATCCTGTCTCTACAAGGGGAGACTCTGAAAGATAAGAAGTAGTCATTCTACTTTCCTCCAAATTCCTTCATAATGTCCGGCACTTCGTCTAGCGTAATCACTTTCTCATGATTATAAGTGCGTTTCAGTTTGGTGCGATCATACTTCGTTAAAAAGCTTGTGTGCCATAACATCCACCAATTCTAAATGAAAAATAGCTCTTACTTAGCAGCATTTATGGCACAAATGGATAATGATTGAGGTGATATGACCGCGCTCTTTACTTCCGACAATAACTTGGAAATGGGCACTATAGATGTGAATTTGTTCTATTACTACACTTTAAGTGTATATAAATAACTTAAAAATAGCAACTTTTGAATTTCGAACTGATTTTTCTGTACCTTTGCAAAACAATTACCACAAAATGATGAATTACCCTAATTTTAAAACGACTTTCTTCGAGTCAGGAATTGTTACATCTGATATGATCTATGCTGTTGCAGAAGACTTCGACAGGTGTAATCTAAGCATTTGGGAGCGTAAGGGATTACTCATAAAGCTGCGGAATGAGTATTATTCTTTCCCTGAATTCCTTAAGGTTCCAGGTTTTCATTTGTATCTCGCCAATCGGTTATTTTTCCCATCTTACATCAGTCTTCATTCAGCATTTATTTACCATGGAATGATTCACAATAAGTTGGATGAGAAAATAACAAGTATTGTAACGTCTAAACGTGCTTACTTCGCAAATGCTTTCGGCGTATATTCTTTTCAGAAAGTAAAAGAAGCCGTTTTCTTTGGCTACGAAGCGCTTCCTGAGTTTAAAGACTTTGACATCTTGATGGCTACTCCTGAGAAAGCACTGATTGATCTCTTGTATTTATTTCCTCACTATAATAGTCAGGAAGCAATAATGGAATTAGAGCTGGATGAAGATTTCATGAAGAAACAATTTGATCCACAACGATTCAGAGAATTTATTTCACAAATAAACAACAAAACTTTGATCCTGAGAGGGGAAGTCTTGCTTGCTACATTTGATCTTTAATTCTATTGCGATTCGCTTGTTCTCATTTTGTAGTTTTTCGTTCATTAATCGATTATTCACCAAGAAACAATACGTTTGTACTTCCTTAGAGTACATGCTTTCATACACATGCAAATATGAGATCGAAAGATATAAAAGCGTCTGAAACCGCTAAATTACTAATTATAGGAGAAGACTCAAATCTTCAATGGACTGATACAGCTACTGAATATGCAATGTTTGCTGATTATTTTTTCCGTCCTTTTCCTGAGGATCATGGAGAAAGAAGCCGCAATGTGGAGGCTCAAAACCTCTATCATCATATTCTCTTCCTGACGAATGATAAGTTTAAGCCTGAAGAAATGTATGTGACAAACTTGTGCAATGACTATGTGATGCCACCAGCTAAAGGGAAACGAGTGCTGATTCCGGAAGATAAGGCCTTGAAAGGCTTGGAGCATATCAAATGGGTTCTTGAACAGAATCCATCCATCGAATTTGTTTTCGCTATGTCTCTACAGACAAATTACTGGCTGCAAAAATTAGGTTTCTATGGCGGAGATGACTCCTTTTTGCATGGTGCACAACCTCGTCGTGTAGGGATGGAATGTATCGAACCATTTTATCAGCCTGTAGATGGAAAGACGCTGCGTTCTATCATCGGACAGACATATGAAGCCTCTGTTCCTAATATAAAGGTAATTCCAGTTCTTCCAGTAAAAGATTTTCCACTAAGAGATAAAAATGAAGAGCTCTTCAGAGATGCTTATACAAAGATCAGAGCAACCTTCAGCAAATAAGATAAGACCATCTCATCAATAAGACCACTATTTGTTTTTCAGATAGTGGTTTTTTATGCGTTTTACATTGCAACTATAGCAATAAGAGATAGTACAGACACAATAATCCAGAGTATAATTCCGAGTACAAAAGGCTTCACACCTACACTCTTCAGATTGCTGATAGACAAACTTGATCCAATCAGGAAGAGTGTGACTACAAGGGCATGCCTGGCAAGTATTACTACCTCATTATTGAAGTTTCCTACGATAGGAAGATAGGTATTAGCAAGCATAGCCAGAATAAAAAATAGGATGAACCAAGGGATGGATACAGAGCGACCCTTGCTGCGAAAAAACCAGGCGGAAATCAGTGAAACCGGGATAATCCATAAAGTACGGGCAAGCTTTACTGTCACTGCTACTTCAAGAGCTTCCTGACCATAGGCAGAAGCAGCACCGACTACCGAACTGGTGTCATGAATAGCTATAGCACTCCACAATCCGAACTGATATTGACTAAGGCCAAACAGGTGACCGAGTACTGGAAATAGCAACAGAGCGACAGAGTTGAGAAAGAAGATCACACCGAGTGACACGGAGACATCTTTGTCTGAGGCATTAATGACAGGAGCTACGGCAGCAATAGCACTTCCTCCGCATATAGCAGTTCCTGAAGCTATCAAATGTGAGGATCTTGCAGGCATTCTGAGCTTCTTTCCTATTAGAAAACCCACTAATAAAACCAAGGTGATAGAAATAATGGTTAGCTGTAATCCCGTATAGCCAACTTCAAGAACGCTCTGCAGACTCAGACCAAATCCAAGTCCGACAACGGACGTTTTTAAAAGGATTGAAGTAGCTTTCCCATTTATCTGAGGAAAAGGATGCCCAAGAAACAATGTAAACAAAAATCCTCCTACCAATGAGACCGGAGCAATTACCCAATCTGTGGCACATAATATGATTGCTATAAAAAACAAAATCTTACAAAATACTTCTCTTTGCATAACTTATTTTTTTAGTTCGCTGCAAAGGTACCCATATTTCAAACAATATGGTTATCATAATAAGTAGCTCACTATAACTTATTGTTATTATAGGAAAGACAGAATACTTTGAATATTCCGACCAATTTGCCATAGCTGCCATGAAGGGAGACAAAACGAAACTCACGGTTAATTTCCAAATTAGTTACTTCCACAATTCGTAACTTGTTTTCTTTCAATTCGTCGACAACAGCTGCAATGGAAATAAAAGCATACGTATCAGATTGGAGCAGATAGCGTTTTATACTTTCACTGCTTCCCATATAGAGCTGTATATTGAGGTTTTTACGATCGATTCCTTTATTTATTAACGCCGCATCAATAACATCAAGGGTGCCTGACCCGCTCTCTCGAAATACAAAAGGCAGAGAGAGTAGCTCCTCGTTAGTGATTTCATCTTTTTGACAGACTTTATTCGTCACAGAGGTAACAAGGACTATCTCATCTTTGATAAAGGTTTCATAATGAAGAGTGGTTAAATTAGAATTACCTTCGATGAGTCCGAGATCTATCTCCCGTTCTGCGGCAAGTCGTTCTATATCCCGACTATTGCCACTGAGCAATTCAATGGCAATATGCGGATAGCGCTTTTTAAACTTTGCAAGAATAACTGGAAGAATATACTGACTAATTGTAGTGCTGGCTCCGATGCGTAATGCTCCGTTGCAGAGAGCAGCATCAGAGGCAAACTCATTGTTAAGTTCGCGATAAAGTTCAAGAATACGGTGCGCAAAGTCAAGCAAGGTCTCTCCTTGCGGGGTTATGGCTATCTTGTTTCCATGACGTATGAACAATGGGGCTCCAATCTGTTTTTCCAGTTCAGAGATATGTTTGGTTACCGCCGGCTGAGTGATGCAGAGTTCGGTGGCCGCCTTCGTAAAGTTCTGATGTGTGGCAACAGCATTAAAAACTTTGAGCCTAAAATCAAGTATCATAATGTTCTGACGAATTTTATCTCTGCTTCACCCAAATAAGTTTGGATGTGTCATACCCTCTTTTTCGCGCTTTCTCCACAAGTAGATTCTTTGTTATTTCAGGTAATTGAGGAGTGCGGCTAAGAATCCAAAGGTACTTATCCGAACTGCTCCCAATAAGTGCATAACTATAATTGACGGAGTCCAATTCAAGCACATTGTACTCACCATAAAACCAGAGGAAGAAGGATACTTGCAGTTTACCGGGCTCTGAAGGATCTGGCAATTTCGCTTTGCCTTCAGCGGTTTCAAATTTTCCGTTTAAACTACCTTCATACCCTCGATTAATTACCTGAATTTTGCCGTTTGAGAGCAAGGAGTATTCGGCGGTATTGCCTATGAGACCACGCTCAAAACGATGATCGAAACGAGCTATTTCGTACCACTTGCCCATGTATCTTTTCAGGTCAAGCTTGCTTACGGTTGTTTTGTCAAGAGCCTTCTCTCCTGCGGATGCAAACACTGCAAAAAAAGGAAGAGTCAGCATTGCAAAGAACTGAATAATCTTTTTCATAGTCCTATCGTTTTAATTATTGTCTGCCAGGTAGAGAGGGAAAGAGGCCCTCCCGGAAAAAGAAGAGCCTCAGAAACAACATTTTAATAAAGGAATTTTAATTATGAGCAACGCAAGACCTGTCCAATTCGAAGAATTGACTTTTTTGTTATTCCATTAAGTTTGCAAAGTTTAGCAGTAGTAGTACCATTGCGTTTTGCTATTTGATCCAAGGTATCACCAGATTTCACTTTATGATAAAGAATATTTTCCTGGTGTCCTGTAGTTGAAGCCATAACTTTGCCATTGACTGTAGTTGACTTCGAGCCACCGTCTCTCACATGGAAGACATAGGTATCTTTATAAATATCTCTCTTAGCAAAATCAAAGATTTCAGTCGGATCGAATGCTTTTCCAAGAAAACGTGTCTCAAAATGGAGATGCGCTCCGTAAGAACGTCCTGTATTACCACCTAAGCCAATAGGTTGACCTGCTTTAACTACATCGCCAACTTGAGCAATAAAACGGGATAAATGTCCATAAATTGTTTCTAGCCCATTATTATGACGCACAACCAGGTAATAGCCATATCCTCCTCTGTCGTATTTACGAATCCTGACTTTACCATCAAAAGCAGCTACAATCGTATCGCCAGTCTTAAGCTTTAAGTCTGTACCATAATGGAATCTTCTATAACGACTGCGATAACCAAAGCCAGAATTGATTTTGGTATCTTTAAGTACGGGTATTGAAAAATTTGAAACATCAATATTTATGGACTCAGGAAGTTTGGATATATCTACCTTATAAGGATTGACTTTATCGGTACTCCAATTCTCATCAAGATCCAGTTCCGGAATCATTAACTCATCCGCTTCTGCATTTTCGAGAATCATAATAGAGTCTACGACGCTAATACGTTTGTTGAAATTCACGTTGTCTGCATACAACTCCTGAGAGTATGTCTTGCATGTAATTACGGCAAACAAAATCGCCAGTAAACTTAATCTATAATTCATCGGTCTTTATTTTCAAGTATTGAATTAATATTCGTCGCAAGCATAGAGATAATCAAATGTAGCCGGACGGTATTCAAAATATTCATCTTCTTTAAAGAAGCGATTCAGCTCGACAGTTGCTGAATCAGGACAATCAGAAGTATGAATTATATTCTCTTGGAAACTCACGCTGAAATCTCCACGTATAGTTCCAGGTTGTGCATTACGACCATTAGTGACTCCTGTCATGGCCCTAACAACTTCAACAGCACCAACTCCTTCCCAACAGGAAACAATAACCGGTGCTGCCATCATTGAATCTTTCACTCTTTGAAAAAAAGATTTCTCTTTCAAGTGTGCATAATGTTCACTTAAAAGTTCATCACTTAACTGCATCATCTTCATCCCAACCATTCGAAGTCCTTTCTTCTCAAATCGTGAGATAACCTCACCGACCAGTCCCCGCTGAATGGCACAAGGTTTAAAAATGACGAGTGTTCTTTCCATAAATAAATTCTTTGATTTTCAAAAGTAACGAAAGTATTTGAATTTTCCATACACCCTGGCGGATGTTTTAAACAACTTTAAGAAACACACTTTAGACAGCATCATATGGGAACATTTATTTCCTTAATTTTTGGTCATCTCGACTCCATCAACCAACAAAAATGACATTGATGCAATAATTAGTTTATTTTTCTCCTTCGGATTAGGAAGCAAATGAATATAAAACGAGTTATTGAGAGTGACAAAAGAAACGGAATTGCTCTCTGCCCAAAAGCTTTTTTGTATATTTGCACTCAATCATCACATAAATAATTAGTACTATGTTTTCAGGGATTATAGAAGAATCTGCAAAAGTGGTCAAGGCAGTACGTGAAGACGGGAACCTGCATCTGACATTAAGTTGCTCCTTTTCTCACGAACTTAAAATTGATCAAAGTGTTGCTCATAATGGTGTTTGTCTTACTGTCGTTAGTATGGACAAGGATGAATATACCGTGACAGCTATACAGGAAACTCTGGACCGCTCCAATCTGGGTCTGCTCCAAGTGGGTGACGAGGTAAATTTGGAGCGAAGTATGTTGATGAACGGTCGTCTGGACGGGCATATTGTACAGGGCCATGTGGACCAAACCGCAACATGTATCGCTGTTAACGATGCAGATGGCAGCTACTATTACACATTTGAGTATCCGATAAACAAAGAAATGGCTCGTCAGGGATATATGACTGTGGAAAAGGGATCAGTAACAGTAAATGGCGTGAGTCTTACCGTATGCAACTCAAAGGAGAATAGTTTTCAGGTGGCAATCATTCCGTATACTTTCGAGCATACCAACTTCCACACATTCAAACCGGGCAGCATCGTGAATCTGGAGTTTGATATCCTGGGTAAATATGTGAGTAAGTTACTTACTTATAAATAAGTCACTATGATAGATTTTGAAACATTGGCACTCAGCCGTCAGAGTGATCGGGGATATGACCGCACGCGTCCTGTAGAACCTGAGAAGTTGGAGAAGATACTTCGGGTGGCTATGACAGCTCCTTCAGCATGCAATGCTCAACCGTATAAGATCATCGTAGTAGATGAAGAAAAGCTTATCAATGAAGTAGCAGATTGCACTTCTGCAAAAGCTTTGGGCATGAATCACTTCACCAAACAAGCCCCCTTGCATTTAGTCATCGTGGAGGAACCGGGAAACCTGACTTCTTCGATTGGCAGTGTGATTAAAGATAAACATTTCCCATGGATTGACATCGGGATCCTTGCCTCTTATATCTGTCTGACAGCACGTGAAGAGGGGTTAGGCACCTGTATCCTCGGATGGTTTCAGGAAGAGCGTCTGAAAAAGGCACTCGGTGTGCCGAAGAACAGACGGATATTATTGGATATTACATTGGGGTATTCGACGCAACCGCTCCGGGAGAAGAAAAGAAAACCATTTGAAAAGGTGGTGACAAAGAATAAATATTGAACCTATCCTAACCTCTAATAACTTTAAAGAGCAGACTCCTCAAGGAATCTGCTCTTATTTTTTTCAATAGCGGAAACTACTGCCTCCCAGGAACTCACGTAAGAGTGAGGTTGGGGGAATCTCTTTGTCATATATTGGTGACAGATAACTAAGGACATGCAGCAAACGCCTGGCTTCTGAGTACTCCGCACAGTTTTGGGGCACCTCAGAGAGAATCGGTTCAACATACTTCTTTATGACAGCCATCTCAAAGATAAGCGCGGAGTTAAACATCTCATCCGCATTCTCTTGATAGGGAAAGATCCATTTGTCTTCACCTAAACGCACGCTTGGCCAACGTTTAATTGTCTCCTGAGCAGAATATCCGCGATACAAGTGATCTCTTAATATGCGGCGCAGCAATCGGTTGTCTGTGGTAGAAATACGATTGTGACTATCCATGGAGATAGTGGTAAGCGCAGAAACATAAATCATATATTTCATTGATTGGTCAATCAGTTGAGTCAGTTCCGGATTGAGGGCATGAATCCCTTCAATAATAAGGAGTGTGTTCCTATCCACCTTCAGCTTGTTTCCTTTGTAAAGCCGTTTGCCGGTCTCAAAAGAATAGGTCGGAAGTTCTATCTCCTCACCATCAACCAATTGTTGGAGTTGTTTATTAAACAGATCCAGATCAAGAGCATAGATAGACTCATAATCATAATCACCTTTCTCATCAAGCGGTGTCTTGTCTCGCTCCACAAAATAATCATCCAATGAAAGTGCTACCGGGACTAGTCCATTAGTCATGAGCTGCACACTCAATCGTTTGCTAAAAGTTGTCTTTCCTGAAGAAGAAGGTCCGGAAATCATTATAAACTTTAGCGTGCCAGATTCTTGCCACTTCTTATAAATACGATCAGCCATATAGGAGATCTTCTTCTCATGCAAAGCTTCAGACACTTTGATAAGACAAGAAGCCTTTCCTTCTTTGATGCTCGTATTAAATTTACCAACGCTTTCGATACCCATAATCTCATTCCACCTCTTATATTCCTCAAACACATCATGCATTTTAGGCTGAGCTACAACATCTTGAAGCAACTTAGGATGACTGGAGCTGGGGATGCGAAGCAATACTCCATTATCAAAAGGCAATAAATCAAACAGATAGATAAAGCCGGTATAGGGCACCAATCCTTCGTAGTAATAATCGATCAGACCACCCATCTTGTAATAGCAGGTGTACAGAGAACCCACGGTCTGGAGAAGATCCACCTTATCCATGGCTCCCACATTGCGAAAGTGTTCAATAACAGTCGAAGTGTGCTCTTGCAGATATTCAATCGGAAGATTCAGCTCAATGATCTCCTGCATTCGGACCTTGACTGTAGAGAGCTCTTGATCTGTAAGACGATGACCAATATTCAGTTCGCAGTAATACCCCTTGGAAACGGGATGTTCTAATGAAATATTGGAACCCGGGAAGAGTTCGGATACAGCCTTATACATAATAAAAAAGAGAGAATGAATATACGCATGCCTTCCTGCAGGATCAGTTATATCTACAAATTCAACATCCTTCGGTTTGTACACCCGAAAGGAGAGGTTTTGAACCCGGTTATTTACTTTTGCCAGAATCACCTGAGACCTTAAAGAAATCTTCTGGTCTTCATATATATCAAGTAAAGAAACACCTGGCTTGTATTGTCTGACACTCCCATTGTTCTTGCATAAAACAGATATCAATTCTTCCATCGCGTTCATGATTTAGGGCACTAATATACAACTTTATTCCATCCTGATCACTTTAGAACGCTTCTATTTTAGTAGAGAGAGTATTAAAGCCCGCTCTTCATGAAGTAATTCAAACATGAAGAGCCCCTCCGATGTTATATATAACAGGGAGGGGCACTTCCTATATCAAAGCTTTCTACTATTTAATGCGCTTTACTAAGCAAGTAATAATCCAGTAGGGTCATTGCCGTCATAGCCTCCACAATTGGTACAGCACGAGGCAACACACACGGATCATGTCGACCGCGAATCTGCAGATCGCACTCTTCACCCTCTTTATTGATTGTCTTTTGCGGAATAAGAATCGAAGCAACCGGCTTGAAGGCAACCCGGAAATAAATATCTTCACCATTGGAAATACCTCCTTGGATCCCTCCGGAACGATTGGTATGAGTATGCACCTTGCCCTCTTTCATATAGAAAAGGTCATTGGCCTGAGAACCACGCATGGAGACATTAAAGCCCATACCATATTCAAATCCTTTCACCGCATTAATACTCAGCATCGCCTGACCCAATGCAGCATGCAACTTCCCGAATACCGGTTCGCCGAGCCCAACCGGAACACCATGTGCCACACAAGTAATGACTCCACCTATTGTGTCTCCCGCTTTCTTTATCTCCTTGATTAGTTCAATCATCTTCTCCGCAGTATCCTGATCCGGACAACGGACGATATTACTTTCAGTCTGTGTCAGATCAAGGGCTGTGTAAGGTTGCTCCACACAAATCGGACCCACTTGAGAAGTATATGCCGTGATACTAATACCAAGTTGCTTCAGTGCAAGCTTTGCCACAGCTCCTGCTATTACGCGGGCAATAGTCTCACGGGCAGAAGAACGCCCTCCCCCCTTATAATCACGTACACCATATTTGCTGTCATACGTATAGTCGGCGTGTGAAGGACGATAAATATCTCTCAGATTATTATAGTCATTGGAATGTTGATCTGCATTACGCACTAGAAAGCCGATAGGAGTACCGGTCGTCTTCCCCTCAAAAATTCCGGAATAAAACTCAACCAGATCCTGTTCTTCACGGTTGGTAGTGATTTTGGATTGGCCGGGTTTTCGGCGGTTCAACTCAGACTGCACGAACTCAGTATCCAATAAGATACCCGAAGGGCAACCATCGATCACCCCACCTATTCCGATGCCATGCGACTCACCAAAAGAGGTAAGTCTGAATATCGTTCCAAACGTGTTTGACATTATAAATAATTATTAGTGACAAGAAGAAGAACAGCCACAACTGCCGCTACCACAACCGCCTTCAGCGTCATCGTCACAGCCACAACTGCAGCCTCCGCCACATCCTTCTTTAGGATTTAGTTCTTCAAGAGTAGCATCACGCACTTCGAGCACTTTTCCTGAGAAATGCAACGTCTCCCCTGCAAAAGGATGGTTAAAATCCATCTTCACCATATCTGACGTGATATCAACTACAGAGCCATACATATGATTGCCTTCACTATCCATCATTGGCAATACAGCGTTGGGATAAACAGTATTTTCATCAAATTCACCATCCACCTCAAAAGCTTTCTTTGGTACATCTACAATACGAGTATCCTCATAGTCTCCGTAAGCCATATCCGGCGTGAGCTCGAAGTCAAAAGCTTCTCCTGCTTTCTTTCCAATCAACTCTGTTTCGAAAGCATCCAGTACTTGTTGAGTACCAAAGATAAATGAAAACGGTTTATCTTCAGGAGCCTGCTCCAACATTTCTTGTTCGCCGTTTTCGTCGAGTTCTGCACTATACAAATCATATGCTACAGCAACAAATTTTCCTAATTCGATTTTCATATATTCTTGAAATTATTGAGTAATGGGACAAAGATACGTTGTTTTTTTGACATTTCTATTCCCGCAACTTATCAAAAGCGCTTTTTATCCCTTCCAACGCCTTGACCACATTGCTGCGGGGAGTAGCAAGATTCATTCTCATAAACCCTTCTCCTCCGGGACCAAAAGCTGTACCATCATTCATGACTACTCCTGCCTCATGATAAAAGAAATGGCGTAATTCTTTCTGACTCATTCCCAATTCACGGCAGTCGAGCCACACCATATAGGTAGCTTCAGGGATCATCGGATGAATAGCCGGTATATGTAAAGAAAGGAAATCCCGTACCAAAGTGACATTGCCCCATACATAGTCCGTAAGTTGTCCGACCCAATCTGCACCGTTTTCATAAGCTGCCTGAGCTGCAAGATACGCAAAGATAGTGCCTTTATCGAGTTCCGAGGCATGTAAATAGCTGACAAAATGAGAGCGCAAAGCAGGATCGCCAATCACAGAATAGGACGTTGCCAAACCGGCGATGTTGAATGTCTTGCTGGGAGCCATCAGCGTGATTGTGTGAAGAAAAGCATACTCAGAAAGCGAAGCAAAAGGAGTATGTACGGATCCATTAAGAGTCAGATCTGCGTGAATCTCATCCGATATGACTAGGACACTATACATCTCACAGAGAGCAGACAACTTCTTGAGTTCATCTGCACTCCATACTCTTCCACCCGGATTGTGAGGATTACAAAGAATCATCACCTTACATCCTTCACTAAATTCCTTTTCCATGGATGCAAAGTCCATGACATAAAGCCCCTCCTCTATAACCAGATTACTAGCAATAACTACCCGATGGAGGTTATCCGGTATCCAGTGGAAAGGCATATAGACCGGTGTGTGAATAAGCACCTTGTCTCCAGGTTTGGTAAAAGCATTCAAACAATGTGCCAGTCCGGGCACTATACCCGGAAGGAATGTGACATGCTCTTTCTCAATCTTCCAATGATGACGCTTTCTCACCCAATCAACAATGGATTGAAAATAGCCGTCAGAGGGAAATGTATAACCGAGTATCTCATGCGTGCATCTTTGGCGGATAGCTTCCATCACAAAGTCAGGGGTACGAAAGTCCATATCTGCTACCCACATTGACACGGCATCCTCTACTCCATACGCTTTTTTCATCCCATCAATCTTGATGCAATTTGTGCCACGACGATCAATCAGTTCGTCAAAATCATAACGTTTCATCTGGTATTCATTAGTTTATCGGGCAAAGATAATTGTTTTTTGTACCTTTGCGCCCGAATATGAGAGAAAATAAGATGAAAAATAAGTTCCCCGACAAACTAAAAGCGGTCATGTTTGACATGGACGGAGTGATTTATAACTCCATGCCCAATCATGTTATTTCCTGGGTTGAGACGTTTAATGCCTTCGGACTTGTGATTCCTGAATCATGGGCTTACATGCAAGAAGGACGCACAGGAGAGAGTTCGATACAAATGGTCTTTGCCGAACAAAGAGGTCGTAAGGCTATAAAAGAGGAATTGGAGGAGATGTATAAGCTGAAATGCGGATTGTTTGCTGCCAGACCAAAAGCTGAAATCATGCCGGGCATCAGGGATCTGTTTGCCAAGGTGAAAGAGAGGAGATTGGCAGCAACGATTGTTACCGGTTCAGGACAGGGTTCATTACTCGGTAAACTGAATACAGACTTTCCCGGAATGTTTCAAAAGGAGTTACTGGTCACAGCATTTGATGTCAAGCACGGCAAGCCCAATCCGGAACCCTATCTCAAAGGGCTGAGCAAACTAAATGTCAGTGCTGAGGAAGCGATAGTCATTGAAAATGCGCCACTAGGCATTCAAGCAGCTTGTGCGGCAGGAGTATTTACAGTGGCAGTCAACACCGGTCCCCTTCCCGACCAGGTGCTCCTTGATGCAGGTGCAAGCATGCTCTTCCACTCACTGAGCGAACTGTCAGATAAGTGGGAATCACTCTTTTAATCTAATCGGGGTAATTACTTTCCGGTCACGGTCTGTTCGAAATAGTGCCAGATGGACTCATCCGGCACGGGGGCAACAATCAAGATCTGCTCTTTGGACACAGGGTGCACAAATGATATACTGCGTGCATGCAGTGAAATGCCACCATCAGGATTGGAACGGTCGGCTCCATATTTCAAGTCTCCCTTGATGGAACAGCCGACTTTGGCAAGCTGACACCGGATCTGATGATGACGACCCGTATGCAGATGTACTTCTATCAGATTGTAATTTTCTGAATGACAAAGCACCTTATAATCCAGCACCGCCTTTTTGGAGTTTGGCACTTCCTTATCATACGCATACGACTTATTTTGTTTCTCATTGCGCACGAGGTAGTGCATCAACTTATCTTCGGGAAAAGGAGGCATATTCTTGGAGATTGCCCAATAGGTCTTGTGCATATCCGACCCTTTAAACATCTCATTGAGCCTTGTGAGTGCCTTGCTTGTCTTGGCAAACAGCACCACGCCTGTCACCGGGCGATCCAGACGATGAGTCACACCTACAAAAACATTGCCTGGCTTGTTGTACTTCTCCTTGATCCACTCCTTCACTATTTCAGACAGAGGAGTATCGCCGGTCTTGTCACCCTGCACAATTTCCGAGCAGCTCTTATTTACTGCAATGATGTGATTATCTTCAAATATTACTTCCATATACTCACTGAAAAAGAGAGGCGGATGTTGCTCCGCCTCCACTTCATTGTTTTATTACATATTCATTCCGCCACAGCAGTGAATCACCTGACCACTTACATACGAAGAAAGGTCTGATGCCAGGAAGAGAGCTACATTGGCCACATCTTCCGGTGTACCTCCACGACGTAGTGGAATACTCTTCGCCCATTGCTCTTTTACCTCTTCGGTAAGAGCGGCTGTCATGTCAGTGATAATAAATCCCGGTGCAATCGCATTGGCACGAACACCACGCGAACCCATCTCTTTAGCGATAGATTTCGTCAGACCGATCAATCCTGCTTTAGAAGCAGAATAGTTACACTGTCCGGCATTTCCTGAGACACCCACCACCGAACTCATATTTATGATAGATCCACTTCTCTGTTTCATCATCACCGGAGTCAGCGCATGAATGAAATTGAAAGCTGATTTGAGGTTGACAGTAATCACACTGTCCCATTGCTGTTCGGTCATACGCATCATCAGCGTGTCGCGTGTGATACCTGCATTGTTTACCAGAATGTCAATCTTACCAAAATCTTTCAAGATCTCAGCTATCACAGCATGCGTATCTTCAAAGTTAGCGGCATTAGACGCATATCCCTTACCTGTTAAACCATAAGCAGCAATCTCTGCTTCGGTTGCTTTCGCATTCTCATCAATGACAAGATCAGTAAAAGCGATATTCGCACCTTCTTGTGCATATTTTAAAGCTATAGCTTTCCCAATTCCACGGGCAGCACCTGTAATCAGGGCTACTTTTCCTTCTAATAATTTCATTTTAAAATCTGTTTATGATACATATTAATATGATTTCCCCTTTTTGCGTATACCATTAAATAAAAAGTCCATAACTACCTGTTTGCGAATCTCGAGGTTAGTGGTACGCTGACCGACACTCTCTCTGATGTAGGGAACTTCCAATCCTTTGAGTGAATTGTGTATAATTGAGGCAGTCATCGGAACACTCAGAATACTAAATACTCCATTTGCTATACCCTCTTTAAGCATTGTCTCTATAGCTTTGACCTCTGCGCGGTCAAAGCTACGACGCACACTTTCCACTTGAGATATATCATTAAAAAATTCAGCTTTCAATGTTCCATTACGCGCTACCACATCCTTAATAGCTTCCAATCGTGTATAAATATAAAGAGTAAGCTTCTCTTCCGATGGCATCGGCCTACTGACTACTTGCCACAAAGTCTGGCTAAGCATCTCAAGTTCGCTCTCGACTATCGCATAATAAATCTCATCCTTATTCTTGAAATAGGTATAAAGAGTACGGCGTCCTTTATGCGAAGCCACAGCAATATCATTCATCGTCGTCTTATCAACGCCCTCCTGAGCGAATAACCGCCGGGCTACATCGACCAACAAATCACGTGTTTTAGAAACAGCCATATTGCACACTATCTATAATAATGGGCAAAAGTATAAAAAACTTAGCGATTTCACCCTTCCATATTTACAAAATGTGCAAGAAAAGCTGTTTAATAGGATTTTTCTTATTGAAAACTTGCTTTGTAACATATTTTCCGTACCTTTGCACCACAATATCGCGGAGTGGAGCAGTTGGTAGCTCGTTGGGCTCATAACCCAAAGGTCGTTCGTTCGAGTCGAACCTCCGCAACACAAGATCGCTTATACATCTGAATGATGTGTGAGCGATCTTTCTTTAAATCAAATACCAACACACAAATATGATTCTACCCAACATGAATTACCCGGATATAGTCACACAAATCAACGAAGACTACTGTGAAGTACTTGATCGCATACGAAAAAGTGAGACGAAGATTAATAAAGAGATTTTAAGACGTACCGTTTTCCCTTTTTCTTTCAATACAATCCATTACACTACCCGTAACAACAACAAATGGGTCATCACCGTAAAAGTATACAGCCGCAGCAAATTGCACGATCGAAAGATTTACGCCTACTGCATCATGGAAAGCAGCTGGGGCCATTTTATTTTACGCCCCTCCTTCTCCTTTGATGGACAAAACAGCTACATCCACATGTACTCTCCCCATTTCTTCTCCAGATACCGTGAACGGCACAATGTCAACCTCAATGGACTGGAACTAGTCGAATACTATTTCAGCGAAAACAAAGACTACAGGGTCGTTAGAAAGCCTTGTGAAACAGGTAGTATCTATAAAGAAGAGATTTGCGCCTCCACAACAGACGGAGTCAGCCTCGGACAAACTCCCGACGGTCTCAACTTTATCTTCCGCACCTTTATCACTTATGAGATGCTCAAAGGAGAACAGATTGAGACGTTCAATCTTAGCAATAAGATACGTAAAGAGATGCAGGAAGAGTATCAACCCACAAAGGCACAAATGCTATGTTCCAATTTTTACATATAGACTCACTGCGAGCCACATGAAGGAGCTCTCATCTCTAAATACAACGAATTTGTTTCGGAGTATAAGCATCCTTTACCTTGCTAATCAACAATATATAGTGAACCAAGGTATCAACTGATCTTATTATATCAAGATTGTAGTAGTCAATGTTATGCTTCACCTCTCACAGACCTTCAGTTCCAACTAATAAGAAATTCTTATTAGTTCGACTCTCATCCAATTCTCCATGATCATAGATGTTTATAATATGACCGGCATATTCTATTGTTTAGTGCGGGATTGAACGACTGTCAATTTACGTTTCAATATTTCTACCAGAAAGTTTCCTGTTCCATAAGCCGGTTCAAAAAAACGGGAATCAATCCTTTCGGTCTCTTGTTTGACAAGATCAAGCATCGCATTAACTTCTCGTTGCGCAGTAAATACCTCTCCATGCTCAGCAACACGTTGCTTAGATTTTACTTGGTCTTTACTGTGTGTTTCTTCATTCAGCTCCATCATCATAGTAATCGTTCCAATAGACAGCAGTTATCTTTGTTTCACAAATATATTAATAATTGCAATAATCTTAAAATTTAATAAAGAATAAAGGAGCCTTATTTTTGCTCAATTCGCGGAATTCTTACGATAAATTGCTCTCCTTTCTCATCATTGAATAATTCAATATTAGATTGCTCTTTTAAAGCTCGTTTTATTCCTGATCCCAAGCCGCTATATGGAAGAGTGTGGGTGGCAAACATTGCTATCTGATTATTACGTATAACGGCATTTCCATATTTGACATCTTCAATTGTTAAACTATTTGGCAGTTTCCCCGGACTAACGATTTCTACTCTATCATCAAAGATCATTACTTTTATCGAAGCATTTTTAAAGTAATCACGGTGTATCAAGGCATTTTGCAATAACTCAATCAAAACAATCTCTGATATTTCTAAAATCCCGATTGAATTAAAATTCTGTCCTTGTTGTGTGTGTTGCAAACTGCTTCGCAAGAAGTCCATACTTTGCTTGAATAATTCAGGTATAGTTCCTTTCAAATCTTCGGGTTTATTACGATAAGAATTACCGGCAATATCATTTCCAAAATAAGAAACCGTTTTTATTGTAAATGCAGGCTTGATATTTTGAGGGTCTTTTCCGAAAAATAATAAACCGGCAAGCGAAACTTTATCATTTCGCAAAACTCGTTTTGCTCTTAAAGCCTCTTCATAACTCAACCCTTTTTCTTGATAGGAGACTTTAAATTCTTTCTTGAAATAGTCTGAAAACAATCTTTCATCTATATCACTGATACTTGTGTCATATACTTCCATTTCATCAGCAAATAAATTTCCACTTTGCTGAAAAAGCCTCATAATCTCATTATTGTCAATGAGTCTTCGCTTGTCAGATCCTTGTTTTATCCAAATCGTACCACTGTTATCTTTATAGGGTTTATTGGTACCTTCATTGATATAAATCACCAAAATCTTATTATCACCTGTTTCCGAAGTGATTGATACGACTTCTGTTGATATGAAAATCTGCGGTTTCACCTTATCGTTGGCGACATTAGCCAAACGACTGTTATAAGATTGTAGTTGTTCATATGTCAAGCCTGCAATTTCCCCTGTTGGGTCTTTTACGCCCACAAGAATAACTCCACCCTTAGAATTGGACATAGCGATCATTTCTGCCGCAAATTTGTCATCGTCCATTTCTCTTTTAAACTGCACCTTGCTGGTTTCCCCTGCACTGATAATATCTAATAATTCGATGGCATTCATCGTTTTCCGTCCTCCCAAATCTTATATATATTTTTTCTTATATCAAAGGCTTTCTGTCCGCCTTCCATAATTCGAATCACTTTCTCTTGCATATTTTGACAATCAATACTTCCACTTTCGATTTTAATTTCATTACCGGGCACATACTGACAGGCTACTAACATTTCGCTATCGCCTAATACCGGAATATTAGCGTTATGAGTGGCAAAGATAAATTGCATTTGTCCTTTCAGCCTTTTAATTTCGCGAATCACATCCTCATAAATGGTTTGATTGTCCAGGTCGTCCTCCGGCTGGTCAATAATCAAGATGTCATTCTCTTTTTGAGACAGAAGGAATAATATCAGCGCAGATGCCCGTTGTCCCAAAGAATGTTTATTCAATGGGGTCTTTTCAAAGTTGATAATTATCTGATTCGAGACTTTATAAGTCAACAGATCCGACAAATTTTCTACGAATTTGTTTTTTACTTCGTTCATTTGATTCTCTGTCAACCGGTCTGCTAACTTACGAAAATCGTCTTTCCGCATATCATTAAAGTCAGCATAATCGTTGCTGATTGCCGTATACGTTGCCTCACTTATTCGTGAGCCTCTGAATACATCCTGTAGTTTCAAGAGAAATTTATCTTTCCGGCCTTTATAATTTACTTCTATAAATAGCTTGCCTCCAACTTCATTTATTTTATTGACTTCCGTCTTCAGCAGATTAAATTTTTCATACCACAGCTTATCCAAGCTGTTTACAGCTTCATTCAGCAAACGACCCAGTTCAATTCTCTTGCTTTCCGACTTTCCTATTTCAATAAGTTTTAGCTTTGAAGTTTCAAGTTCTCTGTTAATCTTAATGAAGTCATCCGGGTTAAGTTCCGGGATATTTATTTCTCTTTTGATCCGGGCAAACTCTTCTTTTAATTCTTCTTTCTTTGCTTTCAGTTTATCAATGACAACAGAAAATTCCATGCCATTCTTTTGAACATCGGAATACATTGATTTTACTTGTCCTACTGTTATTCTGAGTTTATCAGCTAAAGATGTAGCTTCCGCAAATATTTCCGGATTCGTTGTAGATTCAAGCTCTTTGTGAAGAGAATGTTCATGATTTTGAATGATTTCCTCTAAATCATTCAGATAAGCATCAATCCCAGCCTTGAAATTTTGCAGACGATTAATATCTGATTCAAAGGAGGTTTGCAATTGCAATTTTTCTGCAACACCCTTCTCTTTAAAGAGGTTGAGTCTGTATTCTGCATTTGCCTTCGCTGTTTCGGTTTCTTTCTTCAAGAGAGATAGATTGCCCAAGTTCTTCAGCTCAGTTACAAGACGTTGAATCTCCGTTTTTTTCTGGTCTATCTTTGTTTGTACATGAATTAACCGGCTTCCGATTAGTTTGTTTACTAAATCATTCTCAAAATCATCATTCTTGCTCGACAAGTCTTTTTGACCAAAATAGATCGGCTGCTGAAGAATAGCATCCAGCGTAATACCTTGCTGCAATGTTTCGTTTTTAAAAATATCCTCTTTTTGTCCGTAGATACGTTCTACTGTATAAACAACTCCGTGCCTGTCTACAATCTCTACAACGACTTTTCCTCCGCTTTTCAGCACATGCTCAATTAATCCGTCCTTATATTTCTTATCAGCTGCTTGCGAACCGAAAGGAATATTGAGTGCATACCTTACTATTTCAAGAATGGACGATTTACCACTTCCTCTTATCCCAATTAGATTATTAAGTTCAGGAGAAAAAAAGATCTGTTTTCCACCCAACAGACCTCCCTGAAAGGCAACGGATCGTATATACGAGTTTGTTGGGTTATGATTACCATCTTTAGAACACCGATCTGAGGTTTCACTTAATGCAAACTTTACTGCCTCGAAATTAAAATCACCGAGTTTCAAATAGCAAGATTCTCCTTTTCCTATTTCATCCATGGATTTTGGATCGCTCCCTTCCACAAAACATGGAAGGCTGTTGTTTAACCATGTATTCAGCTTGTTTTTCAAATCAATCGTTCTTATTTTTTGAAACCCAATAACCGATTTCCTGAATAAGGGATCATTTCCTAAGTCTTTAATCCGTCCGCCATCAAATTCGTTCAGCAATCCACTGTTTTGTTCTACATGAGCCATTATGACAAAAAAGTTCTTGTTTAGCTCATCCAATTGCAATAAGGTTTGTTTCAAACTATGATTGGAACGCCCATTATCATTCTCATAATTGAGTTTCCCTAAAAAATTGGAGGTTATAAATTGATTGATGTAATCTTTGCCATCAGTCAACCACTGATTTGGATCAAAAACAACTAATGTATGCACACCGTTAGCTCCATCGTTTACCGACAATTCCACACCCGGAAGTATGTAAATGCCTTCTTTGCGGGCTTTTGTAGCAATTGCCTTATATTCGCCTGCATCAAATTTATTGTGATTGGTTATTACGCCAACCCGAATATTTTGTTCTACAAGCGTATTTACATACTGATTTACAAAATCATTGTCTTCTCCATTGTACGAAAACTCTTTGTCAGCTTTCGTATGCAAATGAAAATCTGCACGTAACCAAACTGAACCATTCTGAAATAATGCATTTGTATCCATCACCGTAGTTTTTTATATCACCTTCATTATTTATGTTTTAGGGTCTGTTGGGCTATTTTCAAGGCCCTTTCCGCCAATTCATTCTCAGCTTCTATCTCCCCCAATATTTTATCGGCTAACCAAAGGATCAACAATTCAGTTTCGTTGGTAGAAAGAATTTTTGCAAGGATAACAACCTGTTCACGCTTCGCAGGACGATCGCCCCGCTCAATCTTGCTATACATTGGGGTATCGATCTCCAACGCAGAGGCTAATTGACGTTGTAACATTTGTTTTTGTTCCCTCAATTGTCGAATTTTATCGGCAAATAACATAGTTCTTATTTTTTGTAGCATGACTTTTCTATTTTTGAATTGTCAGAGTTTGAACAAAGATAAACAAATAAAAGCAACCAGCGAAAAAGAGAGGAAATAATTATTAAACAGAATCACTAGTCTCCCTAAAAGAAAGAAAATGCACTCATCCTCACGGACAAATGCATTCTCAGTATTGCGACCCTAGTCACTCAATAGCTCCCGATTAATTGAGGAAGGGCCACTTGCATCACTTCTTCATATTTCTTCTCCATTTATTCCTCATTTGCTTCAACTTCTTTTCTGCTTTGACTGCCTTGGCCTCCTTAGCTTCCTCGAGCATCTGCACAAGTGTGGAATAACTTATTATCAGATTAAATAGATTTATCCATTCCGGATGGCGTGAAGCTTCTTCCGACGTCGCTCTTATCATATATAGATTTTCTTCTATGCCTGATACAGTCTTCATTGAGTCGATCAATCCGTTAATGTTGAATTGACGGCCGATAGTCTCAAAAAGACCTTCAAGAAACATCACGCTACTGGTGGTTACTACGTTTTCTCCCAGGGCTATCCTGCCGGATGTGGATGTTGAAAGTGTTGATTTTCGTACCACATCGTTTGCATTAATACCGAATTTTTCAAAACAATCGTCGATTATCTTTTTCTGCAATTTCTGTATCAACTCTTTCAATGCTTTTAATACAACCTCATCTGCTTTTTCTTTGTCTGTCTTCTCATCGGCTGGTTTTTTTGCGGATGCTCTACTTTCTACTGGCTCTGGATTTCCTTCTTCTGCTGTCATCTTTTTTTATTTATTGTTTATAGACTCCTGTGTTGTGCCTCATTTTCTGCCTTCAGGATTGAATGTTTCGTCCGGCTGTTTTTAGTTATTTTGAGACGGTTTCTTCACGTCCAAAAATACTATAATAATAATTACCCCTATTTCAGTACTGATTAGTAAAATCTGTTTATTATGACTTGCTTTGCAGAGTAATTATAAAATCTTATAAATGAATAACTATTTTTCTGAGAAAAGAGAGAACAAACCGCTCGCACTGCGCGACATTCTGATCGGTATGTCTAGCACTGATTTTAGTTGACTCTCAGAAGTTCAACTAAAAATTAGAAACGATGAAGAATCAAGGTCATTATTCAGATGAGTTACGCATATCCGCGGTCAAGGATCATCTTGACGGAATGAGTAACAAAGAGGTTTGCCGGAAATATTCGATAGCAAACCGTACTACGTTATTGAGTTGGATGCATACCTTTGCACCAGAACCAAATCAGGAGGATGAATCTATGAAAAAAGAACGGGAAAGATTAGAGTCCGAAGAGATTGCCAGATTGAAAAAGGAACTGAAAAAAGTAAAGATGGATTTGGAACATGAAAAGATGCGCGCTACGGCCTTTGATACAATGATAGACGTTGCGGAGGAAATGTTTCAGATTCCAATCCGAAAAAAAGCTGGCACCAAACAGTAGTAAGGCTTCACACAGGAGCTCCTTTGTATCATACAAAGGCTCTTTGCGGTCTGTTTGGTGTATCTAAGCAAGCCTATTACCAGTATCTGGATCACGGTTTAGAGAATGCTGCAAAGGTACAGTTCGTACTTGAATATGTACATGAAATCCGTGGAAAAGATCCCGGCATCGGTGGGGAGAAGTTATGGGTAATGTATAAAAGCTATTTTGGTGTGGAATACAGCCTTGGGCGGGATTCCTTCTGTAGGATACTCTGTGTTTATGGTCTGACCATAAGGAAAAGAAGAAAACGAATCCGGACGACGGATTCCAATCATCCTTATCTTTTATATCCGAACCAGATACAGGATCTGATTGTGGAGCACCCCAATCAGGTGTGGGTGAGTGATATCACTTATATCAGGATCCGTGAGAAGTTCTGCTTTCTCTCCTTGATTACCGATGCTTACGACAAGGAGATTGTGGGTTATTATGTCGCCCCAACCTTACAAACGGAGTTCACAATCCGGGCTCTTCAACAAGCTTTATCACGGATAGAAGAGGCTGACCGGCTTGACTTAATCCACCACTCAGACCGTGGTGTTCAGTATGCCAGCGACTCATATACCAGACTTCTAAAAGAGAACCATATACGGATAAGCATGACGGAGAAAGGAGATCCGAAAGAGAACGCGATTGCAGAACGTGTAAATGGGATCCTCAAACATGAATTCCTGGAGTATCGTGATTTTAAAGATATCGAAGAGGTGCGAACTGCCGTTGCAGAAGCTGTAGAGTTCTACAACACCCAAAGACCTCATAAGAGTCTGGATATGATGACACCGATGGAAGCTTCACTTATGAATGGACCCATCAAGAAAAGATGGAGAAGTTATCGGGAAGAATATCTGCAAAACAATTTGCCTGTGCAGATATAATATGTATGTTTGCAGAACAAACCTATCGGATATTTCCGAGCTTCAAAAGAGCAAAGTCAACCTCTTTTAGGGTCTTGTTCTAAAAGAGTCAACCGTAGTCAGAGATAAAGATAAAGGAGTCAACTGTAGTCAGAGATAAAAAATAAAGAGTCTACTAAAATCAGAATTAGAAGCTAAAAGAGTCAACCCCTTTCAGGGTCCTACAGGTATGTATGACAAAGAGAGTGAAAACGCAGGTATGCGTGAGTTGGTGCGTCTGTGTGCGTGCTCCGATTCACCTTCGGACGGCGAGGGAATGACGAAGGTCAATCAAAGGTTTGACCAAGGTCAGGCGCAACTTTCTTAAGGATGGGGGCACTGTATGACTTGTACAAGACTCCTACTCCTTATGGAGAGGTGGAGAAGAAGGGGCTGCTGCATGCGCGGATCGTCAACGGAACGAGGGTGACTTGCGATGTGTTGCTGAAGGAGATCGCTGATGCGTCGACTTTTACAAGGGGCGATCTGATGGGAATGCTGTCTGCCGTGTCGGAGGCGATGGCCCGGCATCTGACGCTGGGCGATGTGGTCGAACTGGAGGGGCTGGGCTTCTTCTCGGTTTCACTCAAGAGTAATGCGACGGCCGATCGCAGTGAGGTGAACTCGGCGACGGTGCAGTTTAATAGTGTGCATCTGAGGGTGTCCAAGGAGATGAAGAAGAAGCTGTCGTCCATGCGGCTGACACGCAGAGAGAAGCCGGACGACAAGCCCGAGTTGCTTCCTTCCGAACGACTGGCACTGGCGATGCAGTGTCTCGACATTCATGTGTTTATGTCGCGCATGGATTATCAGCGGATCACGGGCTGTAATAAGTCAATGGCGCTGCGCGACCTGGATTTCTGGGTGAAGGCTTCGATCCTGCGCCGCTATGGTTCGGGTAAGGTGATAGTTTATTATTCCAAGGATATGACGCTTTAAATTTATACCGTTAAAATGAGAGACAATTATTATTTTCCGCATGATGCGGAATTCATGGAGGATTCCAGGGTGATCCGATTGATCGAGAAATATAAAATGGCCGGCTATGGGGTCTTGTTTTCTTTACAGGAATTGCTGCGAAGACATGAGAATTATCGGTTTCATAAGTCGGAACTGTTGATGCATTGCCGCAGGATTAATACAAATAAAGTCTTGGTGCTGGCGATTCTGAATGATTTTGATCTGTTTTCTTTCGATGGTGAGTACTATTCTTCGGCAGATATGGATCGAAAAATGAAGCAATACGATGATAAAAAATGTAAATTCGTTCTTAAAAAAGCAATATTGGAACAGGATAAGTTACTGGAGCTCAAGGATAAATACGCATCCAACGAGGCGCTAATAAAAGGAAAGGAAATAAAAGAAATTAAAGGAAAAGAAATAGAAGGAAAGGAAATGGAATCTTGTGCAATTCAGGCAGAGGAAGAAAAGAAAGATTTCGACGACGGCAAAACTTCTTTTTCTGATTCTAACTCTTATCCTCATGCCAACCCGGTGTCTGTCAAAAACGGGATCTCTGACGCGGACTCTGATTCCATCGCCGACAACTCCGACGACAACCCCAACAACAAGAATCTTGTTCCTGATTATGAAAAACTGGCTCAAAAGAAAGAGTTGCACGAGATGGAGGTGGGCGTGGACAGGGCTTTCAAGGATCAGTATTGGGTGGAGATAATCGGGATGAATCAGCAAATGCCGGTGGAGTATATTCATCATATTCCGCTGATGTCGAGGGTGTTTAAGGATCATATCATCCAGCAGGGAAAGGTGCGTGCCATGAGTGATACGGAGGAGGCGAAAAGGTATTTTGCCAATTTTGCCCGCAAAGGGACTGCGACGCGGACGAGGCTGGATGAGAGGATGCGGCTGGAGCTTCGCAAGGATGTGCCCTTCCCGTATGAGGATGTGGATCCCCACAGCGGGGTGCGGAGTGTGTGCGGGGTGGTGATCCCTCGGGATGCGCCTCCCCGACCGGACAACAGGAAGTGCTGGGACGCGGCCGGGAAGAGATGGACGGATTGATGGTATTCACATAAAGAATTTTCAGAGAGATGGATTTTAATTACGAAGGTTACAGCATTGTAACTGCCAAAAATGGCAATAAGGTGAAAACCCGCTGTCCGAAGTGTTCGGATGCCCGCTCAGACAAGAGGGACAAGTCTCTGTTTATCAATACGGATGATGGCGTGTTTTGCTGCTTCTACTGTGGGTGGAAGGGCAAGGCGCATCGTCCGGGTGAGGAAAAGTGGAAGAAGGCGGATCATCCTGCTGTGCATCAGTTTGCGCGACCGGTGTTTGACACCAACAAGACGATGCTGAGCGAGGAGTCGGTACGGTGGCTGGTGGAGCAGCGGGGCATCTCGCAGGAGGTGATCAAGCGGATGCAGATCTGCGAGGAGGTGCGTTTCTTTCAGAAGTCGGGGAAGAAGGAGAAGTGTATCTGCTTCCCGTACTTCCTGGACGACGAACTGGTGAATATGAAGTATCGCGCTTTGAGCGTGAAGGATTTTATGTTGATGCCCAATGCACGACTGGTGCCCTGGAACATTGACGGGGTGATTGAGACGGAGGATGTATTGCTCACCGAGGGTGAAATGGATGGGTTGTCGTGCATGATGGCGGGGTTCAGGAATGTGATCAGCGTGCCCAACGGGGCGAATGGTAACATGGAATGGCTGGATCCGTTTGTGGAGTCGCACTTCGAAAACAAGAAGGTCATCTACATCGCGGTGGACATGGACAAGCAGGGATTGGTGCTGCGCAATGAACTGCTGCGGCGCTTTGGTCGTGAGCGGTGTCGCGTCGTGACCTATGGCGAGGGGTGTAAGGATGCGAACGAACATCTGCTGAAATATGGTGCGGAGAGCTTGAAGATATACATTGACAAAGCACCGGAGCTGCCACTGGACGGGGTGTTTACGGTGGAGGATGTGATCGACAATTTCAGATCGATCTTTGAGAAAGGGATTGGCGAAGGGTTGACCACCGGATTTCCGAATCTGGATCGTTGCATGCGGCTCGAGACGGGGATGCTTGCCATCCTGACGGGCATACCGGGGAGCGGAAAGTCGGAGTTTGTGGATATGCTTGTGGCAAAGATGTACATGGAGCACAACTGGAAAACGGCGTTCTTCAGTCCGGAAAATATGCCGTGCGAACTGCATTATGTCAAGCATGCGGAGAAGATGACCGGCAAGAAATTTAAGGTGGGGGTGACTTCTGAAGAGGAGTATCAGGAGGTGCGGATGTATCTGAAGGATAATATCCACTCGATCATTCCGAAGGAGGAATTTACCATTCAGAGCATCCTTGCCAAGGCGCGCGAACTGATACGCAGGAAGGGGATCAAGGCGTTGGTGCTGGATCCGTTCAACTGCATTGATCATCAGTATGCCAAGGGGATCACAGAGACGCAGTACATCAGTAAGTTTCTCGATAAGCTGCGGATGTTTGCGGTCAAAAATGATATCCTGATCATCCTCGTGGCGCATCCGAAGAAGATGGAACCGGATCCGAAGAGCGGAAAGACACAGGTGCCAAACATGTACAGCATCAACGGTTCGGCGCACTTCTTCAACAAGACGGACTATGGACTGACGGTGGAGAGGGATGACAAGGACAACCTCTGCACCATCCACGTGCAGAAAGTGAGGTTTCGTAATCTCGGCTCCTGTGGCGAAGCACATTTCGTGTTCAACTACACCAACGGCCGTTTCACTCCCTGCGAAGTGACGAAGGAGAAGGGTGACGAACGGAAAGTGACATTCACCACCTTTGACAATTCCAACTGGCTGCAAAAGAAGTTGTATCTGAAAGATGCGGCTGCCAAACAGCAGGTGATGGACTTCAGTCAGATTGATCCGTCAGATCCGAAGGGTAATCCGGATCTTCCCTTTTGATTTTTCTGGTTCATTTCATTGGTTCATTTTTAAGAGGAATACGGTGATAGTTTTACCCGTATTCCTCTTTTATTTCGCTGATTATGAGTACCTTTAAGGTGTAATTAAAACACATCAGAAAGATGGTACAGACAGAGCATACAGAGCGTTTCAGGATTAGATGTTACAGCAAAACGGAGCTGGGGCTCCTCTATACACCGCACTGCGGAAAAGAGCATGCATGGCGGGTCATGCGCAACTGGATCAACCGCTGCAAACCACTCCACGAGGCGCTACTCGCCACCGGCATCACGCCTTCCTCCCGGATCCTCTCTCCCCGACAGGTGCAGATTATCGTGGAGCATCTCGGGGAGCCGTAAAACGATGAGCGGAATTATTACTAAAACTCCAAAAATCATTTGATAACTATTTCTTTTTCAATAATTATCGCATGTATCAGATATTCAATTACCTTTGTATCGATATGAAATCAAACACAAACTACAAAGTCATGGCTTATAATGTTAGTGAAATTGCAAAAAAAGTTATTTCGAAGACACACCCGGAATATGGTGATGTTATGACAAATATGAAATTGCAAAAGATGCTTTACTACTTGCAAGGCTTTAATTTAGCATTTTTGGGTAAACCATTATTTGAAGAGGAGATAGAAGCATGGATGTACGGTCCTGTTGTGCCATCTGTTTATGAAGAGTATAAATGCAATGGCAGCACTGCCATTATGCCTGAAGAGGGATTTGTACCCATATCTCTAAGCGAAGAAGAGGAAAATATCTTTGATCAGGTTTACGAAAATTATGGACAATTTTCAGCTACTAAATTAATGGAAATGACTCACAAAGAAGCACCTTGGGCATGTACAACACCAGGAATCGGGAATATTATTTCTAAAGATGCTATCAAATCTTATTTTATTACTCAAATAGAGAATTAATGGGAAAAGACAAGTCGTCTAAAACAATAAAAAGGCCAAAAGTTGAGACTTCTATAGATATTAATAGGAAAAAACCGGAAATTGATTATCCGGTTTTTTGTTTTAAACACTTCCAAAAAGAGAACTTAAAGAATTGTTCACAAGAGCAACTAAGGAGTTTCTTTGAAAGATTACAACGACTTGGCGAGCTTGGATGGAAAGAAATCCAAAGCAGCGGAAAACATGACTATGGATTCGAACTTTTACCCAGAGATTTAATTAAACCCCAATTACCTCTCTTTGTAACTCCTGACGTGGAGAAGTTTTGGGTTTTCAGGTACAATAATGCCAACAATCCGTTTATTGCCATCCGTAACGAGAACACCTTGCATATTATATTTATCGAAGCTAATTTTGGCGATATATATAATCATAACTAAAGTGACCCTACGAAAGCTCTGAAATTCACAGATCTGGCATCAGATCAACATGTAAGCTCCGCTACATCGCACAGGACAACCTTTGAATACACCGTTGCCGAGTGAAATATTCGGTTTCTTCTGCTTTATCATCCACCTACTGCCACCAGTTGCACTGAGCCTACATCCCTCCTACACGCCTATCGTATCTTTGTATCGCTGCCGCAAGGATCCACGGCGCAGAGGTATCTTTATTATTCATCTTTAATTCTTACTATTATGAGTGTTCCTTATCAATTGGTGCTTCGGGCGAATCCGAAAGACAGACTGGCGCCTAAAAAGTATTACGGGGCTGTGAAAAGCAGCGGTAAGACTGAGTTTGAAACGTTGTGTACTACTATCTCCGACCGTGGCACCTGTATCAAGGGTGATATCCAGGCGGCGCTCGACGGACTGATTTATACCATGAAGATGGGTCTGGCCGAAGGCAGGATCATCCAGCTGGGCGAGTTTGGTAATTTCCGGATGAGTATCGGGGGTAGTGGCGTGGAGGATTCGAAGGATTATGCGACTTCGCTGATCGTGCGTAAGAAGATTCTCTTCACTCCGGGCAAGTTGCTCCAGGATATGATGAAGACTATCGCCTTCAAATCGACCGGCATCATTGTGACACCGGCTGAAATAGTCGAACCGTAATCATTCGTTTCTTATCATGAGTGTCAAAATCAAAATGATCTTCGAATGGCTGCTGACGATCCTGAAGTTGTTTAAAAGTGACCCGGCGAAAGCGAGGGAGTTCACGGATCTGGTGACTGATCAGTACGATTACCTGGTAGTTCAGATCGAGAAGTTTCAGAGGGATTACTTCGAACTGTGTGAGCGGATCAAAACGCTCTACACGGAGATCAGCGGACTGCGTGAAGAGATGAGCCGCAACGCGGGACAGAAATGCATGGTAGCGGACTGTAAACAGCGTCAACTTGCCAATTAACTGAAAGCACCCTTCCTGCTATAATGCGGGGAAGGGTGCTTTCTTTAGTTCATCGAAATTACGTTACATCCTGAAATGAGAAGACGGCAAGCTTGAGTAATTAGACATCCAAAAAAAATAAAATGCTGATTTCTATGAATATTACATTTAATCCTTTGCATTCCAAATAAAATACGATACCTTCGCGAAGTGTTAGGATTACAATATCTTAATCACATACTTACTTAAGAAAACAAATGGCTGCTTCAAGCAACCAGATTAAAGATAACAGTACCCGTTTTGCATACCGTAAGATCTGCAGGCGGGTCATTTTTTTTACTGTGATAAACTTTGCATCAATTACTTTCCTTTTTTCTTACATTTAGTCCCAAAAGTTTGCTTTACAACATATTTTTCGTACCTTTGTACCACAATATCGCGGAGTGGAGCAGTTGGTAGCTCGTCGGGCTCATAACCCAAAGGTCGTTCGTTCGAGTCGAACCTCCGCAACTCAAGGTCGCTTATACATCTGAACAATGTATAAGCGATCTTTGTTTTATGTACGGAAAAAGTTACAGAGCTACTTTCACAGTCTGAGAGGCTGTCTGTATCAGATAAACGGCATTTTGTGGAACCGTAACCCGGGTCACATCATCCACAGCTTTGAAATGCTGCACCAAAGCACCGGTCTTTGTGTAAATCGTGATCTCTTCACCACACTCCGCGCCTTCTATCACGATGACATCATTGACTGTATAAACTTTCAGTGTAGTATTCTGCTTGATAAGATCTTCTCCTGCCACATTTTCCTCCACAATATTTTTAAAATCGCCCCAGCCACTCGCGGCAGCGTAGTCAGCACGTTTGCCTTGAGGTACATACAAAATACAGGAGACTTTGTCAACTCCGGCAAAATGACCACTTTCTATTATAAGTGGGATTGGATTTAAGGTGTGAATCTCCTTCAGACCAGTGCAATCAAAAAAAGCCCAATAGTCAATCGAAGTGAGACCGGAAGAAAGTGTGATGGATGTAAGAGCACTACAATTAGAAAAAGCCTGATAGCCTATCGAAGTGACACCCGAAGGGAGCGTGATGGAAGTAAGATCGTAACACCAAGAGAAAGCATTATTGCCTATCGAAGTGACACCCGAAGGGAGTATGATTGAAGCTAGATGACTGCATAAACAAAACACCTCATTGCCGATCGAAGTGGCACCCGAAGGGAGTGTAATCGAAGTAAGAGCACTGCAATTAAAAAAAAGACCATCGCCTATTGAAGTAACACCGGAAGGGATCGTGATAGAAGTAAGACCATTGCAGTTATCAAAAGCATAATCGCCTATCGAAGTGACATCCGAAGGGAGCATGATGGAAGTAAGACCACTGCAATCAACAAAAGCATAATCGCCTATCGAAGTGACATCCGAAGGGAGCGTAATCGAAGTAAGAGCACTGCAATCAGAAAAAGCACCATCTCCTATCGAAGTGACACCCGAAGGGAGTGTGATAGAAGTAAGTCTCCTGCAATCAGAAAAAGCCTCATTGCCGATCGAAGTGACACCCGAAGGAATCGTGATTGAAGTAAGTCTCCAGCTACCAGAAAAAGCATTATCGCCTATCGAAGTGACACCTGAAGGAATTGAATAGTTTGCTGCTTTAGCACCTGGAAATGACAAGAGTACGGATAGATCTTTGCTAAACAAAACACCATCTATTGCCTTAAATGTCTGATTGTCATCCGCAACAATAAACTCTTTCATTGCACCACAGCCTACAAAAGCACGTTCGCCTATCGAAGTGACACTCGATGGGAGCGTGATCGAAGCAAGACTAGTGCAACTAGAAAAAGCATCATCGCCTATCGAAGTGACACCAGAAGGGAGCGTAATTGAAGCAAGACTATTGCATTCAGAAAAAGCACTTTCGCCAATAGAAGTAATACCGGAAGGGAGCGTGATCGAATGAAGGTTACAGCACATGTAAAAAATAGTATCGCCTATCGAAGTGACACCAGAAGGGAGCGTGATCGAATCAAGACCATTACAACCTGCAAAAGCAGAATTGCCGATCGAAGTAACACCAGAAGGGAGCGTGATCGAATGAAGGTAGATGCACCAGGAAAAAGCACCTGAGCCTATCGAAGTAACACTGGAAGGGAGCGTGACCGAAGAAAGACCACTGCAACTAGAAAAAGCCCTGAATCCTATCGAAGTGATACTCGATGGGAGCGTGATCGAAGTAATAGCATAACACCAAGAAAAAGCATCATTGCCAATCATGGTAACAGCATAGCTTTTCGTACCATCTGACACACTGGGGGGAATCTCAACCGGTCCGACAGGTTTTGTTACATATCCACTTACAAAAACTGAAACACCGTCAGCATGCGTGCTATACTTCAGATTACCAACTGTAAAATCCAATGCTTGCGCTGCCAGCGCAAATAACATACTGATAGAAAGAACGATTAATTTCTTCATAGCTGTAGTGGTATTTTGATCACGTTATGCAAAAATAGAACTCTTTTCTCATAAAAGAGCCACTAATACTATTTATTTTATTGAATAGATCGGAAATAGTAAATATTTCGCGGAGCTCGTTGGGCTCAGTTCCCAAAGGTCGTTCGTTCGAGTCGAACCTCCGCAACTCAAGGTCGCTGATACATTTAATCAATGTGTCAGCGATTTTTCTTTTCTGTACCCCGCTTGATTTTCTAATTATTACTACCTTTGAAGAAATAAATACCTGCAATCATGGATGGCAATATTATACAGAGACTGGAAATTCACAACCTGTGGAGTAAATATAACTACACCTGGGATGATGTCAATGAAGATGTCAACATTCTGGTGGGTCTCAATGGCTGTGGAAAGAGCACATTTATAAACATCATCAAAGCACTGCTAACCAATAATACAACCCTCTTTGAGAATATGGATCTGGAGTCTGCGACGATGACACTCAAAGAGACTACTATCAGCTACCAAAATAATAAGATCACCGTAACCGGCAATCCGGAGATTCCTTACTTATCTATCAGCGCATGGGATCTGCCCGTGTTGCATCAACGGGCTCTTCGACCCAATGAGCGTCCTTTGGATGCCGAACTGGATGCCACGGTTTACTCCATAGAAGGAAGCCGTTTCTCTTTTACAGATTACCGCATTCTATCTCTTGCTGGGACTCCAGAGGCAGCACTGATTGCTAAACGCATTGATCGTTTTTTCACTTTGGTCAATCGTCTGTTTGAAAATACGGGCAAAGTGATTGAAGTGGAGCCTGATAGTGGCATTGTACAATTTAATGATCATGGACGGGTAGTACCTCTGAGTTTTCTCTCTTCAGGTGAGAAACAGATGTTGATCACCTTGTTTAAGATACTTCTGATGGATGAAAAAACACAGATCATCCTGCTCGACGAACCGGAAGTCTCCTTGCATATTGAATGGCAATATATCCTTATCGATAAGATCAGAGCTATCAACCCGAAAGCGCAACTGATCATCTCATCTCACTCTCCCAGCATTTTTGGTAAGGGATGGGGAAACAAGTTGATCTATCTGGATGATCTTTTAGCTGATGACTGACATGAAACGTCCCTTATATCACAAAGAACGGTTTTACCAACAGCTGGCAGAGAACATCAAAGGGCAGGTCCGGATGCTTCGCTATGACTGCGCTGCTCATCTGGAGGCGAGCGATGATGAGTATTTCTGGGGGCGACTCTTTAAGAAATATGCACCTGACAGGAGAATATTGTATTTTACTTATTCCAAAAGTCCGCAAGGAAACCATACTACCGGGGTAGGTCACTGCCTCAACTTCAGAGAGTATCTGGATGAACAGTTCATCATCTGTATCGACAGCGATTACAGAAGGCTTGAAGGTCGACCGGATATTGATGTTGCTCATTTTATTTTCCAAACTTATACTTACTCGTTCGAGAATCACCATTGTGTGCCGGAAGGACTGGATGAGGTTATTTTGAGAGTCTGCGGGAAAGAGAATCAAGAAGTGAATTTCAGCAATCTCATTGATCGTTATTCGCGCGCCTTGTATGAACCGTTTATCTGGCATCTCTATTTTCAGGAAATCGATGACTCGGTATTCACCCAACTGGAGTTCCGCACGATGCTATCACTCTTTTCCGGACATATCACTTTTGAGGTTGGAGGGTATGTGGAGAAGGAACTGAAACGACTTGAACAGAAAACAAAGGCGAAGGTTGAGTCTCTGCAGAAGGAATTTCCGGAGGTAGATCTGGAACCCTTGAAGGAACGTTACAAGAGTATCGGACTACTTCCTGAACGTACCTACCTATTTATAAGAGGGCATAATATCTTTGACTCATTGTGTAGATTGGGACGTGATATATGTGCAAGTCTCTTGAATGAAGAGAAGGAAGAGCTGGACAACAAGGAAGAGATCAACGATCTCTTTGACTCTACTTATTCCATCAAACGGGGATTGGTTGATAATCTGCGCTACTCTTCTTACCCTGAGATCAATTGGATTGAAGATGACATCAAACTCTTCTTTCAAAACAAGAAGCCTGTGTCTAAACACTCGAAGAGAAGAGAGGATTAATCGTTGAAGTTCCATCCCAATCCAAACTTAAAATGGAATGGGTTCATCGGATAATGTGGTTGAATAAAGTAATCGGCACTTCCTACCGAACTGTTGATGTGATAAGCCATCATATAGAAACGCATGTTTTTCAAATGAAGATTGGCATATACATTCACCATCGGATAATTACCGGTCTCCATCAGATCTTGATTGTAAAACTGTCCGGTAGCAGGCATATAGGATGGCACATAGTACTTGGTATGATAACGCACATCAGCACCTATCTGTATAGCTAGTACCTTATTGAATGCTCTGGATTGAAGATAGATGTTATGATACAGACTGATCTCCGGCACCGGAACAACTGATTCATTGGAGCTCTTCTGATAGACCACGGAATTATCTAAATGCAGGATACCTACTCTGAAGTTCTGATTGAGCTGAGCAGCTACAACCTGCACATTATTGCTGTATTGATCGGGAAGCGCACTGCTGTTGAAATAGATATGATTGGTAAGATTTTCCACATCCACTTTCAGTTCTGTGCCACGATTAGGTAAAGAGAATGTGCCTCCAAAATGCACCTGCTGCTCTTTCTTCAAGCTATTGTCCCAATAGAAATGGTTGGAGTGATAGTGCTCCTGATAATACTCGGGGGTCAGATTCTTAAGCGATCCATAGGCCATCATCTGAACGGTGTCGCGACCAAGACGAAAGGTAGTGACAAGATGTCCTTCGAGTTTGACACGACCAAGCTCTTCTCCAGCTACACCCATCTCACCTAGTACGTCAAAGGTGAAGAGCCCCTTTTTACGTCGTGCCAGTTCGGCTCCGATGGTAGTGGCAAACATGCTTTCCGCTTTATTGCCTGCAATGGTACTGTCCATCATTGAATAGCTACGCATGTCATGCTCCAAAAACGCGGTCAGTCCGAAAGGGGAATATTTATTGAATCCCTCATTCAAGGAGATGGCAAAGGTGTTCTTGAAAGAATGGTATTGTGTTTTGTCGTCTGATTGTAAAGAATCCAGGTAGATATTCTGGTAGAAATCTGAAGGGACACTTTTATTCAGATACCGGCGATTAAAGCTTTCATACTTTAATGTGTGAATGAACGAGGTGACCGGAATGAATTCTTTAACGAGCGAGTCTTCATCCATCTTGTAAAAGCCTACATTGTACTGATGATTGAGGTATGCGACATTGCCGTAGAGACGCACCCAGGCATCAGTCATATTTACCGGAATGTTTTTCGGTTCAAATGCTCTTTTACCACCTGACATCTCTTGCGGACTGGTGATATATCGGTCGTCAGTGATTCCTCCATTTTCATAGTTCAGGAATGAGCGGGTTCCAATGTACAAGTGTGCCTTGTATGTATCCGTGATATAGCTTGCAAAAGCAACAAACTGATCGTGATTCGTTGATTGAGCATCGTAGTAACCACGACCGTAGATAAGATCATATTGAACGCCGAAGGCCAGATTCTTATTTACGTTTATTGAAAAAAGAGCGTTCAAAAGTTCCTCTCCATCCTGCTTATTCATGTCACGATGGTATTTTATCATCGTGAAAGGAGATTTGGTGTTGAGGTAATTTAAATTGCCGGGACGTAAAAGATAGAGCTCATAGGGATGAGCAAATAGAAATGGTGTCGTTTCTTTTCTATTAAACCAGATCTTGGTTTCAGCAGGGCTTCCTACAGTGCCGAGAAAATTGACTGCCACATCTTTGGATTCAACCAAACGCTCATTCTGAAAGTTAAGATCCAGGGTATCTACAGCAACAGATGTCTGACGCCCAAAGCGCTCTTCAATCTGCCAGGCAAAGGCATGAGGTCCCTTATTGCTCATAGTATCACTGACAACATCGATTCTCTTAGCTGTTTTTGGCAACAATGCGGAAAGCGAATCAGCAAAGGCTTTCTTTGCCTGAAAGAGCGAATCAACAGAGCTTTTATTATTGACCGGGAGTGAGTCGGCAGAAGGGGAGGTGACACCAACAGGCGATAAATCATTCGCACGGGAGGGCAACTCCGGTGTTTCGGACTGGCCAAATACAGCTACGACTGCGAGTATTTGCAGGATATGAAAGAGGAGGATTCGTCTCATTTGGCGGCAAAGATAAATAAAAGCGATGGTTCCATAAAGTTTTATTCAAACTCTGATAAAAAAAACATACTTTTGGCAACTCATTAACTGCTCAAACTCAAAAACATGAATACTCAAACACGTTTGTTTAGTGACTCTTTCTTGTCTCTAATACTATCCATCATTGTGATTGTTCCAGTGGTTGCTCAACCTGGCAGGAATGATCAAAAAGAGATATCTATTGAGATGCTGGGTGCGCATGATCCTGTAATGATCAAGGAAGGGAATACCTATTATCTGTTCATGACCGGTAGAGGCATCTCCTCCTGGTCATCGAAAGACATGAAAACTTGGCGTCGCTGTCCGGATGTACTCAATCCGATACCACAATGGGCAATCGATGAAGTGCCCGGCTACAAAGGTCACACCTGGGCACCTGATATCCTCTTTCACGACGGTATGTTTTATCTTTATTATTCTTGTTCTTCCTTCGGTAAAAACAGTTCGGCAATCGGTGTGACTACCAACAAAACGCTGGATCCGAATAGTCCGCAATATAAGTGGACGGATCAGGGGAAAGTGGTTGCCTCCGTGCCGGGACGCGACCTTTTCAATACGATTGACCCCAATGTAATCTTCGATGAACAGGGAACTCCGTGGCTCTTTTTCGGTTCATTCTGGGGAGGAATTAAAATGGTTAAACTGGACACTACGCTAACGAAACTCGCCGAACCTCAGGAATGGCACACTGCAGCACGTCAGGTGCGCACGTTTGGACTTGATGAGAAAGACCCGGGCGATGGAGCTATCGAAGCCCCCTTTGTATTCAGACATGGAAACTTCTTTTACCTCTTTGTATCGCTTGATTACTGCTGTCGTGGTCTGAAAAGTACGTACAAAGTAGCCGTTGGGCGTTCGGAAAGCATAACGGGCCCGTATCTGGATAAGGAAGGCAAGGCGTTGGTGAATGGTGGTGCTACAATCGTCATGAAAGGTAATGAGAAGTGGAGTGCTGTTGGCCACAATGCGGTTTACACTTTTGACGGAACTGATTACATGGTTTGCCACGGCTATGATGCCAAAAACAACGGGCGTTCGCTGCTCATCATCACGCCACTCACATGGGATGGCGATGGTTGGCCGGTAGTTGAGGACAACTTACCTTAACCGAAGCACATCACCTTCCATGGGGATATACTCCTTATCTTTTTTATTTATCTTATACAGATACTTCATCTGAATACCATACATCTGAGAGATACTGTGCATAGATTCACCAGTCTGGATCTCATGAGCAGGAAACTTCTCAGTAGCTTTCTTTTGTTTCTTTTCCAGATAGACCACATCACCTGCGGAAAGAGGGGCTTCATAGGGTAATTCATTGTAGTCAGCTAACCTCTTTTTGTTGAAATCAAACTCCTTTGCAATAGATTCAAATGTGTCTCCCCTTCGAGCAATCACATAAATAATACCATTCGAACGATACACATCGTGACTAAAAGTGGACGCACTAACAGTGGTTACACGACCCTTCTTAAAAGTATCATATTTGTACAACTGATAATCCTCGATGAGCTTAATTAGTTTATTGGCATATCCCGGATCGGTTGCATATCCGGAACGCTGGAGTCCTTTCGCCCAACCTTTATAGTCACGGATATCCAGATCGAAAAGTCCTCTGTATCTGGGTCCACGGGTCAAGAAGAGTGAGTGATCTTCGAAAGAATCTGAAGCATCGTTATATTTTCGAAAACACTCATTTTCGGCATCATCGGTTTGCAAAATACTTGCACCTTTCCAATCATGACATTTGATCCCAAAATGATTGTTAGCTATCGTAGCCAGGCGTCCACGGCCAGCTCCGGATTCCAACAATGCTTGCGCCAAGGTAATGCTGGCTGGTATCTTGTACCTCTTCATCTGATCCTGCGCCATCGGTGCATGTTTTTTTGTATAAGTATCATACACATTATTAGATGGAGCTGCCTGAGTGAACTGCACCGTGACAAATGTGATCAACAGATAGGAAAGTAATTTGTGTTTCATAATATTTTAAAAGTTCACTGCTTTCGCAGTTCGAATCAACTATTTTTGTATTTTTGCACCAAACATCTAATATTCCTTTCTCTATGAAAGAAATGATTTTGACTGCAAAGATAGAAGTTTACCAATTGGAAGAGCTATCTGAGGAGGATAATTTATTACTTGAAGCTGCAAAAAAAGCATCTACTTCGGCATATGCCCCTTACTCTCACTATCAGGTGGGCTGTGCGGTCCGTCTGAAATCGGGTTCCATCATCACCGGCAACAATCAGGAAAACGCTGCTTACACGGCCGGACTCTGCGCCGAACGGGTAGCTATTAATCATGCCATGTCTTTGTTTCCTGACGACCCTATTGAATGTGTAAGCATCATCGCACAAATTGGTGGAAAATGGACAAAAGAGATTTGCACCCCTTGTGGAGAGTGTCGTCAAGTGATGAAAGAGGTCGAATTGCGCACTCACTGTCCGATAACTATGCTTCTGGCAAGTGCTACTGAAGTCTACAAGATTCAAGGTATAGAGACGTTACTTCCATTGGGATTCAACGCTTCCTCACTTTCGTTATAAAGAGATTAATCATACACTAATATAAACAACTATGAAAATGAAAAAACTTTTCCTACTCAGAGCGTTCCTTCTATGTTTTGCTCTTCTCACCACCTCTTTAATTGGTTTGAATGCCCAAAATGAGAATAACACCTTAACTTCAAAAGAAATACAACAAGGATGGCAACTCCTCTTTGACGGTAAGTCATTGGACGGATGGAGAGACTATAAGGGCACTTCAGTTACAGGACCTTGGATGGTGCAGCAAGGAATGATCTGTGCAGAAGGTGGCGGAAACGATGCCAACGGGTACATCGTGACAAATAAACAATATGAGAATTTCATTCTGACCTGGGATTGGAAGATCTCAAAAGGTGGAAACAGCGGGATGCTTTACCATGTGGTAGAACGTCCGCAATATTCTGTACCTTATGTAACCGGACCGGAATATCAGCTTATTGATGATGTCAACTGGGATGGCAAACTGGAAGAGTGGCAGAAATGTGGAGTGGATTATGCAATGTATCTGCCAGACCTGAAAAAACAGAAGGTAAACCCGGCTGGTGAATGGAATACTTCTAAAATTGTATTTGACAACGGACATGTAGAGTATTATATGAATGGAGTCAAAACAATAGAGTTTGAGGCTTGGACCGAAGACTGGTTTGCTCGTAAAAACAGTGGAAAGTGGAATACCGCTCCTGAATATGGACTGGCTCGCAAAGGACAAATCTGCCTGCAAGACCATGGATATCCGGCATGGTTTCGTAATGTAAAGATCAAGGAACTGCCCCGAAAAAACAAAACAGAGAACCTCTTTAATGGAAAAGACCTCAAAGGATGGGAAGCTTATGGCTCTGAACTGTGGTATGTAAAAGATGGATTGTTAGTATGCGAAAGTGGCCCGAACAAACAATACGGGTATTTCGCTACACAAAAATACTACAATGATTTCGATCTTTCGGTTGAATTCAAACAAGAATCTAACGGTAACTCCGGAGTATTTATCCGTTCTATCGTCGAACCAGTAGCCAAAGTGGAAGGCTGGCAGGTGGAAGTGGCACCGAAAGGCAATGACACGGGTGGTATTTATGAATCATACGGAAGAGGCTGGCTAATACAGATACCTGATGAGAAAGAGAATATCCTGAAAGTCGGAGATTGGAACAAAATGCGGATTAAAATTGAAGGTGATCATGTGATTACATGGTTGAATGGCATTGAGATGGTCAATATCAGGGATGCCAAGATAGGTGCCGGACAAGGACGCATAGCTTTGCAAATCCATGACGGTGGAGGGATCAAAGTTTGCTGGCGAAACTTAATCATAAAGACCCTCTGATATAAGAAAAAGACTCGTTCTTTCTTAATATAACGAACTCAATGAACAGCCCACTTCCTGATTTGAATATCAGGAAGTGGGCTGTTCACTTTATAGATGGGAAGAATATTCTCCCTCAAATATTTCTGTTTATTTTTTAGATATATGTTTTACAACATAATAATAATGACTACCTTTGCAGTCCAATTCAATAGGAAACAATGTCTACGCCTCAAAAAAAGGTCGTATAATATTAATATTCAAACATATAGGCTATTATGAAATTCGCTAACGAGTACTGGAATCAATTCAAAGGAGAAAACTGGAAAAGAGAAATCAACGTAAGAGACTTTATCCAAAACAACTACATCCCGTATGATGGAGACGACTCTTTTTAGTGGCATCTTCAGCCAAAACGAAAAAGGTATGGAACAAACTTACTGAAATGTTTAAGGTTGAAAGAGAGAAAGGAGTTTACGATGCAGAGACAAAACTTCCTCAGAGCATTGACACTTACGGAGCGGGGTATATAGACCAAGAGAATGAGACAATTGTGGGTCTGCAGACAGATGCTCCACTAAAGAGAGGCATATTTCCTAATGGCGGTATTCGCATGGTTGAAACGAGTTTAACTGCTTATGGATACGAACTGGATCCAATGACCAAGCTAATCTTTACTAAATACAGAAAGACTCACAATGAAGGTGTTTTCTCTGTTTATACCGATGATATGGTTGCCGTGCGCAAGTCTGCTATCATCACAGGGCTTCCTGATGCGTATGGACGAGGCCGAATCATCGGGGATTATCGTCGTGTGGCACTTTATGGTACTACAATCTTGATAGCCGACAAACAAAACTTCCTAAAGCGTCTGGATATTCTGGAGATCACAGAAGAAATAATTCGTCAGCGTGAAGAGACCAGCGAACAGATCAAAGCACTAAAAGCATTCGAAAAAATGTGTGCCTGTTATGATATTGACGTGACTCGTCCCGCACAGAATGCAAAAGAGGCTGTTCAGTTTGTGTATCTGGCTTACCTTGCTGCCGTAAAGGATCAGGACGGTGCTGCTATGTCTATCGGACGTACTTCTACTTTCCTTGATATTTATTTAGAAAAAGATATCCGTGAAGGTCGAATGACAGAGGAAGAAGCTCAGGAATTAGTTGATCAAATGATCATCAAATTACGTATCGTTCGTTTCCTCCGTACTCCGGAATACAATGACCTATTTTCCGGCGATCCAATTTGGGTGACCGAATCATTGGGCGGTCAAGGTGTTGATGGACGTTCAATGGTAACCAAAACATCTTTCCGTTACCTGCACACATTATACAATCTAGGGCCGGCTCCAGAACCAAACTTGACAGTCCTTTGGTTTGCTAATGCTCCTGAGAACTGGAAAAAGTTCTGTGCAAAAGTTTCAATTGATACTTCTGCTATTCAATATGAGAATGATGACCTGATGCGTGCAGACTACGGTGATGACTATGCAATTGCTTGTTGTGTCTCTCCAATGAAGATCGGTAAGCAGATGCAGTTCTTCGGTGCTCGTGCCAATCTGGCAAAATGTCTGCTATATGCAATCAACGGTGGACGTGATGAACGTTCAGGCGCACAAGTATCACCCATCTACGCACCCATTACAAGCGAATATCTGGATTATGCCGAAGTAATGCAGAAATACGAACAGATGATGCGCTGGTTGGCAAGAGTATATGTGAATGCGTTGAAGATGATTCATTATATGCATGACAAGTATGCATATGAGGCATTTGAAATGGCATTGCATGACGGAGAGGTGGAGAGAATCCGCGCTACCGGTATTGCCGGACTTTCTATTGTTGCTGATTCCCTGGCAGCTATACGCGACGCTAAAGTGAAAGTCATACGCGATGAACGTGGCTTGGCTATTGACTTTAAAGTTGAAGGAGAATATGTGCCTTTTGGAAACAATGACGATCGTACCGATATCCTTGCCGTTGAAATCACAGAGAAATTTATGGAGTTCCTTCGTCAGCACGAGACGTATCGTCATGGCAGACCAACACAATCAATCCTTACTATTACATCAAATGTAGTTTATGGTAAGAAAACCGGTGCCACACCTGATGGCCGTCCGGCTGGGGCACCGTTTGCGCCGGGAGCTAATCCGATGAACGGGCGTGATATGAAAGGAGCTATTGCTGCACTTTCATCTGTATCAAAGTTGCCGTTTCACCATGCACACGATGGAATTTCTTATACCTTTGCAATTGCACCTAATGCGCTCGGGAAAAATATGGATTGCAGGATTGAGAATCTGATAAACTTACTGGATGGTTACTTCACTCCTAGTGGTGGGCAACACCTCAATGTCAATGTATTTGACAAACAGTTGTTGCTTGAAGCGATGGAACATCCTGAAGAATATCCTCAGCTCACGATCCGTGTTTCCGGATATGCTGTCAACTTTGTCAAACTGACTCGCGAACAGCAATTGGATGTGATCTCCAGAACTATTAATAAAGAATTGTAATAAAATGTTGTCTATTTCTTCAGGAAAGATCCATTCCTTAGAGAGTTTTGGCACAGTCGACGGACCGGGCATCCGGTTCGTCGTATTCTTTCAGGGATGTCCCCTCCGTTGTCAGTATTGTCACAACCCGGACACATGGGAGATCTCCGCGAAGCCAAAGTATGCTTATGAATTGGATGAACTACTGACAGAAGTACTTCGCTATAAAAGTTTCCTGCGCAAAGGAGGTGTCACTGCGACCGGAGGAGAACCGCTACTGCAACCTGATTTTCTGAAAGCCTTTTTCTCTTTGTGTCAAAAAGAGGGGCTTCATACTGCACTAGACACATCCGGTTATCTCTTATCTGAAAAGATAAAAGAGGTATTGAATGTGACAGATCTGATCCTTCTTGACATAAAGACCCTTGACCCCGATCTTCATATCACGCTGACTGGAGTGGAAAGAGACAACGCTCTTAAGTTTCTTGATTACCTCGAAGAAAAAGGTAAACCGACATGGATCCGCCATGTCATTGTGCCCGGACTGACAGACACTGATGAGCGGTTAGAGGCTTTGGCACAGTTCCTGCAACCTTATAAAGTAATCGAAAAAATAGAGCTGCTCCCCTATCACCGGATGGGGATTCACAAGTACGAACAACTTGATATTCCTTATCCTTTAGCCGACCTGGAACCTCTTTCGAAAGAAAGACTGGAGCATGCGCGTGAGATATTCAAAAGATATTCATTCACTATTCAATAACATTGTACTATGAAAAAACTTGTATTGGCCTTACTTACATTTCTGACTCTACCCTTGGCAGCACAGAACATTCAGTATCACTGGGATTTCATGAAAGATCGCAACTATCCCACAGTAACTATCGAGATGTATAGTCCTGACAAGTATGGAAGTACTTTCTTCTTTGTTGATATGGACTTCAAAGATTTCAAAGATATGAGTCTTGGTTATATGGAAATCTCTCGTAATCAGAAGATCAACAAGAGCTGTCCAATATTGGCACATATCGAATATAACGGCGGAGTATTTGCCAATAGTTTTGGAGGGAAAATCAACAACGCATGGTTACTGGGAGCTGCATATCCTTTCTCTGTCAACTCTGCTAACTTTGAACTACAAGCGAGCTATAAACACATTTTCCGTTCCGGAAAAGAGGCGAATGTACAGCTGACAGGAGTGTGGGGTATGCAAATAGGGAACAGCAAATTTACCTTTGACGGTTTTTTAGATGTATGGAGCGAAAAGACTTTTTTTAGCAATGATCGTGTCATCGTATTTCTCACTGAGCCTCAGCTGTGGTACAACTTTAATAAGAATCTTGCTTTAGGTAGCGAAGTTGAAATTTCTAATAACTTTGTTGATGATGATATCCATATTTTCCCTACTTTTGGGGCAAAATGGACATTCTAAACAATGAGAAATAAAATTATTCTTATCACTGGAGCCACAAGTGGCATTGGTGAAGCCTGTGCTGAAAAGTTTGCCGAACAAGGTGCAAGCTTGATACTCAACAGCCGTAACACGGCAAAGCTTTCTACTCTGGGAAAACGGCTGTATGAAAAGTTCAAGACGAACATTCTTGAGCTTCCGTTTGATGTACGTGATAAAGCTGCAGCTACCAAAGCTATCGAATCTCTTACCGACCAATGGCTAAATGTCGATGTGCTGATAAACAATGCCGGATTGGTAATCGGTGTGGATAAAGAGCAGAGCATCAATCTGGAAGAGGCTGATATCATGATCGATACCAATGTAAAAGGATTACTGACCATGACCCGTCTTGTCGTACCGGGAATGATTCAGAGAGGAGCTGGACACATCATCAATATCGGTTCGATTGCTGGCGAATACGCTTATCCGGGGGGAAGTGTTTATTGTGCGACAAAAGCAGCTGTAAAGATGCTTTCCGATGGACTGCGCATTGATCTTGTCGATACACCCTTACGAGTAACAAATATCCGTCCGGGAATGGTAGAAACAAACTTCAGTGTCATCCGTTTTCGTGGAGATAAAAAGAAAGCAAAGAATCTTTATCAGGGCATGGAGCCTCTTACAGGTAAAGATATCGCCGAATCCGTATATTTTGCTGCATCCGCACCTGCACATGTGCAAATTGCCGAAATCCTGCTGATGCCAACCAGTCAGGCTACTGCTACAGTGGTCAGTCGGTCGTCAGAATATTAACATCGCCTTTCAAGCTGTACTTCTTTCCATCTGAGCCAGTGGCTTCGATGAAATAGAAGTATGCTCCGGGCTTTACATAACTGCCATTATATTTTCCATCCCATCCTTTTGCAGGATCATTCCACTCAAAAAGCTTTACTCCCCAGCGATTGACAATAGCTCCATGAAACTTGACAATGGACTTGTAAACCACTCTGAACTCGTCATTCACATCAGGAGTAGTGCCAGGAGTAAAAAAGTTGGGAGCATCAAGAAAAGAGTCACTGATTTGCACCGTAAACACCGTGGCAGAATCGACACAATATTTGTTACTTGCAATCAATCTAACATAATTACTACCCGCTTCAGAGAAAGTGTGTGACAGTGTATTCATTGTAGGACTTGCAAAGCGAAGAGCAATAGTAGAAAAACTACTTTCTTTTGAGATCTCCCATTCATACTGATTGATTGCCTCTTCATTCGCATTAGCGGCAAATTCAATAGTAACTGGCCCGGATCCACCAAGTTCTACTTCATCCTTTGTTTCATTGGGATTATCACGCTCTTGAGTTTTCGTCGTCGGATTGGTAACTACTGCCCAGGGCTGATACACAGTAGAAGACATTGTCTGTTGTGTACCTAGCGCTGTTGCAAACTGATCGCCTTGAATGGTAAAAACAGTTGAGCAATATGGTGCACCAGCAAATATTGTAGCTTGAGGAGCTGTCAAGATCTCCTTCTGAGTCTGCTGAATCTTTTTATAAAGCGACGTTTCCGGATCCCATTCAAGTTGATCATAAAAAAGGGTAAACTCACGGTTCAACGTTTGTTTCGTACCTCCAGCAGTATAATATACTAATTCGGGCGCAATAAGTTTTAGTTGCAGTTTGCTAAGACTGCAAAGATCAACCAAAGAGGTATCCGTATCAAATGTCAGCGATTGAAAAGATACGGGATAAAGAGAATAATCAATGAGCCACACACATGTCTGCTTCCCTCCCGCATTCAATACATATCCATATCCTTCCTGCAACCCACTGATTGATGATGCTACGACTGAGCTCTCACTTTTCAGCACTGTAGCATCAGACAAGGCATTTTTATACCTGCTCCAGGTAATATTTACCGGAGCATCAGCGGAAAAAGTAAGTGTTACATCATTCATCCCATTGCATAGATAAATGACATTGATACCCGTAGCAGCCGGAGGAGTAAAACTTGATGGGGCAATAGCGGATGTGATACCGATCTGCCCGAAAGTAACCCGGGTAATAAGCAGCATCACTGTCAGCAGGAGAGTCTGTTTCATTGGATTTTATTTCTGATAGTCCTTTTTCAACGCAAACTTACTAATTAATTGCATGAACAATTGTATATTTGCAGTTAATTTCACAGTGAATAATACAAAACGATATGCTGAAAATGAAATTTCTTTGCGGATTGCTATTTTTATTGCTTACGTCTAATCTATCTATTCAGGCGCAAACTATCAACTACCCCACTGAAACTATTAATGGAACAGAATATTATATCTATCATGCTGAAACATCTGAAGGATTATATTCCATTGGACGTAAATTTGGAATGAAACCGGAAGAGATTCTTGAATCCAATCCTGAACTGAGAGAAAATGGGGTTAAAGCTAACCAACGGATACTAATCCCTGTCTATCAGCGTAAGATAAAGAATACAATTATAAAAGAGACAACACCGGCTCCTGAACCTCTTATCAATGTAGCACAGACTTTCCAGAAAGCAAAAAAGATGGGTGAAGTCAATGTTGCACTCATTCTTCCATTTCTTATCTCAACAGATGGAGGTGCTACCTCATCTTCAGCTCGTTTCATTGACTTTTATGAAGGTTTACTGCTGGCACTTGAAAATCTAAAGAATCAAAACATTTCTGTTAATCTCTACGTATACGACACAGGGAAACCTAATGAAGAACTTAATTCTATTTTAAACAAACCGGGAATGGAAGATATTGACCTGATTATTGGTCCGGTAAGTAGCGAACAAATTCCTGTTGTATCTGACTTTGCTGCCCGGAGAAAAGTGCCATTGGTACTGCCATTCTCATCAAGAAGCGAAGACGCAAATGATAATCCATATGTATTTTTAATCAATGTGCCAAAAGACAATCTCTATTCCGAAACAGCAAACCGGTTTTACGAGACTTTCAATGATGCCTCTATCACTTTTTTACATTTGGACGGTGAAGATAAAGAAGATAAAGCAGGACTTATTGAAGCACTAAAGACAAAGCTGAAGAAGCAAAATATGCCCTACAAAGAAATCACGAAGACAGAGGAGAATTTGTTTGAGTTGGAAAACGAACTTTCTCACGACAAAGAAAATGTTGTAGTTCCTACTTCCGGAAGCAACAGAGTGTTGCGTACAATGCTTCCTGCCTTACGAACTATTACTGAAAAAGATAGTATTGTTTCCACAAAGATTACTATGTTTGGATTCCCTGAATGGCAGTTAGAAAAAGAATATATGGATCAGTTTCATGCTTTAAACACGTATATTTACAGTTCATTTTACGACAATGTGTTCTCTGAGGAATCTGCCACTTTTTACAATAGATTCCAAAGCTGGTTCAGCAAAGAGGTAATACAAATTTATCCGAAGTATAGCATGCTTGGATACGACACCGGACTATTTTTTATTAAAGCTGTTCATTTATTTGGCTCGAAAGGTGTACGCCAAATAGCATCCTATAAGATGAAGTCCATACAGACCGGCTTCAACTTCAAAAAAGCATCAGAGAAAGGTGGATATATTAACCAAAACGTTTACTTTGTGAATTACCGCCCTGATTTTACCATTCAGAAAATTGATTTCAACGAATAACATGAAAAGAGCCATTATCAACATATTACTTTTGCTCTTATTGCTACAAGGTGCAGAAGCCAAAGAGCGGTTTAAACCAGAGCTTTGGTTTGGAACATCACAGGGAGTTACCCTCTCTTCTGTAACCTTATATCCGAAAGTAAAACAAGGATCGTATATGGGCTACAATGGAGGATTATTGTTACGATATATCTCAGAAAAGAACTTTGGCGTACAAGTAGAACTGAATTATTCGATGCGTGGATGGAAAGAGGCCATGGATAATACGCCACAATATGAATACTCACGCAGAATGAATTACATCGAACTACCTTTCCTTACACATATGTATTTTGGAAATAAGACAAAAGGTTTCATCAATCTGGGCCCAAAGCTCGGATATTTTCTGAGCGAAACGGAAACCTATAATTTCGATCCGACAACAGCCTCGCTCTCCATCACAGAGCAATATGGAAAGAAGACAGAGCAGAAGCTTGATTACGGCATAAGTGTCGGTACCGGTGTTGAGTTTGCAACCGGAATAGGACAGTTTGCACTTGAAGGAAGGTACTATTTTGGATTGGGCGACTTCTTCAAAACGAGCAGCACAACGTACTTTTCTTCCGCAAGTATGCAAACAATCTCCATCAATCTGCTCTATACAATTCAGTTGACTAAGAACAATAAATAAACATATAAAAGGACAATAATATGTACAGAACACATACGTGTGGAGAGCTCCGCTCATCCAATATAGATCAGAATGTTATTCTCTCCGGATGGGTGCAACGTTCACGTAAAATGGGTGGCATGACTTTCATTGACCTCCGCGACCGGTATGGTATTACACAGCTCGTGTTTAACCAGGATACAGACGCTGCTATTTGTGACAAAGCAAACAAACTTGGGCGCGAGTTCGTCATTCAGGTCACAGGAGTTGTAAAAGAACGCTTCAGCAAAAATCAGGAACTTCCGACCGGCGACGTCGAACTGATAGTCTCTAATCTTCAGATTCTCAATGCATCTGAGGTACCTCCCTTCACCATCGAGGATGAGAGCGACGGAGGAGATGATATTCGCATGAAATACAGATATCTGGACCTACGCCGTAATGCGGTACGTAAAAACCTGGAATTGCGTCATAAGATGACTATTGAAACAAGAAGTTTTCTTGACAAACAAGACTTTCTGGAAGTTGAGACCCCTATGATGATCAAATCAACTCCGGAAGGAGCTCGTGACTTTGTCGTCCCTTCGCGTATGAATCCGGGAGAGTTCTATGCATTGCCACAATCACCTCAGATGTTCAAACAGCTACTTATGGTATCAGGCTTTGATCGCTATTTTCAGATTGTAAAATGTTTCCGTGATGAAGACCTCCGCGCCGATCGTCAGCCAGAGTTCACGCAGATTGACTGCGAAATGTCTTTCGTTGACCAGGAAGACGTACTGAAGATCTTTGAAGGACTTGTTAAGCACCTCTTCCAACAACTAAAAGGCGTTGATATAAAAGAACAAATGCCTCGTATGACCTGGCACGATGCAATGAAATATTATGGCAGTGACAAACCGGACACCCGTTTCGGTATGCGTTTCGTCGAACTCACTGACATAGCCAAAGGAAAAGATTTCCCGGTCTTCAATAGTGCGGAATATATCGGAGCAATCTGCGCAGAAGGATGTGCAAGCTATACCCGCAAACAACTCGATTCACTTACTGACTATGTAAAACGTCCGCAGATTGGTGCCAAAGGAATGGTATATGTACGTATTGAAGCTGATGGAACACCCAAATCATCCATCGATAAGTTTTATACATCTGAAGAGCTGAAGGGTTGGGCAGACAGATGCGGGGCAAAGCCCGGAGACCTGCTATTAATCTTAAGTGGTGACACTGCAAAGACGCAAAAAGCCCTTGGTGAATTACGTCTTGAGATGGGTTCACAGCTTGGACTTCGCGACAAGAACAGCTTCAGTTGCCTGTGGGTCGTTGACTTCCCATTATTGGAATGGGATGAAGAAACACAACGTTTTTTTGCCATGCATCATCCTTTCACCTCTCCAAAACCTGAAGATATATCTCTGCTGGACACCAATCCGGGTGCAGTTCGTGCAAACGCATATGACATGGTCATCAATGGTGTGGAAGTTGGAGGCGGATCCATCCGTATCCATGACAGTCAACTACAAAACAGGATGTTTCATATCCTTGGCTTCACAGAAGAAAAAGCTCAGGCACAGTTCGGCTTCCTAATGAATGCCTTCAAATACGGTGCACCTCCTCACGGTGGATTAGCCTTTGGTCTGGACCGATTGGTATCATTGTTTGCCGGACTGGATTCCATACGCGATTGCATCGCATTCCCAAAGAATAATTCGGGACGTGATGTCATGAACGATGCACCTGCAAGAATCGACGACGAACAATTGAACGAACTATTTCTGGCACTCAAACCAATACCATCAAAGAAATAAGATGACTGTAGGAGAGATTATAGAAGCACTTGAAACAGTAGCACCACTGCCGCTGCAAGAAGTTTACGACAACTCCGGATGGCAGATTACCGAAACATCAGACTCTGTGACAGGAGTGTTGATTTGTCTGGATGTGACCGAGGCAGTGGTCAAAGAAGCAATAGAGGGAGGTTTCAATCTCATCCTCTCCCATCACCCGTTACTGTTTGAAGGGCTAAAATCTCTTACCGGAGCAACTTATGTGGAACGCTCGTTGCTTTTGGCTGCCAGAAACCGGATTTCCATCTATTCCGCGCATACTAATTTAGATAATGCCGCCTACGGTGTAAATGATCGGATCGGCTCCATCTTAGGACTACATGACATGACCTTTCTCCGCTCAGAAGGAGTAAGAAACGGAATTGAATACGGCTCAGGAAAAGTCGGACTTTTAGAAGCAGCAGAAGATGAAAAAGCATTCCTCACGCGAATCAAAGAATTGTTTCACATTCCTTGCATCAAACACACTGCTTTTACGGGTCGGATGATCCGAAAAGTTGCGGTTTGCGGTGGTTCTGGTGCATTTCTTATTCCTGATGCAATAGATTGTAAAGCAGATATTTACTTGACTGCAGATTTAAAATACCACAACTATTTCAGTGCTGAAAACAAGATCTTGCTAGCAGATTTTGGACATTATGAATCCGAACAGTTCACAAAAGAACTTATTTGTGATATAATTAGAAAAAAAAGAACTACATTTGCCGTCCAATTGACTAAGGTGAATACAAATCCGATAAACTATTTGTAAATATATGGCTAAAGAGAAAAAGGTTGCCGACCTAAAAGAGCTATCAGTAGAAGATAAGTTGAAAGCACTGTACAAGCTACAGACAATTAACTCGACGATTGATGAGATTAAGCTTCTCAGAGGTGAGCTTCCATTGGAAGTGCAAGACCTGGAAGATGAGATTGCCGGAATTCGTACCCGTATTGACAATTTCAAACTAGAACAGAAAGCAATTGATACCTCTATTGCTCAACGCAAGATCGAGATTAGCAATGCACAAGCATTAGTCGATAAATACAAAGCTCAGCAAGAGTCTGTACGCAATAACCGTGAGTTTGATTACCTCTCAAAAGAGATTGAGTTCCAATCACTGGAAGTAGAGTTATGTCAAAAGAAGATTCGTGATGCGCAAGTAGAAGCAGAAACTGTTATGATTGAGGTTACAACCTCCGAAGAGTTGCTGGCTGATAAGACTGCCGATTACGAACACAAACGTGATGAGTTGGAAACTATTATCGACGAGACACGCCAGAAAGAAGAGAAACTTCGCGAAGAGGCTAAGAAGGTAGAAACCATGATTGAGCCACGTCTTCTCAACGCATTCAAACGTATCCGTAAAAATGCACGTAATGGTTTAGCTGTTGTTACTGTACAACGTGCAGCTTGCGGTGGTTGCTTCAACAACATTCCACCTCAGAGACAATTGGACATCCGTTCCAATAAGAAAGTCATTGTTTGCGAATATTGTGGTCGTATTCTTGTTGATCAGGAATTAGCTGGTATCATTGCAGAGAAAGTGGTTAAACCAAAAGCTACAAGAAAGAAATCAGTTCCAAAAGAGACGAAGGAAGAAGTAACGGAAGAAGTAAAAGAAGAAGTAAAAGAAGAGACATCAGAAGATTAATCATTGCTTTCATATAGGAGCGGGGGTAATCATGCGAAAGCATTTTTACTCCCGTTCTTCTTTTGTACCTGTCGTTCAACGTAGTTTATGAAGATTGAAATGAGGTGTTACATACAGGACAAAATAGACGAAAGCAATCAAACAAAAGACACTTCCGATTAGAAAAGCCATTGAGAAACTACCCTGATCACCGATATGTCCACCAACCATTAAGCCTACACCAATACCAATATCCCAGGAAGTCAGATAGGTGGAGCTGGCAGTGCCGCGTTTATTATTAGGAGCCAGATTGACAAACAAAGAGTTATAAGCTGGAAACATGAGTCCAAAGCTGAACCCAATAAAGAAAGAAACCATATAGAAAAGAGCTTTGGTGAGCAGAGGAAAAGGCAAGACCAGATATTCAAGCATTCCCAGTAAACAGAAAGCAACTACAGTCTGCATCATTCCAATACTTATCATCTTGGTAAGAAAGCCTCTGTCCACCATCTTTCCCGAGATGAGACGCGATATCATCAATCCAACAGCCATCAGCGAAAAGAATAATCCGGATCCGGATGTAATGCCAAGTTCCTTTCCATACATTGCAACATACGAAGTTGTTGTTCCATAAGGAATTGCAAGCAGCATTAGACTAATTCCAGCAGGAATACCTTTCACCAAGAGCAGTCTGTCCAAAGAGAGAGGATCGCGAATGACCGGAGGTTTTGCAGGAGCCTTGATCAGGGAAGTGGAAAGCATTGCAAAGACACAACAGATTATCGAGGTGATAAAAATCACATCAAAATTCATATAATCATGCATAAAGAGACCTGTCATCGGACCAAACGCCATCGCCAGATTATTGGATAATCCAAAATAGCCGAGCCCCTCTCCTCTGCGCGAAGAAGGCATAATATCAATGACCAACGTATTACTTGCCACAGACGAAGAGCCAAACGCCAAACCATGAATGGAACGAATCAGAATAAAAGACATGACTGTTGCAGCCAGTGGATAACCAATATACACCCCAACAAAAATAAACTGAGAAATCATATATAATGGCTTACGGGTAAACATATCTACCAGATAACCAGAAAACGGTCGTATCAAAAGAGCGGCAATCATATAGCAGGATAGCACCAGACCGACCATGGAAGAGGAACAAGCAAAATGTTCGGTAAGATAAAAAGGAAGAGTGGGGAGTAACAGGTAAAAAGAGAAAAACATCAGGAAGTTGGCTAAACAGATGAAAATAAAATTTGCTGTCCAAAGCTTATCCTTATGCAATGTGCCACCCTCTTTATTCATAAAAACCTTCCCATTAAAGTGTCTGCAAAATTACAAAATATACTTCAATAAGGCTGCTTTACAGAAGAGAACTTGTCTGTATCATACAAAAGCATTATCTTTGAAAAGATAAATGCTTTCAAATACTTTCATAAGCACATGATACACATAAATCTACGAATCAGCACCCTGTTATTGATGGTTACTGGATTCGTTCACGTTTTCGGTCAGGAGATGAGTGCTCTCACTACTTATACAGAGCTTACAGTACCTGAAACAGCCATATCTTCCACATGGAGTACTTACAAATCCACGCTCAACACTTCCTGGGGATCTACAGATATCCGCTATGAGCAATCTCTCCCACCGAAGGATGCACAAGGGAAAAGTATAACTCTGACTGCTTGGCAAGGAGAACGGGTAAATGCTCAATTTGTGATTTGGGCTCTGAAAGAGATGAAAAATGTCACCTACACTGTCAGCGATCTGAAAACAACGAAACAAACGATAAGAAGGAATAGGCGGAGAGTGACCATACCTGTCAGCTATATCTCAGCCGCTACACAGATCTCCACCGGCTATGTACGTTATGTAATGACCGACGAACTCAACAAAGATAAAACTGGAGGATGTGGAAACCGTCCGGACAAGACCGCATGGGACTCCTCGCTGGTTGCTGATGTCATCGATCCGATTCAAACTATTGATATCCATGCATTCTCTACCCGACCAGGATGGATTACTATCCAAGTGCCTACCACGGTCAATGCAGGCACCTATAATGGTACAGTGACTATAAAAACAGAAGGTGAGAAAGATCAAAAACTAGCGCTCCAGCTCATTGTCAAAAACCACCTCCTACCTGAACCGGAAGAGTGGACGTTTCACCTCGATTTGTGGCAAAATCCATATTCCATTGCTAGAGTACACGGCGTGGAACCTTGGTCAGAAGAGCACTTTGAAGCAATGCGCCCCTACATGACGCAACTTGCCCGTGCCGGACAAAAAGTTATCACCACATCTATCACCTATATGCCATGGAACGGTCAGACGGAAGATCCCTACAACACCATGATTACCTGGATGAAAAAAGCGGACGGCACCTGGTATTATGACTTTACCGTATTTGACAAGTGGGTCGAATTCATGATGAGCTGTGGTATAGACAAACAGATCAACTGCTACTCGATGATCCCCTGGCGGTTGTCATTCCAGTATTACGACCAGGCGACGAACTCAATGAAGATGGCCCCGCTCATGCCGGGGCAATCAGAATACAATACCTTCTGGGGCAGAATGCTTCAAGAATTTACCGCGCACCTCAAAGCCAAAGGATGGTTTGACATCACCACTATCGGTGTAGATGAACGCCCAATGGAACAGATGCGTGATGTGATCCTCCTCATTAAAGATGTCGCACCCGACATGAAGGTCTCGCTCGCCGGTAATTACCACAGTGAGATTGAAAAAGACATTTATGATTACTGCATCACCTCCGGTGAGAAGTTCCCCGAAGAGGTAAAACAAAGAAGAGATTCAGAAAAGAAGCTCAGCTCCTACTATACTTGTTGTGCGGAAGCATATCCCAACACCTTCACCTTCTCAGCACCGGCAGAAGCCGCCTTTATTGGATGGTTTGCCTTGAAAGGAAACTTTGACGGCTATTTACGCTGGGCTTATAACAGTTGGCCTGCAGATCCACTTAAAGATTCACGATTCAGGACATGGGCAGCAGGAGACACCTATCTGATCTATCCGGGCTTCCGCAGTTCCATTCGTTTCGAGCGCCTCGTCGAAGGTATCCAAGCCTATGAGAAATACTCTATTCTCAAGAGCGATGCAGAAGACAAACGCGACAAATACACACTCAAGCGATTGGATGAGATCCTGAACTACATTAACAGGGACTTACTCCCGGGAGATGCCGACGAGATGGTAAATAAAGCAACAAAAGAGCTGAACAAGTTCTGACGACTTCATCTTAATAAATAAGGAAGGCTTCCTTTGGGGAAGCCTTCCTTATTTATTACAATTCCCTATTTACAAGAACTTCTTCTTCTTGAAATATGCAATGATAAGACCGGAAGAAGCAATCATCAGAAAGATAGCAAAAGCATACCCATACTTCCATTCGAGTTCGGGCAAGAAGTGAAAGTTCATACCATAACTACTGGCAATCAATGTCGGAGGCATAAAGATAACCGATACAATGGTAAATATCTTAATGATCTTATTCTGTTCAATGTTTACAAAACCGAGGAACGTATCCTGCAAATAATCCAATCGGTCGAAGCAAAACTTAATATGTTCCACCAATGAGTTGATATCCTTTACAAGAATCGTCATGCGAGGCTTTAGTTCGGGAGGCATTCGTTCGCTTCTGAGCATACTGGATACCACCCTTTGTTTGTCAATGATATTCTCTCGAATAGTCATAGTGCGCTCCTGCATATTCTTGATCTCCATCAACATATCCTCATCCGCATCCTGAATACTATTACTTAACAAAGAAATCTCCTGCGTAATCCTTTCAATCATATCCGCGTCAATCTCCACCCGTGTCTCAAATAATGACAGAAATATATGATAGCCTGTTGGGAAGTTCCTTTGATTTGTAGATAGTCTCATGACCGTTTCCTGAAAAGCAGGTAATTCCTTATTGCGGGTCGATATGAGAATATCATTCTTTAAAATAAACGAGACAGGTTCCCGCACATAGTCCTCCGTCAGGAAGTTAGAATTGACCACGAGCGTATCAGCCGTTTCGATGTAGCGGGAAGACATCTCGATCTCCACCATCTCCTCCTCTTCCTGGATATAGATCTTCAGAAAATCCTCCAGCTGTGCTTCAATCTCCTCATCTACATCGCACAAGTCGATCCATAAGAAACAGTCAGTAGGTGTCTTCTTCAAAAACTCCAAGCTGCGGCTTACCTTGGTAGCCCCATCCTTGCGATAAAATAATCTGATTCCTGACATTCGCTATCCCCTTTCTACTTTCTTTTCGTCCTGTTGTACAATCACATACTTTTCTACCATATTGGTCAGAGTGATAAACTGCTCTACCGACAGCTGTTCGGGGCGTTTATCAAATATCGGGTCGGAATAAATCTCACAACCAGTACCCAACAACGGTTTTAACGAGTTGCGGAGAGTCTTTCTACGTTGATTAAAACCAGTCTTCACCACTCTCTTAAAAAGAATCTCATCACATCCAAGTTCGGTCACATCATTGCGGGTCATCCGTATGACCGCCGAGCGCACCTTTGGAGGAGGGTTAAACACTTCCGGCTCAACGGTAAATAAATATTCCGTCTTATACCATGCCTGAATCAACACACTCATAATACCAAATGTCTTCTTTCCCGGTTTGCCACAGATACGTTCAGCAACCTCTTTCTGCACCATACCTGTACAGCACGGTATACTATTCTTGTAATCAAGCATCTTAAAAAAGATCTGACTGGAGATGTTATACGGATAGTTACCTGTCAGACAAAACTGTCCCGGAAAGATCGTATGAAGATCAATATGCAAGAAATCCTCTGCGATGATCCGTCCGGCCAACTCCGGGAAATGCTCATTCAGATACTTCACAGACTCTATATCCAGTTCGACAACCTTCAGCTCCCTCTCTTTCTTTAGTAGAAATTGAGTAAGAACACCGGTTCCGGGACCCACTTCAATGATTGGAAACGTATAACCATCTATTGTAGAAGCTATCCTCTCGGCAATATTCAGATCTTTCAGGAAGTGTTGTCCTAAGGACTTTTTGGGTCTTACGTATCTCATTCTCTCTTTTTTTCAAATAAACGACCTGAAGACTTTCTGCCGACCGACAAAAATAGTACATTTGTCGGTCGTATCAAAAAGAGTGACTAAAAATAACGATTTCTTTTATATAATAAGTCAATGATAAGGGGTTTTCTCAGCAAAATATCAAAAATAGTCATCCCATTACTCTTAGGAGTACTCGTATTCTGGTTAGTTTACCGGAATATGGATTTCAATCAGATATGGCATCTCATTACCCACGACGTAAAGATTGGCTGGATCCTTTTTTCCATCTCTTTCGGTTTTATGAGCAACGTTTTCAGAGCCCATCGCTGGCAGATGCAACTCGAAGCGGTAGCCAAGAAACCAGGATTCCTCAACACTCTCTTTTCTATCTTCAGCCTTTATTTCATGAATGCGTTAATCCCTCGCCTTGGTGAGTTTTACCGATGCCGTGTATTGGATAAATACGAAAAGATCCCCTTCTCAACCTCACTCGGCACGGTAGTCAGTGAACGTATCTTTGACTTTATGACCGTCTTTGCCTTCTTCTCCATCGGCATTCTGATTCAATGGAATGATTTCCGCACCTTCTTCATGGACAATTTTCAAGGCTCTTACCTACTCGAAAAGATACCCGGCACCTGGATTGCGGCAGGAATAGTCGCCATGATCCTCCTGATCTTCCTTATCCGGTTTGTCATTATGCGGAAGCTATCCCTTCAAGAGCATGTGAAGATGATCTGGGCAAACTTCCACAACGGCATCAGTTCTATTTTAAAGCTGAACAACAAACCCCTCTTCATGGCCGATACTGTTCTGATTTGGGGATGCTATTTCTTCCAGTTCTACGTCTATATGTTTGCCTTTGATTTCACATCTGATCTCACCATGATGAATGGGCTTACACTCTACATCATGGGAAGCCTCGGTGTTATTATTCCGGTACCCCAGGGCATCGGTACCTGGCATTTCATGATTATCAACACCCTGATTATGTTTGGCATCGGAGGAGCTGAAGCTGCTGCTTTTGCTTTGCTGGTACACGCCACCAATGCCATCATGATGATTGTGTTAGGCTTTATCGCCGTCTTAATCCTACCATTAACTAATAAATAATATGTAACATGGAAACAATCTTATCACTATCTCCCGAAGCACTTTGGAAGAATTTTCATTCATTGACACAGATACCCCGTCCTTCCGCCCACACGAAAGCAGTCTCTGACTTTCTTGTGAACTTTGGCAAGGAGCTCGGTTTGGAGACCAAACAAGATGAAATGGGAAATGTATTTATCAAGAAGCCCGCTACTCCGGGAATGGAAGAGAAGCCAACTGTTATCCTGCAAGGGCACATAGATATGGTGCCGCAGAAAAACAATGACACCATACATGACTTTGAGAAAGACCCGATACAGACAATTATTGACGGCGAATGGGTAAAAGCAAAAGGCACCACATTGGGAGCAGACAACGGAATCGGTGTTGCCGCAGCTATGGCAGTACTCGAAGCAGATGATCTGGTACACGGTCCGGTAGCTGGCCTTTTTACTGTAGATGAAGAAACCGGTATGTTTGGAGCTTTCGGACTGAAACCAGGATTTGCAGAAGGCAACATCCTACTCAATCTAGACACAGAAGAAGAAGGTGATATATGTGTAGGATGTGCCGGAGGTACAAACGTAAATATCAACCTACAATACAAAGAAGAAACTGCTCCGGAAGGAGACATTGCCTATAAGATTTCTTTAACCGGACTGAGAGGTGGTCACTCAGGAGTTGAGATCCATGAAGGCAGAGCCAATGCCAACAAAGAGATGTTCCGTTTTCTCAAAGACGCTGTTGCAGAATTAGACATGTGCCTTTCCTCTGCACAAGGAGGGAATATGCACAATGCCATTCCCCGCGATGCTTATGCCATTGTGACCATACAGCCTGAAAACGAAGAAGCCTTCCTCGAAATGGTAGATGACTTTGAAGATATTCTCGTGGATGAATACGAAGGTATTGAAGACATGAGCAAGCTCGGCTTTGACGCTTCCAAATGCGCCATGCCGGAGTTTATCATTCCCGAAGAGATCCAAGACAGCATCATTCAAGCAATAAATGCCTGTCCCAATGGAGTAGAACGAATGGTTCCACTTATGCCCAAAACCGTCGAATCGTCTGACAACCTCTCCATCGTAGAAGTTGGCGGAGGAAAGATGCACGTCCTGCTACTAGCCAGAAGTTCCAGTGAATCGCGTCGCCCTTATATCTGTTCCTCTATCGAAAGCGCCTTTGCCATTACCGGAGCAAAAGTAGCCTTTGAAGGAGATTATCCGGGATGGGATCCCAATCCGGACTCCAAGATCCTGAAAGCCCTGAAAGCCAACTATGAAAAGATGTATGGCAAAGAACCCAATGTAGGTTCCATTCATGCCGGTTTGGAATGCGGTATCATTGGAGCATCAACACCGGGACTGGACATGGTATCCTTCGGGCCAACCATCTGTCACCCACACTCACCCGATGAGAAAGTAAACATCGCAACTGTAGAAAGATTCTGGGAATTGCTGACAATGACCTTGGCAAAGATCTGATCGCAACACAGATAACAGACTATAAGAGAGGCTGCCCGGCATTCGGATAGCCTCTCTCTTTATCAGCCGCAGCAAGTACAATGGGAATATCTTCCCTCAAAAGTGAATAAACTTTCGCCCGAAACTTGCTTTCTTATACTTTTTTCCTAATTTTGCATTCGATTTCTCGGGGTGTAGCTCAGCCCGGTTTAGAGTACACGTCTGGGGGGCGTGTGGTCGTGCGTTCGAATCGCATCACCCCGACTGAGAAATAAAAGGCACTTACAATGTATTTTGTAGGTGCCTTTTCTATTCGGTTTAAATATAGTCGAAATCACGTGGGCTTATTGGGGAAAGAGTATCACTATAAAAATAGAATAACCATGAACGAACTACAACTAATCCAGAGTAAGATTTATGAGATTCGGGGACAAAAAGTTATGTTTGATTGTGATTTGGCTGATCTGTATGGAACAGAAACAAAATATCTGAAGCGTTCTGTCAAGAACAACATAAAACGTTTTCCAACTGACTTCGTATTTGAACTGAAAAATAAAGAATGGGAATCTTTAAGGTGCAGTTTTAGCACCTTAAACAAATTTAGTCTGGGAAAGAAATAATTCTTCGTTAGAGTAACTATTTCAAAACCCTTATTGTCAACTCCACGTTCGAAAATATTCTTTGAAAGTTCTGTTTCGGTAGCAGCCAGCTTTTCACGGGCTTGCAGGCGCTCCATCAACTGAATACGTTCTTCAAGAATTTCTTGTTTGCGTGTTTGTATGGCAAAATAGCTTTGAGCAAATGCGATCTGCTCCTTTTTGGGATCACCATTTTGGGCAATGAGATAACAGGCATAACGGGTAAGCATGATATCCGGCACTTCCTTGTTTGCTCCTTTGGGCATTGGTATCGTTTTGTTGACGTCAACAAAATGATCAGAAACAGCTTCTTGAGTGGTTTCGCAACTTTCTTTAGCCTTATTTACTGCATTTAGAAAGTTACGCCAATCGGCATAACCCAACAATTCCTGAAGTTCACGAGCGAACCAATATTCAATACCATCTTGCTCGTACGCATATTCTTCAAACTGTTTATTTAGTTTGGTAATTGTATTTTGTTCCATCTACTATCAATTTGTTTGGGAAATCGTAAAGTTACATATAAATGTTCGTTTCAAAATCAGGAAATAGCATAATATTTACGTATCCGGCATTCATAAAAACAAGAAGTATCTTCTTTTCATCAGGGGTACAAAGAAGTTCTTTTAGAACGTCCTGATATCTTTTGTCCTCTGACAGGAAGAAATGTCTTCTTTGTCAGGTTGATAAAGTCATCGCTGTCTTATACTGATATAGGTAGACACATTATAAACAAATAAATAATGTGATCTATGAAGCGAAAAACAAGAACAATTAAATTTACAGAATCGGATAAGCTATCGATTCTTCGTGAGTATTATTCGAGCGGCGCCTCGAAAAGTGAAATTTCAAAGAAGCATGAGCTTAGCAGAAATCAAATTGATTATTGGATAAAAATTTATTCAATAGAGTCAGAAGCTCTATCTTTATCTCCTGAAACAATAGAAGATGTTATGGCACGGAAGAAATTAAATGAACCGGATGAGATTGCAAGATTGCAAGCTCGTATTAAGGATTTGGAGAAAGCTCTGGCCTTCTCCGAGTTAGGAATTAAGGCTCGCGATATCATGATTGACTTAGCCGAGAAGCAGGAAAACATCCAAATAAGAAAAAAAGCTGGGGCCAGGTAGTCACGATACTGGTTGAGCAGCATGATACAAACGTAAAGGCTGCTTGCAGACTATTTGGCCATTGCCGTCAGGCTTACTACCAGTTGAAAACTGACTATGAGCAGGAAAGCAAACATAACAGGGAGCTTTTGGATGCGGTAAAAGAAATCCGCGAGGAAGATCCGGGCATCGGTTGCTTCAAACTCTTCATCATGATCTGCTGCGTCTTCGGGCAGGATCGTGTTCCCGGTCGCGACAATTTCTTCAAGTTGTTGCGACGCAACAAGCTGATGCTTAATCGTCCCAAGCCACGACATACGACAAATTCCAATCATCGGTATCACAAATACAAGAACCGGATAAAGGATTTTGTACCTACCGGGCCCAATCAATTGTGGGTGAGTGATATCACATATATAAGCATGGATGTTGGCTGTTGCTATTTGCACTTGATTACCGATGCGTACTCACATAAGATTATAGGATGGAAGCTGGCTGACACATTGAAGGCTGCCATCACACTGGATGCCTTGAGTGATGCTATCAGCCAGACAGACCGGAATGACCTTACAGGTTTGATTCATCATTCTGACCGGGGAGTACAATACTGTTGTGATATTTATATTAAAAAACTTAACGAGTATAACATCACGATCAGTATGACTGAGGAGTACAAGCCCACTGACAATGCAATTGCAGAACGGGTAAATGGTATCATAAAACAGGAACGCATCTATTGTGACAGGCATTTTAAGAATATAGATCAGGCCCGGTCTGTTATTGGCCGGTATATTTCTTTTTACAATACCAGGAGGCCCCATATGAGCATAGGGATGCTTACCCCGGAAGCTGCTCACCAACAGACTGGAGAACAAAAAAGAATGTGGAAAACAAAAGTTTATGCATCACGTAAGACTAACATGCAAAATAATGATGTACTTTTGTCTACCCAGCAGCAAATCCAGGTGACGGTTTAAGGCATCAGACTGGTTAAAGAATGAATGGTGCATCGAGCACCATCCATTCTTACCCAACAGCAAGTCTGGTTCTGGCATATCCATCTGGTGTAAACGATTCTAGTATGGAAGTAGTGAAGGTGTCTAGACTTTCAGTATAAACTTTCTGATATGTCTAGTTTCTCCGTTTAAAGGGAAAAAAAGTGTCTACCCAAATCAGTAAAAGTCACGCTCCCTGACTCATTTTTCGTTCTGAAGCACGGAATAGCTATCTTGTGCCGCAATATAGCTATATTGCGGCACAAGATAGCTATATTGAACTTCAAAACAAGAAAGGCATCCTTGTTGCTGACTTTTATCTTCAGGTTCGGTTGATTTACGTTCCCTGTTTGAAAGACTTTTTCCTCTGGTTGATTCATAGATTGCGGCTCAAGCCCGCAATGACAGTAAGGGGCAGCTGCCATTGACGGTATGGGGGTTGCATTTGACGATGTGGGGAGGGTGCTGTCATTGCGGACACCGACCCGCAATCTCCCTGGTCAAGCTCGTTATGACGGCAAAGGGGGTTGCCTTTGACGGTTTGGGAGTTGCTCAGCAATGAAAGATGTATACAAAACGACCTTTTAGCAAATAAAACTGTATGCAAATTAGGAAGAGCAATGTTTTTTTGACGTTACTGACATGCCATACAGTATACTGAGAGGCAGTCCATGGTGTAGGTGGTGTAGATAAATAGTACTTTTTTACTCATTCCTAAATCGAAATTCGAAAAAACAACAGAGAGGCCAAAAGGACCAACAGATGATTACCCCTAAACTGGTAGTCAAGAAAGACAATCAATATACCTACAAGATAAAAGGTGAATCCGGATCGAATGTGCGGAAGAAAGTTTACAGATCGCTATCTGTACAGAGTCGGATGCATTGATTCAAAACTATAAAGCAGCGAATGATATCATTCGGGTAACTGTACCTCAAAATGCGGTTTATCTGATACAAGCAGGAAGACAGACCCTGAAAGTAGCTTTATAATACGACAGGGTATTCTCAGCTGAAATAAATAAGTACGGTAGCAAGTTCGGAGTTCCTCACTCCTACTTGCTGCCGTACTTCATATTTCCCTATTAATGGTAAGCCGGATTTCAATAGTCTTGACTATTAGAATTATTATTCATTTGAATGATAATTAAATATTATTACTAACTTTGAGACTATTATTGGAAAAGCCTAAATGTGATCGTTCAAACACATAGTACGCATGAAGAAACAAAATCTTATTCTTAAATCGTTACTGGTAATCGCTTGGTTATTACTCAGTATACACTTGCAGGCAGCGATTAGCAAGACAGTTCATGTGGCAACTGCCGGCACGTTAAAAACTTTGATTACTGAGGATGAGAAGTTTCAAATTACTGATCTTACTTTGACGGGTGTTTTGAATGGCAGCGATATTCTCTTTATCAAAGCAATGGCGGGAACTCTTCGCGAAGGAGGAAGCACCGGTACCGGAAGTCTATCAGTACTTGATATCTCAGGTGCAAACATTGTCAGTGGTGGCGATGCCTATTACGCGACGATGCATGGGACTTATACAACAAAGGACTCACTTGGGGATTATATGTTTTATTCTTGTAAGATGCTGACTTCTATCACGCTTCCGGATAGTATTAAAACAATTGGAAGATTTGCACTCTCAGCTACAGGAATTAGTTCTATTGTTATCCCTGACAGTGCCACCACGCTTATGGCTTATGCGTTTGGTAGTTGTCCCAATCTGACATCTGTCACGATTGGCAAGGGCGTCACTTCTATTTGGGAAACTGCATTTTCCGACTGTATTTCTATAAAAGAAATACATTGCAACTCATCCACACCTCCTTTACTGGAAGAACATGCATTCGGGAGTATGCCTTTAAGTCCAATAACTGTGTATGTGCCGGCAGGTGCAAAAGCGGCTTATACTGCTGCCAATGAGTGGAATAAGTTTGGAGATATCATCGAGACATTTACAGCCGGTAATCTAAAGTTCGCAATCAATGCTGACTCTGTATCCATAATCGGATATGTCAACAGGCCAAAAGGCACTCTTTTCATTGACGACTATGTGAAGTATAACGACAAACTCTATAGGATCACGGCGATAAAAGACTCTGTCTTCAAAGAGTGTGATTCTCTTGAATATGCAACTACCCTATGGACTCTTCGGTCTATTGGCTCATGTGGATTCAAAAATTGCTCCAGACTAAAGGAATTTACCTTTGGAGAATACACTAATTTTTTTACTTCTGATGATTATCAACTCTCTCAGACTAGAGCGAAACTCATTGGAGAAACTGTTCTTCTGCCATCAAGCACTATTGGTTCACAGGCTTTTCAAGGTTGCTCTGCCCTCGAGGCATTCGTAACGTACGAGAAGACACCCCCGACATTGGGTGCGGAGGTCTTCAGTGGTGTAAATAAAAGCACTTGTACTTTGTACGTACCTTACAGAACTACATCTAAATATGCGGCTGCTAACCAGTGGAAAGACTTTACAAAGGTCTCTGTATTTTACCCGGATTCTGAACCTGAAAACGAAGCCTCTCAAGCGACAATCTTCACAGAGAGTGACGGCATCGTAGTGAAAGGCGCTGAAGCCGGCACCTCCATCACAGTCTATTCTGCTTCTGGGATTCAGCTTGTGACACTCACTGCCAACGGCGACGAGCAACGGATTGCTCTACCTGTCGGAGCTCTTTACCTGGTGAAGGTGGGTGATCAGGCTTTCAAGGTGGCAATGTAAGAAACGCAAAAAGAGACTCAAAACACATACTCATGAAATTACTATTACTTTCCATCAGCTTCCTGCTCACCTTTGCGGCACAAGCATCTGACTTTAGGGTCAACTATTTAAAATACTCGACAAATAGCGATGGTACATCGGTGACTATTTCGGGCAAATACGGCATTCTCCCGGGATACCTGGAACTCCCATCAAGCGTGCAGTATGCCGGGGAAACTTATCTTGTTAATGCGATTGCCGACTCCACTTTTGCGGGTTGTACAGAACTTAGGAATGTGAATATGTCCGTAGGGATTACCTTAATAGGTAAAGCAGCCTTTTATGGATGTACAGGCATTGTTACAGTCACACTTCCGTCTGCAATTACTTCCATTGCAGATTATCTCTTCGCTGAAAGCTATAATTTAAGCTACTTAACTATTCCTTCTGGCGTAACTTCAATTGGAGAGGGTGCTTTTCAGGGTTGCAGGAGCATTGTTTCCATGACAATTCCCAAGAATATCACTTCAATCGGTGGAGCTGCTTTGGAAGGTTGCTATGGATTAAGGAATCTCTATGTCATAAATGCAACTCCTCCTGCTGTGGATAATTCATTCAGTGAGATAGACAAGGACTCATGCACTCTATATATGCCTGAAGGTTCAAAAGCCGACTATGAACAGGTAGAAGGCTGGAGTGATTTTAAGAATATGGATGAGCTGCAGAAGACTTTTACTGTTGATAAACTGGAGTACACAGCGAACAGTGATTTTACGTATGCATACATATCCGGCCATAAAGGATCTATTTCCGGGGAACTTCAGATTTCAAGTTACGTGACATATAAAAAGAGACTTCTTATTGTGAATGGTATTGGTGATTCTGTTTTTTATAACTGCGACAGCATTACTTCCTTTCTAATCTGGGATTGTGATTTCTATTTTATCGGAAAAGCTGCCTTTCAGGATTGCGACCGGCTCTCTTTAATAGGTGTCGAAGCCTTTCATAAGATTTCAGTTGGGGATTATGCTTTTGCTCATTGTCCGGCTCTGGAAAATGTAGGGCTACCATTTATGCCAATTCCAACTGGTTCGTCCTTACAATCTTTCGGTAGTAATACTGATGAAACAGAGATAGAACGTGCTCCGGCTCAAAATTACATAGGTGCCTATGCATTCTCGTATTGTCCAACTATTTACTCTGTTGAGATTATTGCAGATTCAATAGCTACGGGTGCTTTTCAGGATTGTTCGGGATTAAAGTATTTCGAGTCCCATAGTCTGACTCCTCCTACAATTGACCCTTCGGTATTTGAAGGAGTGAATCAAGATTCTTGTATTTTACGTGTATATAAGGGAGCAATGGTTGCCTATCTCTCCGCAGATATCTGGAAGGATTTTACGCACATTTACGCCATATCAACTTCTGAACCTGAAAACGAAGCCTCACAAGCAACAATCTTCACAGAGAGTGATGGCATCGTAGTGAAAGGCGCTGAAGCCGGCACCTCCATCACGGTCTATTCGACTACCGGGATTCAGATTGTGACACTCGCTGCCAACGGAGAGGAACAGCGGATCGCTCTACCTGCCGGAGCACTTTACCTTGTGAAGGTGGGTGATCAGGCTTTCAAAGTAGTAATGTAAGAAACGGAACATCAAATACAAGTAACATGAAAAAGCTGGTAATCCTCTCAGTCAGTCTCCTAATCGCTTTTGCAGCGCAAGCTACCGATTTCTGGAGCAACAATTTGCGATATAGTATCAATCCGGATGCTAAGTCTGTAACAGTAATGATGCGAAACGATGACTATCGTTCTTTACACGTCGATAATGGCAGAATGAGTGCGAGCGTTACAGCTGATTCTTCTGTAAGGAAGCCGGAAGAGCCTCCTCGTCCGATAGCCGGAGATGTTGTCATTCCTGAAAAGGTGGACTATGAAGGGAAACAATATATAGTCACTATCATTGGAAGTCAAGCTTTCTTCGGTTGTAACGAAATTCGTTCTATCACCATACCGCAGAGTGTTACCGTTATTCATTCATATGCTTTTGAGGGATGTTCAGCTCTTACTTCATTACTTATCCCGAAAAATGTATCTATAATTGGCAACGAGGCTTTTAGTGGATGCAGGGCATTGACTCAGTTTGCTGTAGAAAAAGGGATTATATTTTATTCAGTTGAAGACGGGGTCTTGTTTTCCAACTTTAAATCAGTCCTCTTTGCTTATCCTAATGCCAAAGCAACGAGCTATACCATTCCTTCGGGTGTCACAACCATTGGTGACTTTGCTTTTGCCGGATGTGATCTCGTCTCTGTCACTATTCCTGAGAGTGTAACTTCTATTGGAGCCAATGCTTTCTATTTCGCCCGAAAACTTGATATTCTTACTATTCCTAAAAGTGTTAGTACTATTGGCAAGAGTGCCTTCGCCGGTTGCGGATTAACTACTTTGACAATCCCGGGAAACGTTACAAAGATTGAAGAACTCACTTTTAGCTTTTGTCCTAATCTTACTTCACTTACTATTCCGGAGAGTGTAACATCAATCGCTGATAATGCATTCGATTACAGCAAAAAGCTGAAAGAGATTCATTATGGAAAAAGAATCCTCTATCCTTGAAAGTACGTTCATTTAATAGCATCGCCACTTCCTCCACAAATTACCATACAATGAAAATGATACTCTTCCTCTTCATCCTGACTCTAACAGTCTCAACCCAAGCCAACCACGGACAAAACCGTTTTATGGAACCCGTGAAAGGCCCTTTTGTAAAGAATGACACGCTCTTCTTTTACAAGCAACTCTATGTAGTGGATCATGATACGTGTGTGAGTGCATGCTTTTTAGAAAGGGATCGCAATAGTGAATCCTATAAGAGATATATGAACGCCTTTGAGCTGGATCTCAAACGGGGTAAGAGTGAGTATGAATACTATTATAAATCGCTAAAGAAGATGTATCCTAAGCCTTTCGTAAAACATGATTTGCAGGGACTTCCCAAAGAGTGGCTGCCTCTCAATAGCTATAAAGGGCGCTATAATCTGGATGGGATGAGTTATGGCTTCAAGTTGATTTCAGACAGCTTACTCATTGAGAACTATATGGATGGGCCACTGCCTCATATTATTAAATCTATCGAACGAAAATCTGATAATACATATGTCATTACTTGCCATCAAGAAATTGAGGACAAGGGAAACTACGTGTTTACTATTCATCTGATTAATAAGGAAAAGGGCGTGGCTGTTTGGAAAGAACAAATGCTAAACACGGATAATAAGCCTTCCTATCTGCTGATGGTTACAAAAGAAGGAGCTACCAATTTTGATTTGATTGATTATATCACATTTGAAGAGGTTGAGGGTCTGACATACGACAAGGTTGATTATGAGGGCTTGATAAAAGACAAGAGTAATCACTAAGTCCCGATAAAAAGAGCCCATCCAACGCGTGAAGCGAAGGATGGGCCTAACCATAACCAAGACCTATGACTTATTTCTTGATTACTTTAAAAGTCTTTGTGTCATTGTTGAGCAGTGAGATGTAATACACTCCGCTTTTCCAACCACTCACCTTTATATCAACATCTTCAGTGACATCTGATGAATTCATGCGCATCAAGACACGTCCGGCTGCATCCCAAACGGTGATGGCTGTGTGGGCAGGGACGTTTTTGAAAGTTACTTTATCGGTTGCCGGATTTGGATATACTATCATTCCCGAATCATCCACAGGAAGATCCAGCACTGTATTGACTGCATTCAATGTGAAAACCAAACTATCTTTGCATCCTACTTCATTGGTAAATAAACCGATGTACTTGCCTGATTTGGCAGCAGTGAAGTTACTAACTGTCGCTTCTCTGTTGTTGGAAGAAAAACCGTTTGGACCGGACCAGCTCCAATCCCCATTAGAGGGTTGCGGACCAAAAGTGACACCACCACCCTCACTAATCACTGCGGAAGTTATTTGCGACCAGGTAGCGTTGATATTCATGTAAGGTACAAGTGTCGGACAGGTTACCTCTCCTTCCACTGCAACATTAATGGTCACAGTGCTCTTACATCCTGTCGAATTATAACAGGTTGCGGTATAGTCACCTGCCTGCTCGGGAAGGATCGTGTTCAGGGAGAAAGTCCTTGAGTTGGAGAAGAAACCATTGGGGCCTGTCCAGCACCAGATACCTGTGGTCGGTCGCGGGTCAAAGGATAGCGATCCACCCGGATTGGTCGTTACAGAAGTTGAAGTAGTCCAACTGCCATTGTTTACCTGGACATTCGAAGTAATCGAAGCTGCGGTACAGCCTTCAATGGAAACCATAAAGTTCATCACACTTCTCATACCCAGTGTATCGATATAAATGGCAGTGTAAGCACCACCGTTTTTCAGTTGGATATCAGAGAGGGTGACCACCCGATCTGTAGATGTAAATCCACTCGGCCCTTTCCATGCCCATGTGCCAAGTGCGGGCTGAGGTTTTAATGTCAATGTTCCTCCTGCCGGCACAGAAGGTGAGGTTGTTTCTACCGAGTCTTGATTATTGACAGATACATAAGGTACAATAACCTGTTTCTTATTGATGACTTTATAAGCTGCATTTGCCATCACCACTGCACCTGCATCATTGGGATGTAGTCCATCAGGATAAAGAGATCCTTTAAACAGCATCGCCGTATAAAAATCAATGATGTAGGTGTTTTCTTCCTTGCTGATCTCTCGTAGGATAGGAATCAGTTCACTTTGGATATTTGATGTCTGAGTAGCATTTGAGAACACTTTAGCAGGGAAACAGAGATAGATAATCGGATTTCTATTCAGCTTTCTGAACTCAGTGATCATAGCAAGATAATCCGTTTTAAACTGAGCCTTCAGCCCCCAGTTGGAAGTACCTGCGTCATTGGTACCTAGCGCGATAATAAGAATCTGAGGATTATTATTCTTGGCTTCGGTAAATCTTGACGTACTCCAGTAGGGATAGCTTCCGTTTTTCAACATTGTAGTACCACTGACCCCGCAATTCAACACGGTGTAGCGACTACCCAGCAAGTTGCCAAGCTGTGCAGGCCATGCTTTCGCGGCACTTGTAGCGCCAACTCCCTCGGTAATACTATTGCCGACACAGACTACCCGTATCGGAGGCTGTGCCATGATGCGAACTGATACTATAACACTTACAAACAGGAAGGCCAATGTAAACTTCTTCATCTTCGCGCTACTTTAAATATATTCTTTGGTGGTTGCAAAAGTACGGTATTGTGAGATACTGTCAGTTTGAATATACGACAAATAAGTACAATAACACGCAAACTTTTACTGAAATGCAGAAAGAGAGATGTGCCTGTATACGTCACACCACCTAAGTCTGACAAAATGTAAGTCGTTATGTCGTATTTTCACACTCCAGGCAGCCCTACACGTCTGGCACGAAAGTTGTACAATATCTAATGGTAGTAACAACAACCAAACAATAGATAAATTATAAACTTAAAAATGGAGGATTAAACTATGGTACTCGTAAGACGTTCGCAGGATTTGTTTCCTACGCTTTTAAACAACTTATTTAACTATGAATGGAACGAGAGAAATACTCAAAACACTCGTCCGGCAATGAATGTAATTGAGAATGAAGAGGCTTTTAAGCTTGAACTGACTGTTCCCGGTCTAACAAAAGAGGATCTGAATCTGGAGATTGACGAGGAGAATAACCTGGTCATTTCAATGGAAAAGAAAGACGAAAAGGAAGAGAAAGACGAACATAAACAGTATCTGCGCAAAGAGTTCTCATACACTCAATTTAAACAGAGTCTGACTCTGCCTGAGAATATTGCAAAAGAAAAGATCACAGCAAAAGTGGAGAATGGACTTCTAAAGATCGAACTTCCAAAATATCAACCGGAAGAACGTAAAGCGCTGTCACAAGTAATACAAATTGGATAGAATAAGAATATAGGTTTAAAAGATTATGGTTAATGATGTGGGTAGGGGTGTCAGTGATGATACCCCTACTTTATTTTGCCACTACTGAACGACAATCTTCGCGCGTTGATCTTCCGTCGTTGTAACAACACGCAAAATATATAGTCCATCAGAGATTGGTATTGAGATGAAATCAGAAGTTGGCCGGACTTTGTTATGCAAAGTTCCATCGGGTCTGTATATCTCAACCAATTGCACTGTTTCTTTTGCGGAAATATTTAATTGGCCATTGTCAGTATAGAAGCTGATACCTGTATCCTTTGCAGCTGTCTGCGTCTGCGCATCTGTAAAACCCGGTACTTTGTGCAATGCCCACTGACGATGAATATTGCCGGAGGTACCGTAGTCCCACAGTCCGATCAAAGCTCCGGGCAAAGTACTGCTGCCTTGCACGTCAAAAGCCTTACCTGTAGTCAATGAGAGTATCTTTGCATAACCATCACCCAGCCATTGTATGTCAAATAACTGAGAGTTGTCTGTGGCAGGGGCACTGCTCAGTGCAAGAAAATAGCTTCCGTTATCAGTTATCAGTCGGTCGTCTTGACGGGAGATAATAGTATAGTGTCCGTTGGACGGTACAAGCATCCACTGCTGAGCAAGTGTGCCATACGTATCATCAAAAGAAGATTGCATCAATTGATCGCCCGATGTCTCGATGACGTTGCCTCCATTGCGGGAAACAAGCAGATAAGGGACGTTGACTTCTATTTCATCTACATATGTACGAGCTGTGGGATCACTATTGAAACATATATTATCCAGATAAACAGTCGCACCCGAATTACTACTATAGGGGGAAATTGCGAGATCATTGATTACCTGACCCACGAAATTTTCCATATCAACAACAACATCGATCCATTTATTAGCAGAAACGTTTTTTCTCAATGACCAGCTACCTGACTGAAAATACACCCGGGTTGAACTTGATTTGATCATGACATGGAGATAACGTGTATTTGCCGTGACTCGCAGAGGTGAGTCAAAATGGAGTCTCATCGTATCGTTCACACTCCCGAAAGAGGAAAAGGGAGGAAGGGTATATTGGAAAAGATGCCCCAATGCATTCAATCCTGCGTAATCGGGATTGTCTATGATCTGAGCCGAGTAAGTACTGTCTTTCTTATTAATAAGTTCATAGCTTGGTATCCCGTCTGTGCTCTCAAAGTCAAAAACCGGAGAGACTTCAGTAATGGCACGTTCCTCTTTCTTGGCATTGATGCAGATATTGTCCAGCCAGATGGTACATGAATCATAGTTGGAGCCAATTATCATTTTAGTTAACATCGTGTCTGTACCCAGATCGACGACATAATCTTTCCAAACCAGCGATTGAGGATCTATTTCACCATCATGAGTGATGTCGGACATCTTCATCATCGCATGGAAGTAACGTGCTCTTTCCGATGTATAAAAAGGTTTTTCAAAAGTCAGAGTTATCGGTTGTCCCCTCTTGATTGCCGCGGACAAAGCATACTCACTGTTGTTCAGCCCTTCACGCTGGTCGTTTTTTTTTACTATGAGAGTTGTACCTTCTCCGCTAAACAGATCGCTTTTCTCATCCTCAAAGGTAATCCCCCTGGTCACGCTATAATCCGCATAGTTGGCCTGTACGACCGGAAGTATCAGCGTAACCATACTTTGATCGGCAAGCGTATAGTTGAGCACCTTGCCATCCAGAGGGATGGAAAACAGTAGTTTGCAATTATCGGTAGCCGTAGTGCGATATACTTTTGCTTTATCGTCTCTATGACCAAAGAGAGACAAATCCAGGGCAAATGTTTTTTCACTGCCGGAAGTGTTCAATAAGACTGCCACCATCTCCGTTCCTGACGGATTTATGGCTGCCAACACATTCTCATGATTGGTATCTATGATCTTGTAGCCTTGCTTGATGAAACGGGTCACCTGCATGCGCACATAATAGTTCTTTATGATGTTATATTCCTGCGAGGTAAAGTTGCACCGAATCAAGCACCAGGTATCATTCCACTCCTCCATTAACTGCCAGTCTATCCAAGCCTGGGGGCGCATGAGACGAAGATCGTCAAACAGCTTTTGCGCAAGTCCAAGATTGCTTGCCAAGCCACTGCCACTACTCGGTCCGGTCTCGGATTGCCAGAAAGGTTTATTGATTGTCTTGACCAGTTCGCGCAACTGGATTCTTTCGCTGTTATTGCCGGAATAGGTATGTGTATTGAACTGTCCCAGCAGGTCAATGATATCCGGAGTTGCCTTATAAGCATTGAGTACGTTGATCGATGCGCCAACACTCGTTTCATCTGAAGCAGAGATAACAGTTTTTAATCCGGAAGCTTTTAGTTTGGCGGAAAGAATGCGAAGCACTTTGATCTGGGAAGAGGCATCAAAATGACATCCTTCCTGACTACCCAAATATCCCCAATAGCTGCTTGTGGACTCATTGAATGGTTCGATTGTTTTGAATTCTATGCCATACGCCTCTTTATAATGTTTGCATACATCAATGAGGTAATCGCAAAACATATCATAGTATTCCGGTTTGAGGTTGTCGGCTGAAGCCGGATCATTACCTGCCGAGCAACCGCTATAGGTCATCCAGTAAGGTGCTGAATTGGAGAATGCTTCAAAAACAGCATCCGGTCTTTTCTCTTTTATCTTGAGCATAATCTTTCGCTGAGCAGCATCGGCAGTCCAGTCATAGGCAGCAACCGCAGAAGCTTTGAAGCCCGGCATCTCAGCACGTTTCCCTTTTCCGGTCACCATGTGTCCATCTGCATGCGCGGGGTCATCCCCTCCTCCGATGTTGTAACGGAAGATATTCATATTGAGTTTATCCTGAGCAGTGATCAGGGTGACAATGGCGTCTATCTTAGTATCGTCCCACTGGCCCACCATATTGGCCCACCAGCAAAGGGAAGAGCCCCAGCCTTCCATGGACTGATACTGGATCTCGGGATTGATTATTACTTTATCTGTTGGCATTTGCGCGTGAAGTGTTGTGCTGACAAACAGCAGTACAATATTCATCCATAGTAATCTTATTCTCATTTCAAAACCGTTATTAGATGCGTTGTAAAGTGCAAAGATAATAATCCAATGAGAATACAGGCTTTTTATTGCGAGAAATTATCTGTTTCATGCAATCAGATAGAGGCATAATAGCTAAGAATCGAGAGGCAACAAACAGAGTCTATGCTTCTTGATGCACTGTAATGTGGGATATCAAGAAGCATGTTTCCTAAGAAATGAACCATCGAAATTCTCTATATTCAACACGAAAGTGTTTCAGATGATACATCAATTTGATTGAATTGAGGTATTGATGTGTATTATTAAGTAGTATATTTGCATGATATAAATCATCGCATCTTATTATTAATCCGACTGATTATGGAAATCTTTCTTTCAATTATCCTGGGTCTATTAGCTGGAGGTATCATAGGATACTTCGTAGCACATTCCAAGAACAATAAAACTGATGCCGAACTGGCTGCTGTCAAACAGGAGCTGGATCAGGTCAAGCAAGAGAATGCTCGTACATCTACTCAAATGGAAGGTCTCAAAGAGCAGTTTGACAACGAACGACGGATGACTCAAGAGTCTCATCTGAAAGAGATAGAATCATTGCATCAACAGGCTGCGGAGAAAGAGAGACTGATTGAAACGAACCACTCAACTATTCTGGAGTCGTCGAAAGAGAGCGGTCGCAAAGAGGTGGAGTCACTGAAAAGCTCCTTTGCTATCGAACGGAAAGCGATGTCTGATGCGCAATCGACCTTAAAAGAGACCTTCGAAGAGACGAAAGTCCAGATGGAGAAACAGTGGAAAGAGAAGATGAGTTTGCTGAAAACGGAGTTTCAGGAACTGGCAAACGAAGTGCTAAAGAGCAAATCGGGGGACTTGCAGAACGTAAATAAACAGCAGATGGAAGCGATACTCAATCCTTTGAAAGAGAAGATGGAGAACTTTGAAAAGGCTGTGAAAGAGAATGACAAGTCTGGCGCGGCAAACAAGGCCTCGATTGAGAAGGCCATTGAAGATATGATGAAACGGGCACAGGAGATTGGCGACGATGCTGTGAATCTAACCAAAGCACTGAAAGGAAATTCGAAAGTACAAGGAGATTGGGGGGAGATGTTATTGGAGAGTATCCTTGAGAAATCGGGCTTGCGCAAAGGTGAGGAATACAGTTTGCAGGAGAGCTTCACAATGGAAGGGGAACGGGGAAGACCGGATGTGATCGTTCGTTTTCCTGAGAAACGGGCAATCGTGATTGACTCCAAAGTATCGCTGACTGCTTACAGTAATTATATGTCTGCGGATAGCGAGAAAGAGAGGGCTGATCACCTGAAGGCGCATCTCAAATCTGTTAAGGATCATGTGAATGAACTGAGCACGCGGGATTACTCGCAAATGATAAAGGATTCTATCGGTTATGTGTTGATGTTTATACCCAATGAGGCGTCGTATATTCTCGCGGTTCAGAATGATCCGTCCATCGGCACCTATGCCTACGATAAACATATCATTGTGATCAGTCCGACAAATCTAATGATGGCTCTGCAACTAGCTTATAACCTGTGGCAAAGCGAACGGCAATCGCAGAATGTGCAGGAGATTGTGCGCCAGGGAAGTGCGCTTTACGATAAGTTTGTCTCTTTTGTTGAGAACTTTGCCAAAGTAGGCGCACAACTGGATACTGCAAAGAACACCTATAATGAGACGGCCAAACAGCTATCGGAAGGAAACGGTAATCTTGTAAAAAGGGTGCAAAATCTGAGCAAGTTAGGTCTGAAGACAAAGAAACAAATACCGGGAACCTTTCTGAATGAACTTGACGAGGGAGAGGGAGAAGAAGAAGAGCAGACTGTCTGATTTGTTCCTATTGTACTTGTTGCTTACTTATTTCATTTTGCCCTCTGATAGAAAGAAGTGTATGCTTTGTCAGTTTGATAAGTTTATCATTCCCCGACTCATTCTTCATTCCAAAGCACGAAATCATGGTTCCAAAGCACGAAATCATGGTTCCAAACCGTGGAATGATCATATTGAAGTTCAAAACGATCATTCCACGGTTTGGAATAAGAAATATATCTTTACTGCTGAGTTTTATCTTCAGGTCTGGGCTATTTATGTCCCTGTATAAAAAAGACTTTTGTCATAGGTTGATTCACAGATTCTAAAAGAGTTGTACTTCTGAACAGTTCTGTTGTATACAAAAAGGGCCTTTTAGCAAATAAAACTGCATTCAATAAATGGCGAGGAGGGTTTGTTTTGATGGTTCGGAGATGCCATACAGCATACTGAGAGGAACTCTTGGTGTCGATGGTAAAGAAAATTATTCTTTTCTTACTGCTCTCGAATTCTAGGTTTGAGAAAATAACAGAGGAGCTAAAGTTATTCCATTTAGGCGCAGCAAAAAAGGAAATTGTTACTAAGAAAGAAAGCGCCATCCAGTGGTTAAACTGTTTGACGCTTTCTAATTCGAGGTCTCTAGCAGATTCGAACTGCTGTAGACGGTTTTGCAGACCGGTGCCTAGCCACTCGGCCAAGAGACCTTGATTTTGCGAGTACAAAGATAGAGAATCTTTTCTTTCCCTCAAACTATTGACAGCGTTTTTTCGAATCTTCCTTGGATTTGTCCCTGCATTCGTCTTGTTTCTTTTTATATGCAGTTCGTAATTCACAATTGGCTCCACAGTTAGCACAGGGGTTCTCTTTGTTGTTGATACCCCGAAAATAATGATAAACGCGTATGCCTACATACAGAAGGCAGAAAGCGAATATCACATAGATAATTAATTCCTGACCATTTATCATAAAAGTAAACTCCCTAATTGATACACAATAAAAGATACCATCCATGCCAAGACTACTGTATAGACAGCAGAGAAGAGTGCCCACTTCCAGCTACCGGATTCTTGCTTGATAGCGGCAAGTGTAGCTATACAGGGGAAATAGATTAAGACAAACAGCATATAACAGAAGGCTGCAAGGGGGGTAACTCCGGCACTTACAACATGTTGCGCAAAATCAGTGGCTGCAGGATCATCATTATTAGCATACAGCACACAAAGGGTACTTGCTACCAACTCCTTGGCACCTGCTCCGGAGACGAGTCCGATGCCTAGTTTCCAGTCAAAGCCCAAGGGACGAATGGCAGGCTCAATCATCTTACCTATTTGTCCGATATACGAATTTTCCTGTTGAGCTGCTGCTGTTTCAAAGTCGTTATGATGCGGATAATAGCCCAGGAACCATATCATGATAGAAGCTACCATAATGATACCTCCCATCTTTTTGATATATTGTTTCCCTTTTTCCCACGTATGACGCATGATAGACTTCGAGGTTGGCATCCGATATGGGGGAAGCTCCATAACAAAAGGCATATCTTTACCTTTAACAATAAACCTGCTAAAGAGACGAGCCATGAGTACTGCAAGAAGAATCCCTGTTGAATAAATGATCAATAGAACCAGCCCTGCATTCTCTGGGAAAAACACACCGGCGAGCAATAAATAAATCGGCAAACGGGCACTACAACTCATCAAAGGATTGATAAGTATGGTAACCAACCGGCTCTTGCGGCTCTCAATAGTACGGGTAGCCATGATAGCCGGTACATTACAACCGAAACCCATGATCAAAGGAATAAATGATTTCCCATGTAATCCCATTTTATGCATGATCTTGTCCATAATAAATGCCGCGCGAGCCATATAGCCGGTATCTTCCATTAGGGATATGAAAAAAGTAGAGAATCAATATTTGTGGAAGAAAAACAATGACCCCACCTACTCCACCTATGATTCCGTCGGCAAGCATATCTTTCAATGGACCGGGACTCATCGAGTTATGGACAAAATGACCTAACATCTGTACCAGACTTTCCAAGAAATCCATCGGATATTGTCCCAATGAGAAAGTGGACTGAAACATGATCCACATAAAGATGAAAAAGATTGGGAATCCCCAGATACGATGAGTAACAATGGAGTCAAGCACCTTAGTTACCTGTTGCTTTTCTAGATGATTGTCGATAAACGTCTCTTTCAAGGCACCTGTAATGAATCCGTATTTGGCATTGATAATAGCAGTATCACTCTGTTCATTCAACGAAAGTCGAATATTACGAATCTCCTTTTCCTGAGTCTTCAATACCTGTTCTCCATTGGAAAGAGTGCGGACAAACTGTTCAACTTCCTTGTCTTTTTCAAGCAGTTTGATGGATAGATAGCGAAGTGAATATTTATGCCGGATAGACTCGTCAGCTGCGAGTTCTTTCTTTATTGCAAGAATGGAGTTTTCTAAATCCGGACCGTGATTGACGTGAATATGCCGTATACACTCTCTTTAATGGGACCCTCATGTACAAAGTCTTCAAATGTGCTTCGTGTGTGAATCATCGACATTTCTCCGGTGCCAGTCTTGCAACTCTTCAGAACCTCTGGTTCCATTTGACCTTTTTCATTGATAAAGTCCACTCCTTCATACATATTGATAATAATATGAAAGAGATGGTCAATCCCTTGATTACGCTT
>CAXXFJ010000043.1:0-48851 GCA_963677415.2 Bacteroidales bacterium | reverse complement strand
CCAAAGCACCATAGCGTGTAGCACTGCCATATTGCACGGTGGCAAGATCACGGATCAATATCGGAATGCCCGAGGAATTGCTCTTCACCACAATCTTTTCGATGTCCTCGAGAGTTCTTACCAGACCCACACCCCGGATAAAGTACGCATTCGGCTTCTTATCAATGTAAGCACTTCCCGTGTTTTCATTGTTCTTTTCGAGAGCCACAAAGATGTCCGTCAGCGTCAGGTTCATCCCTCTCAGCATTTCCGGATTCACAGCGATTTCATACTGTTTGACAAAACCACCGTAGCTGTTGATATCTGCTACACCCGGTGTGCCCAGCATCTCCCGACGCACTACCCAGTCCTGAATGGTACGCAGTTCCATGGGCGTATATTTCTGTTCGAGTCCTTTCTCCACAGCCAGACGATACTGGAAGATCTCACCCAGTCCGGTAGAGATAGGAGCAAGCTCTATTTTGGCAAGACCCGAAGGAATCGCCTCTTCCGCTTCCTTTAGTCTTTCGCTCATTTGTTGGCGTGCCCAATAGACATCCACCTCATCCTTAAAAACGACAGTAATTACAGACAATCCCAGACGCGATATGGATCGAAGTTCGATTATATCGGGGATATTCGCAACCGCTACCTCAATGGGTGCGGTAATAAAACTTTCGACCTCCTGGGCCGCCAATGAAGGTGCAAGAGAAATGATCTGCACCTGATTGTTGGTTGTGTCGGGTATGGCATCAATGGGCAGACGGGTAAGCGAATAAGTACCCCAGCCAATCAAAGCTACGACAAACAAACCGACAATAAATTTATTCTTTATTGAAAAATGAATGATACGTTCTATCATAAGATATGCTTCTTAAATAAGTGAATACAAGTAATAAATACAATGTATCAGCTCATTTGAGGAGGTTGCCAGATAGAAGTTTGGATGAAGAAACTACAACTAGGTTTATAAAAGGTATAATGCTCCTCCAAGAGCGAAAAGTCTTTGAATTGAATAGTACAACATTGGCTAATTACAGGGACTGAGCAGCAACTACACGTGCAAAAAGGAGAGCAATGGTCGGTATGGTCCGCATGAGAACCCGTTGCCTGTTGTGCAAGTTCGATGTTAGGCGCAGTATGATCTTCTGGTATATCCGGACATGGAATCACACTGAGTGTCAAAACGTAAATAGATAATATGCAGGCTAACAGTCTCATTCAATTAATTTGAGGCAAAGATAATAAATTATTGAAACGGCTCTGCATAAAACCTGTTTTTACGCACAGTATTAATACCATTTGTTAGAAAGATGTTTCAGTACACTACATAATTGATTGAAAGAGATTATCTTTGATCAATAGAAATAAAGAGTGTAATCAGTTCAACCAGCAGAAAGCTGACAATCATAAAGATCATGGCAAAACGAGTAATAATCATAGGAGCTACCTCCGGTATAGGATACGAAGTGGCAAAAGAGTATGTGAAGATGGGTTGGCAGGTAGGAGTGGCAGGCAGACGGCAAGATGCGTTGGAAACGTTTCAGGCGACGGCACCTCATCAGATTGTGATTCAGTCGCTCGATGTGACGCACGAAGATGCGGCAGACAAGCTGCTCGCATTGATTGGCAAACTGGGTGGCATGGATCTGTTTCTGCTCAGTTCGGGGATAGGATCTCAGAACCCGAACTTAACCCCCGAGGTAGAAATCAATACAGCACGCACCAATGTGGAAGGCTTCATACGGATGGTCACCGCAGCGTTCAACTACTTAAAGATCAACGGAGGAGGGCATCTGGCAGTTATCAGTTCGATAGCAGGCACCAAAGGCATGGGCAGTGCAGCAGCTTATTCAGCGACTAAACGTTTTCAAAACACCTACATAGATGCCCTGGCACAGCTCTCGCGAATGGAACAACTCAATATCACCTTTACCGATATCCGTCCCGGATTTGTCGAGACCGCCCTGCTCAAAGACAGAAACTACCCCATGCTGATGCAGGCAGACCGTGTGGCGGCTCATATCATCAGTGCCATCACCCACAAGAAACGGGTAGCAGTGATTGATTACCGGTATGCAATCATGGTCTTCTTCTGGAAGCTGATTCCTTCCTGGATCTGGGAGCGGATGGCTGTCAAGAACTAATTGAAAGGTATAGAAACTTTTCTAATACCGAAATAAGCATCCCCGAAACATCCAGAATTGTCCTAAAACACCGATTTAGGAAATCCGTGACCATCAACAAAAAGAACCTGAAAAGAGCCGGATTTCTTCTAATAGTTTTTGTAAAGATATCTAATAGTTTTTCCAAAGGGATGCCTATGCAATAAACATTTCTTCAGGTAGAAATTTGTCACGCATACGGGCGCATTTTACAAATATATAACTTGCTACTTATCAGTTGTATAGAGAAATCATAATTCCTCTATATAGACCGATTTTTGTCTTTTTACTCCAAATTCGCTCCAGTCAGCTGCTTCTTCTTAAAAAGCAGAATTGTCCTAAAACACCGATTTTACTCTTTTGATATTCTTTGAATAGACACAAAAGAGGATCCTTCCATCACTAACTACATTAGACCATACCCACCTCAAAACGGCATACATTTTCGTAAAAAGAGCCTCAATAAAGTTACATTTTGGTAGTAAATGAGAGTTCTTCATTTTCTCTATAAATTATTATATTGTTGATTAGTAGGTTTTTGCATTTCTGGCATGGCGTTTGATATAGTATTTACAAAAAAGACTACTATGCGTTCAGTTTTCAGGATACAAGCAGACATTGAAATAACTAAGAATGAAATGATATTCTTAAATGGCAGAAGGATTGAACTGTTGAGGCAAGTAAGACTCACCGGATCCATCTTGGCTGCTTCAAAGAAAATAGGAATGTCGTATCAGATGGCATGGACTTATATCAAGGAAATAAACAGTCTTTCTCCTCTGCCGATTGTAGTTCAACAACGCGGAGGAGTGAATGGTGGTGGAGCCAAATTGACTAAATACGGTTTGACGGTTATTGAAACGTTTTTATCCATGGAGGCCAAGCATCAGGAATATCTGAACAACATAGAGAATGAAATCAAGACTTGCTTTTTCTGATTTTTTTTGAAAAGCGTTATCTTTTTCATTTTATATCCAAGCTAAACGATCGTTTCCAATAAGGTATAGTAACTAACAAATTTTTCTAAAGAAAGTAATTATGAAAGGTAAAGAACTATTTAAGATGGTGGTCATATTAGGTATCATGACCATCCACGCAAGCATTCAAGCACAGAATCTAACGATGGATGCGGAACTAAGAACCCGAAGTGAATTGAAGAGCGGGTTTAAGAAGCCATTAACGAATGATGAGCATGATGCATTTGTCTCAACAATGAGAAGCCGACTCAACTTATTGTATTCGGATGATAAAATGGAAGCCTCCCTCAGGTTGCAAGATGCCAGAACTTACGGAGAAACCGGTACTAATGATACAAAAAGCTCTCTAGGATTGTATGAGTCTTGGGCCAAATATAAATTTACACCTGAGTTTTCTGCTACCTTGGGAAGGCAATCATTGGAGTATGACGACAAACGGATTTTCTCCTCTTCTAACTGGAGTAATACTGGAAACTCTCACGACTTACTATTGCTCAAGTATGATACAAAGAATCTTAAGGTACATGTAGGGTCTGCATGGAATAATGCCAGTGAAGTGCTCTCAGAATCAGCCTACAGTGTCTCTAAGTCGTACAAATCATTGAATTATCTGTGGTTGGATAAACCACTGGGAAAGCTTGACCTCACTGCTTTATGGGTGAATGATGGTTTTCAACGAGGCACAACTCCTGATCTGTTAGATAAACTGAGTTATCGGAATACTGTTGGAGGGAATCTTTTGTATAGTGACAAGAAACAACCTTTGTATCTGTATGCTACCGGGTATTTCCAATTTGGTCATAGCGCTTCCGACAAGAGCCTAAGTGCTTATCTTCTTGCCTTAAAGGCGAAATATAAGATTACTCCGATTTGGACTGTTACAATGGGTACTGATTATTTTTCCGGTTCCAAATCTGATTTGGAAGCAGGAAAAGACAGAACCTTTAATAAATTGTATGGTGTGAGTCACTCTTTTAACGGTTCAATGGAATATTGGGCCACGCTGCCTACTCAAGGATTGTTTGATCTCTTTGGAGGAATAAAGTATGCTCCCAATGCTAAATTTGATATTGATGCAACGTACCATAACTTCTCATTGGCAGAAAAATTAGCCACGAGTGATTCAAAAGCTCTCGGTTCAGAAATTGATATCACAGCTAATTACAAAGTGTCTTCTCAGTTTAGCATCCAGGGAGGTTGGAGTGCATACTTCAAAACAGACCAAACAGATATCATAAAAAAACAAGTAGGTGTGGAAACCAAATTTGCTCAATGGGCATATGTGATGCTTACTTTCAAACCTAAGTTTTTAGCCAGTAAATAATAATTACCAATTCATTAAATAAACATCCAGTATGAAAAAGATTATTTTAGCGCTCACCCTTATCTGCGGGTGCAGCATTTCATTTGCAGCTCAACAAAAGGTCAAAGTAGCGGCAGCAGCAAACCTTCGTTTTGTCTTAGAGGAAATTAAAAAACAATACGAATCTGTCAATAAGGAGTCGGAAGTGGAAATAACTTTCGGATCATCAGGGACTCTCACCCAGCAAATAGTGAATGGGGCTCCATTTGACTTGTTCATGGCAGCGGACACCGCTTTTCCACAAAAAGTTAAAGATCAAGGCTTTGCCGTTGGTGATGTTAAAACCTACATCTACGGAAAAGTAGCCATGTGGAGTGCTACCATTGATGTAAAAAAAGGAGTGAAGACAGTTACTCTGCCGGAGGTAAAGAAGATAGCAATAGCTGATCCTGTAAAAGCACCGTATGGGAAAAATGCTGTTGAACTTCTCAAAAAACAGAACCTATACGACCAGATAAGTTCCAAAATCGTATGGGGAGAAAATATCAGTCAGGCGGCCCAGTATGCCTTTTCTGGTAATGCGGAAATAGGATTTATCGCACTGTCGCTGGCTTTGGCTCCAGAGATGAAAGGAAAGGGGATATGCTATGTCCTTCCCGACGATATCTGTCCACCTATATCACAGGGATGTGTCTTGCTGAAGAATAGTTCACAAAACAGTGAAGCTCAAAAGTTTCTAACCTATGTGATGAGTAAGTCGTGTGATAAAATATGGAAAGACTTTGGATACGGATTGGTAAAATAATATGGATAGTAATTTTATTACAACATTGCTCCTCACAGGTAAACTGGCTATTAGCGCCACTTTAATTCTGTTGATAATAGGGCTTCCCCTAGCTTACTGGCTAGCATTCACACGCTCCAGAATAAAAATAGTGTTTGAGGCTTTGATCTGTATGCCGATGGTATTACCTCCAACGGTGCTTGGTTATTACCTTCTGTTGATTTTTAGTCCGCAAAACAGTCTCGGACAATTTCTTGAACACTATTTTGATCTGCGGTTAGCGTTCACCTTTAACGGTGTCCTTATAGCCAGTGTGATAGCTAGTTTTCCATTCATGGTACAACCGCTTCAAAGCGGACTGTCCGGATTGCCGACAAGCTATCGGGAGGCGGCTTACACATTGGGGAAATCTCGGTTTACTACTTTCTGTAGGGTACTGCTTCCCAATATTAAGTCATCTGTTATCACCGGAATTGCATTGACTTTTGCACATACTATTGGAGAATTCGGCATCGTGCTGATGGTTGGTGGAAATATACCGGGTGAAACCCGTATTGCCTCTATTGCCATATACGACGAAGTGCAAACGCTCAATTACAGTGTCGCAAACAGATATTCCCTGACGCTTTTTGTAATATCATTTGTCCTCATGATAATCATATATAGTATCAACAAAGGATTCAATATCAATAATTCATTCAAGAAATAAAAGAGAAGATATGATTCGTCTGGAAGTAAAAAGAAGGATGCTGACATCTGATGGGGAAAGGGATCTGGAGGTGTCGATCACAATACCCCCGCACTCCCTGACCTGTATATACGGCCCGTCCGGTGCAGGAAAAACAACATTGTTAAGAATGATTGCCGGATTGATGGACCCGGATGAAGGCATAATCAGAATAGGGGATAACGTATTGTATGATTCACAGAAACAGATCAATCTGTCTCCGCAAAGAAGGCGTATAGCGTATATGTTTCAAGATTATGCGCTCTTTCCGAATATGACAGTCGAACAGAATATACTCTTTGCGCAAAACAAACAAAAGGATTATGATCTGACGTGTCAACTCATTGAAACATTCGGATTGGAAATGTTGAAAAAACAAAAGCCGCAAAATCTATCGGGCGGGCAAAAACAAAGGGTTGCTTTAGCCAGAGCACTAGCTTCAAAACCGCAAGTCTTGCTTCTTGACGAACCACTTTCTGCCATTGATGAGGAAATGAAGCAAAGCCTGCAGGATGAGATTGTAAAGGCTCATGAGCTTTTTGGTGCAACAACCTTGATGGTAAGTCACGACAAAGCGGAAATTAAGAAGATTGCCACACATATTCTGAATATTGATAAAAAGCAAGTTGATACACTTCAGAATCCTACATTTTTGTAAGATAGGGATGGATATCCTACATTCTCAGTAGCTTTTTTATACCCGTTATACATTCAATCGTATAACGGGTATATGTTTTTATCTTGCTGATATATAATGTATTGAGTAAGGTGGTGACAATGATTTCTCTCTCTTGGCACAGCATTTGATATCTTATCTGTGAATATAGGTAATTCGTTTTAATTCATTTAAAGACTAAAGATTATGAGAAAGATTGCAATTTATGGAAAAGGAGGGATCGGGAAATCGACCACCACACAAAACACAGTGGCGGGACTTGCTGAAATGGGAAAAAAAGTAATGGTAGTGGGTTGTGACCCAAAAGCTGACTCTACGCGTTTGTTACTTCATGGTCTGGCACAGAAAACAGTACTGGATACTCTCCGTGAAGAGGGTGAAGATGTAGAATTGGACGATGTGATGAAAATGGGTTTTCATAATACCAGTTGTGTAGAATCAGGTGGTCCTGAACCGGGAGTAGGCTGTGCTGGACGCGGTATTATCACTTCTATCAACTTGCTTGAACAGCTAGGAGCTTATGATAAAGAAAAACAATTGGATTATGTCTTTTATGATGTATTGGGCGACGTTGTTTGTGGTGGTTTCGCCATGCCGATACGCGATGGAAAAGCACAAGAGGTTTATATTGTTTGTTCCGGTGAAATGATGGCTATGTATGCTGCAAACAACATCTGCAAATCAATCGCCAAATTTGGTAAAGTAGGTGATGTACGTCTTGGAGGACTGATATGCAACTCACGTCAGGTAGACAATGAGGCCAACATGATTGAAGAATTCGCAAAAAAGCTGGGTACACAAATGATCCATTTCGTGCCTCGCGACAATATGGTGCAACATGCGGAAATTAACCGTAAAACAGTGATCGACTTTGCGCCTGAGCACAATCAAGCAAACGAATATCGTAGTTTGGCAACGAAAATAGATGCAAATAAAATGCAAGTTATTCCTACTCCACTTACTATGCAAGAGTTAGAGGATTTATTGGTTGGCTTCGGTATAATGAACTAAAATATAAACATTTAATACGAGAACATATGTTACTGATCAGAGCTATTGTACGCCCGGAAAAATCACCTGTTGTGATGAAAGATCTCTTCAATGCTGGTTTTCCGGCTGTGACCAAATTATCTGTGTTTGGTAGAGGTAAGCAGCGAGGACTAAAAGTGGGAAATGTAACCTACGATGAACTTCCTAAAGATCTATTAATGATTGCTATACAGGACAAGGATAAAGAATTCGTAGTGGAAACAATCATTGAATCAGCCCGCACTGGAGCAAAAGGGCAAGCAGGAGATGGGAAAATCTTTATTACTCCCATTCAAGAAACTTATACCGTTTCAAACGGGAAAAAAGAATAATAATTAAATCATAGAACATATGAAACTAATTCTAGCAATGATAAGAATCTCCAAAATGGTTGATACTAAGGCTGCTTTATCAGAAATAGGTCTACCATCCTTTACAGCAATGCCTGTATTGGGGCGTGGAAAAGGGAACGGAGATCTGGAAAAGATACTACAAGCCAAAAAGGATAAAGAATGCCCTGATATCCTGGAAGATGCGCTTAGTTTCATTCCGGAAGTACCCCGCCTGAAATCGAAACGGATGATCACATTGGTTGTGACGGATGAGAAAAAAGATATTGCAATAGAAGCAATCATCAAAGCCAACCAAACTGGAAAATCCGGAGACGGAAAAATATTCGTGATTGAGACTTTGGGATCCTATAGTGTACATACCGGAGATTCGGGTGACATGACATTGGACTAAACCATACAAATGAAGAATTATTATGATGAAAGATAATATGAAAGAAAAAAAGGAAGAGTTAATATCCGAACTTCAGAGTTTTCGCGAAGAGGTTATTAGCAAATATCCTAAAAAGATCGCTAAGAAAAGAGCCAAATCCATTATTCTGAGCGATTCGGAAAATACGCCGCAAATACAGGCGAACGTACGTACCATACCGGGAATCATAACCCAACGTGGATGTACATACGCCGGATGTAAAGGGGTAGTATTAGGACCAACTCGGGATATTGTAAATATTACCCACGGTCCTATCGGATGCGGGTATTATTCATGGCTTACCCGTCGTAACCAGACAAAACCAGAAAATCCATTGGATGCGAATTTCATTACGTATTGCTTTTCGACCGACATGCAAGACTCAAATATTGTATTCGGTGGAGAAGAAAAACTGAAACAAGCTATTCGTGAAGCCTATGAATTATTTCATCCTAAAGCTATTGCCATATTTTCCACTTGTCCTGTAGGATTGATTGGTGACGACGTACACCGTGTAGCCAAATTTATGATGGAAGAAATAGGTAATGGGATAAATATCTTTGGGTTCTCGTGCGAGGGATATCGTGGTGTATCACAGTCTGCAGGACACCATATAGCTAATAATGGATTATTCAAAAACCTGATTGGACGTGATGACGAGAAAAGAGGAAGCTTGAAATACAGAGTCAACCTACTCGGAGAATATAATATTGGTGGTGATGCTTTCGAACTGGAACGTGTGATGGAAAAATGTGGCATACAGCTCGTAGCTACATTTAGTGGTAATTCTACCATAGAGACATTTGAAAATGCGCACACAGCTGATTTGAATATGGTAATGTGTCACCGTTCCATCAATTATGTTGCTGAAATGATGGAAACCGCTTTTGGTATTCCATGGATTAAAGTTCAACCGATCGGAGCCAACTCTACAGGAAAGATGCTTCGCAAAATAGCACAATATTTCGGCGAAAAGGAACTGATTGACCGTGTGGAAGAGGTGATTTCCGAAGAGATGAAGGCGGTAGATGAAGCCAGGAATAAAATATATCCTAAGACCAAAGGCAAGCTGGCGATGCTGTTTGTAGGTGGATCACGTGCGCATCATTATCAGGATCTGTTTGAAGAATTGGGCATGACCACACTGGCAGCCGGATATGAGTTTGGACACCGTGATGACTATGAAGGACGACGGGTGATGCCAACGATACAAGTAGATGCTGATAGCCGTAACATTGAAGAAATTACTGTGACCCAAGACGAAAAGCGCTTCAATCCGCGTAAGACGGAAGAAGAGTTGAAAACACTTGAAGCTGAGGGAATGGAATTCAATGAATATCATGGTATAATGGAACAGATGGAAAAGGGAACGCTCGTTATTGACGACTTGAGCCATTACGAAATGGAAAAACTGATCGAGAAATACAGACCGGATATCTTTTGCGCAGGTATTAAAGAGAAATTCTGTGTTCAGAAAATGGGCGTACCACTTAAACAGCTCCATAATTATGATTCCGGAGGACCATACGCTGGATTTAAGGGCGCTATAAACTTCTATAGTGACATCGAACAAATGGTTTGTTCGTCAATATGGAAAGAACTGAAAGCTCCTTGGGAAAGTGAGGACTACGTTGAAGCTCAATATGTTTACTGATAAAAAAAGAAGATTATGCTATTAAAACATACAACAGAAAAGGAAATAGAACGGAAGGCGTTGACCATCAACCCTGCAAAGACTTGCCAACCTGTCGGTGCCATGTATGCAGCTCTCGGGTTGCACGGATGTCTACCACATAGCCATGGTTCGCAAGGTTGCTGTTCTTATCACAGAAGTGCACTGACACGTCATTTTAAAGAGCCAATAATGGCGGCTACCAGTTCTTTTTCCGAAGGTTCTTCGGTATTTGGAGGTTCGTCAAACTTAGTTTCGGCTATTGAAACGATATTTTCGGTTTACGAACCAGATATTATCGCTGTACACACGACATGTTTGTCCGAAACAATTGGTGATGACCTTACGCAGATTATATCGAAAGCGGCTGAAGAAGATAAAATTCCGGAAGGAAAAAAGGTTATCTACTGCAATACTCCTAGTTACGTAGGTACTCATGTTACCGGATATTCCAACCAATTGTCCGCTTTTGTCAAATTCTTCTCGACGGCCACACCCAAGAAGAGGAATGTGATAAACCTGATAGCCGGATGGATGGAGCCATCAGATATGCGCGAAATCAAGCGGATAGCAAAAGTGATGGAGGCACGTACCATTATGTTCCCGGATATGTCTGACGTCTTGGATGCTCCTCTAACTGGAAAATACCGAATGTATCCTGAAGGGGGTACAACTGTTCCGGAAATGACGGCAACAGGTGACAGCAAATTCACCCTAGGCTTGGGAGCTTATTCTACGGAAGATGCTTGCGTGAAACTGGAAAGCAAATGTAAGGTTAAGTTTGATGTACTGGAAATTCCAATCGGATTGAAAGCCACTGACCGCTTCATTATGTCACTGAGCCGACATGCCAATTTACCGGTTCCTGACTCGCTGAATGATGAACGGGGACGTTTGGTCGATCTTATCGCGGATAATGCCAAGTATTTCTGGGGAAAGAGGGTAGCTCTGTTTGGAGATCCTGATACTCTAATTCCATTGACGGAGTTTTTACTGACGCTTGACATGAAACCGGTATACATCGTAACGGGTACAGCAGGAAAACATTTCGATGCAGAAATGGAACAAATGCTCAAGAGTACGGTACCTGAAGCCAAATACAAAAGCGGCGAACGTGCAGATATCTTCCAATTGCACCAATGGATCAAGCAGGAACCTGTTGATCTGTTGATTGGAAACACCTACGGAAAATACATCGCTAGAGATGAAGATATACCTTTCTTACGTATTGGTTTTCCTGTAGTTGACCGTCCGGGTAATAACTTCTTCCCGTTCACCGGGTATGTTGGAGCAACAAATTTAGCGATTAGTATACTGGAAAAAATGTTGGATCATCAAGATAGAACTTGCCCTGAAGAGAAGGTAGAATTCCAAATGTAGTAAAAGTTTGCTAGTATAAACTCTTAAAACTCACGCCACAATGACTGCTTTTTTACAAGAAAGAGAAAACCAAATTATCACCAAAGGGGAAAATAGCGCAGAGCTGATTGGCGGAAAGCCAAGCACAGCCGGTTCGGTTAGCCAACGTGCATGTGTTTTCTGCGGTTCCCGAGTGGTGTTATACCCGATAGCTGATGCGCTTCATCTGGTTCACGGTCCGATAGGATGTGCTTCTTACACATGGGACATAAGGGGAGCGATGTCATCAGGACCGGAGCTGCATCGCAGCAGTTTTTCTACCGACTTGCGAGAAAAGCATGTCGTTTTTGGCGGAGAAACTCAACTCTATAATGCTCTTCATGAGTTAATAGACAAGCATCATCCAAAGGCTGCTTTTGTTTACTCCACTTGCATTGTAGGTGTTATTGGTGATAATGTGCAGTCTGTATGCAAACGTGTAACTGCTGAAAAAAATATCCCTGTTATCGCAGTTATGGCGGAAGGATTTCAAGGATCCAAGAAGGATGGTTACAAAATAGCTTGCGATGCCTTAAGCACGCTTGTCGGTACAGATGATTCCAAAGAAGTATCACCATACAGCATCAATATTTTAGGTGATTTCAATTTGGCTGGAGAGTTGTGGATACTTGCCGAATATTATAAGCGAATGGGGGTTCAGATTCTTGCTTCTCTTACAGGAGATGGGAGAGTAAAAGACATACAAAATGCACATCGGGCGGCATTGAATGTTGTTCAGTGTTCTGGTTCCATGCTTCACCTGGCTAAAATGATGAAAGAGAAATATGGCATACCATTTATAAAGGTTTCTTACTTTGGAATAGAGGATATGTCGGACGCTCTTTATGACGTAGCCAAGTTTTTCAACAATGAGCTCATTATGAATGAAGCACGTGAATTGGTAAAAGACGAGTTGACTCAATTATTACCGGCACTCGAACCTTACAAAAAAGCTTTGCAAGGGAAAAAGGCGGCAATCTATGTGGGAGGTGCATTTAAAGCCATATCGCTGGTAAAAGCATTAAGGCTCATCGGAATGAAAACAGTAATAGCAGGGACACAAACAGGGAATACGGAGGATTATAAACTGCTGAAAGCGATTTGCGACGATGGGTGTATCTTGGTAGACGATTCCAATCCGGTGGAACTCTCGGAGTTCGTCAAACAAACCGGAGCAGATTTATTTATCGGAGGTGTAAAAGAACGTCCGATAGCCTATAAACTTGGCATCGGTTTTTGTGATCACAACCATGAGCGCAAACTAGCACTTGCCGGATATGAAGGGATGCTCAATTTTGCAAAAGAAGTCTATGACACAGTGTTAAATCCCGTATGGAGGTTCGTAAGAAAAAGCTAACTCATCAATTAATAAAGTCAGATCATGAATGTAAAAGCAATAAATAAGATTGTAAAGAACTTACCCTCAGGAGAAAGTTTTGCTTCATCCTGCAACGCGTGTAAGCAATGTACCCCTTTGGGAGCTTGTGTAGCATTTAAAGGTTTGGAAGGGGTATTGCCGCTTTTACATGGATCACAGGGATGCGCTACCTATATCAGGCGCTATCTTATCAGTCATTTTCGTGAACCAATGGATATTGCATCTTCCAATTTCAGTGAAGAAACCACCATATTCGGAGGAAACAGAAACTTTAATACAGGAATTGACAATATTATCTCTCAGTATCATCCAGCAATCATTGCTATTGCAAGTACCTGTCTGAGTGAAACCATAGGAGAGGATGTGCAACGGCTGATCAATGAGTATAAAAGCACCCGTGGTGAGAACAACGATTTGCCTGAAATGATTTATGCTTCAACCCCTAGTTATTCAGGCACGCATTACGAAGGATTTCACGAGGCAGTATATGCAACGGTCAAAGCTTTGGCTACAGATAAAATGAAGGGTTGTAAGCATATAAACTTATTTAGCAACTTCATATCACCAGAAGATATACGCCATTTGAAAGAGATTCTGACTGATTTTGATCTTGAATTTATGCTATTCCCGGATTATTCTGATACGCTTGATAATACTTCCTGGGAAAAATATCAACGCATATCTTCCGGTGGTACAACTTTGGAAGAATTGAGACGCAGCGGATCAGCATTGATGTCTGTAGAATTGGGATATATACTTAACTCAGGGACAAAAAATAAAACATCGGCCGGTGACTATTTGCAGGATAAGTTTGATGTAGTTAACGTAAGAACAGGATTGCCTGTTGGAATTAATGAAACGGATAAGTTTTTCAATTTGCTATCAAAAATATCAGGGAAACCAATACCCGAAGAATATCAGAAACAACGTGGAAGACTTGTGGATTTGTATATTGACGGACATAAGTATGTTTCAAATAAACGAGTTGTCATCTATGGAGAAGAAGATTTAGTCGTTGCTTTAGCTGCTTTTGCAGTAGAAATCGGAATCAAACCGATACTCTGTGCTTCAGGTGGAGAAAGTGGAAGATTAGGTGAAACATTGCAAACAGTCTTGGGTGATTTGTATCCCGAAGATATGATAATAGGTCAGGGTTTGAGTTTTGAACGAATGGAAGCTGTTATGCAAGAATCGAAGCCCGATTTAATGATTGGTAATAGTAAGGGCTATTACATTGCACGCAAAATGGATATTCCTCTTATCAGAGTAGGTTTTCCAATACATGACCGGGTTGGTGCCCAACATTCCAAATTATTAGGATATGAAGGAGCCACTTTATTGTTCGAGCAAATAGTGAATACTTTGTTGGAAGATAAACAACGAAAATCGCCCGTCGGATATAAATATATGTAAAGAGGTTACGAATAAATTTAAAGCAGTAAAATCATGATGAAAGATATGTCAAAACATCCGTGTTTCAATGCGGAAGCAAAGCATCAATATGCGCGTGTACATTTGCCTGTAGCACCAAAATGTAATATACAATGTAATTATTGTAACCGTAAATATGATTGTTGTAATGAGAGCCGCCCCGGAGTAACCAGCACCATGTTGGCACCAATGCAGGCTGTTCACTATCTGAAAGCTCTCATGGAAAAAATCCCGAATATAAGTGTTGTAGGAATAGCCGGTCCGGGTGATCCTTTTGCCAATCCGGTCGAAACTATCAATACAATGAAAATGATAAAGCATGAATTTCCGGATATTATTTTTTGCTTATCGACAAATGGACTTGACTTAGCACCTTATATTGATGAAATAGCCGAAATAGGTGTTTCACATGTGACTATCACAATCAATTCTATCAATCCTTCAACTTTAAGCAAGATATACCGTTGGGTACGATATAACAGGCGGGTATATAGAGGCGAAGAAGGGGCTAAAATAATATTGGAGCAACAGCTGAACTGCATTAGATTGCTGAAAAACAAAGGTATAACTGTAAAAATAAACACGGTGGTTTGTCCGGGTATTAATGACATGGAAGTAGAAGAGATTGCTCAAAAGGTATCATCTCTCGGAGCTGATACCATGAACTGTATTCCGATGTATCCTACAGAAAATACAGAATTCGGACTTCTACCGGAACCTTCCAAAGAACAAATGAAACAAATAAAAGCAGATATATCCAATTACATAAAACCAATGGCTCATTGCGCTCGTTGTCGGGCGGATGCTGCAGGACTTTTGGGGCACGACAATATTGAGGCTATGAACATGATTGGACAATTTTCATCCATGATTGTAAACAAAGGATCGGAACAGACAAGAGTGGCAGTAGCCACTAATGAAGGGATATTAGTAAATCTTCATTTGGGAGAAGCTCGCAAAGTTTATATTTTCGAACAAAGTCGTAATGGATATCATTTTGTTGAGATGCGTAATACACCACCCGAAGGAAGTGGCATAGAAAGATGGAAAGCTTTGGCTGAGAATGCTCTATGTGATTGCCAGGCTATCCTTGTTGCCGGAGTAGGAGAAACTCCTATGCGTGTACTTCAGGATAACGGAATAAAAGTAATACAAATGAATGGTTTAATTGATGCCGGACTTGATGCGGTTTATCATAATATTCCACTTAAAACCCTTTGCAAGAGTGAATATGCAAAATGCGGTGAATCTTGTAGAGGAGCAGGTAACGGATGTGGTTGATAAATATAAATAGTACAAACTTACAACTTTAAAGAAAATGAAAAAACCAGATTTTATGATTCTTGTTTGCAACTCATACCGGGTTGCCGGAGATGCACAAGGGGCTTGCAACAAACAAGGAGCAACCTCTTTAGTTCAATATATTACTGAAGAATGTGCAGACAGAGGGATAAATGCAGTTGTCACTACAACGGCTTGTTTGAGTGTATGCAGTCAAGGTCCTGTCATTGTTATACAACCTAATAATTATTGGTATGGGGGTATTACCGGTGAAGATAAAATTGATGAAATTCTTGATGCATTGGAAGAAGATGAAGCTGTTGAAGAATACTTAATTGCAGATTAAACGGATATTGAATCATGATGGATAAAAAGAGAATATGGTTAATCGATTCTACTTTAAGGGATGGAGAGCAAGCACCTGGTGTGGCTTTTTCCCGGAAAGAGAAGATACGGCTAGCCTGTATGCTCGATGAAATAGGAATTGACGAAATTGAAGCAGGCATACCTGTTATGAATGAGGAAGTCTCAGAGACAATACGTCAGATGACACAATTGCATTTAAAATCACGCATACTTGTTTGGAGTAGAGCTGTTTTAAAAGACATTGAATTATCTGCGCTCACTCATGCAGAGAGTATTCACATCGCATTTCCTATTTCATCCATTCAATTATCCACAATGAATAAAAGCTGGCAATGGGTGGAAGACAGTATTCCTGAATTAGTAACACATGCCAAACGTTTTTTTAAACACGTAAGTGTTGGAGCACAAGATGCTTCAAGAAGTGATATAGATCAATTACGAAAGTTCGTAACGATTGCCCTTGAGGCAGGTGCAGAAAGAATCAGGGTTGCAGATACGGTCGGAGTTTTAACTCCAATGACAGCCAAAAGTCTGTTGGAGAATGTACTGTCTTTTTCTCCAGGGCTAGATGTTGACTTCCATGCACATAATGATTTGGGAATGGCTACCGCCAATGCAATTACAGCATGGCAATCGGGTGCAGATAGTCTTAGCGTAACGGTAAACGGTCTTGGAGAACGAGCGGGAAATGCCGCACTCGAAGAGGTCTTGATGGCGCTCTGTTTAAATTCAGAGCAAACAAAATACAATACGTCACTTCTCTACTCTTTGTGTCGATATGTTTCTGATATATCTAAACGACCGATACCAATGGGGAAAGCCATTTCCGGTAAAATGGCCTTCAGTCATGAATCGGGCATACATACCAGAAGTACATTAAAGAATACAATCGCTTTTCAGGCATTTGACGGGAAGATAATAGGACGGGAAAGTTATCGGAATATCTTTGGTAAACACTCTGGAAGCGGAGCTTTGCGGCATTTTCTTGATGAACGTAATATAGTGTATGACAATGATAAACTGGCTTTACTCAAAAAAAAGGTATTCAATTTCTCACAACAGAACAAGCGTGAGATGTTTCCAGAGGAAGTGATAGAAGCCTTTGTCAATTTGGCATACAATTAGCATGAATAAAATCATAAAGAAATTATATAACCTCAAACTAGTAGTAAAATGAAACTAAAACTAGCTAATCAATTTCTTTATGTCATTTTATTTACTTACTTTTGTGACATAACTAATCGGGTATATTATGTTTTGTGAAAAGTATAGAAGAGATTGTTACGCTGAAACTGATTTAGCTTTTCTGGTTAATATCAGCAGCAATATTGCTCATAGTATGGATATTAACAAAGATCTAGAGGCAATACTGGAAAAGTTGTGTGAATACTTAAATGCGAAGTACAGCATTTTTACAATTGTTGATCATAATCTTGATAGGATCATGATCAGTGCGGCTTACGGATTAACAGAGGAGGAGAAAAAGAAAGGATTATATAAAGTTGGAGAAGGGATTATAGGAGAAGTTGTTCGCACTGAAAAGCCGATCATTATTCCAGATGTATTAAAAAGTGATAGGTTCCTCAATAAGATAGGGCTAAAAGCGTCGAAAACTCCGACGATGGCATTTTTATGTATCCCTATTATAGTAAAAAATGAAATCAAAGGTACCCTTAGCATACACAAAACACACATAGGGGTTACCGATTTCTCTCCGGAATTAAAGTTTCTCAACATAGTTGGAATGCTTATTGGACGTAATATTTCAATCAGACGTAAGCAAATTGAGGAACTTGAAGAGTTAAGAAGAGAGAATATACGTCTGAAAGGAGGTAAATCATATAAGCCGGAAAATATTATTGGCAATTCGTCGCTCATGGATGATTTGTATAATCTGATGGAGAAGGTTGCTCCAACCAATAGTACGGTAATGATACGCGGAGAGAGCGGAGTCGGAAAAGAACTGATAGCAGAAGCTATACACAATGCTAGTTCGCGTTCGAGGGGACCTTTTATTAAGGTTAACTGTTCCGCTTTATCAGAAAACCTGATAGAAAGTGAATTGTTCGGGCATGAAAAAGGTTCTTTCACAGGAGCTAGTACTACAAGAGCAGGGCGTTTTGAAATGTGTAATAAAGGGACTATCTTTCTGGATGAAATAGGGGATATTCCTTTATCGGTGCAAGTAAAGTTGCTGCGGGTCATACAACAAAGACAGATTGAACGGGTAGGAGGCAATCAAACTCTGGATGTCGATGTTAGGGTTCTTACTGCCACCAATAGAAACCTGGAAGAAATGATAGAAAAAGGACAATTCCGGGAAGATTTTTATTACCGGATTAATGTGTTCCCTATTCACGTTCCTCCATTGAGAGATAGAAGATCAGACATTCCTTTATTGATTGACCATTTTATTGATAAGCTAAACAATAAAAACGGAATGAAAATAAAGCGGATCACTGGAGGAGCCCTGGATATGCTGATGTTGTATTCATGGCCGGGAAATATCAGAGAGTTGGAGAATGTTATTGAAAGAGCAATGATACTCACCACAGACGATGTAATACACTCTTTTAATTTGCCTCCTACACTGCAAACAGGATTTTCATCTGGTACTGTGAGTAAAGGTGCGTTGAACAATGTCCTCGAAAAAGTAGAAAAGCAGATGATTGTTGACACCCTCATTGTGACCAAAGGCAACATATCAAAAGCAGCTATAGAATTAGGGATATCGGAACGGGTGATGGGACTGCGTGTAGAGAAATATCAATTAATACCTCAAAAATACAAGCAATTATCAAATGAAAAATCTTAATGTTACCATTCATGAATGTGATTATTCAAATGTTGACGACTTGAAGAATGTTGGCAGAATGATAAACTCATATATTGAAGATGAAATGGGAGGAGGGACTCCGTTAATCCAAATACAAACTTTACAGTTGGTGAACGCTCTGAATGAACATCCTAAAAGTATTGTACTCCTTGCTGAGATTGAAAACAACTGTTGTGGTTTACTTATTGCGTTTGAAAATATCTCAACCTTTACCGTCTCTCCAATGCTTAATATTCATGATGTTATTGTGTCGAAAGAATACAGAAAAAAAGGGGTGGGAAGAAGTTTGATGGAATCACTTGTAACAATAGCACAAAGTCGTGGATGCTCCAGAATTACTCTTGAAGTTAGAGAAGATAATCTTGCCGCTCAACAATTGTACAAAAGTATGGAGTTTGGAGAATCTGATCCTCCCATGCTCTATTGGAGAAAATATTTAAAGTAAACGTAAATTTGCCCAAACCTATTTAAAAATATAATTAATGGAATCAAGAATACATGACATGGCTCAGTTATTAGTAGCCAATGGTTTCGGATTTGGGGAGTACTGGAATGGGTATATTTTTGGAAAGACTGCTAAAGATGAACATTTCCTCTATTTAGCTGACAACAAAATGGCTATTCTATCTGCAGGTATTGATGAAGATGGAGAGAAAACAATTCTGGCTGCAGGTGATGAATTGAGTAGCGAACAACTTAACTCTCATTTTCAGATAGATTACAACAAAAAAACTAAAATCGAATGGTTTGAGAAAGAAGTTCATGTGCTTCTACTGTGCAATAAAGAAGAGGAAGTAAGGAATAATATAATTTATTTCATGTGGCCTGCCGTTAGATTGAAATTTGTAACCGAGATTAAGAAGAATACCATCGTAATCTATGACCGTTTTATTTCAAAAGAAAGAATAGAAAGTCTCAAAACTGAAGCAAAAGAAAATGGTCTTTCTGAAAAAGTTGAATTCTGGTCAATGATGAAGTGTCTTTCTTTAACAGACAAGTTCGGAGAGTTTGCTCCCAAAATATGTATGGATGAAGCTCTTTCGGGTATTTAATCAAGGTTAGTAATCATAACACCTTTACATCTTTCTTTTTAGCAGCAAATAATAGGCTTGTTCAATTTGGCGAACTTCCAAAGCGTCATCTTCTGTTTGGCATTTAAACAATGAGGACGAGATTACTTCGTCAAATTCTTCATCAGAAAAGAGCAGATGCTTGTTCTCAAAAAACGCATTCAATTCATCCTTCGAATTGCATGTACAGCATTCTTTTTGGAAACTGATATTTGTCCGGAATAAGTTATAGAACTCAAAAGCTTTATTTAGTGACATGTTCAATTGTATTTTGCACAAAGGTACAACTATTCTATCAAAATATTGAGATGCGGTTTAATAAAAGAAGTGCCCTGCCGTTGTTTGCAGGGCACTTCGTGGTATAAGAAGTGTAGTTGAGATATAATATCTTCTATCTTGGATGACTCTTAAAATACAATTTTCCCGCCGATAAAAAAACTTCTGGGCAAAGTCGGACCGTATGCAAAATCAGAATCACGATCTTTCCCTTTGTCCTCATCCGATTGATATGCATCGAAAATGTTTTTTACACCTGCATTCAGCTGAAGAGATATCTGCTCAAAGAGTGGGAACGTGTAACTGAGTTTGACATTCATGTCAAAGAAATCCGGAGTTGTCACATTCATATCTTTCGGGATGTATCCTGCGGCATGAGGTACCAGCATACTTCCTGTGTAGGTGCCAGAAAGTGATATTTCAAACCTTTTTATTGGAGATAGCATAGTAGTGAAATATCCATAGAAATCAGGCGTTCGAAGCATCTTCTTTGTACTAAGGTCCTCAGATGAACTCCAGTTTTCCATCTCATCATACCTGCTTTTCTGTATTGTTGCCCCTGCTTTTATTTGCAGAAATGAAGTGAAGGAGATCTCACCATCCAATGTGATACCCATCACTTTGGCTCCCGATCCATTTGCCCGCTCTTTCAAGATAGTACCTTCATTATCAGTACCAGTATCGCTTAGCACAAAGACATCATCCAGATTTGTATAGAATCCCTCAATACATAGGTTTGCGGGATAGGAACCAAAAGTGTGATAGAGATCTATTGATGCGCTTAAGCTCTGAGAGGTCTCAGGCTTTAGATCCTGTGCAGAATGAATAATGGCAATTTCGCCACCAACCGCAGTGATGTGCAGATCCTCGTCATATATCTGAGGAGCGCGAAAGCCTGTTGAGTAGCTGAGACGGAAGTTTACATCCTTCTCCGGATTATATCTCAATGTCATGCGCGGACTGAAGATTGCATGATTGATCAGGTTATGTTTATCCAATCGACCACCCAACAACAATCCCCACATCTCGTCTTTCCATTCATTCTGAATAAAAGCACTCTCTGTGTGCACAGTCTGAAAAATATCCCGGTTATACCCCAGTATCTTATCGTGTAACTTGTCATACATATATTCCGTTCCTCCTGTAAACTGTGCCGGCATAAACAAAAGCTTATCCAAGTTATATGAATATTGCGCTCCTGACACATAGGTCAGATCATTCGTATTGCCATATCCCCTTAGATCCTGTCCGGCACCCGAGTAACTTTTACGCCGTGTGTTTTGTATGGAGGAATAAAGATTCACCTTATGCTTTTCATCTGGAGTGAACAGATCAAAGTTCACACCACCGCTGTTTATTGAGTGTTCTGCTTCCTCTGCTACCTCCGCTTCGTGAGGTGGCTGATTCAGAAGATCACCACCCCGTCTGAAGTCAGTGGTATTATGATATTCCAAAGATAACTTTGAATAATTACTTGTCTTCATGAACGAATGAAGACCTATTGTTTTGTTATTCATCTCCGGCAGTTCGGTAAATCCATCACCATCCCGATCATATCCATCGCGGTAGCGGCTTTGTCCGAATAGAAGTATCCCGGCTTTTTGATCTTCAGTAACCAGGGAGATATTCATGCCGGTGTTATTATCAACGGCATTTGTACCTCCTATGTAAGTTATATCGTGCGAAATTTCAGCAGAATTGCGTGTAGGTACCTTTGTGATTACATTGATCGTTCCGGCTATGGCAGATGATCCATACAGTGCCGAGCCACCTCCTTTTGCCACTTCTACGCGTTCGATCATATTTTGAGGAATCTGTTCCAGTCCGTAAACCCCGGCAAGTGAGCTGACGATAGGACGCGAGTCTATCAATATCTGAGAGTAGGAGCCATCCAGACCATTAATCCTTACTTGTTCGGAGCCACAGGTATGACAATTATCTTCGACACGTAGTCCCGATTGAAAACTCAGACCTTGTGCCAGACAGGATGAGTTTGTCTCTTCAAACAATTTAGCATCCAGAACAGTTACTAAAGAGGGTGCCAATCGCTTATTTGTTTCCTCTCTGTTACTACTCACTACGATTTCATCCAGCTGAATCAGATCCGGATACAATGCAACGTCTATTTCCAGTCTGCTCTTGCCTGTGACAGATGCGTCTTCGGTCTGTGTGCGATACCCCATTGACTTGAACTCAATAATCCAATTGCCCTCAGGCACGTTTTTCAGGAAGAAATGACCGGAAGCATCGGACGTAGTCCCTAGAGTGGTTCCTTTTATGGTTACACTAACGTAGGTCAAATCAGTATTTGTTTCAGCGTCCGTAATATGTCCACAGATGGTAGCATCAGTGGGCTTTCCTGATAATTCTGCTCCTATACATGGTAATAGGGCACAGAAAAAACAGGAAATAAAAAGCATGTATTTACTCATTATTATTTCTTATTTTAAAATGTACAGAAAAAAATGTATACCCTGGAGGGGGCATATCAGTTTACTATTTTAAAATAAGCAGGGAGGAGCTCGTAAAGAATAGGAGCAAGGTTCGGTTTTGAAAACCTTGCAGATAGAAATAGCTGTATCTAAAGACGTGAACTCCTGATCAAACGAGAGATGATACGTGGAAGTTTCCACAAAAGGAAGCAACTGAAAATGACAAATGAAACAAGAGCAAGAGGAGCTATCACAATCATGCCCTGCAGTCGTCGCTTCATGTTCATGAAAGTGGAAACTCTTTACAATACCTATTGGAGCTATTGCAAAAAGCAACAACCATGCAAAGATTACTTGCCTTCTCAGATGCAAATTCATATTTACAAAAGTAGTAAGAATTTCCAAGCTATCTGTTCGGAAAGAATAGTTTAACACATGCTCAGGCGATCTGTCCGACAATTACGACGTAGTTCTTGCCATACTTCTTGGCACATTTAGGGCAGGTGGTGTACCACATGTACATTTTCTTTATTTCATACCCTTTTCCTTTAGCCACGGATTCGTAGTCTTTGCACCATTCCCCTGTTTTTTTGAAGTTTCCTTCATACACTTTGCTGAAATACTTCCCGCTTAATGTGCAATTATCTGCATCGGGCACCTCTTTGTCCACGGCAAGATAGAGATCCATGTTCCATTTGGAGGTATGATCCGACAGACAGAGAAAGCCCGGTGTTGTTGCTCCGCATAGTTCGAGTTTTCTTATCATTCCGGTGATGACCTTGCCAAAGTTCATTGGCATGTAAAATAGTGTGCATACTTTGTCGCGGATAAAGAGCTTGTGTTCCCAGTCAAAAACGTTGTCTTCCCAAGGTTTTGGATCAAACTTTGGACAACACTCCTTGTCATTTTGTTTTGTTTCCATGATGTGTTTGGTTTGAAAATAAAGTACAAATATAGTAAAGTATCTCCGTGTGTTATCTCGATATTTGTTAAAAGAAAGAGGCGTGTTCTAAAAAGTTCAATTGATTGGTACAATGGATAAATTATTAGTATTAATATTGTATTGTTTCTAATCTTGTCTATTCCAGTTGACATCCTTGATAGCATAATAGCATGAAAACAGAAGAAGTAAAAAGAACACTATGTGTAGTCGCCATTTGCCTGATTTTTATCGTTCCATTGAGAGCACAGATATCGTGGCAACCTGTTGAGCCCGGTGTATGGAAGGGGATTGTAGGAACGCCAGAAATCTATTCATTACTGGAAGTAGCCGGATGTAAACCGTATAAAGACGGATTTACCAGATTGCCGCAAACCTCATTGCCCAATTTAGCATCTGAGATTGTAGGGGTAGTCCAGGGTGGACAAACGAGTCTTCGAATTCCTTTACAAAAGAAGGAACAACTATATGGGTTCGGATTAAATTTTCAAACAGTTCACCAGCGGGGTAAAATATTAAATCTGCATGTGGATCATTATGGCGGTAAGGATAATGGCAGGACGCATGCCCCGGTTCCTTTTTATATCTCCAGTTTGGGATATGGCGTGTTTATCAATTCTGCTCGATATTTGACAGTCTATGCTGGGTCTGGTGCCCGAAAAGATAGTCCAAATGCACCTGTAGTTAAAGATCGCAATACCGATAAGACGTGGGAGTCGCAGCCGTATTCGGATGCTGTTTCTGTGTTGGTGCCGGCTGAAGGGGTAGAAATCTATTTGTTTGCCGGTCCTACGCCGATGGATGTTGTACGCCGCTATAACCTGCTTTGCGGTGGTGGAAACTTGCCTCCAAGATGGGGATTGGGCTTTACCCAACGTACTCAAAAGTTATACACAGCGGAGCAAGTAATGCAAGAAGCTGATGCTTTTGAAGCGAAAGGATATCCTTTGGATTATATTGGTTTGGAGCCCGGTTGGCAAAGTAAGGCCTATCCATGTACTTTTGAATGGGATAAAGGACGCTTTCCTGACCCTGCGGCTTTTGTGGCAAAGATGTTGGAAAAGAAAGTCCGGATTAATCTGTGGACCAATCCGTATGTGTCTCCCACTTCCGGGATTTATAATGAGATGTATCCGCTTAGTGGTTCGCATACCGTATGGTGTGGTATTGTTCCTGATTTTGCTCTTGAAAAGACACGTCAATTATGGAAAGATAAGTTGGTGAAGGAGCATGTAAATATAGATGTCAGCGGATATAAGATAGATGAAGTGGATGGCAACGATTCTTATCTTTGGCCGGATGTGGCTACTTTCCCGTCGGGCATTTCAGCCGAACAAATGAGACAAACATACGGGTTATGGGTGCAACGTTTGACAGATGAGTTGTACAAGAAACGTAATCAACGTACTTTTGGCTTGGTTCGTGCTTCCAATGCCGGTGGAAACTCTTTTCCGTATGTGATTTATAATGACTATTACAGCCATCAGGACTTTATTACCGCTTTGATCAATTCAGGTTTCAGTGGCGTGTTATGGACTCCGGAGGTTCGTGGGTCTGACAATGCGGAAGAGTGGCTGCGTCGATTCCAGTCTGTTGTCTTTTCGCCAATGGCAATGATTAATGCATGGGCCAGTGGAACTAAACCATGGTCATTTCCAGAAGTGTCAGAACAGGTGAAAGAATATGCCCTATTGAGAATGCAGATGATGCCATATTGGTATACAGAGTTTGCACGTTATCGTTTTGATGGGATTCCACCTTTCCGTGCTATGAATCTGGAACCCGGTTTTAACCCTGAGCAAGCAGTTATTACTGAAATAGAAAGTAGCAATTTGGAAAAGAATCCATATCTCGAAGCTGTCACTAAAGAGATTAAGGATCAATACATGGCGGGAGAGTATTTGTTGGTAGCACCGATGTTTACCGGACAAAAAAACCGCAAGGTGTTACTACCTAAAGGGGACTGGTATGACTTCTATTCCGGAGAATATGTGGGTAATGGTCAGACTATAACAGTAACTCCGGGATTAAACCATATTCCCGTTTTTGTGAAAGACGGAGGTATCATTCCTATGATGGAACCAATGCTGCATGCTCCTGAAGCGGGTCAGATGGTTAACCTGGAGATACGTTATTATGGAAAGAAAGATGGATATTATCGTCTGTATGACGATGATGGTGTAACGTTTGATTATGAGAAAGGTGCGTGCAGCTGGAGGGAAATTAAAGTGATGCACCAGAAAGATGGCAAAATGATAGGTACTATTTCCAAAGCAGAAAAAGGAAAGCCAAACTCAATAGCCAAAGTCAGTTGGAAATATATGTCAATCAAGTAGTAAAGTAACAATTAAAATAAAGTATTACCCATGAAAAATCGTATTTGTTTGTTCGTTCTTCTTAGCTTTTGCTTGTCGATTCATGCGCAAGATCGTCCACAAGGTCGGTCGGTTGCAAAGCAAGTAATTAAAGTGGAGTCGGGTGACTTAAAGTTAACGCTGATGGTCGGTAATGACGATCGCCTTTACCAATTGGGATTTGGTGCACAGGATAAAGAGGTATCTATTCCTACCAGAATGCCGTCGCGTGAGTCCGAGTTTTTACCACCTTATGGTAATGGGGTTATCACCGAACCGGCTATTCAGGCAACTCATACGGATGGAAATACGTCGACCGAACTTCATTATGTGAGCCATAAGCAAGAAAATGTATCTGATGATGTCCAATTGACAACTATTTCTTTAAAGGATCCTGCTTATCCGTTCTTTGTGGATATCTTCATTAAAAGTTACAAGTCTGCCAGCATGATGGAGATCTGGAATACTATCCGACACGATGAGAGTGATGGTAAAGTAGTCCTCTATCGGTATGCATCGGCTTCTCCACGCTTTCAATCCTCCCAGTATTGGGTTACTCAGTTTATAGGAGATTATCAACGGGAAGCGACTCTTTCTGAAGAACGATTGAGCGAAGGAATAAAAGTTCTGGATTCTAAATTAGGAATCAGAGCCACCCAAATGCGTATTCCTTCTTTTATCCTGTCGGTTGGACAAGCCGCCCGAGAAAATGAAGGAGAAGTTTTTGCGGCTTCTTTAAAATGGCCCGGTAGTTTTCAATTAGCCTTTGAAGTGGACTGGGATAAGAACCTTCGTGTTTTGACAGGTATCAACCCTATCGGTTCGCAATATTATCTGGATCGTGGAGAGACATTTACCACGCCTGCCATCTTGTGGACATACAGTAAGAAAGGAAAAGGAGAGACAAGCCGTCAATTCCACCATTGGGCAATGAAGTATTCGGTTCGCGATCCACAAAAGAACAGACCGGTTCTCCTGAACAATTGGGAGGCGACCTATTTTACCTTCGACGAAAAACGGATTACCGGACTGTTTGATGGAGCAAAGCAGGTGGGTGCAGAATTATTCTTGTTGGATGATGGCTGGTTTGGCAATGGTGTATATTCCCGTGATGACGACAGACAGGGATTAGGTGACTGGCAAGTGTCAACAAAGAAACTTCCAAGTGGACTCTCTTACCTCGCAAAAGAAGCCAACAAGCGCAAGATAGGTTTCGGTATCTGGTTAGAACCGGAAATGGTCAATCCCAAAAGTGAACTGTATAATAAGCATCCTGATTGGATTATCACACAGCAAAAGCGCGAACCGATATTGGGAAGGAATCAGGAAACCCTGGATTTAACCAGACCGGAAGTGCAAAAGTTTGAGTGGGAGATCATTGACAATACGCTTCGTCCCAATCCGGGTATTTCGTATGTGAAATGGGATTGCAACAGATATGTTACCCAGCCTGGTTCCACTTATCTCTCTGCACAGGAACAGAGCCATTTGTTGATTGATTATAATTGGTCACTTTACAGGTTGATGGATAAGTTTGCCAATGGCTTTCCGAATGTAATGGCCATGCTTTGTTCCGGTGGATCGGGACGGGTTGATTATGGTTCGTTGCACTATTTCCACTCCTTCTGGCCGAGTGATAATACCGATCCGTTGAGACGAATAAAGATACAATGGGGATTTGGCCATTTCTTCCCGGCAAACACGATAGCCGCGCATATCACCCGCATGGGAAATCGTTCTCTTAAATTGGCTATTGACGTTGCTTTAAGTGGAGCATTGGGTATTGATATGGCTTTAGATAAAACAACGGCTGAGGAACGGGCGCAATTGGCAGAAGGAGTGCGCCTTTACAAAGAAAGCATTCGCGATCTTGTGATGAGAGGTGACTTATACCGGCTTGTCTCTCCGTATGAATTTCCAATGGCAGCTCTCAGCTATGTAGCTCCGGATAAGAATAAGGCGGTTGTCTACTTCTATCAAACGGAAGATGGTAATGTGCCTTCTGTGAAGTTAAACGGACTGGATGCTTCAAAGAAATACAGTGTGAAAGAGATCAATCTTACAAAAGGAACTTCATCCCGATTTTCAGCAGATCAAAAGATCTTTACAGGCGAGGAACTGATGAATAAAGGTATTGATAATCCGTTGTCTACTCAGGCTGAAAGTGCCGTATTTGAACTGAAAATGGTCGAATGATAAGTAATCAGAAGATCATGTATTAATGTAATTTCTTCAGTTTGATAACTGATTGCAATTAATGCAACAGGTTCATCAAAAAACAAATGCTACCCTACACAGTATGTCAGAAGTCATACTTGTGTGGGGTTTTGCTATTTTTATCAATGCATAGGTATCCGCTCCTCGCTTCGCTGCAGGCAAAGTCTCGTTTCGCTGCAGCGTAACGAGGAAGGTGTCCTTATGAAAATATAAATTTGTCTAACTTAAAAGATCGGCCTGTAGGTAGCTTTTCTTTATAAAATCTTTATGCTGTGCTTCTCTTTCTTATAAGTTCCTTACACTATTCGAACTAATTTTGTCCCTTGGATTATAAAAGATAAAACGAATATGGAAAAAGAGTACATTATCGGGGCAATCATTGCCGTCATCCTTTTTGGATACCTTGTCTATGTATTGATAAAACCTGAGAAATTTTAATCAGAATATGGGAACAAACGACTACTTACAGATATTCATATATCTGTTATTACTCATCACCATCACTCCTTTCTTTGGGGGCTATATGGCAAAAGTGCTGAGTGGAGAAAGACATCTCTTAACACCCGTGTTAGGCAAGATGGAGAAATTTATTTATGTGTTTAGTGGCATTGATTCGAATCAACAGATGAACTGGAAGAGGTATTTACTTTCACTATTAGCCTTCAATCTGGTTGGATTTTTATTTCTTTTTCTGCTGCTACTGACGCAAAGTTGGCTGCCTCTTAATCCGCAGCATGTGGGAAATATGAACTGGCATTCAGCTTTCAATACTGCTGTCAGTTTTGTGACCAATACCAATTGGCAGTCTTACGCCGGTGAAACAGGATTGAGTTACCTCAGTCAGATGATAGGAATAACCGTACAGAACTTCTTGAGTGCTGCAACAGGGATTGCCGTTCTGATCGCTTTGATCCGTGGCATCACAAGCAAAACGACGGAAGATCTGGGTAGCTTCTGGGTCGATGCTGTTCGCTCTACGCTGTATATTCTTTTGCCGTTGGCTATTCTGCTGTCTGTGCTGCTTGCCGGACAGGGGGTTGTTCAAAATCTGAATGAATACACACAAGCCACCACACTGACCGGTGAAGTGCAGACTATACCGCAAGGTCCGGCGGCTTCACAGATAGCGATCAAACAATTAGGAACGAATGGTGGCGGATTTTTCGGAGCCAACAGTTCGCACCCCTTTGAAAATCCCACTCCGTTTTCCAACTTCCTGCAAATGCTGGCCATGCTCTTAATCCCGATCTCACTGGTCTTCACGTATGGTAAGATGGTAAAATCACAGAAACAAGGGTGGGCTCTCTTTTTCGTCATGTTTATTTTGTTTGCCATCGGACTGTCAGTTTCGCTGTATTCAGAGTTTAGCCAATCGGAGGTGTGGCACAATATGGCTAATATGGAAGGGAAGGAAACCCGCTTTGGTATTGCCAATAGTGTATTGTGGTCTACGGTGACCACTTCTTCTTCCAACGGATCAGTCAATGCGATGCACGACAGTCTGACCCCTCTATCAGGAATGGTAGCTATGATAAATATTATGATTGGTGAAGTCGTGTTTGGTGGGGTAGGATCCGGTCTGTATGGAATTATCATTTTTGTCATACTCACTGTTTTCATTGCCGGACTGATGGTTGGTCGTACACCTGAATATCTGGGCAAAAAGATAGAAGCCTTTGAAGTCAAGATGTCTATGATCGCCGTGTTGTGTCCGGCCATAGTGATCTTGTTGTTTTCGGCCATTGCCTGTAAGATTCCAGCCGGACTAACCAGTCTGAACAATGCTGGGCCTCACGGTTTGTCGGAGATATTATATGCGTTTGCCTCTGCAGCGGGCAACAACGGCAGCGCCTTTGGGGGGCTGAACGTCACGACTGCATTTTATAATGTGATGATGGGATTGGGCATGCTGATTGGTCGCTTTGGTATTATCATTCCCGTATTGGCCATTGCCGGCAGTTTGGCACAAAAGAAAATAATACCCGTATCTCAAGGTACATTCCACACAGACAATGTGCTGTTTATCGGATTGCTTATCGCTGTTATTGTGGTTGTGGGTGGACTCACATTCTTCCCTGCATTATCATTAGGACCGATAGTAGAGCATCTTTTACTGCAAAACGGAGTCTTATTCTAAGCTACAAATCTTATTGGATGTGCATCAACAAATATATATGAAATATGAAAAATAAAGAGATAAGTTTTCTAGATAAGAAGTTATTGATCGGAGCTATTAAGCTCTCATTTCAGAAATTACGTCCCGATTCGCTGGTTTCAAATCCGGTGATATTCATTGTTGCCATTGGAGCTCTTCTCACTACAATAATTGTATTGATAGGATTGTTTGATGGAACAACCTTCTCTTCTTTCAATATACAGATAGCAATCTGGTTGTGGATTACCGTGCTCTTTGCTAACTTCTCGGAATCTATCGCTGAGGGAAGAGGAAAAGCACAAGCCGAAAGTCTGAGAGCAAACCGCTCACATACTAAAGCGCGCAAACTGACGGACGGTAAAGAGGAATCGATTTCGGCGGAGAGTCTAAAAAGAGACGATATTGTTGTGTGTGAGACCGGAGATATTATTCCTTCAGACGGGGAAGTCATTGAAGGTATTGCCACTGTGGATGAGTCGGCTATTACCGGCGAGTCGGCTCCGGTGATTCGTGAAAGTGGTGGTGACCGTAGTGCTGTGACCGGAGGTACCAAAGTGCTGAGCGACCGCATTGTGATAAGAATAACATCTGATGCGGGCAACACTTTTATTGATCGTATGATCGCCCTAGTTGAAGGGAGCAAGAGACAAAAGACGCCCAACGAGATAGCACTGACCATACTACTGTCCGGTCTTTCCCTCATATTTCTGCTGGCGGTGTTTACCCTGCCTGCTTTCTTTGCATATAGTCTGAATGCTTCCGGGTTGCTTCCTTCCGGTAACCTGAGTCTGCCTGTCCTGATTGCTCTACTGGTGTGCCTTATTCCCACCACAATTGGTGGATTGCTAAGTGCTATCGGTATCAGTGGCATGGACAGGCTGATGAAGCGAAATGTGATTGCAACCAGTGGCAGAGCGATTGAAGCTGCTGGTGATGTGGATGTTTTACTCCTTGACAAAACGGGAACTATTACACTGGGTAATCGTATGGCAAGCGATTTAATACCGGCAGAAGGGGTAGATATGACAGAATTTGTAGCTGCAGCTCAGCTGTCTTCATTAAGCGACGATACTCCCGAAGGACGGTCGGTGGTTATCTTGACGAAGGAGAAATACAATATTCGTGGACGTGATTTGCATGGTCTGGAAGCTATTTTCATTCCATTTACTGCACAAACACGAATGAGTGGTGTAGATATAAAAATGAATGGACAGGTCCAACGCATACGAAAAGGATCGGTAGAAGCCATCCGCTCGTTTGTGCAGCGAAATAATGGTTTCTTTCCGGAGAATGTGGAAGAGAAAGCGTCGGAACTTGCACAACAGGGAGCGACTCCTCTAATAGTAGCATGCGACAACAAAGTCCTGGGTATCATCCACCTGAAAGATATTGTGAAAGGGGGGATAAAAGAACGATTTGCTCAATTGCGTCAGATGGGCATTCGAACCATAATGATTACAGGAGACAATCCACTTACCGCAGCAGCCATTGCAGCAGAAGCAGGTGTTGATGATTTTATGGCGGAGGCCAAACCAGAAGATAAACTACGGAGAATAAGGGAAGAGCAAGCCGGTGGACACTTGGTCGGCATGATAGGGGATGGAACAAATGATGCTCCTGCTTTAGCTCAGTCGGATGTGGGCATTGCCATGAGCAGTGGAACACAGGCAGCCAGAGAGGCCGGCAATATGGTCGATCTGGATAGTAACCCAACAAAACTGATCGAAGTAGTGGAGGTTGGCAAACAGTTGCTTATGACTCGTGGCGCGCTTACAACTTTTAGTATTGCGAATGACGTGGCAAAATACTTTGCGATTATTCCGGCTATATCCGTGACGTTATATGCTGGAGCGTCCGACAAAGGGGCTCTTTCGTCACTGAACATAATGGGGTTATCTTCTCCGGAGAATGCAATATTAAGTGCCATCATATTCAATGCAATCATTATCATTTTCCTCATTCCGCTTGCATTGACAGGCGTAAAGTACAGAGCTGAGTCACCCTCGAAGTCCTTGCTAAGAAACCTCTTGATTTATGGATTAGGAGGACTGGTAACACCTTTTGTGGGTATCAAACTGATCGATTTTTTACTTCAAATATTTGGATGAATATGAAAAAACAACTAATCATCGCACTGAGGCTTTTAGGGATAATGGCCGTTTTACTAGGCATCGTTTACCCTCTGTTTATTACAGGTATTGCACAAGTTTGCTATAAAGCGAAGGCTAACGGTTCGCTGGTCGAAATGGATGGCATTGTAAGAGGAAGTCAGCTGATTGGCCAAAAGTCTGATCAAGCCGGGTACTTTCATGCACGTCCTTCGGCAGCTGATTATAATACCCTTCCATCGGGTGCTTCCAATCTGTGTCTGACTAGTAAAAAATTGCACGAGGTGGTAGAAGCACGACGTGCGGAATTTATTGAGGCAAATAAATTGGACTCGGATAGCTTGTTGCCTGCCGAGATGGTCTTTGCTTCTGCCAGTGGGTTAGATCCGCATGTTTCGCCTCTGGGAGCTATCCTACAGGTGGATCGTATCGCTCAAAAAAGGTCTTATTCGACCGCGCAGAAGGCTGAGGTGATAGCTCTGGTAAATAAAATGACGGAGAAGCCACAATTTGGTGTGCTCGGATGTTCCAGAGTCAATGTTTTTATGCTAAATTTGGAACTGGATAAAATCAAATAAGATGAACTCAACAGAACCTACCCGTCCTGATCCTGACGAACTGCTGGCTTCGATAAACAAGGAAGAAGAAACGAAGAAAAGGGGCAAGCTGAAGATCTTTTTCGGTATGTCTCCCGGCGTAGGTAAAACGTATGCGATGCTACAATCAGCACAGATTGATCTGTCAAAAGGTGTAGATGTTGTAGCCGGATATGTCGAGTTGCACAATCGCCCTGAAACGACTGCACTGTTACAGGGAATCGAGGTTTTTCCGAGAAAAAAGATTGAATATAAGGGGACAATCCTTGAAGAGATGGATTTGGATGCCATTATATTGAGGCATCCTTATCTTGTCCTGGTCGATGAGCTTGCCCACACCAATGCGATGGGTTGCAGGCACTCCAAACGTTACAAAGATGTGTTGGAACTGCTTGATAATGGTATCAATGTATATACAACGGTAAATGTCCAGCATCTGGAGAGCCGGAGGGATACTATCGCTCAGATAACAGGTATCACTGTCAATGAAACCTTCCCGGATGAGATATTCGAGATGGCCGACGATGTGGAACTGATAGATATCACCCCAACCTCCTTACTTGACCGTTTGGCCGAAGGTAAAATATATTCACATCAACGATCAAAAGAGGCTGTTCAGCATTTCTTTAGAAAAGGGAATATCACCGCTTTACGGGAAATAGCACTTCGTCTTGTTGCGGATAGGGTAGATAAGCAGTTAAAGACATACATGCAGGAAAAACGCATACCAGGACCATGGAAGACCGGTTCGCATCTTCTGGTATTGGTTGGGCCGAGCAAATCATCAGCTAAACTGATTCGTTACGCTAAGAGTCTTACATATACTATGAATGCAAAGCTGGTCGCTTTACATGTCGAAAACACACAAGTGCTTGATGAAGCACAAAGAGATCAGCTAGCAAAGAATATTGACCTTGCCCGTCAATTTGGCGCTGAGATAATTATCTCTTCAGGCAATGACCTTGTTTCAACAACACTGGAAGTTGCCCGCAAAGAAAACGTCACTCACATTATCATAGGGAAATCGGGCAAGAAGAGCTTTTTCTCATCCATATTAGGCCGGGAAGACTTTGTAACTCGTCTGTTAAAAGATAGCGGTGAGATCGATGTTTCTGTCATCGAACCCGGTTTTGAGGCCAGGCAGTATCGTCGCAAGCTAATATCGCATGCAGACTTCTCCTCCTCCTATAAAGAATATGTCAGAGTGATCCTCATTGTATTGGCAATAATTCTACTCTGTTTACCCCTTTCTGTTCAGATTGGATATCTTTCCATCTCTTTCATCCTGTTATTCGAGTTACTTATATTATCTATTTTCTTTCGATTAGGTCCTGTTTTACTTGCATCTACTTTGAACGCAGTTCTTTGGAATCTATTTTTCATTCCTCCGGCGTTCACCTTGAGAATATTCAAGACCGAAGATTTTCTTGCTTTTAGCATGTTTTTCATTATTGCTCTGGTTACCGGATCACTCACATCCAGGTTGCGCAAACAAGAAAGACTTACGCGAAAACGTGCGGAGAAAACCAATGCTTTGTTTCACCTCACCAGTCAGTTGGCAAATGCCGAGAACGTGAAACGAATTTTAGAGATCGGGAGAGAAGATATAAAGAAGTATTTTGATATAGATGCTTTCTTTCTCCTTCAGGACGGGAGTGGGAAACTGAAAAATAAATTATGGAATGGTAATCAGGGCAGCTTCAATGAGGCAACATACAGCATTGCTCAATGGACCTTCAGATATTCGAAGAAAGCAGGGAAATTTACTGATACGTTGTTATCAAGTAACTATACATTCTATCCGCTAAAAGGGTCAAGGATAAAACCTGGTGTAGTGATTACAAAACAAACGAAGTCTTTTAACGGAGAAACGGAACTTTTTTGGGATATGTTTCTCATACAGATATCCAATGCGCTCGAACATCATTTTCTGGCACAACTTGCTAAGAAAGCAGACTTCCTGGATGAATCAGATAAGTTGTACAAGACGCTGTTTAATTCCATTTCGCATGAGCTGAGGATACCAGTAGCCACTATTATGGGTGCATCAGATACACTTTTGACCAATTCATATCCAGATAATATACGAAGAGAACTTTATGAGGAGATACTCACGGCATCGAAACGTCAGAACCGTCTGATAGAGAATTTACTTAATATTTCTCGCTTGGAAACAGGAAAGATTGCTCCGCGTATAGACTGGTGCGATATAAGTGACGTGTTTAATAGTGTAATAGCGAACCTGAAAGACGATCTGAAATCATTTAAATTGGATGTGGTGGTGCCCGCTTCGATGCCATTAGTGAGAATTGACTTCGGACTGATGGAGCAGGTTTTGTACAATCTTGTTGCCAATTCATGCAAATACAGTTGTCCCAACACCAAAATACGATTGAAAGCCTTTTTTGATAATGGCAACCTGATTGTGCAGGAGATGGACAGAGGCCCGGGGTTTGCTCCCGATCTGCTTCCTACTGTATTTAATAAGTTTCATCGGTTAGGAAATCAGATGACAGGAGGATTGGGGTTAGGGTTGTCCATTGCCAAAGGGTTTGTTGTTGCTCTCAAAGGAACTATAACAGTGGAGAACCGTCAGAATGGAGGTGCAAGGTTCACCATAAAAATTCCTACCGATATATCTTATGGAAATAGTATAATGACCGATGAACAATAAATGCCATGGACACAATATTGATTGTTGATGATGAACTTCAGATCCTCCGCTTGCTCAACATAACGCTCTCGGCTAGTGGGTATAAGATTATTGAGGCAGCTACTGGTAAGGATGCTTCCTTCATGGCTGCATCACATCATCCGGCATTAATTGTGCTCGATTTAGGATTGCCTGATATGGATGGGATGGATGTGTTGAAGAGTCTCAGGGAGTGGTTCTTTAAACCAATAATAATCTTGTCTGCCCGTAATACCGAAGAAGACATTATTCATGCGCTTGATATAGGGGCAAATGATTACCTTTCAAAACCATTCCGAACCGGAGAATTGTTGGCTCGCATCAGGGCATCATTACGATTGAACCAAAGTTCAGGCGATAATCCAATTATTAAGATTGCTGATTTATCTATTGATGTGGTGAACCATATAGTAAAGAAGAAAGAGGAATTATTGAAATTTACTTCTACTGAGTTCTCCTTGTTAAGTCTCTTTGCTAAGAATCAGGGTTGTGTGCTCACACACCAATATATTCTCAAAGAGATCTGGGGATACGGTTATCTGGAGCAGACACAGTATTTACGTGTATTTGTTGCTCAGCTGCGGAAGAAAATTGAAGATGACCCTTCTAAGCCCATGTTATTATTGACTGAATCGGGAATTGGATATCGTTTCGGTATCTGAAAGGCTCATTTTGACAATAGTGTGAGTCTATAATTCTATTTGTATTGGGCAACTCGTAAAAAGGGATTCCTTCCGCCTTACTCGTTTCTGTCTTCATCACTTTCAGTGATTCCTTCAAGGGTGATCTCTTCCTGCGAGACAAATGGAATCTTCCGGTATGCACACTCCTTCAAGAGACAATGTTCACAATGATTTTCGTTGCAGGGATCGGAGTGGATAGATACTTCCACACGGTCTGAAAACTCCATGACCAAGGTATGCTTCAATCCTTCACAGGCATCGTGGCTCTCCTTGATTGTATTAAACCAGGGTAAAGTAAGGTCGCAATCTACATACAGATAACTGCCATATTTGATGGCCTTTGTATTGTGAATATCAATCCATTCCGGCTGCCTGTTTTTGGTAATGATATGAACCATGCTCTTTAGTATCTCTTCATCTGCCTTGTCCAGCAGATTAGCAATAGTCTTTCGTAAGATATTAATGCCCGTTATAACAATCACCGAGCCAAAGATCAGTGCCAGAGCGCTATCGATCCAACCCATTCCAGTGAAGTAAAGGCAGATAAGTCCGAGCACCAAACCTATCGTTGAATAGGTGTCCGACTGTAAGTGTTTACCTCCTGACACCAATGCGATGGAATGATGTTTCTTTCCCACGTTAATGCTGTACCATCCCATGGCATAATTCATAGCGCCAGCAACGGCCACAACAATAATACCTATATCGAGCTTCTGTATGACAGCGGGAGTGAAAAGCCGGTTGATACCTTCATAAATGATTAGTCCGCCAGCCAGGGCAATAAGCAAACCTTCGATGGAAGCTGAGATGAGTTCGATCTTTCCGTGTCCGAAAGGATGCTCCTTGTCCTTCGGTTTAGAAGCCCATTGCAGGCTGAATAAACTGATTAACCCGGCGAAGACATTGACAATACTCTCCATTGCATCGGTAAGAATACCAACCGAGTTTGTGAGATAAAAAGCAATAAACTTTCCAATCAGAATGAGCATTGAAAGGGATACAATCCACTTTTGAACCTTTACTTTCAGGAGATCTTTGTTTGCAACCATGGTGTTTGTCTTAACGTGTTGATAGAGTATAAACTTTTATGGAAATGGTTTGTTTCGCAAAGGTATCTTAATTTTTCAAGTAACAGTAGGTTGAAAGTGCAATATTTTTATACCTTTGGGCTTCTTCTCAAAATACTTAATTGAATTATCTGGTATGAATAAACAAATCAAGTGGGGTGCCGTTATCCTCATTGTTGTACTGGTTGTTGGAATGATCTTTTATCCCGATCTGAAAAAGAGAATATCCGGTAAAGAAATGGCTTCCAGAGACGTCCCTTCCGGGAAAAGTCTCAAAGATAAAATACTGAATATTAATGCCGTTGTAATGACCTATCAGACACTCTCTGATAAGATTATCAGCACAGGTAATATTATTCCTGATGAGGAGGTGGATCTCTCCTTTGAGTCATCGGGCAAAGTGACAGATATCTATTTCAAGGAAGGCACGCATGTGAAGAAGGGCGAACTTCTTGCCAAGATTAATGACAAACCGCTGCAAGCCCAGTTAAAGAAGCTGGAGGCGGAGATTCCGCTGGCCGAAGATCGTGTATACCGACAGAAAACTCTTTTGGCGAAGGATGCGGTGAGTCAGGAAGCATTTGAACTGGTGAGTACGGAAAATGAGAAACTGAAGGCCGATATCGAACTGGTAAAAGCAAATATCTCTCAGACTGAGCTCCGTGCTCCGTTTGATGGTATCATCGGACTGAGAAATGTGAGTGAAGGAGCCTTTACCTCACCCACAACGGTCATCACCAAGTTGACCCGTATCGCTCCGCTCAAGATTGATTTCTCCATTCCCGAAACTTATTCGTCAGATGTGAAAAGTGGCACGAAGATTCTCTTCCGTCTGCAAGGTGATGATGGTGCCGTGCGCGACTATCAGGCTGCTGTCTATGCGGTGGAGAGTAAAGTCGATATGAACACCCGAACACTGAAGGTGCGAGCACGTTATCCGAATGTGGGAGAGAAGATACTACCTGGTAGATATACTTCTGTGGAGATCACCAAACGGGAGATTGAAGATGCTCTTGCGGTGCCTAGTGAAGCTGTTATTCCGGAGATGGGAAAGAATATTGTGTATCTCTATAAGAGTGGTGTTGCTCAGCCGGTTGAAATTACCACTGGTATTCGTACGGCAAGCCATTTGCAGGCTCTCAGTGGCGTTCAAGAAGGTGATACAGTTATCATTTCGGGTGTGATGCAGCTGCGTACGGGTACTAAGGTTACCATCGATCATCTTAATAAGGGAGAATAACGGATGGCTACATTATCAGAAACCAGTATCAATCGTCCGGTGCTTTCCACCGTGATGATGCTGATTATTCTTCTTTTCGGCCTCATCGGCTATTCATATCTCGGAGTGCGCGAGTTTCCGAGTGTGGATCAACCTATCATCACGGTCAATGTGAGTTATCCGGGGGCCAATGCGGATGTGATCATGAATCAGATCACTGAGCCTCTGGAGCAGAATATCAATGGTATCCCTGGCATTCGTTCGCTGAGCAGTGTGAGTAGCCAGGGACGGAGCCGTATTACAGTGGAGTTTGAACTTTCTGTTGACATGGAAACAGCGGCAAATGATGTGCGTGACAAGGTGTCGCGTGCGCAGCGTTATCTGCCCAAAGATTGTGATCCTCCAACGGTTGCAAAGGCTGATGCCGATGCCTCGCCAATCATGCAGATTGCTGTGCGAAGCAGCAAGAGGTCGCTGATGGAGCTGAGTGAGATCGCCGAACTGACGGTTAAGGAACGGTTGCAGACAATACAGAATGTAAGTTCGGTGGAAATATGGGGTGAGAAGCGTTATTCGATGCGTCTGTGGCTTGACCCGGTTAAAATGGCTGGTTATGGAGTAACACCACTGGATGTGAAAAACGCAGTCGATAAGGAGAATGTTGAATTGCCTTCGGGTAGTATCGAGGGAAATACCATGGAACTTTCTATTCGTACGCTCGGACTGATGCATACAGCCAAGGAATTTAACGACCTGATTGTAAAAGAAGACAAAAGCAATATCGTCCGCTTCAGCGATATAGGTTATGCCGAAGTCTCTCCGGAGGACTTACGGAGCATGCTGAAGAAGAACGGCGAACCGATGGTGGTGGATGTGATAATACCGCAACCGGGTGCCAACCAGATCGAAATTGCCGATGAGGCTTATTTGCGTATTGATCGGATGAAGAAGGATCTACCTGAAGATGTGACTGTGGAGATGCTATATGACAATACTCGTTTTGTAAGAGCTTCTATCAGCGAAGTGGAAGATACGATTTATGTAGCATTTATCCTGGTGGTGCTGATTATCTTTGCCTTCTTGCGTGATGTGCGGGCAACGCTGATTCCTGTAGTTGTGATTCCTATTTCGCTCATCGGAGCGTTCTTCGTGATGTATGTAGCGGGCTTTTCCATCAATGTACTAACCATGCTTGCGGTGGTGCTTTCCATCGGACTGGTGGTGGATGATGCGATAGTGGTGACGGAAAATATATATGTGCGTATCGAACGGGGTATGGCACCCAAACAGGCGGGCATCGAGGGATCGAAAGAGATCTTCTTTGCTGTGATCTCCACTACTGTTACGCTGATTGCAGTCTTCCTCCCTATTGTATTCATGCAGGGTATGACCGGAAGGCTCTTTAAGGAGTTTGCTATCGTGATTGCCGGTTCGGTGGGTATCTCAGCCTTCGTGGCATTAACTTTCTCACCGATGATGGCTACCAAGATGTTAAAGCATAGAGAGAAGAAGAGTTGGCTGATAAACCGAACTGACCCTTTCTTTGACGGGATGAACAGGGTATATTCAAACTCGCTCAACGGATTCTTGAAATATAAGTGGATGGCTGTACCCATCGTCGTATTGTTGTTTCTTTCTATCTTTTATTTTTGGAAAAAGATTCCTGCAGAACTCTCTCCCATGGAAGACCGATCGAATATCTCAGTACGTATGTCAGGTCCTGAAGGGGCTACTTTTGAGTTTCTACGTGATTATACGGAAGATATTGAATCACAGGTGGACTCGCTTGTTAAGGAGAAAAGAGATGTCATGTCTCGTTCGTCAAGCTCTTTTGCCTTTATCAATATATATCTTACAGATATTAAGGAGAGGAAGAGGAGTCAGTCGGAGATTGCTGACGAGCTATCTCTTGCCGTGAGAAAAGAGACAAAAGCACGTGCCTTTGTGCAACAGCAGTCAACCTTTGGCGGACAGCATGGGGGTATGCCTATTCAGTATGTATTGCAGGCAACTACGCTGGAAAAATTGCAGGAACGCATCCCGGCTTTTATGGACAAGGTAAATGAGAGTCCGGTATTTCAGATGGCCGATGTGAATCTGAAGTTTACGAAGCCGGAGATTCGTATAGAGATTGACCGTGATAAGGCAACTTTGCTAGGTGTGAGCACGCGTAATATAGCGCAAACCTTACAGTACGCACTCAGTGGTCAGCGCATGGGCTATTTCTACATGAATGGGAAACAATATCAGATATTGGGTGAGATCAACCGTCAGCAACGTAATCAGCCAATGGATTTGCGCTCTATCTATGTGCGTAACGACAAAGGTTCGATGATTCAGTTGGATAATGTGGTGAAGCTTGAAGAGAATGTGGCACCGCCACAGCTGTACGGATATAATCGGTTTATCGCCGCTACAGTGTCGAGTGGTTTGAACAAAGGTTACACCATTGGTGACGGACTGAAAGAGATGGATCGAATAGCTAAAGAAACGCTGGACGGCACATTCCGAACAGCACTTTCCGGCGAAAGCAAGGAGTTCAGAGAGAGCTCTGATAGTCTGATGTTTGCGATGGTATTGGCGTTGGTGATGATTTATCTTGTTCTTTCAGCTCAGTTTGAGAGTTTCAAAGATCCTCTGATTATCCTCATTACTGTGCCACTTGCACTCTCGGGTGCTTTGCTCTTTATGAGTGCGTCAGGTATTACTATGAATATATTCAGTCAGATAGGTCTTATCATGCTCATCGGACTGGTGGCAAAGAATGGAATCCTGATTGTGGAGTTTGCCAATCAGCGTCAGGATGCAGGATCAACTTTGGCGGAGGCTATTCGGATTGCTTCCGTGCAGCGACTCAGACCGATACTTATGACAAGTATTTCTACCCTGCTCGGACTTCTTCCATTGGTGTTTGCTTCCGGAGAGGGATCTCAAAGCCGGGTTGCTATGGGAGTGGCTGTAGTAGGAGGAATGATCGTTTCTACGCTGCTCACCCTTCTTATGGTACCTGCGATGTATAGTATTATTGCAACAGAGCGGAAAAAGAAAAAATGAAAAAAGGGATATTGATTCTGTGTATAGCAGCGTGTTCGATGGCGTCTTTCGGACAGAAAGCGATGAGTCTGGAAGAGTGTATTGCTGCCGGATTGGAACAAAACTATTCGATACGTATCGTGCGTAACCAGCAGCGTATCGCTGACAATAATGTAACGCCCGGAAATGCAGGTTATTTACCAACGCTGGGTATTGAAGCCGGCTATGGAGGTACGGTGTATGACAATAAGTATGAGTATTCCAATGGTACCACCACAAGCGTGAATGGTGTGAATAATACCACCGGAGATGTTGGTTTGAATCTTAACTGGACCATCTTTGACGGATTTGGCATTCAGGCGGAATATGCAAAGTTGAAGGAACTGAAACAGATGGGTGCGCTCAATACTCGTTTGACTATTGAAGCGTTTATCTCCTCTCTATCTTCAGAATATTACAACCAGATCCGACAGACGACAAGGCTCAAGAATCTCCGTTCGTCTCTGGACTTGTCACGCGAACGCCTTCGGATCGTGGAGGAGCGTTATACCATTGGTTCGATGTCGCGACTGGATCTACAGCAGGCAAAGGTCGATTTTAATTCTGACAGTAGCCAATATATCACCCAACTTGAAGTGGTCTATACCTCTCGGGTGAGACTTCGCGAACTGATGGGCATGGATGAGCCGGATATTGAGATCGGTGTAAGAGATACTTCCATTACACTCAATGTGTCGCTGCAAAAAGAACAGCTATGGAACAGTGCAATAACTTCCAATGCTTCACTGCTCATCGTTCAGAAGAACAAAACGCTTTCCGAACAGGAGTACAGGAAGGTGAAGAGTGTCAATTATCCTTACCTGAGAATGAATGCAGGCTATGGATATACCAACAGTACCTATGGGAGCGGCACGACGGATCGTCAGCAACGGTTAGGTACCAATTACGGATTGACATTGGGATATACCCTGTTTGACGGGATGAACAGGAAGCGCGAACAAAAGAATGCGCGGATAGAGATTGCCAATCAGGAACTGCGGATCAAGGAGATGGAATTGGCACTCCGTGCCGATATGAGTAACTCCTGGATGGCTTACCGGAATAACTTGAACCTGTGGACACTGGAAAAGGAGAATCTGGTCGCTGCAATGGAGAATTATAGTATCGCGATAGACCGTTACAAATTGGGTGACCTTTCAGGTATCGAACTGAGAGAGGCACAGAATAGTCTGATTGAGGCGGAAGAACGACAATCCATTGCAGAATATAACACCAAGCTCTGTGAGATTTCCTTGTTGCAGATCAGTGGCACAATCATTGAAGTAGGTTTTCCTCAGGGAAACGATGGAATGGGGATTAGTAAATTGAACAAATAGATCACTTGTATGGTAATCGAAACGTTTATTCTTAGACTTGCGCTTGCGCTTTTGCAAGGCGCGGTCATCGGTTTGGAACGGCAGTGGAGACAGAAAAGTGCAGGACTGCGTACAAATACGCTGGTCTCTCTTGGGTCGGCTGCATATATCATGCTTGGACAGGAGTTGATAGGTGATACTGGCGATCCGACACGCATAGCCAGTCAGATCATCACAGGTATAGGTTTTCTGGGTGCCGGTGTAATTATCAAAGACGGGTTTACTGTATCGGGTCTCAATACAGCCGCCACCATCTGGTGTTCAGCAGCAGTAGGTTCGTTTTCAGGTATGGGGCTTTGGAGGGAGGCGATGGCTTTGACACTTGCAATAGTAGCAGTTCATCTGGTATTGCGTCCTGTAGTGTTGTACTTGAATCAGCTTCCATTTACCCAATCAAAAGAGGATCAATATGACTATTTCTTTTCTGTGATTTGCGAGAACGGTCATGATGTAGAGGTTAGGAAGGAGATCCTTTCGTACGTGGAAAAGAGCAAACGACTGATGATGCATACCTTAGCGAGTGCTCAGGATGAATTGGTTTCCACCACTTCCGTAAGGGCTGAGATCTTTGCTTCCAAAAGGGAAGATCATCTTCTGGAAGAGCTCTCGGAATTGTTGAACACTAAAAAGTATGTGTTGCAGGTGAAGTGGGAAATTATAGGACGGAAACAGACTGACATTTGAGGAAAAGGGATATCTTTGTCCCGCAAAATATAAATAGAGAAAAGACCATGATACAAAAGATTTGTTCAGCAGCCTTGCTGTGGAGCCTTTCCGTGTGTATGATCCATGCACAGTTTACTACACAGATTACATTGAAGAAACCCGGTAACGATGCGAAAACCTATGCGCTCACACCGGGAGATAACGGAGTGTTCGTACCGAGTGAAAAGATCCCTGTGGAGGTTATTGCCCGTGCTACAGCCAATGGAGACAAGATAGAGTATAGAGTGACAGTTGCAGCCACTGAAGATATCTGGTTTAACCTTTCAAACAGTTATGTGATTCAAGGATCCAATCATGCGGCAAATGAGTTTTACCTTCCCGGATTCTGGTACAAGAAGAATCTCCGTTCGCCGCAGCAAGCTCCCAACTTTACAGTGTCAGACTCGTGGACTGTCCGCGAAGACCGTCTCAGTACCCCGCTTTCCGCAGTGTATGAACCGGGTAAAGGGGATTACTTTACAGTGACCCGCAAAGGAAAATGGGAGATAGACGCGCTGACTACCCACACCTCCGGCGATCTGTTGTTGTCTAATGAATCGCATGTAGGTTATATAGGATTTGGCAAACAGGGAGAGAACTCCGAACTGCGTTTTGGTATGCCTGCTTGGGAAGCTCCATTTGCTTATACCCGCAAACTGACATTGTCTCCGGAAGTGAGAAACTTCCTTTTCCTCCGTAAGGGAGATACCCGTATGTATACGTGGGAACTGACGAAGGGGACGGCTCCTGATTTTGCGACGTTCATTCAGAAGACCTGGCAGTACAGCTTCGATACTTTCAATCCTTCTTTTTTGGAAAACCAGATGAGTAATGATGAAGTGAAGCATATACTTGCTCAGTTCTATACTTCTAGTTACCTGAATACAGAAGTGCTCAGCGGTTTCTCAGGCGAGGGACTTTCGGTGGATAAGTGTGAGGTGTTGCCCCGTTTCGAGGTAGGCTTCGTTGGTCGTGTGCTGCTCAATGCCTTCAACTGTCTGGAATATGGCGAGCAACTTCAGGACTATAAGTACACACACATGAGTGAGGAGATCTTCAATAGTTATCTGGCGAATGGATTCAATGCTCAGGGTTTCATGCGTGAACACTGGACTCCAACCGGTGAGACGGATGTGTATAGCATTCGCCGTCAGGCAGAGGGTGCGTATGCCATGTTATTGTTTTTAAAGTATGAAAGAGATAAAGGAAAGAAGTTTCCGGAGTGGGAGCAGAAGATCCGCACGTTGATGGACAACCTGCTGACCTTGCAAAAGAAGGATGATAGTTTTCCTAGAAAGTTTAAGTCAGACAAGAGTATCGTGGATAGTACCGGAGGAAGTACGGCAACCGCTATTCCAACATTGACCATGGCGGCATCTTACTTTAAGGATAAGAAGTATATGAAGTCGGCCGAACGCGCAGCTGCTTATCTCGAAAAGGAGATTGTAGCTAAGTCTGATTACTTCTCATCAACGCTGGATGCCAACTGTGAAGATAAAGAGGCTTCTTATTATGCTGCGACGGCATTTTACTACATGGCTCTCAACTCAAAAGGAGAGCAATTGAAACACTATACAGAGTTGGCCAAGCAGTCTGCTTACTTTGCAGCGAGCTGGTATTATCTGTGGGATGTTCCATTTTCCTGGGGACAGATGCTTGGTGATATGGGATTCAAAACGCGTGGCTGGGGAAGTGTGTCGGTTGAGAATAACCATGTAGATGCGTATGTATTTGACCTTTTATCCGTCTTTGAATGGCTTTCCAAGACAACAGATGAACCTCGCTTTATTATGCTCGCCACAGTGATCCGCACCTCCATGCACGAACAGCTCTTGCCTTTTCCTGATAATATGCATGGGGTAGGCAAGGTGGGCTATCATCCGGAAGTGATACAGCATACGAACTGGGATTATGGAAAGAACGGTAAAGGATATTACAACGACATCTTCGCACCGGGATGGGTCACAGCTTCCTTGTGGCAGATGTTGATGCCGGATCGTGCCGCTGGCTTCTTTAAGAAAAAGTAAGTGAGATAGGTAAAAAGAAAAAGGGTGTGCCGTTCACTAGGAAGGCACACCTTGTTTTTATTTATACGGTGAGTCCGAAGAGAAGTCAATAGTCACACTTTCGTCTATTTTGGGGATCAGCAAACCATAGAGCTTATTTTCCAGTAAAATACCATTAAGATCTGGTACTTTTCTAAACACATACTCAATATCTGATACTTTTTCCAGATAATACTCTTTCAAAGGAAAATCGTTTGCATTGTACAATACCAATGTATATTTAGTAAAATCAACCTTAGAAGTAGGCACACTACCTAATAAATCTTCATACTCATCCTGAGTACGAATAACGCAGTTAACAGCATTAAAACCAAAGTAGTCAATAACTATATATTTGCGAAAGGGAACTCGATTACTTGTTGTATCTACTCCTTCAACCAAAGAGGTGGAAAGATTACCATACTCATCTACGATTAGAGAATACTTGTTTCCGTTCGGTGATGAAAGCATCACATTTCCAGACACCATTGCATAAGGAACAGAAAGCAATTGCTGAGAAGGGAAATTAATGATTCCTTCATCATGATGCTCTTTCTCACCATCACCATTCTCATCACTATATACTGAATACCAAGCTTTAATCTCCATCCAAAGAGTTCCTGCAAGGCTACTCATCAGATTACTTATTGGATCATTTTTTAATGATTCATTTTGAGGTATTGAGACTTGAATCATTCCAAGACTATCAGAAGTTGTTGAAATTGATATTCTTGGATAGACGGTTGTTTTATTATCTTCCAACAAATTAATATAGAGAGCAATCTCAGCATTTTTCAACACTTCTCCTTTCGCATCCCTTAGTACCGCTTGAAAGTTAAAGGCGGAAGGTATCTGTGCACTCACAACCACTGTCGTAAGCAAAGCTATCAATAACAATTCGATCTTTTTCATCATTTCTCAATTTTTAATAGTTTAATCGTTTCTATTCTTTTACCTCCATTTGAGAGGATCAGATAATATATGCCCGGAGAGAATCTAATCCAATCCAAGAGCCGGAAGAAGCAGGAGTCTGCTCTTACCGGCTGCCAGAGAGTAAAAAAGGGGAACAGCTCATCACCTAGGTGAATCCGAAGTGAAATCAATAGTCACACTTTCGTCTATTTTAGAGATCAACAGACCGTAGGCAATGGCATCAAGCACAGGAATACCAGGGTTCGCGACCCTTTTGAATTTGTATTTGGTATCAGAGATCTTTTCCAGATAGAAATCTTTCAAAACCGCTTCTTTAACATATAGTACTAATGTGTATTTGCTGAAGTCAACTTTTGAAAGAGGCACTTTGCCCAACAACGTCTCATACTCTTCCTGCGTACGGATTACACCTTCAAATCGACCTCCTACTTTCGAATTTATTCCAAAATCATCCATGGCAATATATTTCCGGGAGGGAACACGGTTACTGGTCGAATCTATGCCATTGACCAATGAAGCGGAAAGATTGCCGTTGTCATCCACCTTCAGAGAATATTTACCCCCGTTTGGAGAGGTGAGCATTACGTTTCCAGACATCATGGAATATGGTACTGAAACCACCTGTTGAGAAGGGAATTCAATATATTCACCTACCTCAGGTAAATAAGCTTTTACCTGCATCCAAAGTGTCCCTGTCACTGAAGGAAGAACCTTACTTAAAGGGTCGCTCATCGCTAGGGGCTCATATTTTGGAATCGATATTTGAATAAGTCCTAAGCTATCAGAGGTTGTACTTAGGGATGTCAGATATATCGGCGTTAGATTATCTTCCAATAAAATAAAATCTAAAGCTACTATTTTATTTTGATACAAATCTCCTTTCGCATCCCTCAGCACCGCCTGAAAGTTAAATGCGGAAGGTATCTGTGCACTCACAACCATTGTTGCAAGCAAAGCTATCAATAACAATTCTATTTTTTTCATCACTTTTCAATTTTTAATAGTTTAATAGTTTCAATTCTTTTACCTCCATTTGAGAGGATCAGATAATATATGCCTGGGGAGAGGGCACTCAGATTCAATGACTGATCCATTGCAGCCAACTGTTTACGGATTATACGCCCTTGACCATCATATAAAACAAGTAATGTTCCTTTCGTAGGTTCTTGGGAAAAAGTGATCTCTACTTGCTTTACCACCGGATTGGGAGTGACGGTAACCAGACTTGTCTTCTCTTGCACTACGGAAGAAACAACATCTTTCTTTGCTGTCAGTGGCTGTTGAAATCCAACCACCATACTGCATCCCGTTGCATTCTTTGCCGTACCGATACAGGTCTCACCCAGCGTCCAGCTCATTCTCACTCCCGAAGAGGAAGAAGCAGACCCTCCGGCCGATGCGATCACTTTTTGTGCGGATACTCCCGTCGCACAAAACCACAGGATAAAGAATCCCATAAATAAGTTTTTCATACGCATTTTGTTTTTAAATCAGTTTTCAATACTTCAAAAATAATAAAATGTTCACTTTGCAAATATAGAATGAAGTTTTGTTAATTCAATAAAATCACGGTGGACATCTTTAGTGTTTGTAAAAACTGTATCTACCTGAAAAATAGAGTTTTATCTTCTTTTGTGTAGTTTGCTTAATGGACACTTTTATTTTAACAGTCTAAAATAGCTGTCATACTTCGTTTTTCTGCTGTTTTAGCTCGTTAAGACCGAGCAATTAGATTGTGGTTCAATAGCGTTTGATAGGAGTAATAATTCAAACGGCTTATCTTTTTAAATCACTCAAACTGGGTTACCAATCTGATAGTCATCTCTTCGTAAAAACGTCCTGATATATAGTCCGTTTCATGAACGTGAAGCGGAGCACGTGTGCCTATGCGTAAATCTATACATACGGACGAACGGATTTAGATTATTATATGGAATGAGCAGTTTACTTTAAGACCACTCTGACCGGATTACTTTTTTTGTCCACATCCGACTGGATATAGCGGATAAAATAATCTCTATCGGCAAAGCGACTGTCTTCCTGTTCCCATGTTGCATAGACATCAAAGTTGATCTTGTTCTTGTCCGGGATGAGTTTGGCACACCATGTGGACAAAATACCTGTTCCTGAGTCCGGTGTGTCAAAGG
>CAXXFJ010000042.1:0-76714 GCA_963677415.2 Bacteroidales bacterium | reverse complement strand
CCAAAGACGGGATTGTTGTATGGATTCCATGTGAACAAATTCTTTTCGGAGGAAATGAGATTCGAAACCTTAATGGTTGGATTGGAAACATTGGAGATGCCAGTCTCGATAAGTGGTCTGAGACAGCTCGAAATATCAAAAATGAGTATGGCTCAGCAATGATTGTTGTTCCTGGACACGGCAAATATGGAAACTCAGAATTGATTGATTATACAATTAAGTTATACGAGCCGTATAAAAAGGATTCTTCTATAAATAGTACAGACAGCTTTCTTGAACCAAACTTTATGACAAATGAAGATTTTTATATAAAAGCAGAATCAGATTCAACTCAAAATGGGAAACAGATTTTATCAGATGCTATTGTTATCGCTCAAGATTCTACAAAATATGTAAAAATTGAATCACCACAAATTGTGTATCAGCCTGACAAGAAAAGTATTGATTCTGATTATGGAAGATTGAGGATTTATGATAAAATAGAGAATAAGGGAAAATTAAGAACTGATATTTCATTTAAAAAACTGACGGTCTATAAGGAAGCTGATTCAGTTGGATTAAGAGTAATATTAAAAGAAACGAAAAAATAACAACCGATAACACACGCCTATTCTAATATCTTGTCTTTGTTTTAAAGCAATAGTTCGGTAAATTTATTCTCACCAATTTTACAGGCGGATTGCGATAATTAAGAAAACTCATGGAATTAAAGACGGAAAGATTATATATCAGACCTGTACGCATTGAAAATAGTTATTGATCATTTGATAAATTCCTTATGCAAACATCGGATTATCGCATCCATTGACCCGGCAAACTTAGATTCGATAAGATTGGTTAAACGATTAGGATTTAGGAAAGAAGCGCATTTTGTTGAAAGCTTATTCTTTCATGGAAAGTGGGTTGATGATTTGGTGTATGCTATTCTTGCTAAAGAATGGAAACCATCGGCATCTGTTACGAAGGCGGACTCAACAGCGACGGGATCATAGATCGTGAAGAGTATATCAAAAGCTGTCCGTGTTATTCAGTAGCGATCGAGTTTTATCCGCCGCACTTGGGGAGGTGATAACAGAAGCAGTATATTCTATTTGAAAAGTGCGCACTTTTCAAATGTTATTTACAATTTAGATACAGATTTGGGACATAAGCCAAAATTAGCTGTAGTTTTGTATCTGAAAATAGGACACTGAAAAAACAATTTAAAGACTAAAGTATGACTAAGAAGCTACTAATACGAAATAGTACAGCTGAATTTCTTGTATTCACAAACCAAGCAGGCGAAAACACCATCGAAGTTCGTATTGAGGACGAGACCGTTTGGTTATCGCAAAAGCTGATTGCCGTTCTTTTTGAAGTGGAAGTGAGTACTATTAACTATCATATCAAAGAAATTTTAAAATCACGAGAACAAACAGAAGCAACTATTCGAAATTTTCGAATAGTTCAACTTGAAGGAAAAAGACAAGTTGAGCGGGATGTTGATTTTTATAATTTAGATATGATTATTTCTGTTGGTTATCGGGTAAACTCTGACAGAGCCATGCAATTTAGACAATGGGCAACCAATGTTTTACACGACTTTGCCATACGAGGTTATGTTTTAGACAAAGAACGATTAAAAAACGGTGCGTTTTTTAGTAAAAAGTACTTTGATGATTTACTTGCCGAAATCCGAGAGATCCGAGCCAGTGAGAGAAGCTTTTATCAGAAAATAACTGATATTTATGCTACAGCAATGGATTATAATAAAAATGCCGAAACAACTAAAACCTTTTTTGCTACGGTACAAAACAAACTGCATTTTGCTATACATGGACAAACTGCCGCTGAATTGATTGTGAGTCGTGCCAATGCTGAGAAAGTACACATGGGATTAAGTACCTGGAAAAATGCACCCGAAGGAAAGATTATCAAACCTGATGTTTCGATAGCCAAAAATTACTTGAAAGAAAAAGAACTAAAATCACTTGACCGCTTTGTAACGATGTACTTAGATTATGCAGAAGACCAAGCGGAACGAGGTTTCCCTATGTCAATGAGCGATTGGGCCGATAAACTAAATGCTTTCTTACAGTTTAACCAACGCGAAGTACTTGAGAACCCCGGCAAAGTGACAGCCGAAATTGCTAAAGCTTTTGCCGAAACAGAATTTGAGAAATTCAGAATAGTGCAAGATCAACTTTTTGAGTCAGATTTTGACAAACATATAAAAAAGCAGTTGGGCGAGACGACAGATCCCGCATAAATATAAATGAGTGCAGATTTCTTCTATTAGAAATTAGGTTATGAGCAATTAGTAAAATGTAGGTTATACTTTAGATAAGGGATTTCGAGGAAAAGGGTATGCTACTGAAGCATTGAAAAGAGTTATTGATCATTTGATAAATTCCTTATGCAAACATCGGATTATCGCATCCATTGATCCGGCAAACTTAGATTCGATAAGATTGGTTGAACGATTAGGATTTAGGAAAGAAGCGCATTTTGTTGAAAGCTTATTCTTTCATGGAAAGTGGGTTGATGATTTGGTGTATGCTATTCTTGCTAAAGAATGGGACCCCGCCATATAGATGGGATAGATTTAGGTACTTGCAGTAATCAACATTACTTTCTCTTTTTGCAGCAACAATCCGGATTTTATTGTCAATTTGCAGTAAATTACGGATAGGAGATCCATTTTGTTAGAGCAAGACGCTATTATACCATAACAGCATTCTTCAGTTTTTGAAGGATATACTCTCGCATCTCCTCCTTAGTCGCTTTGTATGTCGGTTCGAGTTGTTCGAAATTCTCATCCGCATGAAACCTGTCAGACAGAAGCATCATTACGATATTTTTGGTGCTTAGCTTGTGTTTCGAATACTCCTTTGCCGCGTCAATGCCTTTTGAAATATCATAATCCTCTTTAAGGATAGCATAAATGTCATAATAGTCACGCATCTTCATTCGTCGAAGCATAACTTCCATCTTCATCGCCAGAATCGAATAAACATCAGCAAGCCGTATATTTCCCATATACGGAACAGGCTCAACAACCGGACAATTGTTTTCACTAACATAAAAGGAAAATTTCACTCCTGTCACCACAAACTCAACCTGATCGAAACCGAGCATATGAAAACTCTCAATCTCGCCAATCTTTTCTTTCAGCTCTTTTTCGATAGCAGGCCAATTTACTTCCGGCTTTTCGTTCTTCGATTTACGCCACATCATAAAATCCAAATCCTCACTCTTGCGGTGGCCTATCTGTATTGCAAGGGCAGTGCCGCCACAGAGGATATAGGGCTTTATACACTCCATTGCCGCCACCTTTTCGATAATGGCATCTATCTTTTCTGTTAAACCTTTACGCATGGCTCAATTGGTGTTTGATGTGTTCGCGCTCGATACGGTGCAAGTATTTTTCGGGATGTTTGATGTTGAAGTAGTAGAGTGCAATCATCACATTCAAATCGAAAAGGTAGTCGCCTTGAACAGCTAATCTCGAACGCCACACTTTACGCAGATAAACCCACGAATAGAGCTCAAAAAGTTTTGCAATATCCTGCATATCAAGATAGATAAACACTTTTTCTATTAGTTCTTCATCGGGGATGCTCTCAGCCGTGATATTGGCATAAGACCAAAAGGCATTTGCTTGTATGAGCTGCGCGGCTAACTCCTTTTTGAGTTGTTGTTTATAGCTTTGAATGCTATCTTCGACCTGCATCTTGAGCAATTTCCCTTCAGGAAGATCAAAGTACGACTCCAGTTTCAATGCAAGCGACAGAGATAATTCTCGTCGACCGGCAACTACATAACTAAGCAATTGACGCGGCACGCCAATAGCACGGGCAACATCCGATTGCCGGTATCCTCCCTCTTTCAGGAGAGCTTCAATATATTGATCTACATTTCCCATACTGCAAAGATAATTATTTGTCAACAATTATGTTCACAGAATCATCGATATTTATTTGCATTTATTTTTCGAAAGTCTTGTTGGACATAAAATGTCACTGAAATAGTAATTAGATCAGCATACAATATTTTGAATTCAAGAGTAAATGTATTATCTTTGCATTTGGATATAATAGTATCCAAATATATCTGTTATCAAACGAATCAAATACAATAGTATGCCTCTACTATATAATTTTGACATAGAGACCCCTGAGGAGTTATTGACAATTCTCTCTCAAAACATGCAGAAACGCAGGCTTGAAAAAGGGTTTTCCAGGGAAGCTCTTACCGAACTTAGTGGCGTTCCGACGCCTACTATTGCGAAGTTTGAGCAGAAGCATACCATTTCACTGACGTCATTCGTCGCATTGGCAAAGGCATTGGGCTATTCCAACGCGATAAAAGATCTTTTATCCGAACCGCTATTCAGCACAATGGAAGAGCTGGAAATGATCAATAAGAATAAAAACAGAAAGAAGGGACGCAATGAAATCAGTAAATAAACTAACTGTAACCTATCACAATCGAAACGTCGGAACGCTCAACATGACACCCGACAATCGCCTGTGTGCTTTCCAATATGATAAAGAGTGGTTGGCAAATGGATTTTCCATATCTCCGCTTGACTTGCCTTTAAAACCAGACCTGTTCATTGCCAAGCCAGAACCGTTTTGGGGAAACTTCGGTATTTTTGAGGATAGCTTGCCCGATGGCTACGGACGTTATTTACTTCATCGTTTGCTAAAGAAACAAGGCGTAAATGACAGCGAACTAACCCCCATGCAACGGTTAAGCATTGTAGGTACATTGGGAATGGGGGCACTGTGCTACATTCCCGAAACATCTATCGGCGAAGTGATATCACTTCCGAAACTGGATGAACTTCAGCAAATGGCATTGGATGTATTGTCTGAGAAATCAGATAAAGATGAAGAGGTGCTTTACTATAATAGTGGAAATTCCGGCGGATGTCGCCCCAAATGTTTACTCCACGATGCAGAGGGATCTTGGTTAGTGAAATTCAGACACACCTACGACCCAAAAGATATGGGAGTCATGGAATACCGCTACAATGAAATCGCCCGCCAATGTGGTATTACCGTTCCCGACTTTAAACTGATGGATGGAAAATACTTTGCCACCAAACGTTTTGACGTGGAGAACGGTGTCAGATTACATATCGCCACAGCAGGAGCTCTACTTAATGAATCGATCAGACAACCCCGGTTGGAATATAAAACACTACTTCACCTGACCGGCTACCTTACGCAAGATCCCAAACAGGTAGATGAAATGTTTCGGCGCATGGTGTTCAACGTATTGACGGAGAACAAGGATGACCATGCCAAAAACTTCAGCTTCATCTGTAAAGAGGGAGTATGGTCATTGGCCCCGGCGTACGATTTGACCCGGTGTGCGAACGGATACAACGGAGAACACGCTACTTCTGTTAATAATCAGGGGAATCCAACTATTGAAGATATGCTTGTCGTTGGAGAGAGTATTCGCATCCCTCAAAAAAAAGGACGTGAGATAATATCGAGTATTGCAGAAGCGTGCTCCGAAATAGCTTCTAAGGATTTTAAAACACAATAAGAGTATGATTCACATAAGTTGCTTGAAGAGTATTGCCCTAATCTGTTGCATGGCTGGTATGAGTATTCAGACGAATACTATTTCTGCCGCAGCTGATCCTGTTATCAAAGGAGGCAAGTGGACTATTGCCTATAACCGTGATTCTAAGACGGTGGATTATATGCACGACGGACAAACCATACTAAAAGGGGTCTTCGTAAAAGCGAAAAGCAAGAATGAGTTTCTTCAAAGCACAGACTATAATACGGTCGTATTTTCCAAAGAGAAGATCTCTGATAAGTTTGGAAAAGGGGAGAAGCATACTCTTACGTATTCGGGGTTGAAAGGGCAACCGGATATCCAACAAGTCTTTTACCTCTATCCGAAAAAAGACTATTTTCTTACGGAAGCTTATCTGGTGTCTGCTACCTCTATAAGCAGCAACTATATAGCACCGATTGTAACAACAACTCAAAGCTCTTTTCTGGAAGCAGATACAGCCAATAGGGTCTTGTCTGTTCCCTTCGACAATGATGATTGGGTGCGCTATTCCTCTCTGCCTTTACGCACTGATTCTGTCTCTTTTGAAGTGACCTCTATTTTTAGCGGAAAGAGCCGTAAAGGATTGGTAATCGGTTCGGTGGAGCACGACACCTGGAAAACAGGAATCCGCTATTCGACGGGTGACAACCAATCTGTCAACCGGCTGGAATGTTTCGGAGGTATCACACATGCGCTGACCAGAGACATCAACAAAGCCGGTTCAGATAGACCTTCCAAAGAGCATGGCAGTATCGCCGGCATTCGTCTTAAATCCCCGAAAGTGCTGGTCGGCTTGTTTGATGATTGGCGTAAAGGGATGGAGACGTATGGGGAAGCGAATGCCTTGATTGCTCCGAAAAGAAAAGGAGCCAAAGGGAATATCTTCGGGTGGAACAGCTGGGGAGCAATGGCTGAGAAACTCAATTATCTCGGTGCGATGGATGTCTCAGCGTATATTCATACCAATCTGCAAGCTGCTGGATTTAATAATGAAGGGACGACGTATGTCATTTTAGACTCTTATTGGGACAGACTCAACGAGGAACAGTTACGCGCGTTTGTGCAACAATGTATTGCCAACGGTCAGGTGCCCGGCATCTACTGGTCTCCATTCTCCGATTGGGGGGGTAGAGGTGGTGCTACCATGGAAGGAAGCGGCTATACGTATAACGATGCCTATCTGTATGCGAATGGTGTGAAACGGAAGATTGCTTCTCTGGCTTTGGATCCCACTCATCCGGGCACCCAAAAGCGGATGGACTTTTTCATGGAACGCTTCAAGAGGCTTGGCTTCAAATACATCAAACTGGACTTCCTGAACAATGGTATCCTGGAAGCGGATTCCTATTACGACAAACAGGTGACTACCGGTGTGCAGGCATACAACAAAGGCATGGACTATCTGGCCGCATTGTGTGGCGATGATATGTATATGGCACTCTCCATTGCTCCGGTCTTTCCTTCTCAATATGGTAATTCCCGACGCATCAGCTGTGACGCATGGGGTGCGCTCAAAGATACGGAATATGAGCTAAACAGTCTCTCATTCGGATGGTGGCTCGATCGGGTTTATCCCTTCAATGATGGCGATCATATTGTGCTATTGGGCAATAGTGAGAGTGAAAACAGGATGCGTGTTACCTCCGGAGTCATCACTGGGACCTATATCCTGGGCGACAATTTCAGTCAGAAAGGAACCTTCATCGGAGATCTGAAGGCAAGGCAGAAGGCAGAGAAGTTTGTGACCAATGCAGACATCAATGCGATAGGAAGAATAGGAAAGTCATTCGCTCCGGTGGAAGGATATACCGCTTCTGCTACAAACAAAGCGGAAGAGCTCTTCATGCTTCGTACAGACGACGCGCTTTATGTCGCTGCTTTCAATCTTACATCCGACTCAAAGTCTGTGACGATAGATCTGTCCCGATTGGGGCTTCCATCCACAGGCAAGAAGACGCTGAAAGAACTCTGGTCTGGCGAAACAGCTCCATTGAAAGGTGCTTCCATTGTGACAACACTTCCGGCAAAAGATGTGAAAGTCTTCCGGATAGGCTCCTGATGTGTTTTAAAGACAGGCGTTTACATTGTGTCCTGCAATTTTAATGGATAGATTTTGGTATAGTGTAAACTAGTTGTACATTTGCTGCAAGAACTTTTAATACCTGATAGTATGAAACGGAATATTACCGCTGCCCGGTTACAACGGCAAAATAAAGTACGCTCAATTGCTGAACGATGATTCGGAACTGAAGTTTCAGTCTGATAAAGAAAATCTATCGGATGTAGTGCTTCAATTACCGACTCAGAAGCCGCCGTATGAGATACCTGTCGTCGATCTTATTCTGAAGTAAAATCAATAAATTATTGAGCATAAAAAAAGAGTGCCTCAAGTTGTTTTGAAACAGCCTCTTTCGGATCCTGTAGAATCGGTGTAATAATCATTTTTGAAACTTTTCTGGTCATTTTTGTAAGTGACTGATATGTTTTTTTTATGCTATCTTTGTATCCGTGTCAGTGTTCGTTATTTTTTAATGCTGTGGAAAGAAGGATATAAAATGAAATACGAATTTTTTAAAAAGTGAAATCAATTAATAATACGATGAAAACAGTTGTCTTAGGTCTTAGTTTGATGCTCGTTACATGTATAGCACAATCTACCAACAGTGAGAAAGTAAAACAAGGAGATCTCATTTCTTTAAAGGGAGATGATTTTCAATCGTCAGGTGCAACCGCAACGATCGCACCTATTGTATTGAAAACAGAAAACCTGGTTAATCCGATAGGTATTGACGGTGTTAATCCACGGTTTAGTTGGATTAATACGAGTGCTGACAGAGGATGGACACAATCTGCTTATCAGATTATTGTGGCATCTTCTGAAGAGAATATGGAAGCGAATACCGGCGACATGTGGAATTCCGGTAAAGTGACCTCTTCTGCTCAAACCGCTATTCAGTATGCCGGGTCAACCCTTCAAGAAGGAACAAAATATTGGTGGAAGGTTCGTGTGTATGATCAAGGGGGAAATGTTTCCTCTTATTCTTCTGCTGCAACCTTTGAAACCGGACTGTTCAGTTGGCAGTTGTCCTCATGGATCGGCGGAGATTATTATCTCTTGAGGGATGACTTTGTCCTGGATTCTACCAAAACAATTGCTAGTGCCAGAGTCTATATTGCCAGCCTTGGATGGAATGAGGTCTATATCAATGGACAAAAAGTGGGAAATGATGTACTGAATACCGGTTATACTGAATTAGACAAGAGAGTATTATATGCCACCTATGATGTGAAGGAGCTGCTGAGTACCTCTAATAATGGCATCGGTATTTGGCTTGGCAGCGGAAACTACGGTAAGCTTGTATGTCCTGCGCTCGGCATACCCTTTCAAAAGGCCGCAAGAATGAAGCTCAGAGTGAACTATACGGATGGAACAAGCTTCAATTTTGGTACCAATACGAATCGCTGGAAAGCTCTGAAAGGAGGCCCGATTACCTATGATGACATCTATAATGGCGAGCATTATGATGCCACCCGGGAACTGGCATGGTCAGATTACGGTTTTAATGACGCAAGCTGGTCAGCTCCAAAAGCAATAGCATACATAGGAGCAATTACCCCACAGTATACGTCCATTAAAGTGACAGAGGATATACCTCCGGTAAGCATTAAGAAAGTCAGTGGAGTAGGACCATTGGGTTACACTCTTTGTGCTCAGGAGGGTGACACTGTTCATTTTGCTACATCTGTAGACGTAGCTTTCGGAGCAAATGGAACTTATGCATATAAGACCGGACAGACCGGAAATGTTACTTTCAATACAACTACGTTTAGTCCTGATCCAACTCCCAACGTGCGTAAGCTCGGCTTTTATAAGAATGCATCCGGTTCGATTCCGACTTATATGGTGGATATGGGTAAAAGCATGGCAGGCTGGCTCCGAATATCGTTAAATGGTCCGAGAGGTTCAAAGGTAGTATTGAGGTATGCCGAAAATGTGAAGACGAATGGAAATCTCGAACCCACTGACTTGAGGTCAGCGCAACAAACTGACACCTACATTCTAAAAGGCGGAGGAACAGAAGTCTATGAACCCAGATTTACCTACCATGGCTTTAGGTATGTGGAGATAAGCGGCATTTCTTCCGAAATTACTTTTAGCGTTACAGGAAGAGCGGTTCGAAATGACTATTCTATTCATAATGTATCAACTTCGAGTCCAAACATGAACACGATCCTGGCTGGAGTCAGAGGTGGTATATTGGCAAACTCAGTGGCAGTGCTTACCGACGTCTCCTCGAGAGACGAGAGGGCAACATCCGGAGGAGATGCCTTTTTAAGTGTAGAGTCGAATCTTCTTAACTTTGATATGCAGACATTCTACGAGAAGTGTGTGACGGATGTAGATTACGAACAAGAAACCAACGGAATGGTTCCTGACTGCAGTCCCAGTTACAATTGGCCGCGCTTTACGAGTGTGGCGTGGATGTCTCACAGGATACTGATTCCCTGGGATCTTTATATGGCAACTGGCGATACAACTATGCTGGCATCCCATTATGCGAAAATGACACAAGCAGTGGACTATCTGATTTCAATAGCACCTTCCGGCTATTTGGGTTTGCCTAATGCCAATGGGGACTGGGTTCCGGCTGGTGTTACAGAAAGCAATCAATTCTTTGCGGATGCGTTTTTCTACAGAAATGTTGACTTGATGGCAAAGATGGCGGGTGCGCTCGGTCATTCGATGGATGTTGCAAAGTATACTGCCATTGGAACGAAAATAAAAGATGCTTTTAATGCTCAATACTTCAAATCTAACAGCTATTACGGGAAGAATACACAGGCAGGAAATGCAGTTGCACTGGAGTTTGATCTGGTGCCTCCAGCCTATAAAAACAACGTCGTAAACAGCTTGGTCACTGCTGTTATATCAAACAACTATCATTTTACTACCGGCATATTGGGCACGAAGGCGCTGATTGAAGCTTTATGGCAAAACAACCGATCCGATCTGGTCTTCCGTTTATTAAACCAGACTGATTATCCCAGTTTTCTGGATATGATGAAGACCAACGGCATAACAGCAGAACACTGGAATCCGCTTGCATATATCGGCTCCGGAATGAACTCATTCAATCACCATATGTTTGGTGGCGGACCTGGAGCGTGGATGGTGAAGGGGGTAGCAGGTATTTCTCCGGCACAACCCGGATATGAACAAATATTAATTCAGCCAGAGGTTGTAGGTGATCTTACAAGCGGAAACGGATCGATATCTACTCCGAAGGGGCAAGTTTCAACCAGTTGGACAAAGGTAAGCAGCACACAATTTACTCTTAAAGTGACCATACCTGCTAATAGTACGGCAATCGTTTCGATACCAACGCTGGGAGTCACAAGTCCGCGAATCACCGAAGGTGGCGTACCCATTTATAACGGTGGGTTTGTTAGTGGCAGAAGAGGTATAGATAGTATCCAAAGCACAGCAAATGGAAGGATAGCCTTTCATGTAGGTTCAGGCACCTATACTTTTGTTATGACTTCGAAGGATACTGCTCAGTCAGAATACACGTATCAACCCTTTATCATGGATGGCACGTGTGAGTGGCAAAGTCTGGAGTGGAGGTTCGGGGTTGATACACCGATAGCCAATCGTCGTGTGATAAGCAATGAGGATTCCGTTTATCAGGGTAAGACGTATAAGAAAATCTACGATTATCCGTCTTGCAGTGTAAAAAAAAAAGCAACAGCTATGTAGGTCTTATTCGGGAAGATGATAAGAGGGTCTATTATGTAGGACGCAATAGTATAGGAGATTATTCGGATACGGAGATTTTACTTTATGATTTTAACCTGAACGTTGGTGAACCAATTAATTATCGTTGGGGTTCCTTTAAAGTATCGCGCATTGACACGGTTCAGAGTTTTGGTACCTGGCGCCGCATGTTTCATTTTGTTTCAACGGATGATCCTGAATATGAAGTTTTAGATTATTGGTTGGAAGGCATAGGAACGGCTATGTTTCAGGGTATTATTGATCCTTTATTGGAAATGCCTGAATGTTGCGATACAGGAATCCCGTGTGTAATACACGGCAATGATATTCTGTATAAAGAAAACATAGAGGTAGATTGCCCTTGTTCCAGCCTGAGTAGTCAGCCTGGCATAGAGGAGGACGATAGGATCAGCTTCTTTGTCCGCGACCGGCAGCTTTGCATCCATGCTCCGGATCAGGTGTATACGACCTTGAAGATTTATACGTCGGACGGCAAGCTGGTTAAGAGTGATAATCTCCACGAGCAGACGGATGAAATTACATCCTCACTGGAGGGGCTCCCACAGGGAAGTTACCTGTTCATCGTGGCCTCTTCCGACAGCCAGCAATCGGGACAATTTATCGTGCAATGACGAATGGATATGAACCCGCCACCTTTGTTATTTCAATTATTTTGTATACGTTTGCAACGGATCCTAGTGACCACCCATAATGAATACAACCATGAATACAATCAGCAAACTCGTTCTCTTTTTGTGTATTACCCTCTTAATCAGCAGTTGTGCGACGGCCAAAGACCAGACAACAGCCGAAAAGCAGGGATGGAAATTAAGCATGCAATCCTATACTTTTCATCTCTTTACTGTCGTTGAAGCGATAGATAAGACGAGTCAAGTGGGAGTCAAGTATATTGAGATCTATCCGGGACAGAAGCTGGGTGGTGAACTGGGTGAAGATCTTTTTGATTACAACCTGAGTGCAGAGAAACGCAAAGCGGTGCTGAGCTATGCTAAATCTAAAGGGGTGACGATTGTTTCTACCGGCGTGTGTGTGCCTAAAACTGAGGAGTGGGAACCGATATTCTCTTTTGCCAAAGAGATGGGCATGGAATTTATTAATGCCGAACCTGCTCATGCCGATTGGGATCTGGTAGAGCAACTGTCTGACAAATACAAACTAAAAGTGGCTGTGCACAATCATCCGAGTGAGGAATCCTACTGGAAACCGGAGGTCCTTTTGAATGACATCCGTGATAGAAGCAAGTTACTGGGTTCGAGTGCCGATGTAGGTCATTTCAAACGGATGGGACTGGAGCCAATCTCTTGTCTGAAACAGCTCGATGGGAGAGTTATTGCTTTGCATTTTAAAGGATATTGCCCCTCTGGGAACAGACAGCACATTTGAAGATGTAGTGTGGGGACAAGGTGTGCTCAACGTAAAAGGGATGCTCGAAGAACTCAAACGCCAAAACTTCAAAGGCTATTTCACCATTGAATATGAGGCAAACTGGGAAAATAATCTGCCTCAGATCCGACAATCTATTGACTATTTCAATCAAGTGGCTGAGGAACTTTTTCAAAATAAATAGATAGAAATTATGAAACCAAATCGAAAAACAACGCTGGCTTTTGCTCTTTCACTGAGCCTCGCTCTATTGTGTGTGAATAACGAGACAATGGCAGCCGTCACGAAGATCTATCTCTCTCCAAAGGGAAACGATGCCAATCCCGGATCGAAGGATTTGCCTTTGGCGACATTAAAAGGTGCTGTCAATAAATTACGAACACTACGTACTGTACAATCCTTCAACAAAACGGTTCAAGTAATTATCGGTGATGGTGACTATTACTTGTCCGAACCGATAGTACTCGGCCCGGATGACTCGGGAACGGACAAAGCTCCGATCATCTTTTGTGCGGATAAAGGAGCCCATCCGGTCTTTCTCGGAGGAAAAAAGATTTCCGGATTTGAGAAAGTGTCCGATCAACTTTGGCGTGTTCATGTGCCAGAAGTGAGCAATAGAGGCTGGTACTTTGAACAATTGTATGTCAATGGCAGAAGGGCCACACGGGCAAAATCGCCGAACTCAGGTTTCTATTTCTTGAAAGATGTCTCTGAAAGAATCGTGGATAAAGGTACTGGGAGAATCCCTAATCAGGCTGTTCAGCGATTGATGCTTTTTCCGAAAGCAGTTGCTCATGTCGCATCTTTCTCAAAGGATGATTTCAATGATGCGGTGATGACGCTTTATCACAAATGGGATAATACACGTAAGCATATCACTGCCTTTGAGCAGGACTCCTCCGTTGTTTTTACTACTGGAACAGGCATGCAATCCTGGAATATGCTGGATACGAAGACCCGCTATATTCTGGAGAACTACAAGGCTGCGTTGGACACCTGTGGAGAATGGTATCTGGATCGTTCCGGCTCTCTCTTTTATATGCCTCTTCCCGGTGAGTCCATCAAAGATCTGGTAGTCATAGCTCCCGTTGCCGAACAGCTGATCCTCCTTCAGGGCAATGAAAGCACTGGCAAGAAAGTAGAAAATATTCGCTTCGAGGGACTTTCTTTTCAGGTAGCCGGTTATAGTATGCCCAAGGCGGGAAATGAAGCAGAACAGGCTGCTGCACCCATTGAGGCTGTCGTGATGGCAGATTATGCACGGAATATTCAATTAATCAATTGTGAGATTGCTCATACGGGCACCAATGCCATCTGGTTTCGTAATGCCTGTATCGACTGCCGCATTCAGCATTGTTATCTCCATGATCTGGGGGCCGGAGGTGTAAAGATCGGTAACTTCGTGGAACCGGTAACGCAGGAACTGCTGACCCGAAATATCGTTGTGGACAACAACATCATCACTTCAGGTGGATACGTCTTTCCATGTGCTGTGGGTGTTACCCTGTTTCATGCTTCTGATAATCAGATCACGCACAATGAGATTGCCGACTTCCGCTATTCGGGCGTTTCTGTCGGATGGGTGTGGGGGTATGCATACAGTGCGACCAAGCGCAATAAGATTGAGTTCAATCATATCCATCATATCGGATGGGGAGAGTTGTGCGACATGGGAGGCGTTTATTGTCTCGGACAGTCGGAAGGAACCAGTGTCAGCAACAATGTGATTCATCACATCTATTCATTTGATTACGGTGGATGGGGGCTCTATACCGACGAGGGTTCGACTGGCATTGTGATGGAAAACAATCTGGTGTACAATTGCAAGAATTCGGGTTTTCATCAGCACTACGGGAGAGAAAACTTTATCCGTAATAATATCTTTGCCAACAATATGAAAGCGCAACTTCAGGCAACCCGTATCGAGGAGCATCTCTCATTTACTTTTACCCACAATATCGTCAGTTTTTCAACCGGTGATCTGTTGACCAGCAATTGGAGCAGGATTCGGATCCAGTCTGACAGCAACAGTTACTGGGATACACGCACCCCTGATGTCCGCTTTGCTGGTTCCTCCTTTGCCGATTGGCAGAAATCGGGCAAGGATGTTCATTCCATTTTGGCTGATCCGGAGTTTGTTGATCCTGCGAACTTTGACTTCCGTGTCATGAACAAATCGCTGATGCATCAGATTGGCTTCAAAGCTTTTGATTATTCAAAAGCCGGGGTGTATGGATCGAAAGAGTGGAAGAAACTGGCCCTCTTTGATCCTGCGAAGTCCAAAGCGTTTGATGAGGCTATTCGGCGCAATGAAAGTCGCACCCGTTAACCTTGAATAATTATTCCGACTTTTCTTTGTTTAACAAAAAGAAAAGTCGGAATCTTGTATCTTATGATTTTTATTATTATATTTGTGCATTCATAGAATAACCTAAAAGACAAGCTTTTAAGAAAAATATCTCAGGCAATAAATTGTATTTTTTCTATCAGAGAAACAGGTGCTGATTAATCACCTTTTAATCTCGAAGAGTATGAAAAAAATACTTCTCTTTCCAATAAGCCTGTTTCTAGCTCCTGCAGCGCAGGCTCTTCAATTTGAGGTGAACGACATAACGTACACCTGGGGAATCTCGGAATCTTCTCTGATCGTAACATCCAATCAAAACAAGTCACTCTCCGGCGATATTGTCATACCTTCTTGTATCACTTATGATGGAACTACTTATACCGTAAGATCAATTGATTACGAGGCATTCTTAGAATGTGTCAATATAACTTCTGTCACTTTATCCGAAGGTATTGCTTCCATTGGTGATTATGCCTTCCAAGGCTGTCTTTCTCTTGTCTCTGTGATTCTTCCCGAGGGACTGACCTCAATAGGCAAGTCTGCTTTTCAATGGTGCAGCAATCTCTGTTCAGTAACCATACCCTCGACTGTAACCACTATTGGCGATAATGCCTTCTACAATTGTCGCGAACTGAGAAAAATCACTTGCCGCACTGTCACACCGATTGCAATCAATGAAGATTGCTTTAAAAATGCAGATCCGTTTCTCTGTATCCTCTTTGTACCTAACACGGCCAAACCAGCTTATGCGACAGCTTTAGGATGGGGCTGTTTTCTCAATATACTGGAAGATGGGATACTTTCAGAGTATGACGTGACTCTTCGGGAGCCCGGCGATTTGAGCTATGTCATTGGATGGGATTATTACAATGATGTGTACAAACTCTCCGTATGCGGTCCCATCAACGGAGATGATGTCTATACCTTTAGAAATAAGTTTCCCGCACTTCGGATACTTGATCTTCGCAATGCAGTAGTTGTGAGCGGGGGAGGTGCGTACTTTGGAACGGATACCACGGCTGATAATCAGATCGGCAACTTCATGTTTCACAAGATGTGTCTGCAATCGTTGATCCTCCCGGATGGTATTACCTCCATCGGTCAACAGGCTTTCTCCGGCTGTATGGAGCTTACCTCGCTGATTATACCGGAAGGAGTCATCTCTATCGGTGAAAAAGCTTTTGAAGGATGTTGCAAACTTGCCACTATAACACTCTCTTCCACTATCACGTCAATAGCAGAAGATGCATATAATCACTGTGATGCCTTATGCCGGTTTATTTTGGCAGCTAATCAGGAAGCCTTCACTGTTATCGATGGTGTCCTCTTTACTAAAAACAGGGATACACTTGTTGCATATCCTCGTGCCGGATCCTCCGACTATTGCATTCCTGATGGAGTCACAGCCATCGGTGATTATGCTTTTGCCTCTTCCAAATACCTTGCTACTGTGATCATTCCGCAGAGTGTCACCTCGATTGGTGACTATGCCTTTGCCTGTTGTGCCAAACTATCTGAACTGACTATTCCTGAGGGAGTTCTCTCTATTGGTAGCGGAGCCTTTCAATGCAGCGGACTCACTTCAGTAACGTTACCCTCTACCGTTATCTCCATAGGGATGTATGCTTTTGCATGGTGTAGCAGTCTAAAGTCGATCAATACGCTCAATGCTACGCCTCCTGCAGTCGATATCGAGGGCTTTTGCAATGTAGATAAGAATAACTGTACGATCTATGTGCCAGCCGGTTCAAGACAAGTCTACGAAGCAGCTAACAAATGGAAAGATTTTAAAGAGATATTGGAGATAGCAATGACAGAGTCAGCAACAATTGCTGACACGCCCCTCATGATCTATACAGAAAGTGGTGCTGTCGTATTGAAAGGAGTGGTCGCAGGATGTAGGATCATAGTCTATAATCTGCAAGGAACGGAGATATTGAAACTCTATTCTGATGGTAGCGAACAGCGTATTGAACTTCCTTCCGGAGCAATCTACTTTGTAAAAGCTGGCGAGCAAGTAGCGAAAATAGCCTTGTAAGTCAGAGAGATAAAACACAAAAAGAATGAGTTTTGTGAGAGCATGAATAAAAAACTTCCTATATTTGTGTGATAGCAAGAGAATGTCATTATTTAGTATGAGTGATAAGCATCAACTATTCGATAGAGAACCGGCAGTAGCCGGACAGTTCTATCCTTTCAAGCCGGAAAAGCTCCGAAAAGAGGTGAAAGCACTTTTTGAAGCTGCCATTCCCAAGCAGTGCGAGGGTGTACGTGCCATCATCTCACCGCATGCAGGATATGTGTTTTCAGGCGAAGTGGCCGCATCTGCATTCAATCAGATAGATACCGGTGTGCACTACGACAGAGTGTTTTTGATATCTTCGTCTCATCAGGCTAGATTTGAAGGAGCCTCTGTCTATTGTGAAGGCGATTTTCTGATGCCTTATGGAAAGGAAGAGGTTGATTGTGATTTTGGTACTGCGCTGGTGAAAAATCATCCTGATCTGTTTAGCAATGACAAATATCCTCATAGAGGTGAACATAGCATAGAAGTTCAGCTCCCGTTCCTGCATTACGTACTAAAAAAGAATTATAAGATTGTTCCCATCCTGCTGGGCTCTGTCAACCCGATGCAATGCAAACGCATTGCCGCTGTTTTGAAGCCCTGGCTGAATGCAAACAACCTTTTTGTTATCAGCACTGATTTTTCCCACTACCCTGATTATGAAAATGCTAAAGATGTTGATGCAATCACAGAGCAGGCAATCCTCTCCAATGATCCGGAACACCTTTATGCCACTCTCAAAGAGAATGCTGACAGAAAGATCCCACAGTTATTTACGAGTCTCTGCGGTTGGACATCTGTGCTGACACTCCTCTGTATGACCGAACATGAAGCGAACTATCAGTACCACTCCATCCAATATAGAAACTCAGGAGATGCAGGCATTCAGGGTGATCATGACAGAGTGGTTGGCTATTGTGCCATTGCTGTGACGGAAAACAAGAAGAATAAAGAAGAATTCTCCCTCTCAGACCAGGAGAAACAGCTGTTGCTTCATGAAGCCAGACATGCTATCGAGCGACTGTTTGGCAATGTAGTTCAGCGCCCCTTGAAACCTGGCAACTGCTCCGGTGGGCTCACTGTAAAGTGTGGTGCCTTTGTGACTTTACACCATCATGACAGGCTTCGTGGTTGCTGTGGGATGATGATGAGTGATAAACCTTTGATTCAGACTATACAAGAGATGGCTGTTTCCTCCGCCAGGCACGATTACAGATTCCCACCGCTTGCAGAGCGTGAACTACCGGATCTTGATCTTGAGATCTCTGTTTTATCTCCCTTGCGCAAGATCAAGACCATTGATGAGATTGAGATGGGTGTGCATGGCATTTATATAGAACAAGATTCTGCCAGCGGAGTCTTCCTTCCACAAGTAGCCACTGAGACCGGTTGGGACAAAGAGACCTTTCTGGGACACTGTGCACGTGATAAAGCCGGCATCGGGTGGGATGGATGGAAGAACTCAGATATCTACATCTTCACCGCTACGATATTCTCAGAAAAGAAGTAGCCACTCTTTACATCCATACCCCGGGTACAGGTTCGCCGCAAAAGTCGCACAATCCGTTCTTTACATGATTGGCTATCACCTTAAAACCGTCGCGCACGATGACCCTCCGGTTGCAGCGCTTGCAATTCGTATTCTCATAATTCAGATCAGCCATATTGCCGATATAGACATAATTGATCCCCGCCTTTTTTGCAATTTTTCTCGCTTCGATAAGAGTCAATTTCGGAGTAGGGGGCACATCGGGCAATTTGTATGAAGGGAAGAACCGGCTGAAGTGTAGCGGAGTATCCTCAAAACCATTTTTTACCAGCCAGACACACATCTCCTCTATCATTTCCATATTATCGGTGTAACCCGGAATGAGCAGATTGGTGATCTCGAGCCATACTCCTTGTTCTTTCAGTGTTTTCAAGGTAAAGAGCACAGGCTTCAGAGCACCACCACACAATGAGCGATAGAGATCCTCATCAAAACACTTCAAATCGATATTGGCAGCATCCAGCAGGGGACAAAGATCCAGTAAAGGCTGTTGATTGATATAACCGTTGGAGATAAGCACCGTTTTCACGCCTTTCTTATGCGCATTCTGAGCGATGTCAAACATATACTCGTAATATACGGTCGGCTCGGTATATGTAAAGGCAATCAGTTTGGTGCGATGACCGGTAGCCTGTTGTAACACCTCCACGGGCATCAGTTCGTAGCGGTTTATCCTCTGAGGAGACTCTTGAGATATTTGCCAGTTCTGACAGTTGAGGCAGTGAAAGTTACATCCCGGAGTAGCCAGAGAGAAGACCCGCTCTCCCGGCAAGAAGTGGAACAATGGTTTCTTCTCAATAGGATCGATACTCACCGAGCACGGGTTGCCATACGCAGTAGAATAAAGTATTCCATCACTATTCACCCTTGCTCTGCAAAGTCCCGTTTTTCCGTCATGAATCACACAGTTATGCGGACAGACATGACAGTGTACAATACCTCCCTTCTCATTTTCCTGATAGAGTGACAGCTTATGCCATTTTCCCGGATTCATAGTTGTATATATTAGGTAAAACACAAATAGTATGAGAAGATCTATTTCCCGATACGATGCAAATATATAAAATAACAATGAAATCGATTCAATATTAGATATAATTCACTGATAATCAAAGAAAAGATCTTTTGAAACACCCTGATTAGCATTCAAGTATGAAATATAAGCAGGCATTAAACTTATTTACGAGTTCTTTAGCGACTAATTTATTTTTATTTCTTATTTTTGTTGAAATCTTAAATATAAATTACAATGAAAATTATGCTCCAAATGTCTTTGATTAAAAAGATCGCCCTCTTTTCCATCTCCACACTTTGTTTATCCGGATTGGTAAGTTGTGAAAGTGGAGATGATCTGAAAGGTGGTGATGACGAAAAGGTTACCCTCACCTTATCCAGCTGGCGCACTGAAGATGTAGCCCAGATGAATCGCATCAATGCCCTTTTCACTCAAGAACATCCGAATATTTCCATCCGGTTTGAGTCTATCTCTCCATCTGACTATGACAGTGCCACGCTTAGTGATTTCACTAATGGTGATGCTGCGGATATAGTATTGCTTCGTTCCTATGACAAAAGCACTGTCTTATTCGATAGAGGCTACCTCTACAACCTTACAGATGTGATCCCCAACCTCGATGCTTACAATCCTACTTATGTGGATGCCTGGTCTACATTCAATGGTATAACCTACGGAGTTCCATCCGTTGGAGTTACGCAGGGTATTTACTATAACAAGGCTATTTTTGCGCAATACAATCTGACCGAACCGGCTACATGGGATGAGTTAATGACGATCTGTGAAACGCTTCGTACAGCTGGTATCACACCCTTTGCACAAGGAGGTGCAGACACCTGGACACTTTATGAAAATGTCTATTCCGGCTTGGGTGCCAATTTTTATGGAGGAGAGCTCGCCAGACAGGCACTTATGGAAGGCACAGAAACTGTGACAGCACCTGGCTTTGTGGATGCTTTCGTCATGATGGATTCCCTCAAGACCTATTTCCCTGACAATTTCATCGACATGGGATATGAAGACCTGCGTACGAAGTTTGCAGAAGGAGAATACGCTATGTTCATCAGTGGATCCTGGGAGATCGCCGTATTGGATGAGTTGGGAGCAGACACCACAAAGATTGGCTGGTTTCCAGCACCGGTACAGAATGAAGGTGACAGACTTCAGTACTGCTATCATGTGGATGCCGGTATTGGAGTAAATAAAGATACCAAGCATCTTGATGCAGCTCTTGAGTACATCAAGTGGGTATCTGGAACTGAATACGCTGAGGCCGTCATGCAAGAGCTTCCCGGCTTCTTCTCGTATACCCCGGGTGTGATAGTAACACCAACCAATCCGTTAGCTAAGGAAATGTATGCTCTGATTGCTACATCTGATCTTACTGTCCGCACTATGTGTCAGGATTTGAGCACTACAACCGGCTCGGGTGACGCCTTGATGGGAGAGGCGCTTCGTGATATGCTGATCGGTACCTATGCCCCTCAGGAAGCTGCAAATTATGTAGAGAGTCAGTTGGAGACCAAGACCTCTTCAGTTCGCTATGGATATTCGTTAAAGTAATCCATTACATAAGAAAAGCGGCAAACGGAGTCATTCTCCCTTTGCCGCTTTTTTTTGTCCACTAACAGACTATCACTTACAGTTTCGTGTGTTCACCATCGCAATACGGTGGATTTTTCGTGCGTTTGTGATGATTTGCTCCTAAAGGTATAAAAGAAATTCCAATCAAGCACATCTATTTCACTTATTTCAAAATAAAGTCAATTAAGGAAAACAGCTAAACGGTTCGTTCTCAACTTCAAAGTAGGGTTTATATTCAAAGCCATCCACTCCCCGGATCGTAAAGTGCAAAGGCTTGCCTGATACAGGGATCAGATTACTCAGAAGATTCTCGGCACTTGTCTGCAACCTTGGATCACCCTGCTGATCTTTTGTACTCACATAAGCCATCAATATTGGTCCATATTCCAAAGCAAACCTTCCTATGTAGGCTTTCTCTTCGCCTGTATATTTAGTCATCTTGAATGCCATCGGTAGAGTAAATGAAATTACATCTCCGTTCTTCCATTTTCTGTCCAGCGTCACATACGATCCGGGATTCCCATCTGCAATCACCTCCCCATTGATGCGAACGGACATTTTCTTAGCAGCCCATGAAGGAATACGTATTCTGATGCTGGACTTCTGTGGCTTCTCCGTATTTACTGTCAGTTGCACGGTGGGGTCATACGGAAATTGAGTGGCCATTTGCAAAGACAAAGTACGGGAGTGATTGGTGAACGTGATCGTTGACGAAGCAAATAGATTGACATACATCCCGTCATCGGCTGTGGAGTAGATAAATTCAGGTATAGAACCAGTCATTCGTGTACCCTGTCCCTCGCAGCAGGTACACAAGCCAAACAGCTGTGTATCTTTATGACCGACTAAGTTTGAATGATAGCGAAATCCTTTGTTGCCGAACTGATTCGCTATCAGGTTATTGTAGATGGATTGCTCAATTTCTGCCACATATTTCTCTTCTTCAGGATACAACAAGTGAAAGCGCTGGTTCAGAAAAGACCAGAAGACGCTACCGCACAATTCCCCTGTTGAACGGTGCAGAAAATAGGATTTCGGAGGATACAGATCAGTTCCCTCAGTGATCGCAATCGATCCTCCCACATGCTCCCAGTTGTCGTGAAACAAATCCCAGGCTCCCAGCGAAGCATCGAGGTATTTCTTTGCTCCGGTCGCTCTGTACATATCCAGATAAGGTTCGATGCCGGTAAGGAGATAGTTGTGCGGACGGTCATACGGATATAGCCAGATTGCCTTCACATCTCTGGTTGCCATTTGTTCCATCCAGTAATTTTCCTGAAAGTACTGTTGAATGACCTGTATATCTTTGGGCTTGCCCACCGGAGTAAAATACATACGGGCACTCGGTATGATCCCTTGTGTACCCTGACCGGTACGTCGAAGCATTTCCGGCAGGTAGCAGGAGGTATTAAACCAGTCATAAAATCCACGCAGCAGCGGAAAAGCCTTTTTATTTCCGGCATATCCTGCCTCAATCAGTCCGTGGGTTACCCATGACCTTGTATAAGCACCATATTCACCCGAAAAGATCTTGTTTTTTGGATAGGCCATGATATAGCCATCCGGTTCCTTACATGCATCAATCACATCCACTATCTGATTCATCTCATCCCTCAGTCCGGCATTCTCCATCCACCGCAACGTGTTTCCGGCACCCATCAGAAAACTCCCGGCTTCCTGTCCGGGCAGATCAACGAACCACATATTGTTTAACCGGTTGTCCAACGGTTGCACGGGCTTTCCACCCTTCACTCTGAAGTTTCTCACCAGTTCGTCAAACGTAAATAATGTCGTCAGATAACTGATGTTATTTTCCATCGTTTTCTTGAAAAGCCCGTCACCCAGTTTCACTCCACCTTTTGGAGTCTGCGCCTTATAATCCACCGGTCTCCATTTACTTTTAGCTATAATATTACCCGGGTTGTCTGTTACAACACCTTCCCCTTGCGGTCGGGTAGGACGGGTCAAAATGCTTGCTCTCTGATTGTCGGATTGCGAGTCAGAAGCCGGACACCCTTCGGCAATATCCTTACCTTCGGAGAGTACCATTAATTTGGTAAGTGCAAGTTTTTTCTGTCTCAGAGCAGTCGCGGTCAAACGCACGTAGCGTCCCGTTACCACCTTGCCGCTAAACGTGCATACCTCATCCTGAGGGTCTCTGAAATCGGCATCCAGCTGGTTCACATAGAGCACAGCATCTTTAAAGTCGGGATCATCGGAGACTTCTATTTTAAATCGTGACGGGAAGCCTTCTGAGCTCACATAGTTCCATTGCAGTACCTTGGGAAGTAGTTTGATACCCTCAATCTTCTTTCTTTCGCCCAGATCAATTTGCACCCATCGGATCGCATCCGCGTTTTCTGCTTGTCTGGAGTCATAGGTGCCGGTAAAGAGACGAGCAACCCGTTCGACACCCATGCCGGCCTCCTCTCTCTCCCTGGAGGCAGGGTAAGTAGCAAACAGTGGAACGAAGTTTTCGGCACGCACGGTCCAGTTCCCATCCTTTGGAAAGCCTGGAGCCAAGCCCGTCGAACCGTCCCAACCACCTGCCATCATGGCAACAGCAGACAGCAAGGCACCATTGGAGGGGAAATAGGGGAATGGTCCACCGGAAGCCAGTCCATGTTCGTCAAACTGAAAACCTGCTGAGGGATGCAAAAGGTAGTTGATCGCCTCTTCCTGCTTCCCACAGCGTGCCGCTGCCATGGCTAACATTGGGAAATCCCATCCCCAGGTGCGGTCAAAATTCCATGTGGCAGCCACCTTATCCATGGTACGGGCAAAGACTTCCTTGTCCACACCATCGCCCGGCAACATGCCAAACGCTCCGGTCAGTCCCGGATGCTCAAAGGTAAAGTCTGTCCACATATTCTTGATCCCTTCATGCGTCACATAAAGTCCATCTTCCACAGGAAGAGGAGCGAGCTTTTCAAGCACTTCTCCCCATTTCTTATCCGGTGGAAGAGATAAAAGCTTCCGCCATTCCTGTGCTACACGTAATCCATAGCGCCAATATCCTAGTTCGAAAGTAGGGTTGGAGGTCGTCTCCGGCTTTGTATTTTCAGATACAATAGTAATTGGAGGACCTAATACATAGCACCCTTTCGAAGGATCATAATAAGCGAAATCAGCCATGAAGTCAGCAGAGGCAAAGACTATATCTTTCCATTTCTCCAGCGTCTTTTTGGTGGGATGAATCCTGTAATCCAGCGCAGCAAAAAAGATAGGATGTGGTTGTTGCCAGATCAGTGTAGCATGTGTTATATGAGGCCATTCCCGATCGAAATCAGCTGTACACTTTGGCCATCGCGCACCTTTATAACCCTGAGCGGCAGCCCGTTGTTGTGATGTAGGAAGATAATCAGCGTACACTGAAAGACTCTTTTCAAGCAACGGCCAACGGTTCCACAATGCATAATGCACGCCATGCCACCAGATCATCTCAAAGTGGAAGCGACCATTCCATCCGTTATTTTCCAGTCCGCTTTCCTGTGGTGGCAACGATCCGGCTTCATTCACCTTCATGATATATTGCGACAACACGATTCGTCGTTCCAGTTCTTTCCAGCGCGGATCTTTACTTTGTGACAGATCAATGGCAGCACCCGATTGCCAGAAAGCTTTCCAGCCACGGGCACTCTCCGTGAATATCTGTTTGGCAGTCAAGGCAGCAGGAGATTCTTTTTGTGAGAAAAGAGAGGTAAAGGAGAGTTTATCCGTAGCTGTCGGTTCCAGATAAAACCGATGCGATGACTTGGATGCCGGCGGCACCAGTCGGGCAGGAGTATCCCAATGCAGTGAGGTATAATACCGGGCATCATCCATCTCACGGGCTATCAATGCCCCACCGGAAGTCTGTTTGGTAATGATCGAGCGATGCTTCTCAGGGAAATCAAAGGTACCCACATAATCGGCAAATTCTCGTTTGTCAGCATACGGGAAGTCCACAAAAACAGATAATTGTCCCTTTCTGATCAGTGCGCTTTCTACCGTTATTCCGAGAGCATCTCGCTTCGGATCGCAAGCCGTTTGCACCAACACAGGAACACCTTCCAGTTCAAAACGACTGGAAATGATACCTTTCCACAGATCTACTTCCTGACGGGTATTGGTCAGATCTCCTGCGACAGCCTCTTTTCCGTCCGCCTTCAAAAGCTTTAGACCTATGCGTCCCAGATTGAAACGATGCGGATTACTTGCCAGCCAGGCAGACAACTCCGGCTGTTCGGGATTGGGCAAATCAAACCCTTTCATTACCCCATGAACATCCATCGGCGTCTTCTTAAAATCGGCCACCTTCATGTCTTTGGGTAGCGGAAAACTGTGCCAGCTCCATTGCGCCATCGTATTAAAAGGCACAAAGGTTTGCAGACCGGTTATATCCACCCCAAAAGCAAACTCGCCATTACCCACCTGGGCCGGACTCTTCGCATTCGTCTTTGTCGTAGTGATCGTATGTCGGCTTACCAGTGCTTGCCGGTCTATCTGAGCTTGCTTTGCCGCAGTTGCAAACTGCGCTACACAAAAGAGAGAAAGAGCAATCTGAACCAGCTTTTTCATACGAGTCAATGTAAAGTTTTAGGAGAAACACCTTCAAAAGTCATCACTACCGGTTTGATAGTTCCATCAGCATCAAACTCCATTTTATCTATACACGTCACTCTGGAATTTCCGTTCGTCTCGCTCAAAGGTCTGCGATGATAGACGATATACCACTCATCCGTGCCCGGAACTTGTATCACCGAATGGTGTCCTGCTCCGGTAGCAATGGTGGCATCCTGCTGAAGAATCAGTCCGATGCGTTTAAAAGGGCCAAAAGGAGAATCGCCGATAGCATACGCCACTCTGTAATCCGGACCGGTCCAGCCACCTTCCGACCACATGAAGTAATACTTGTTATTTCGGCGAAACATCACCGGGCCTTCCACATACCCATCGGGTGTGATCTCTTTAAAAGTCGTGCCATCAGCAAAAGGAGTGAATGCCTTGAAATTATCCTGTAATTTAGCAATGTTGCAATGACGCCATCCACCATAAATCATGTAATACTGGCCATCCACATCCTGAAAGACAAACTGATCAATCGGCTGAGCACCATTGTAAAACTTATCCAACAAAGGTTTGCCCAGATAATCTTTAAACGGCCCTTCCGGTTTATTCGAAACTGCCACGCCAATACCACCTACCGAATTATCATTCTGAATATCATTGGCACTGAAAAACAGATAATACTTACTCCCTTTCTGGATGGCAGCAGGAGCCCACATCGCTTTCTTAGCCCATTTTACCTGTGTGGTATCAATGATGTGACTATGTTTTGTCCAATTGACCAGGTCTGGAGAGGAGAAAGCATCCATATACACCTGTTTCTCATACGCTGCTGAATAGGTAGGATATATCCAGTATTGATCCTTGAAAATCACACCTTCAGGATCGGCGTACCAACCTTGAAACACCGGATTCCCTGCTTTTTGAGCAAAGGAATTACCGCCCGCACTTGGCACATTCAGACTAAAAGAGTACGTTCCCGATTTCAGTTCGTACACTGCTTTTCCATTTTCCTGTTTCACAAAAGTGACCCCTTTCGCCTTATTGGCAAGTACAGCACCTTCATAGACCACATCCGAAGACTTGGATAACGGCAGATACAGAGTAGCCGTCGTATTAGCCGGCACTGTCGCGGTATACAAAAGATTTCCATCCGTTCGGATTACCCAGGCACTCTTGATATCGCCATAATAACACTTGAACGTTGCATCCACCGATGAGATACGTTCCTGACCTTCCGGCAACGATGTCCTTTTATCAGGATTAGGTTGCAGGATAAAATGCTTGAAACCAGGGGCAGATTCATCCGCTTCAATACCAGCCACAAAGCGATACATCCATTCTTCAACCGCACCATACGAATAATGGTTGAACGAATTCATGCTCACTTCATGAAAGCCGTTCTCGATTGTATATGAATCCCAACGCTCCCAGATGGTGGTAGCACCCTGATCAATGCTGTATATCCACGAAGGATTGCCTCTTTGCAGCAGCAGATTATACGCCGTATTTGTTGCTCCAAATTGACTCAATGTCTGATTTAATATACCCGTTCCAATAAACCCGGTACTCAACTTGTTGCCATTGTTGGCTATTTTCTGAGTCAGATAGCTTATTCCATTATTCTTGGTAAGCTCAGTAGGAAATAAATCAAGTTTTAAAGCAAGCAGATAAGCCGTCTGAGACACCTGTTTCAACGTTCCATCCGCATTCATATAACGTTTCTGGAATTCAGCTTTGATCTTCTTGTACAGATCAGTATATTCATTACTCTTCACATCATAACTATCACCCTTTGTCTGACTTAGCACTTTAGACATTTTCGACATTAACTGAGCCGCATACGCATAATAACATACACTGACATAGCGGTTTTCCAGTTTCTCATACGAAACCCAATCGCCAAAGTCTACGCCGGCTCCATTATACAGATATCCATCACCCGTTTGTGCAGCCAGAAAAGCCATGTATTTTTCCATCGCCGTATAATTCTCAGCAATAATGGAGGCATCATCATACATCAGATACACATTCCACGGAACAATAATACCCGCTTCCGCCCATGCACCCTGACCATGACCACCCCATATCACAGGAGCAGTACTAGGAAATGCACCATCCTCGCGTTGACTATCCCTCATGTCACCCATCCATTTGTGGAAGAACGAGGCAACATCCGCATTATAAGCCGCAGTCTTGGAAAATATCTGTGTATCACCTGCCCAGCCCTGACGTTCATCACGTTGTGGACAATCTGTAGGCACACTCAGAAAATTACTTCTTTGTCCCCAGATCACATTACTATACAACTTATTGACGATGGCACTACTTGTTTTAAATGTGGAGCCCTCTTCAGTCGCATTCCCTACCACCTCAGCTATCATGGATTGAATCTCAACATCCTCACTTGCAGACACCTCGCAGTATCTGAAGCCAAAGAAAGTAAGACTCGGATGATAGGTCTCAGCCGTTCCATTCCCTTTGAAAATGTAGTTGATAGATGCTTTTGCCGAACGGAGATTTGCCGTATATAAGCTTCCTGCAGGACCATCATTCCCTCTGGCTAAAGCCCCGTTATCATTGAGCATCTCACCAAAACGAAGAGTCATCTTTGTTCCGGAAACCGATTTGGCTGCAAACTTAACCCATCCGGCCATGTTTTGTCCAAAATCATAAATCACTGTCTGTCCTTTCTTGAGTTGAACCACACCGGGGCCACTAATTACCTTGATGCTATTAATAGCTCCAAACGTCTGACCATTATCCTTCTTTCCCTCATAGACAGTAATGCTAAAAGGCTTTCTGTTAAGCTCTGTACGCACCTGAACAGTAGGACCGACAGTTGCTTTAATGATCCCCTTGAAATCATCAGATAGAGCAGTTTGAAACCATTTCGAATCATCATATCCGGCAGTTTGCCATCCACTTTCCTTTCTTGCATCATACGTCTCTCCACTGTAGATATCAGCCATGCGGATCGGTCCATCCGAATTACACACCCAGGTAGGATCTGTAACCACCGTTTTAGTCGTTCCATCGGTGTATTGAATCACCAGTTTGGCAAGAAAGCCAAGATCCTTATCCCCATACTGACCACGAGCGATATATCCTTTCCACCAACCAGAAGCAACCTGAGCTCCGATAGCATTTGCCCCTGACAGTAGGAGAGTGGTGACATCATACGTTGAGTATTGCACCGTCTTGTTATAATCCGTCCAACCCGGTTTCAACTCATCGTAAAGCACTTTACCGTTTTCTGTTGACGTTCCCACGCGTTTCCCGTTTATAAATAAATCATAGACACCCAGCGCCGAGGTATAGATTTTAGCCGATTTCACTTTCTGATCCAGCTTAAAGGTCGTTCTAAACAGAGGAATGCCGGCAACACTTCCCTGAAACACGCGAGAATCATCACCCGTGTTTACAAGCAATCGCCCATCAACCACCGGTCCCTGAGTAAACTGAAAATTGTCCGGATTAGAGAAGTTCTCCTCAAAGATAGTTTTCTCAACACCCTGATCCTTAGTGGTTACTTTGATATTATCAAAAGAAGCAGACTCATTTGCTGATGTAGTTTCACCATGAGACGAACGGAACCCTGCACTGCCCGGACCATAATTACCACCCCTTGGATTTACCCGATTGGCATCCACCAGGATATTATTGATATATGTAGACGCTTTATCCCCTTTGACTTCGATCCGAAGAGCATACGTAACCCCTTTTTTAATAGCAATCAAAGGAGTGATATCTACATTCGCATGGCAGACCACTTCGCCATTTTTCCAGGAATGAGGACGTAAACGAGTTATCCCTTTCTCGATATTTATCTGCCACATATAAAAGTTTCTCGTATCTTTGATCCCAAAGCAAGGACCAGCGGCGATCTCATTGAGTTGAAAATCCATTTGGATAGTGTAATCTGTAACAACACTCTTATTTGCAGATTCATTTTCCCCACGCTTGAGTGTAGTCGCTTTGATCCATTTCGCATTTCCCCAACCAGCATCCATTAAGCCCGTTTCGAAAAATGCCGTTTCAGAGGAAGAGATCTTTTTGCTGTTCGCATCCCACACATCCACGCGCCAGAAATAACGGGTGGAAGGCATTAATGCCACACCTGCATAGCTATTATTTATCGACTTGTCAGACTTTACCTTGCCCGAGTTCCACACCGGGTTACTACCCGTCTTGTCAGTAGAGACAATTATCTGATACGCAGTTTGTTTAGCACCACGTTCGCTGGCACTGAGTATCCAACTGAAATGCGGGGCTTTTACATCAATCCCAATAGGGTTTTGAAGATATTCAGTCCGAAGATGCTTTACTTCGGAAGAAGTTTTTGCTACCATACTGAATGAAAAAGTCAGGATGACTCCTAGCAACAAGATAAGTTTTCTCATAATTGTAGATTTAACGGATACAGGTATTGTTTGTTTTTTTGCATTAGAACTTTAAAGGTACAAAAATACCCGAACATACACAAGTACAACTTTCAAAAATGACAAATAATCTTTCAAAAATGACATCTCACTTCAATCTTGCATGATTTACTTAGTATTTTATATCCTGTGAGACTGTTATTTAAGAGATCAGATTGATATCTATCACGCACTTTTTAATATATTTGCAGCAAACTTGGATTCTAAATGACAGTACTATGAAAAAACGATTAAGCTATTTCTTGACAGGACTATTTTGTATGGTTGCATGTACCATGCAGGCACAGCAACAGACGCAAAAGCAAAATATCACTGCGACGGATAAATCGAACGACTTTAATACGCCGCTTCACATGCTCAAACCCGAGTACAAGATACCATACGGAATACCGACTACAGATAATGTGAAAGCCAGCATTGACCGTGTCCTTTCATTTTTGGAAATGGCAACGCCGGCAAAGGTGATCGACAAACAAACGAAAGCAGAGATTACCGACTATTCGAAGATAAACAAAAACTCAGTATTGGAACAAGGCCAGTTTCGTTTGGCAAGTTACGAGTGGGGCGTCACCTATTCAGGGATGTTATTAGTGGCACAAACGACAGGTGACGAACGCTACAAAAAATACGTTGCCGACAGATTCAATTTCTTATCCGATGTGGCACCTTCTTTTCGCAAACTCAACAGTGAAGGAGTGGTAGATATGCAAATGCGTCAGATATTAAACCCCAAAGCACTCGACGATGCAGGAGCCATGTGTGCCGCCATGATAAAAGCACAAATCGACGGGATCAAGTTTGACGGTCGCCCGCTGATAGACAATTACATGGATTACATCATGAACAAGCAGTTTCGTCTTACCGATGGCACATTGGCACGGAATCTGCCACACAAAAACACCGTTTGGATTGACGATATGTACATGTCGATACCCGCGATAGTCAATATGGGCAAGCTCACCGGTGACAAGAAATATTACGACGAAGCACTAAAGCAAGTCAAGCAGTTTACCGAACGGCTATTTGTCAAAGAGAAAGGCATCTATCGTCACGGTTGGGTGCAGGGAATGACCGACCATCCGTCCTTTCATTGGGGGCGTGCCAATGGCTGGGCATTACTCACGATGGTAGAAGTGCTGGATGCTTTACCCGAAAATTATCCCGGTCGCGAAACAGTATTAGCCCAGTTGCAAGCCCATATCAGGGGACTCGCCGCACTGCAATCCAGTGAAGGAATGTGGCATCAATTGCTCGATCGCAATGACTCTTACCTCGAGACATCCTGCACCGCCATTTACACCTTTTGTATCGCTCATGCCATCAATAAAGGTTGGATGGACGCCAAAGCTTATGGTCCGGTGGCCATACTCGGTTGGAATGCAGTAGCATCCCATGTGAATGCAGCCGGTGAAGTAGAAGGCACCTGTGTAGGAACGGGAATGGCTTTCGACGCGGCATTTTATTGCTACCGTCCGGTACATAAATATGCAGCACATGGTTATGGTCCGGTATTATTGGCAGGTGGCGAAATGATCAAGTTGTTGAACACCACTTTTCCAAAGGTTAATGACAATGCCGTTCAGTTTTATGACCATAAGATAAACACAACCAATCCCATCTTTGTGGAAGAGTAGGCAATAAGGAAAGTGATGCCCCGTTCCGGAAACTAATTGAATGGTGTTTTATCAGCAGAAGTCTTAGAAGAAGATTCTTTTTCTTTCTGATTCTTTTTCTGTTTACAATTACCTTTCTAATTCTAATTCCAATTCCAATTCCATTTCCATTTCCATTTCTTTTCTTTTAGGTGTCTTTTATGTGTTTTTTGAAAAATGTATATGCTTATTAAACAGGTTTATAAGGTTTGTGTTTAACATTCGTGGACACGCTTTTTACAAACTTTTTTGCATTCTTGAAGCCAAAGCCTCTTCAACTTCTTTGTTTTATCTATCATACTTCTCGAATAAATGTGTTGCTTTCAATGAAAGATGTATAGAAAATAGACCTTTGAGCAAACAAAACTGTATTCAAATTAGGAAGAGCAATGTTTTTTTTTCGTTACTGACATGCCAAAGAGTATATTGAGAGGGTTGGTATGGTGTAGATGGTGTAGATAAATAGTACTTTTTTACTGAATCTAAATTCGAAATTCGAAAAAACAACAGAAAGGCAAAACCATCAAACAAACGAAGTTCCTACAAGAAAAGATCGAAATCGGTGTTTTAGAACAATTTGCCCTAAAACGAAGAATGGTCAGATTCAGCCGAAAAGGAAGACGAAAGACAAAATTCAGTCACTATTGAGGATTCATCAGATCTCTATATAATTGATAAATAGATAGTTGTACTTTTGCGAATTTCGACCTGATGGGTGCCAAATTTCAACCTGATGAAATATATATTTCATCAGGTTCCGATGACAAAGACAACCTGAAGACTTTACCAAAACTATTAGAAGATTTTCGGCACTTTTCAGGCCGTTATTTTCGATGAAAACGGATCATGCAAATCGGTGTTTTAGAACAATTTGAAGAATGCCAACACCAAACTTAGTAATGGAAAACTAGACCTTAGGAGTACAATACTTCAGAAAGAGCAGTTCGTCCTTGTGCATGGATCCGCGTGTCCTTATGCATGGATCCACGCATGGGCATCCGTATAGCGTAAGACAGTAGTCCTACGCTAACTCTACAACTGTCATACGCTAAGTCTACAACAGTCAAACAATCAGGCTGACTTAGCAAGGATTTGAAGGGCTTTCGCATACAAGGATTAGAAGACATAGGTGTATGGATTTCTTTTGCCTTTACCAAAATGCTTGCATTAAAAATAATTGAGAAAAAGTGAATTGTCGTTTTCCTGATGTCAGGAAAACGATGCCGATTTCTCCAATAGCAATCGGACCGTTCAACTCTGTTTTTTTTTGTTGTTGATTAAAATAAATGTTGTAAAATTTCTGAAGTAAATTTCTTTTAAATAACTTTGCTGAGCCAAAACGGCGAATAAGATACAAAGATGTTCGCAGCCATTGCAAGAAAAATGATACGGCGTACAGATATTGGTAATAACTAAAGAAAGATTTATATGCACTTTATAAAATGTAGTAATTGCGGACACTTCAATGAAGTCAAAACGGAGTATTTGATATTTTGCTCTCAATGCAACAAAAAGCTGGAAAATAACCTTACTGATTGGAGAAAGCGAAACTCTGATAAATCATTTGATGACTATAAACAATTGATTTGTACCACAGAAACAAATGAGACATCAAAGGTTAAAGTAAAATCCAGTAGACCAAAAGGATTAAAATATGGGATTGCATTTGCTGTTGCATTTGGATTATTTTTCATGATTGGATATTTTGCTGTAGGATTTCTGGAAAAACCTACATATAATAAAGCCATGATGGAAATAGCAAGTGAGATGAATAAATCATGTCCAATTATGATTGATAATGCAACAAGGCTTGACAACTCGATTGTTTTGCCTGATAATGTGTTTCAATATAATTACACGTTGGTAAATATGACCAAGGATTCCATCATGATTGATGATTTGAAAAATTATCTCGAGCCAACAATTATAAACTTTGTCAAGACAAATCCTGACATGAAAAAAATGCGGGATTTTAAAACAACTGTAAATTATTATTACAAGGATAAGACAGGTGTATATTTGTTTACAATATCTGTGAAACCTGAACAATACGAATGATTAATATTAGTGGGCGAACGAAAGTAGATTGTATGATGACATTATCTGAAATAGGGAATATGCCTGTTGATTTTGCAGTCTTGAAATCGAGATTTCCAGACCACAAATCAGTACACAATAAGATCAGCGGGTTGGAAAAGTCTGGTACTCTTATCAGGATTAAGAAAGGTATGTACGTAGTATCTCCCAAAGAAAGTGGAAAATTAGTATCGGTGGAACTTATTGCTAATCAGAGCAAAGAATTAAAATACAATGAAAAACCCACACAAAGTAATTCATTACTGTCAATACATTCTTGTACTATCAACCTTTTTGGGATTTACAACATCGTGTAGTACGACAAAGAAAAACAATGTTACCAATAAATCAAATGACACGATTTATCATGGTTATAATGAACTGGCAAACCCAAGTAATTTAAAATCGATTTCAATATCTGACTATAATAGAGATAACCCGGAAATTGAAAATATTGCAAGACCCAAAACATCTACAGTCAAAACACAACTTGACACTACTGCCCTTTTTCACTCTTGGACGAAGGACCCTGAAGGACCCTGTACTGACTTTGTGATCTCAAGAAAGACCTTTTACATTGCTGATTACGATGGAGATGGCGCTATGCCTTATGAGCTTATCGAGAGGAAATTGAAAATCTTCTATAACGACTTTATTCAAGAGGGAGAAATTATTTCTGTGACAAATGATACTTTAAAAATACATTGGAAGGGTATAGATAATATATCTGCTTACGTCAGATGGAATCAATAGAAACAATATCGTTCATAACCTATGAAAATCATCGTCCATAGGGGTATAGACCAGATCAGAGGCTATATAACGGAAATATAGACAGATAAAGGCTTTACTTCTCAATTAGAATACTGTACACTTTTCAGTTGTTATTTACAGACAATGAGTACATTTGTAAAAAGAACTCTTAATGAATAAAAGTATGAAAAGGATATTTACGGTAAAAAGTGCAATCGTGCTGTTTTTTGCATGGGTGTTGATGTTGCCTCTTGTGGCGACGAGTGCTGCGGATTCTTTATATGCTTTTAAAGTAAAGAGCTTGGATGGGAAAGTGGTTCCTCTGAACGCATATAAAGGGAAAGTGGTGTTGGTGGTCAATACGGCCAGTAAGTGTGGCTTTACTCCACAGTATGCCGGACTGGAAGATTTGTACAAGAAGTATAAGGGAGAGGGGTTGGTGATTCTCGGTTTCCCGTGTAATCAGTTTGGTGCACAAGAGCCGGGCACCGCTACTGAGATCGCTGAGTTTTGTACTGAAAACTATGGAGTGACTTTTCCGATGTTTGAAAAGATTGATGTCAATGGGAAAAATAGTGCGCCTCTCTATGTTTTTCTGAAGAGGAGCATGCCGGGCAAGGAGGGTGAAGGAAATGATGTGAAGTGGAACTTTACGAAGTTTCTGCTCGACCGTAAAGGTAATCCGGTGAAGCGCTTTGCTTCTGCAGTGAAACCTGTTGAACTGGAAGCTGAGATTGAACGATTGCTGAAGTTGAAATAAAAACCTACGTCTTGATAATTGAGGGTATAGGATCTGTATGTGTTGGACTATCCGACGGACGGAAAGAAGATCTTACCAGATAGTTACCGACAAAGATCGTCGTAACGCTGTCTATGAAGTGATGCAACAAATCACTACTTTCTACAGTTGGCAGATATGATAAAATTGGAATAACCTTAATCTGAGGGTGCAGTCTGGTGTCGGAGAGTGAATGACGCTTGTGTCAGTTTGAGTTCCTATTAATTCTGTTAGGACAGGTTATCACCGGAATTACTGGGTGGCTATCACCGGAATATCTAATGAATCTGATAAAAAGTTCAGTTTATATTGGCAATCTAATAATATTGAGTAAATTTGCTTGCAGTATTGAGTAAATTATTCAGAATGTACGAACGGTCTTATTTAAAGCAGGTTAAATCAAGAATAGAAGAGCCTCGAAAGTTCATTCAGGTAATTCTTGGCCCACGCCAGGTGGGTAAAACCACTATGGTAAACCAATTGTTGTCACAGTTGTTTGTCTCGTATGTATATGAGTCTGCTGATGCTATTGCTGCAACTAACTCGGCGTGGCTGATGCAAGTTTGGGAGACAGCGAGGTTGAGAATGAAAGCCTCCGGTGTGCCGGAATATCTCCTTGTGATCGATGAAATACAAAAGATAGATAATTGGAGTGAAGTTGTCAAACAGCAATGGGATAAAGACACTCGTGAGAACGTAAACATCAAGGTTATTTTGTTGGGGTCTTCCCGCCTCCTTATTCAGAAAGGTTTAACGGAATCGTTGGCCGGACGTTTCGAGACGTTTTATCTTGGTCATTGGTCGTTTGCCGAAATGGAAGCTGCTTTTGACTGGTCTATTGAACAGTATATTTATTTCGGAGGATATCCCGGTTCTGCGTCATTGATCAATGATGAAGAACGTTGGAAAAGTTATATAAAAGATTCTCTTATAGAGACCAGTATCTCCAAAGATATTCTGATGTTAACCCGTGTAAATAAGCCTGCGTTACTGAAACGGCTATTTGAACTTGGCTGCCTGTACTCAGGACAGATTCTTTCTTATACTAAAATTACCGGACAACTACAGGATGCCGGCAACACAACGACTTTAGCAAATTACCTCAAGTTGTTATCTGATTGTGGTTTGTTAGGTGGATTGGAGAAATATGCAGGAAGTGTAATCCGGCAACGATCATCAAGTCCGAAGTTCCAGGTCTATAATAACGCATTATTAACATCGCAAGATGACAAAACGTATTCGACTGCCATTGTAAACCCAAAGCTGTGGGGCCGGTTAGTTGAATCGTCAGTAGGTGCCCATTTGCTTAATCATTCGATATCCGAACGGTATAATCTTCAATATTGGCGAGAGGGTAATAATGAAGTCGACTTCATACTTGAAAAGGGAGATAAGGTAATTGGATTGGAAGTTAAAAGCGGGGCCAGCGCAGATAACGAAGGAATGGGTGTATTTAACGAGAAATTTCATCCCGATAAGATGCTTTTAGTCGGCACAGGAGGGATTCCTTATGAGGAATTTTTGAAGATTAATCCGAAAGATATTTTCTAAAAACAGCTCATTTACTCATTTAAAGACTTATACCATACTGCTGAACCTGACGAGGTGTTTTGCTACATACGTAGTATCTCCCAAAGAAAGTGGAAAGTTAGTATCAGCGAACCCTAACTAGTATGATCTATTTCAAATGAGACATTGAAGTATACTATGCTTCAAAAAGTCTCCTGAAGTTTGGCAATCGTGTTTTTTAATATAACTTTGCTGCTCCATGGGACTGTTGGTCACGCCCCGTGGTGTTTAGTCAGGAGGCCATTATCTTTTGTATGGAAACCTGCATGAAGTCCAAAGTCTACTATCATAAAAAATGAATCATGAGTGTTCTAATGCTTTCCATCGTTGTGTTTTTAAGCATTGTGCTTATCATCCTGCTTACTTCAGTTGCCAAACTGAATGCTTTCATTTCTCTCTTCATTGTCTCTTTGTTGCTGGCAATAGTTGCTGTACCTGATCATGATGTGATCAGCATTCTCAAGGAGGGTTTTGGTAATACCATGGCATCGATTGGTCTTCTGATCATTTTTGGAGCTATCATTGCCATCGTGCTTGATGAGTCGGGTGGTGCTACCAGTATTGCCAATTACATCTTATCAAAGACTGGCAAGGATAAAGCTCCCGCTGCATTGGGCATAACGGGGTTTATAGCCGGAATGCCTATCTTTTGTGATTCGGGGTTCATCATCTTGAGCGGACTGGCTAAGTCTTTTAGTAGCAAGACAAAAACGGTCATGCCTTTTATTGCTATTGTGCTGGCTACGTCGTTATATGCTGTTCATAATTTGATTCCTACTCATCCGGGTTCATTGGCTGCTTCCGGCATACTGAATGTAAATATTGGGTACCTCATTCTATTGGGTATCTTGTTTGCCATTCCCGGTGCTTTGGCGGCTTTCTTTTGGACAAAATGGAGAACGAAGAAATATGTTTTTGAGGATGAATCAGAGAATAGTCAAGCTGAGAATGTCGTTGAGAAGGATCTCCTGGTGTATTCAAGTCGTTGATTCCTATCGTTATTCCTATTCTCTTGATTGCCATAAGTTCCTTATTGACGGTATTGGGATGGACCGATACGTTCATGATCATTAAAATGCTTTTGTTTTTGGGGCAACCGATTATTGCTCTTTTTGTAGGTGTAGTGTTGGCTCTGCTCTTGCTGATGAGATTTAATATAGAATCGTTCAATACGTTGCTTGAAAAAGCGATTAAAAAGGCGGGTCCTATCCTGGTCGTTACTGCCGCAGGTGGGATGTTTGGTGTCGTGATAAAGGATACGGGGATTGGAGTGTATGCGGGCGAATTTCTTGTTCAGACAGGATTGGGGATTGCTGTTCCTTTTCTGATTTCCTCTGTATTAAAGACTGCTCAGGGCTCTTCTACTGTTGCTATTATCACTGCTGCTTCGTTGGTTGCACCCATCCTGCCTGTGTTAGGATTGGATACTGAGATGGGCAAACTGCTGACGATGCTTTCTATGAGTGCGGGTTCGATGATGATTTCGCATGCCAATGACTCTTACTTCTGGGTGGTTACCCGGTTTTCAGGAATTAGTCCGGAGACTACGCTGAAGGTCTATTCTTCGGCTACTGTCATTATGGGCGTTACGGTGTTTTGTTGCGTATTGATCGCTTCGTGGTTCATTCTTTAATCTGATCTGTATGAAAAGGAGAGGTGTAGCAGAACAAATATTCCGTGCGGGTGTTGAACGTGTCTTGCCGGACAGATTGATTTGTTCACAGGTAAGGATCGCGGATAACGTTCTTTATGTTGCGAATCATCCTTTTCCTCTTGACGCTTTTCAGCATATGTATGTGATAGGTGCGGGTAAAGCAAGTGCTTTGATGGCGCGGGGCCTAGAATCGATACTGGGTGACAGGATTACGCAGGGGCAACTTGTGGTGAAGCAGGGGCATGCGTGTGAGTTGGAACGGATGGTTGTAAGTGAAGCTGCTCATCCGGTGCCTGACAAGAATGGGATTCAGGCTACTAAAGATATTCTGGAGGTTGTAGGAAAAGCGGGAAAAGGGGATCTGGTGATCTGTCTGATATCCGGTGGTGCTTCTTCCTTGTTAGCCGACTATCCCGAAGGTGCCACGCTGGATGATTTGATTGCGATGAATCAACTTTTGCTGGAAAGTGGAGCGGATATCCAACAGATCAATGCTGTGCGAAAGCATCTCTCAATGGTGAAAGGAGGGCAACTGGCGAAGGCTATTTACCCGGCTTCGTTTGTCAGTCTCATCTTGTCGGACGTTATCGGCGACCCTGTTGATGTGATTGCTTCCGGTCCGACGTGTCCGGATTGTTCGACTTTTGCTGATGCATGGCGTGTGCTTGAAGAGCAGGATCTTCTGCCTGAGTTTCCTACTTCCATGATCAACTATCTCCAAAAAGGTATTGCCGGTTTGGTGCCGGAGACTCCCAAAACCGGTGATCCGCTGTTTGCCCGGGGGCTTAGTATTGTGATTGGTAATAACACGCTTGCTTTGGAAGCGGCGAAAGAGAAAGCTCTTGCATTGGGATTTGGAGTCAGGATCCTCACTTCATCATTAAAGGGGGATGTGGTAAAAGCGGCTGATACAGTTTTAGACGAAGCTCTAAAGATTCAGAATGATCCGGCGAGAAAGAAACCGTTTTGCTTGCTTGCCGGAGGCGAACCGACCATCAAAGTGACAGGAAAAGGAGTGGGAGGACGTAATCAGCATTTTTCATTATACTGTGCTACCATGATGGCTGGGAAGCAAGGTCTTACCGTACTGTGTGCGGGAACGGATGGAACTGATGGCCCGACTGATGCTGCCGGTGCTGTTGTTGATTGGGACACCGCAAGAGTGGCTTTGGAACAGAATACTGATCCTCAGGTCTATCTGGATGCATGCGACTCGTATTCTTTCTTTAAGCAGGTTGGTGGGCATATAATGACCGGCAACACGATGACGAATGTAATGGATCTGATCGTCGTTATTATTGAATAGCCGTCTTAGAGTTCTAAAACTGGAAGTAGATGAATGGCTGAATCTCTGCGGACTTAATCTGAAAGATCAAAATGATAAGTAGCGTAAAGGCTACTGCCTGCAATGCGAGTGGCATGCGGACAACAGTATCATTGACCCGTGTTTCCCATTTCTGAGGAACAAAATGGAGCAGGTAGCCGAGAACCATCAACGAAAAGACGTTTTGATATCCTAACACAAACTGAGGCAGCACTTCGGGATGGAAAGCTGTAAATATACGATGAAAGACATCTATCGCTGTAGCATAACTATCTGCCCTGAAGAAGACCCAGCACGCACTGACAATATGAAAGGTAATAAGCACTCCAAAGAGTCGTTGCAAGGGGGACATCTCTGATCCATTCACTTTCATCCATGGGAATAGTTTCATCAGAAGCTTATGAATAATCAGTGAAAGGCCATGCAATCCACCCCAAAATACAAACTTCAGGGATGCGCCATGCCACAACCCTCCTAATAGCATCGTGATGAACAGATTAAAATAGGTGCGGATTTTCCCTTTCTTGTTTCCACCCAGTGAAATGTAGAGATAATCTTTAAGCCAGGAGGAGAGTGAAATATGCCATCGTCTCCAAAATTCTGTGACTGAGGCGGATTTGTAAGGTGAATCGAAATTGGCCTTGAGTTGAAAGCCCAGGAGCAAAGCAATGCCTATCGCCATATCGGAATAGCCGGAGAAGTCGCAATAGATCTGAAGTGAATAGCCATACATCCCCATCAGGTTTTCAAATCCTGTATAGAGGTTGGGGTTCTCAAAGATCCTGTCCACAAAGTTGAGACCTATGTAATCGGATATAATCGCTTTCTTAAATAACCCGGCGAAGATGAGAAAAACGCCATTACCAAACATCTCACGGGTTACTATCGCACTCTTTGCGATCTGTGGAATAAAGTCTTTTGCACGAACGATCGGACCGGCCACCAATGCCGGAAAGAATGAAATGTAGAAGGCATAATCCAAAAATCGTTTTACGGGTTGAAGTTGTTTGCGATACACATCTACGATATAACTGATGGACTCAAAGGTCCAGAAAGAGATGCCTATCGGTAAGAAGATATGCTGAAACTCAAAGGTCTCGTGGGTAATGTTTGAGAAGAGCTCAAGGGTCAGATTGAAATATTTAAAGTAGCCCAGTAAGATCAAATGGAAACTGACAGAGAGAATAACGAAGAGCTTCTGGGCATTCTTGGTTTTAACCTGTGCAATCTTTTGACCAATCAGGTAGTCAACGATCGTAGATATCAATAGAAAAACCAAGTAAAACCCACTGGCTTTGTAGTAGAAATAATAGGAGAAAAGCAGTACCCAGACTATTTTCATCGTGAGGTTCTTCTTTACCAGGTTATAAACGATAAGGAAGCCACAGAAGACAAACAAGAACATCCCACTATTGAAAATGAGAGGTTCTTTGGGATTGCATACAAATAACTGCAAGAGTTTATCGACGTCGAAGTTCCAGGTATTCATTGTAATTGTCTGTAAAAGATTGAAAGAATAAGTCGGCTTGAATAGTGTATCCCTTTTCTGTAAAATGGACTCTGTCTGTTTTTAATAAATGGTATTTCTGCCATGTCTTGCAGGAGTTTTTTCCTCCGGTAGCCCGAAACAGGTCCCAGACAGGAATGCCTCTTTCCTTGCCAAATTCAAGAATCACGTCGGCAACTAATTTGCATTTTGTATTGGCTACATAGACTGATTTCTTTTTAATGCGTTGTTTTATATATACCTCCGGAGGTGTAGTCAGCAAGAGCTGAACATCTGGATTTGCTTGCTGAAGAGATCCTATCATTTCTTCCAGCTGAGTATATACTTGTTGCTTTGTGCAGCTTTTTCCAAAAGCTTCATTGGTGCCCAGTGAAATGATTATCAGATTGGGCTTAAGCAAAGAAGTCTGTTGCAACAATTCGGGATGATTGGTGTAATCGTAAAAATGTGCTCCATTTACTCCGATGGCGTGATATAAAACGCCTTTTTCTCCATTCTCTAAAGAGACGCCACTGAAGGTTGAAGTCGGCTCAGAGAGAGAGGAGGGATCCGGCAGAAGATGGACGGTGTGCATTTTCTGTTTCAAAACCAACGTGCCACAATCATCCTCTTCGTATCTCAGTATATCTGACGAGTCCGGTTTGTGTGATTGAGAGAATTCGCGAGGGAAAATCCTGATTCGATTGAATGAATAATCCAACGTGTCGTCTTCATCGGAGACAGAGATAGTGATGTCGGCACTTTTATCTTTTGATGTGAGTGTCATTCCGGTGACTCCTATGGGGGATGTCGTATTTGCAGTAATCATTCGTTCGCTTTCCCACTTTACATCTGACTGGATGGTGTAATCAAGCGGGTTGTTTGAACGTGCCAATCGATAGGGGGAGATCAATCCTCGTCCTGCGTTACCGAAGTAGTGATGAAAGTTGCTCCGTATCTTACCGGTCAATGTGCCACCTTGTACATGTGAGTCACCAAGATGAATAATTACAAATTGGGAAGTGTCAGTTGAAGAAGAGTTTAATTCTTGTAGTTTTTGAAAAACGGAATAGAGAGCGTGGCTTGAATCAACAATTGCATTTTCAGTAGAGGGGAATAGGGATAAATCATCTGCAGCGACAAAAGCTATTTTATCAGATAATGCTTCAGATCTATTGGCAACAGGTATGGAACTCGTTGAAACGAAGAGCAGGAAAAAGAACAAGATACTGTTTTTTAGATACTTCATTATGAGCAGTTGGTTTGGTTTCATTATTTTCAAATGAAATTACTGGTATTTATTTTGTTCAAACAGGAAAGAGGAAACAAATTGTTTAGCGATGATTCTTCCTCCTGCCGGTGCAATATGTGTAAAGTCTTTAGCGGCCATAGGCTTTTCTGCCTGAGCCCATCGGGCAATTGTGCCCTCGCCACCCATTGCTTCAAACATGTTCCAGAAGCAGATGCCTGATTGACGTGCAATATCCTTTTGTGCTTGAATAAATTCGGGTACTAAATGGTTTGTCACTACTTCGCCATCTCTCATTTCACCTTTGTCGCCAATACTGAACAGGATAAAGCGCGCATTGGGCAAGGCAGACTTTAAATGACTGATAGCACGAATCATTCCTTTTTTGTATCCTTCATAATTGCCGGTTGTGTTGAAGGCGTTTAAACCATATTGTATAATGACCAAATCATACGGTCGTTTTTGATTGAACTCATTCAGTGTTCTGTCGGATAAAGCGGAGAGGGCTAATCCGGAATTGCTTCGTAAGGAAAGGTTATCCAGGATAACACCGTTTTGGTTGTCATAAGCAACGCCATAGAGGATAATACTATCTGTCTCTTGTAATTTAAATGAGAGATTGTTGACATTTCCATCTATTTGAAGCATCTTGAGCGACGGATCGGACTCATAGTGAACGGTATCCCACGACGTTTTATCTTTTGAATAGGTGATGTCCACTGAGTGAAGTGGACGAAAAAGTAGGCGGGCGAATGCTGCACTGGTTGTTTTAGCTTTGAACTTGTTGCAGCGTATGGAGAATTCGGAATTGTTTCGGCCAATAAAATACTTTCCGGAAATACTTTGGAATGTATTCAAACCTGGCTTGGAGACAACGGAAAAGGATTCAATGCTATTCTGAGAGACTTCTGCCAGGGGACTCAATCCTGCCGATTCGATCTTCAGTGGAACTAGTCCGCCACCTCCGCCACCGAATTTCTCCTGTAACATTTCACGAATATCTCCGGTCATAATTTCGCATTCAGTAAATGAGTCTCCCAGAAATGCGATTCGAAAAGGTTGGTTCAGAGTGGAGAGCTCATTGAGCTTTTGATACACTGGTTGTAAGTAAAGACTGTCTTGTGAATAATCTTCAATTTGAACCAATCCTTTGGGTACGGCAATCTTATTTAAAGGCTTTTTTAGTGCGAGGGTGTCTGTAGTGAGCGTGTCTGCTGGGATTTGCTTGTTTTCTTCTACCTTTTGTGGCTTCTTTTTTATGCGGATTTCACCTAAAATATCACTTCTTTTATATGAAAAGTAGGGAGTCGTAAAATCTGGCAGTGTGGAGACGATTACCAAAGAAACGAGAACTAACAGAGATAATATAATGGCGTGCAGACTGTAATCTTTCATAATTCTTTACGAAGTCAAAAATAAATTTGAGTGCAAAATTACAAAATATAAATCAAAGTCAGGAGTGTTTTGTAAAAAGCAAAAAACTATTTTATAATCGAGACCTTCGTTGCTATTGGGTGATAGAAAAGTTCATGGTTTGGAAGTCCAAAACGGCTTTTTTCCAGTAATGAAATATATAATTGCCAAAGATACCTTCTGCTTCTTTGTCTGAGTTGAAATCATCCTTTTTGTTTTTGGAAGTCTTGCATTTGTTTCTAAATACTGTTTTTATACCATTAATCTCTGTATTCAGTGTTTCACAAGGAAATAATTCACGTATCCTTAGGTTCACAGAAGCACAACCTCCCATAGCACTGCTATCCTGAATCATCTTTTGGAGAGCTATTCTACTTTTGTTTTTCGCATAGAAATCAGTGTTGATTTCTATGCCATTACCGTTTCCGGTATCAAAAAAAGCCCGAAAATTAATACCTTCAACTTTCATATCCAGATATAATTTCTTGTTTATTATCTGCATATTACCGGAGTTGCTCCCTATACTACCTGATGTCTGAGGAAAAGACATTGAATTATTCACTAAATCAAGTTCAATAGTTCCTAGTCTTTTTATTATAGGCAATCCTAACACCACATCAAACATACTGTTTAATGTGGAGTCGCATTTTACTTGTCTGGGATCATGATTGTTTATACCTTCAATGCTGACAAAAACGGGAATGTTTTTGATCATAAACTTTCCGAATTCCAAACTGTCAATCATTCCGGAAAGTACTCTGTACGTGCCTCCCATGCGGAAGGTATCACGAGTGTTCATCTTTACACCGATTCTTTCAGCTACGGCTCTGTTCCATATAAAAGCACTACAAGATGTACAGCCTGTGTCAAAGAGCGTACGTAAAGGGCTGTTATTCCATTTTGCATCAATTACAAGAGCTCCATTCTTCTTATTGTCAAGAAACACAATTCGGACTTTACTATCTGGCCGTGTATCGGTCAGCTCCAATTCATTGGTTTTATTTGAACTTATCTGAAGCTTCGACTCCTGCACCTGCATACTATCAATAGTGCCCATACAAAAGAACAGCATAGCACTGATTAGTATTAAACTTCTTACCCTATTCATCCTATCATTCATTATTCAATAAAACCTTTTTTTCTTCTTGACTCTGCATCTTCAAAATAGGCCATTGCGGTCCGCATCTTGAAAAAACCATTCTTTATGTAGAAATCTTCTTTACCGGGCGATGAATATAAAATAAGATTATAGCCGGGAAGTTCTTCTCTGATTTTCTGAATAACAACTTTTCCTAATCCTTTACCCTGATAGGATGGTTGAATAGCGACATCGTAAATTGCTGCTTGAGACACTCCGTCACTTATTGCTCTGCCAAACCCGACCAAGGTGTCATTATCAAAGATAAAGACTGTAGATGCACTGTTTCTAAATGCTCTTTCCTGAATAGCAGGTTCATGGTAGTTCATTCCCACTGTTTTAATAATAGCTACGACCTCTGTAAAATCAATTCCTTCGCAAGTCGTTGTTATTTTATACTCCATTTTTCGTTGTTTGTTAGTTTCTGAATGGCATTATTTCTACTTCCACTTATTAGATTGAACAAAGTTACAGAAAAAAAATAGTATCAACACTTCTCCTTTGTAACAATTCAACCTACAGTGCATCATTATGCCCACAGATGTTGTGTGTAGATCTTAAAACACATTAATTCTAATGTATTTACTGGATAAGATAAAAAATAGCACTAGCTTTAAACCCTGAAAACCTGATAAGCTAGATAAATATGAAAAACATGAGAGTACTGTTCTTTTCATTTGTACTGACATTCTTTATGCAAATGAGTTCTGTCTCTGCTCAGACAGTAGCCATCAAAGCGAATGATTTTCTTAATTCCATCGGAGTTAGCACGCATATCTCTCAAGGTGCAGATAATCCGACGAATGTATCCACTGCTCTTACTTACTGCGGTATCCGAAACATCAGGGATGATGGGTCAACGAACATTGCAACACTTCAAAAGTTCATTTCTGTACATAACAAATGTGGAGCAAAAGTTTGTCTGCTACCAATAAACGGAAATATAGCCAGTAGTATCTCTGAATACGTAATATTGGCAAATGCGGGAGCGTTATTGGCTGCTGAGGGCCCTAATGAGCCAAACAATTGGCCTGTTACTTATAACGGTAAAACATCATCAGGAACAACATCTCTACCGATTGCCGAGTTTCAAAAAGACTTATATGCTGCCGTAAAATCTAATTCTAAGCTTGCCGGTATCCCGGTTTTTCATTCGAGTGAGTCCGGTGGTTCTGAACCGGACAATTGCGGACTTCAATTTTTGACTATACCGAGTGGTACTAATTGTTTGATGCCTGATGGTACAATCTATGCGGACTATGCAAATACGCACAACTATGTATGTGGAACAGATGCAAAAAGAGGTATAGAAGATAACCAGGCGTGGAATGCGGAAAACCCTACTTTGAATAGCCATTGGGATGGGTTGTACGTTGAATATGGGCATACTTGGTGGGGTGCCGGCTTTGATGGATATACCCCAAGTCAGCTTCTTACTCTGCCAAGGGTGACAACAGAAACCGGCTGGGTGACTCAAGGTACCAATGCGATTACGGAGGATCAGCAGGGTAAGCTCTTTCTGAATCTTTATCTGGCTGCATACAAACGGGGATGGAGTTATACTTTTATATATATGCTACATGATGATGCAAATCAGGGATACTGGGGGTTTGTTCGCACGGATTACTCGTATAAACCGTCTGCAACTTTTCTTCATAACATGACAACAATATTGGCGGATAGTACTTCTTCTTTCATTCCTGATTCGGTCAATTATTCATTTTCAAGAAAACCGATTACGGTGCATGACATGCTTATGCAAAAGAGCGATGGCACATTTGAGTTGGCGGTGTGGAGTGAGAAAGCAAGTGGTACGAATAGCTTAACTGTGGAACTTGGTGCAACTTATTCATCTGTAAAATTGTATGATCCAACACTGGGTACAGATCCTGTGCAGAGCTTGAATAATGTCAGTTCGGTGCCTTTGACTTTATCCGATCATCCGGTCATTATTGAAATTAGTCCGGTAGTCAGTTCAGTCAAGGATGTGACGGATAAGAAAGGATTGTATGCTACGCTGTTTCCTAATCCCGCTACTGATGTTGTTTATGTTCAATCGCCTTTTGTGATCAAATCTGTTCAGATCTTGGATTTTTCCGGTAATAAGGTTTTAATGCAGGAACCACGGATTACTGGAACTATTACCGTCGCGGCAAGCAATCTGAGAAAAGGTGCTTATCTGATAAGAATGGAGACTGAAGATGGGGTCTGTAGCGAAAAACTTATCATGAAATAAAATAGGGAAGACAGAAGCAGCTATGAAATGCTTGGTTTGGTAACAGACTGTTTGGTGTGAGAGTCTTTTTGTCTTATCTTTGGATGTCGTTATTCTGATTATATCTTCTTGTCCTCTTTTGTAATAGTTCGTTTATTTTAAAATTAGTACCATGAGAAAAAGCTACTTCCTGTTATTGTTTCAGTTATTTATCACTCATTCAGCCTATTGTAATTTTGTGGATACAACTACTGCAAAGACGGTAGCAACCAACTTCTTTATGACGAGGGTGTCGCAAAGCAATCAGACTCATGCTAAAAGCATTGCTGATAAGGAACTCCAATTTGAACTGGTTCATCAGGAAGTGGATGATTCCTCCGCTCTTGGTTCGACTCCTTATTATTATGTGTACAATGTGAGAGGGAATAATGGATTTGTAATTGTTTCCGCCGATGATAATATAACTCCTGTATTGGGATATGCTTTTGAAGGGAACTATGATGCCACCGATCTGCCTCCGGCTTATACTGATTGGATGATGCGTTACAAGAGACAGATCCGGTCAATTAAAGCAAATAAGCGGGCTGTTTCAAAGGTAAGGAATGAATGGTCAAGAAATACTTCTGCCCGTGCTATACAAGATGCAACAACTCTAAGTGAAGTTGCTCCGTTGCTTACTACTACCTGGTATCAAACATGCTACTACAACTACTTTTGTCCGGTGGATGCTGCCGGATTTTGCGGACATGCACTGACCGGTTGTGCTGCAACAGCTATGGGACAAGTAATGAATTACTGGAAATATCCCAATACATGTACAGACATACCGGGCTATTTCTCCCAATCGTATGGTTGGATTGAAGGTATAGAACCAACAACTTATAAGTGGTCAGATATGGCAGATAATCTTGACAGCACGAGCACCACTAGGCAAATTGAGGCAGTTGCCGAGCTGATTTATCATTGTGGTGTTGCGGTTCATATGGACTACTCAGCAATGAGTTCAGGAGCTTATTCTGATTATGCAACGAAAGCGTTTGGTCAGTATTTTAAATATTCATCAGCCATATTGGTAAATAAATCAGCATATACAGATACAGAATGGGACGATTTACTTAAAAATGAGCTATCTAATAACAGACCAATATTGTATGATGGATATAGTATTTCTGGTGGTTTTGGTCATTCTTTTGTATGCGATGGATATCAGGATTCAGCCTATTTTCATTTTAACTTTGGTTGGGGAGGTAAACTGGATGGTTATTTTTATTCGGATAATTTAGCTCCGGGTGTGACGTTTCTGGGCGACAATCAAGAGGCTACTATTGGAATTTCTCCTGTCTCAATTCCTTTTATCGCTTGTAATGGCGACGGTTTGAAAGATGGATTGGCAGGTGGCACAAATGGAAATTGTAATGGCATTGCAGAAAACGGCGAAACGATTGTTGTTCCTTTTACTCTGAGTAACAAAGGAGAAGGTGATGCCAATAATGTTACAGCGTCTTTATCTTGTGTGGATTCAGATATTACGATCAGCACAGACTCAAAAAGTTTGGGAATTATTCATGCCGATTCAACACTCTCTACCGACTTTCTATTCAGCATTTCTGCCGGTTGTCCGGATAAAGTGGTGACTCTCCAGCTCAAAGTTAGTGCTGATGAGGGTGTTTGGACGAAGGAGTTTAAGGTGCATGTATATACAAAGACCACAACGGAAGTCCTTGTTGAGGGTACTTTGAATCGTTTGTTTACAGCGTCCAAAAGAGACTCATTGACGTATCTTGCGATTTCCGGAAAGATTGATGCCCGTGATTTTAAATCTATCCGGGATAGTTTTCCTATGTTGTCAGTATTGGATATGAGTGGAGCGACCATAGTAGCATATACAGGAACGGAAGGTACGTTAAGTGCTGACAGCAACACTGTTTATCCTGCCAATGCAATTCCTGCTAATGCTTTTTATTTTGCAACTTCAGATTCAGGAAAGTTGTCTTTGAATTTGATTACCATTCCTTCTTCTGTAACATTGATTGGTGATAATGCGTTCAATAGTTGTGAAAAGATCGTTTCCATGACTATACCGGCAAGTGTTGATTCGATTGGTAAAGGCGCATTTTCTTCTTGTTACGGAGTAACAGAGTATAAAGTCTCAGAAGAAAATATGAATTACAGTTCAGCAGAAGGTGTACTGTTTAACAAAGATAAAACGACTTTGCTGCTCTGTCCAATGCAAAAAACAGGCAATTACATTGTACCGGATTGCGTCACTTCGATAAGCTACCAGGCATTTTATAAATGCAAACTTTTAACTTCAGTGGTTCTGGGCAAGGCTGTCACTTCAATTGGTGATTATGCGTTTTATTACTGTATGAGATTGACTTCCATGACTATCCCCAACAGTGTGACTTCGATTGGAACTCAATCGTTTGCTTATTGTATGGGGATCACCTCTTTCACTATGGGTAGTGGTGTCACGTCGATTGGAAATAATGCGTTTTATTACTGCAAGAGATTGACTTCCATGACTATCCCCAATAGTGTGACTTCGATTGGAAAATATGCGTTTTATAGATGTATGGAAATGACCTTCATCTCTATTGGCAGTGGCCTCTCTTCTATGGGGGACTATATGTTTATGGGTTGTCGATCTTTAAGAGAGTTTGATGTCTCTGAAGAGAATCATGTCTATAGTTCGATAGAAGGTGTACTTTTCAGTAAAGATAAAGGAACATTGATCAAGTATCCTAATGCCAAATCTTTAGTTTATTATGTGCCCGAGAATACTGATTCGATTGGTGATGATGCTTTTCTGGATTGTCCCAGTATAACTTCCATACATATCCCCAACGGTGTGACTTCGATTGGGGAGAGTGCTTTTTGCTTTTGCTATGGCTTGACGTCCCTGTCGATTCCGCCAAGTGTGACCTCAATTGGTGCTTGGGCATTTCAGGATTGTGTTGCTTTAACAGAGATAGTTGTCTCCGAAGAAAATAATAATTATTGTTCAATGGATGGGGTATTATTTAATAAAGATTCATCGATTTTACTTTTATGCCCAATAAAAAAGTCAGAGACTTATATTATCCCGGCTAGAGTTGATTCTATTGGAGAGGGTGCGTTTTATAATTGTTCAGGTCTAACTTCCGTGACTATTCCTTCTGGCGTTCGTTCGATTGGTGAATATGCTTTTGGTAGATGTGTCGGCTTAATATCTATCTACAGTGAAAGTGCGATTCCTCCATTGGCTTATAGTGATGCTTTGGAGAGTGTTGATACTGCAAAATGCATCCTTTACGTGCCGATAGGTTCATCTTCTGCTTATGCAACTGCTGATCAATGGAGCAACTTCTCACGCATTGTTGAAGTGGATATAACTTCCGTTCCGGAAATAGAGACAAGGGGAACTAATACTGCTATTTACACGGTAGGGGGAGAGATAATTATCGAAGGAGTGGAAGCTGGAACAGAGATCGCAGTGTATACTGAGAGCGGAGTTTTGGTACAGATTCTCAATGTGACAGACTCTGTGACGCGGATCAAAGTTCCTGCGGGTCAAACCTATTTGATTAATATTGGAGGAAAAAGCATGAAGATTCGAATATAAGAAATAGCACAATACTTTAAAAAAATGAAACAGAACATGAAAAAAACAAAGACCTTATTAGGTTTAGCATTGGTAAGTGCCGTACCCGGATATGGAGCCGGCAAAGTGAGTATAGAAAAGAAGCCTAATATTATTTACATCTTGGCAGATGATTTAGGCTTTGCCGAATTAGGCTGTTATGGACAAGGTCGTATTGAGACTCCCAACATTGACAGGCTGGCAGCAAACGGCATTCGGTTTACGCAACATTATTCCGGTTCGGCAGTGTCAGCCCCGTCACGATGTGTCTTGCTCACAGGAAAACATACGGGGCATGCCTATATCAGAGGAAACGATGAGATGGATGAACGGGGAGATGTATGGAACCATGCGGCTATGCTTGCTGACTCTTCGCTGGAAGGACAAAGACCTTTACCTGCAGGGACGCAAACGCTTCCCATGATATTGAAACAGGCAGGTTATACAACAGCCTGTATTGGCAAATGGGGGCTCGGATATCCCGGTTCTGAAAGTACCCCCAATAAGATGGGATTTGATTTCTTTTATGGTTATAATTGTCAGCGTCAGGCACATACCTATTATCCTCCCTTTTTATACAGAAATGAAAGACGTGAATACTTGTCCAATAAGCTGCTGGCTCCCGGCACAAAGTTAAATCCGGGCTCTGATCCGACACTAGACGCAAGCTATGATATGTTCACGCAAAAGGAGTATGCTCCTGACTTGATGTTTGAAGAGATCACTCAGTTTGTAGATAAGAATAAGGATAATTCCTTTTTTATGATGTGGACTACCCCTGTGCCACATGTGCCATTGCAAGCTCCTGAAAGATGGATCAAACATTACGTCGAGAAGTTTGGAGATGAACTCCCATATATCGGGAATCAAGGTGGTTTTCCTTCCAGATACCCGCATGCAACGTATGCTGCGATGATAAGTCACTGGGATGAACAAATCGGTCAGTTGATCATACAATTAAAGGAACTGGGACTCTATGAAAATACACTTATTATCTTTACAAGTGATAATGGACCTACATATAGTGGAGGTACAGACTCTCCTTGGTTTGATAGTGCCAAGCCTTTTAAGAGTGAAGCAGGATGGGGAAAAACATCGCTCCGCGAAGGAGGCATTCGTGTGCCGATGATTGCATGTTGGCCTTCTACAATCAAATCAGGCACAACCAGTGACCATATCTCTGCCTTTTGGGATGTAATGCCTACATTGGCAGAGGTAGCAGGAGTGAAAGCTACTGACAATGATGGAATAAGTTTTTTACCTGCACTGATTGGCAAGAAACAACCAAAACATGAATATCTTTACTGGGAATATCCGGAGGGTAGTGGTTCGAAAGCTATTCGGATGGGAAACTGGAAAGGTTACATTACCGATATCATGAAAGGTAATAAAACAATGAAACTCTATGACCTGAGTACGGATCCACGCGAACAAATAAATGTTGCAGACAAACATCCTGATATAATCAAACAACTGGAGTCAAAAATGAAAGAGGCTCACCGGGATCCTGTAATCAAACAATTTGCCATGTAATGAAAAGAACAAGATTATCTTGTAGAAATGACGAATATTCAGATATGTGACTCTTTGCGATTATGAAGGAGACGTTAGAACAAAGAAGGATAGCAAACTCATAAAGAACAAATAGTGATTAGTCTTAAATGATTGTACAATACGATATTTAAAAGAATTTGTAAGATGCCTCGCATGATTTATTTCTATGCGGGGTTTTTCTTTTTTCACGCTTTCTTAAAAAAAGAAGCTACTTATTCTGACTTTTATTAAAAAGTATGCGGTTCGTTAAAGTAAAAAGATTTACTTTGTAAAGTCATATCTCTGTGAAAAGTTGTGCCTATAAGAAGATATGAGTTTAGTAGTAAAATGGAAGTATTCAAGTCTCTGTATCGTTAGGGTAAACTTGGCAAACTGATTGGTCCTGCTGATAAAATGGATGTAAAGTTGAGGCGACATTTTCTGATTGCTTTGATGAGGTAGCATACGTATTTAAAGTTGATTCTTGTGGATTCCACAGGGTGATTCGCGAAACGATTATACAGTAAAAACCGGTAATATAATTGTGATTGGATTGATATATTTGAAAAAAGTTCTATTTTTGTTCCTTCTGTGTCTTATTGGAGGAATGAACATTCATGCATCTTCCCAGAATGTAGATCCAGAATTGGAAGATGCATTGTTGTGGGAGATTTCCGGTAATGGTCTGGCAAATTCTTCCTTCTTATATGGAACGTTTCATACTATGAATGGTTCGTTTCTGGATAGTGTACCAAACTTCTATACCTCTCTTCGTAAAGTGAAACAGGTGGTTGCTGAAGTGGATATGGTGAATCAAGACATGATTCCTCCTAAACAGGAAGATGTGATGTGTTTTATGATGCCGCAAGATACGACCTATCAGATGCTTCTCTCAACAGAGAATTTCGTGTTTGTGGATTCTTGTTTGAGAACGGTGCTGAAACCGGAGATGTATTCAGTAATGAAGCCTGCTTATGTATCTTTAATGTATACCATATTAAAGATGACCAATCCGGAGGATGTAGGCTCTGGTCTTGATAAGTTTATTTTGACAACTGCAAAGCAAAACTCTCAGAAGGTTATTGGTCTTGAGACGATGGAGGAACATATGAAGATTGTGTCTAATATGTTCAAATCAATGTGTACCGGCAGTGTGAAAGACCAGGCTGATTTGTTGCTGTTTGGACTTCGTAATCCGGAGCTGGAAGAAGATGTAATGAATGAGATGGTCTCATTGTATCGCAGGCAGATGCTGACCAAACTTATTGAGCCTTCAAAAAAGATGGAGGTGAAAATAAAGGAGTTCTTTCCTCAATATTCGGATGAAAAGGTGGAAGAGGCTTCAGAGAAGATGATGGATGATCTTGTTGATGTGCGAAATGATAACTGGATGAAGAAGATTCCTGAGCTGATAAAGGAGGATCCTACACTGATTGCTGTGGGTGCTTTGCATCTGGTGGGTGAGAATGGGTTGATCAGCCAGCTCCGTGAATTGGGATATACGGTGAAGACAGTAAAATAATTGTTGAAGAAGATAAAGTATTAGATTATGAAAAAGTTAAATGTATTATCTCTTCTTGCTTTGTGTAGTGCTTTCGGATGTCAGTTCAGCGAAAAGCAGGAACTGCCTGAGATGCAGGATGCATTGTTGTGGAAGATCTCGGGCAATGAAATGACTCAACCTTCTTATTTATTTGGAACCTTCAATGGAGTCGCTGGTTCTTTTCTGGACAGTGTGCCCGGATTAAAAACCGCTTTTGCTAATACAAAGCAAGTGGTCGTGGAGGTGGATCTGATGAATGTCAGCAGTGAGAATCAAAAGTCTGCATTCGATCAGGCCTTATTATCAGCTCAAGGTATGGGAGACTCATCCGACGTACAGATGCCAGCTGATACAACATATAAGATGTTATATCGTCCTGATGATTATGCGTTTGTTGACTCCGAACTGAGTACTCTCTTACCGGATTATCAGAAACTGAAGCCTAAAGCTTTGGTTCATCAGTTTCTGCTTTCAATGAAAGCTTTGCAACAGCCAGTTGAGGGCAATAGCTTATTGGATCTAGCTATCATGAAGCAGGTGAAGAGTGCTTCGATAAAAGTGATTGCATTAGAAACGCTGAAAGAGAATATGGATTATAAGATGAAGATTCCTGAATATTTGCCAACTAATGGTGGCGGGTTGAAAGATCAGGCTCTCGGACTTTTGTTACTTCTCAAGGTAAAACCTGTCTTCATGAATGTACCACAAAAAATGGCAGCTATGTATCAGCAGCAGAGCCTGTCAGAACTCTATATTCCTATCAATGATGGGGTAGAAGATATTAATGAAGTGATCGCTGCGTATCCTGATTTTGGAAAGAAATCAGAGTGTAAAGATAATGCGAAGAAACAGTTGGAAAGCTATCTGGGTTATAAGGTAAATCAAAGGAATGATAAGTGGATGACGAAGATACTGTATGCGATGAAGAAAAGTCCTACGCTGATTTCTGTGGGGGCTCTGCATCTGATAGGTGTAAACGGATTGATTAATAAACTGAGGGAATATGGTTACACTGTAGAACCGGTACTTTCTGAGGGTGAATAAGATTGCTTAAAAATGGATTGGACATGAAGCGATGTAGTGTTTTATTCTTTTTTGTTTTTTGTGCTCTTTCTTAATGGCAGGGCTGTGGTCCCTGATGTTGCTCCTGAGCTGGAAAATGCCTTGTTGTGGGAGATTTCGGGTAACGGACTTAAAAGCTCTTCTTTCTTATTTGCGGTAAGGAATACGGTGGATAGCTCATTTCTAGGTCGTGTTCAGCGGTTTTATACAACCTTTCATCTTGTTGAACAAGTGGCAGTGGAGGTGAATATGCTCAATCTGGATCCGAAGTCATTAATGGCGGTTGAGGAGAGCTGCGCGATGAAGTTGACTAGCCAAAGGGGCTCTTTTATGCCTCTGGATACTACCTACGAAATGCTTTATGGTCCCGAAGAACGTGCATATCTAGAATCATCACTGGAGAATCCCATTCCTGCTTACACTCGTTACACACCTTATGATAATGCGCAGACTTATTTACGTGACATGGATCCTTCCAAAAGATATAAGGCTCCATCTACCAGTGTAGGTGTAGGATTGGATCTGCATATTATGAATCTGGCTCGTAATAATTCAAAGAAGTTGACCGGACTTGTAACGTTACAAGAGTTTTTGTCTTTTGATAATGCGCTGAAATCTCCATATGTTTTTACAGGAAAATCTGAAAGCACAGGCTTTTGGGCTTTTATTGATGTTGAGAGTGGGTGATGCAATAAACAGACTACCCGTTCAGATCGATTCGTTGTATCGTAAACAACAGTTGGACGAACTGAATGTACCGATAGATAATCTAATTGTTTTGGTGAAGGAGACACTTGCCAACATTCCTGATAATGGTATTAAAAAGGTCTATACAACTGCAATAATGGAGCATTTTAATGGCTACTATGGTTTGATGCCACAGCAGAGAGTGGCAACATGGATGAAGAAGATTCCTTCTTTGATGAAAAAGAATCGTACATTGATTGCTGTTGATGCCCGGTATTTGGTTGGTACTACCGGATTGATTAACCAGCTCCGTAAGTCTGGTTATACAGTGAATCCGGTGAAGTAATTTTTTCTTTGTCTTGATGGTAAAAAGAGTCGTTATTTACAGTTGACGTTCAAGGATGTCAAGTTTATCGGTAAGGAAATATGATAATAATACTAATTGATGAAGAATACAAATAATGATACTGTGAGAAATAGAATAATACTAATTGGCGCTACAATAGGTAGCCCCTCTGCTTGCATGGAGTGCTGGCAATTCCAGTGAGAATGCTGCGAAACCAAATATACTGATTATTCTACTCGATGATGCCGGTTATAATGATTTCGGATTTATGGGTTGCCAAGACTTGAAAACTCCCAATATTGACAAGTTGTCCCCGTAAGGGTATAATACTCACCGATGCGCACGTTTCTGCTAGTGTAAGTGGCCCTTCCCGGGCTGGCATCCTTACCGGTCGTTATCAACAACGTTTTGGCTATGAATGTAACCCCTCAGAAGAATCTGCAGGAATGGCGCTTTCCGGAGAAAACGATTGGAGATGTGTTTAGTAGTAATGGGTATACGACTTCATGTATTGGAAAGTGGCATCAGGGGGGAGGAGATGAGTATCAGCCAAATCGTAGAGGATTTGACCAGTTCTTTGGATTTATAGCGGGTTCACGTTCTTATTTTTATCGTCCAAATAAGGACGATGTTTCCGGGGAGTAGTCAGAACCTTCAACTAAATGGAGTGCAGAAAAAGTTTGATGGATACTTGACAGATGTGCTTGCAGATGGAGCAATTCATATCCTTAATGAGAGTGGTAATAAACCATTTATGATGTATTTGGCTTTTAATGCAGTACATACTCCCATGGAGGCCAATCAAGAGGATTTGAAGCGCTTTGAAGGGCACCCCAGACAGAAACTGGCTGCCATGACGTGGGCAGTTGATCGGGCAATAGGAAAGGTTATTGACCGACTTGAGAAGTTAGGAAAGTTAGACAATACACTGATTTTCTTCCTGAGCGACAATGGTGGCGCAACTAATAACCAGTCGTCAAATTTGCCGCTGAAAGGTTTTAAAGGGAATAAGTTCGAAGGTGGACAAAGAGTGCCTTATTTTGTCACTTGGATAGATCATCTTAAAGGTGGAACGACTTTTGATGGACTTAGTTCATCTCTTGATATCTTTGCGACAGCTGCTTCAGCTGCCGGTATTCAGACTTCTTCATTGAAGAATCCTTTAGACGGAGTGAACTTGCTCCCTTATCTCGAAGGTATATTGGATGAAAACCCACATAGTAAATTGTTTTGGCGTAAAGATAAAATGGCTGCGGCACGTGTAGGAGATTATAAACTAGTTCGTGTGGAAGGAGTTGGAGAAAGGTTGTATAATCTGAAAGATGATCTTGGAGAAACAAAGGATCTTACTACTATTGATCAAAATAAATATAAAGAATTAATGGGAGCTTTAACCTCTTGGGAAACTCAATTAATTCGTCCGTTATGGACAGAAGGAGCTGCTTGGGATAAAGTAACTCTTGAAATTCACCGGGATCTGATGAATAATGAGAAGATAAGATATTTCAGCCCGGGAGAAATGAATAAGAAGTGATGTAAATAAACAGTTAATACCGGATAAAGAAAATGCATAATAGATGTGTTGCAAAACGGTTGGCGATGCTATCGTTTCGATGAACTGTATGCTTTTAATGTACTGTACGCAAGGGTAATTTAAAATATTCACACCACTTGAACTATATCATCCGAAGTCTTTGTATGCTGACGGTGTTGATTGGAGAGTGAATTACCTGAGTGGGGAAAATAATTGATTTAAAAAGGAGAAGAAGGATGAAATTTAAGAGAAAGAATCTGTTAGTGGCGTTGATCTGTTTACTCATGATTGGTCAATCTAAAGTGGCTGTGGCACAGGATGAAGAGAACGATGAAGCACTGACAGCCGCAAATTTTGATTTAGTTGCTACAACCAATGATGTACTGTATATTGATAGTGTGGTGCATATGATGGACCAATCGCCATTGTCACCATTTGGAGAATATAAGAAGATCCTTTTTGATGGTTCTGTGACTGAAAAATATACGCTGAAGGAGCGCGGCACTTGCGCCGCAATCGGACTGAAGGATAAGGAATATTCCGCTGAATGGGTTGTTGTGGATAGTATGCTGTATATGAGTGATGTCTCTTTTTTGTATGCTGTTGGAAAGAAAATGGTGATACCTAAAATGGTGAATGGTAAGTTGGAAGTTGATCTGATAGATTGTGTGATCAGTGATAAATATTACCAATCGCTTGAGATATTGACGAGGAGTAAGTTTCTTAACAGGAAGTTTCTTATTTATTCCAATGTGCCGGTGAGCCGTTTCGGATTGATGCCCTGCAGTATGGTTTACAGGAATCATAAACATCAAACGGGTCATTGATCCTACTCAGGAAACAGTTGATCAATGGGAGAAGGTGCCATACAAACAGCTCTCTTTCGAATCGGGTAGATTAGTTGATGTAGAGAATGTCAAATAGGATTAAGATAGAATAGGATGAGTATCCTCTATATTTAAGATCAGCAGAAAGAGTTGTATCTTTCGGTTGTCTTTGTCTTTTAATGGAAATGAGTTATATTTGTGTTCTAAATCAATATTCAGATGAAAACGAATAAGAATGATGTGTTTGATTTTCTTGCAGGAAAACAGGTTAAATCGCGGATTGAAATGTTTCGGATGCTTCTGGCATCGGGTATGGTTATCATGCCTTTTGCTTCCGGCTATGCCGGGAAACAGGATACAAAACAGAAGTCTCCGAATGTTATATTCATCCTTGCAGATGATTTGGGTATCGGTGATCTGGGTTGCTATGGTCAGGAAAAAATCCATACGCCGGGTATCGACCTACTGGCGAAGAATGGAATGAAGTTTACCCAACACTATTCAGGTTCGACTGTAAGTGCTCCGTCGCGTTGTTCCTTGCTGACCGGTATGCATACCGGTCATACGTTTATCAGAGGAAATTCCGGATATATAGCCGATGATGGCCGCAAATATGATTTGAACTTAGCTGCTGACGAAGTGACTCTGGGAGAAGTGTTTAAGGCGAAGAATTATGTTACTGCCTGTATGGGAAAGTGGGGATTGGGAGGCCCTTCCGCAGAAGGTCATCCTAACAAACAGGGTTTTGATTATTTCTTTGGCTATCTCGGACAAGCAAATGCGCACCGGTATTATCCGGATCAGTTGTTTGAAAATAATACCCCGGTGATATTGAATAAGAAGGTCTATTCACATGATCTGATCATGGAGAAGGCTCTGGACTTTATCGATAAGAATGCAGAGAATCCGTTCTTCTTATACCTGGCGCCTACGATTCCTCATGCTGACATCATTGTGCCAAACAATGAGTTGTTTGATTACGACGGGAAGTTTAATGAGGTGCCTTATCTTGGTGGGGGATATACTGCTCAGGATAAACCGAGAGCTACTTTTGCTGCCATGGTTACACGCCTGGACAGGGATGTGACCAGGGTGGTGGAGATGCTGAAGAAAAAGGGCTTGCTTGAGAATACGATTGTTATTTTTACTTCTGATAATGGCACGCACAAAGAGGGTGGACATGATCCGAACTTCTTTGACAGTAACGGTCCATTCAGAGGTACGAAGCGTGACTTGTATGAAGGGGGTATCCGTACGCCATTTATTGTGCAGTGGCCTTCTGTGATTGCTCCGGGTTCGGTTTCATATCAGGTGTCCGCGTTCTGGGATTTCATGCCGACAGTGTGCGAACTAATTGGTGCTCCGGTGCCTGCCCATACGGATGGTATTTCCTATCTGCCGACTCTGACAGGCAAAGGCAAACAGAAGCAGCATGAGTATCTGTATTTCGAATTTCATGAAGAGGGTGGCAAACAGGCGGTAATTAAAGATGGATGGAAATTGCTGCATCTACAGGTGAATAATGCGAATAAGGAACACTATGAGTTATATAATCTGGCAACCGACCCTTCTGAGATTGCAGACGTGATCAATCAGTATCCGAAGAAGGTGAAGGAGCTGAAAAAGATTATGCTGGAGGCACGCTCAACAAACACCAACTGGAAGTTTAATTTTGAAAAATAAAAGAATGAGTACTATAACGTATAAAACGACGAAGGAGTTTACCTCGAAAGAGTTAGAGGAACTGTTTCTTTCTGTGGAATGGTCTTCCGGTGCCTATCCGGACAAACTGGTACTGGCAATGAAAAACTTCGGGAGTGTTTTTTCAGCATGGGATGGCGACAAACTGGTGGGGCTGATTAGTACCATGGATGATGGTGTCATGACGGCTTACATTCACTACGTGCTTGTCAATCCGGCATATCAGGGATTGGGTATTGGTCGGGAATTGATGCGGCTTACTACGGATTTATACAAAGACTATCTTCGGATTCTCCTCGTGTCGTATCAACATTCAATGGATTTCTATAAAAGCTTTGGCTTTAAAGAGGGAGGAGATGATCATGTAACAATGTATCTCACTTCTTTGTGGACTTAACTGGAACAAATCAATACGGAAGAGTATATAATGTCAGTAAGTAAAATTGAAGAAGAGAAGAACTTATTGGCTGTTATGGTTGGTATCTATTGCAGGAAGAAAGAGAAGAATCCTGTAATTTGTACTGATTGCAGGGAGCTTATTGAATATGCTCAGGCTCGTTTGGATCGTTGCCCTTTCGGAGAAGCAAAACCTGCGTGTAAGAAATGTCCCATTCATTGCTACAACCCGCTTATGAAAGAACGCGTAAAGAAGGTAATGCGGTATGCCGGTCCGCGAATGCTTCTCGTTTCTCCTGGAGTGGCGTTAAGACATTATCTTTGCGTAACTTTCCGATTTCCATCCCGAAAAGGTGAAAATAAGATTTGAATCTAATATCTAATGTGTCTACCTTTTTATACCAAATAAATGATCAATATGTTGCAAATCTCATCGAGAGTCATAGCTCTATTCTGTGTTTTGTTATCTTGTTTCTTCTCCCCACTAACAGCACAAACTATTCAAAGGATTGAAGGTAGTCCTTACCCGTATTCATCACCACCGGATACACTTTATCTTACTTCAGAAAATTATACCTATTCACAGCGGATTGCACTCCAGTCGCTTCAAGGTGTGCTAGCTAAAACAAAACCGGAGATCTTGCGTGATCTCCATGGGGATAAAGATCTGGTGATTAAATATGGAATAAAAATTAATGAAACCTACTACTCAGACTTTCAGGGACTCTTGACTCACTTTTCAAGTAAATTGGCCGGCTATATCTTGTGTGATGCCAAACAAAGTTCCACCAATGTAGCCATATCATTATCCGGTATTCTGAATGCTGTAGCTATGCCTGCCGATATTGAACAAACAGCAATTAATGCGGGCTTGACAATGCTTCAGGACGTAAGAGGCAAGAATGAAACCTGGGTAAACACCAAATATGGCAGCCAGTTTAGTAAGAAGATTGCTTCGTATCAGAATGTCTCTGACGATCGTGGACTGTATCTGGGTGATTATAGTGCATTTGCCGGTGCAATACAATTCTGGACTGATTATCCAACCGGAACGTTGGCAAACAGCGTCTTTAAACGTTTGACTACCAATGGAGCTATCATGGGCTGGGGACCAAATGAGGATAAGACCGTTGAATCTCTGTCGGCAAAATCGTTGGTGATGCATGCTGCTGATTGGGCACCCAATCTGTCGACATTAACAAATATACCGGTAGGAAAGGTTGAACAAAAGGAGCCTGCTGTGCCTTATAAAGTAGTGCCCAATGTGCATACTGTTTGTTTTGTAATGTCTGATGGTGATAATATTCAATGGTTGTTAGGGGTATCGGATAATAAAGATTTATGGGCAAATCCCGATCGCTCCAAAGTAAATCTGGGCTGGACTATCTCTCCTGCTTTGCTGGAACTTGCTCCTCCGTTGTACAAAAAATATGTAGATAATACGTTGACTTCACCTGAAGGTAGGAACTATCTGATTGCTGCACCATCCGGAAGGGGATATTTCAATCCGGGGCTTTTCCCGAATCTTTCCAATGAATGTGATTTGTTGAATCTGTATATGAAGAAGGCAGACTTGCGTATTGCTAATGTGATTGATGTGGATAATAGCCCATGGAAGTTGGAACCTTATCTTCGTCAGGATAATATAGACGCCTTGTTTTATTACAACTATTCGGATTATTCAACATTAAACGGAAAAATATCCTGGTACAAAGATAAGCCTTCAATCGCCGGTAGATATGATTTATGGCTTGGCACGCTGGGACAACCCACTGATAAGACTCCGACTACACTGGCTGAATCATTGAATGCTGCTTCTACAGATATCAATTCGCCTGACAGTTATAGCCTTATTCGGGTCTGTTCAATAAACTGTGTCAGTAAGTATAAAAATCATTATATTTACCGCATAAAGAGCATTATTATGAGCAATACAGAAGAATTTGATTACAAAGAATTTGAGAAAGAAGCATTATTAAAATTGAAGCAAGGCGTTAACCTTGAAGGAGAGAACGGTATATTAGCCCCTCTTCTAAAACGTTTACTGGAAGCGGGTTTGCAAGGAGAGCTAGCCGGTCATTTGTCAGAACCACATCAAGCCAACAACCGTCGTAACGGATTAAGTTCAAAGAGAGTAAAGACTCATTATGGAAGCATAGAGGTGTCCACTCCCAGAGACAGGAATGGAAGTTTTGAACCGGAACTGCTCCCTAAACGGCAAACAACTCTTGGCGAAGGACTGGATCGTAAAATTATTAATTTGTATGCCTTAGGAATGAGCTATACAGACATTTGTGATCATTTGAGCGAGATGTATCAATTAAACATGTCTCCAGCTACAATCACAGCTATAACAGACAAAATTGTTCCTGAGGTAGAACAGTGGCAAACCCGTTCCTTAGAAAGTGTATACCCCATTGTCTGGATGGATGCTATTCACTATAAAGTCCGGGAAGATAATGCCATAAAAAGCAAAGCAGTATATTGTTTGATAGGTCTAAATCGTGACGGGATTAAAGATTTATTGGGCATGTATATTGGCCAGGCTGAGAGTGCCCGTTTTTGGTTATCTGTTCTTAATGATATCCAGCGTCGTGGTGTTCAGGATATATTGCTAGCCAGTATTGATAATCTCAAAGGATTTGCTCAGGCTATCGAGGCTGTCTTCCCACAAACTAAGGTTCAGTTGTGCATTGTTCACCAAATAAGAAATTCACTAAAATATGTTGCTAGTAAAGACCGCAAAGCAGTTGTTGATTCCTTAAGAGAAATTTATCAGGCAAACGATAAAGAACTGGCAGAAAAGGCTTTAGCCAGATTTGATGAAAAATGGTCAAAGAAATATCCATACATAATTAAATCATGGCTTGAAAACTGGGACAGGTTGTCTCAAATGTTTGAATTCCCTGATATGATAAGAAAGCTGGTTTACACAACCAATATCATTGAAAGTTTTAACAGTCAGCTTCGTAAAGTTACTAAGTCGAAACGTGTTTTTACGAATGATCAGGCACTTATCAAGTTACTTTATTTGGTGCAAATGAAATTATTTGAGAACTTAAGACCAATTTTAGGGTGGAAGCAAATTATGGCACAATTTATTATTATATTTGAACAGAGATGGGATATCAATTAATCATACTTACTGACACAGTTTATTGAACAGACCCCCTTATTCCGGTAATTGTATGGAGCAGACAGGTCAAAGATGTGTTGGAATGTATTGGTAAACTAAATCCCAATGTACGTGTTGTTGCTCCGGATGAGTTTGTATGGCTTATACGTAAGAACCTGAAGGGTTTGGCTTTGGGTATCGGAAATGGATTGAAAGGAGACTATTACGCCGGGCGCAATTTTGACCAACTCAAGTTTTCACAAACGGATCGAACGGTTGAACTTGACTCGATTGATGGTTCTCAATATCAATCACTGTTAGGAACGGAAAGTTTTTCTGTTCGTTGGTCCGGACAGATTCAGCCTGTATATTCAGAAGAATATACGTTTTATGTAACGGCTAACGATGGAGCCAAACTTACGGTAAATGGAACTGTTTTGATCGACAAATTGTCGGCTACCGGAGCAAACACTCAAAGTGCTACAATCACTCTGGTTGCCGGACAGAAATACGAGTTCGGATTAGAATATAGCAAAGGTACCGGTAATGCTTCTTGCCATTTGGAATGGGAGAGTACCTCTCAGATGCGCCAGACTGTGCCTAAACTACAGCTCTATAGTGTTGCAAACCGTGGTGCTTCGACAGGTCTGGTGACTGCTTATGCCGAGTGCGATTTTGCCGGTTTTTCCACAGGATTAAATATTGGTAATTATACGTTAGCCGAACTGAATACATTAGGGATATCAGACAAAGACATTGCTTCCCTGAAAATTGCCAAAGGTTTTAAAGCGATCCTCTATGATAATGATAACTTCAGCGGTGCTTCACTCGAAATAACTGCCGATACGACCTGCCTGGGCGATTGGAAGGACCGGACTTCTTCCCTTAAAATCACGACTACCGGAGCAACCGATCTGGATGGAACGTATTTCCTTCAAAATGCAGCCAGTGATTTATATATGACGATAAATGGAGGGTATGCCAATGTGGCTGATGGAGCCAATATTATGCAATTCTCAAAGATATCAAAGACAAATCAGCAATTTAAATTTACTCATTTAGGGGATGGTATTTATAAAATCTTTGCCGTGAATAGTGATAAGTCGATAGATGTGGCAAATGCTTCAACAAGTAATGGGGCAAATGTACAGCAATGGACTTATTATGCTTTTCCCAGTCAACAATTTATCGTTTCACCGGCAGATCCCGGATATTACAACCTGATTGCAAAGCATAGTGGAAAAATCATCGAATCAATAAATACTGGCTCAAGTGCGAATGTGTGTCAAAACACGAACACTAACCAGACAAAAGGACAATGGAAACTGGTACCTGTTCCCGCATTGCCAAGTGGAACCGGTATTGGACTAGATGCGCAATACTACAATGGCACGAACTTTGAGACTCTCAGACATACTACTGTTGATACAACAATCAATTTTAATTGGGGATCAAATGCTCCAAATACGGGCTGTAGATGCTGACAACTTCTCGGTAAGATGGACCGGACAAATACAACCACAGGGTAGTGGAGCGCATACTTTTTATGTTAATAGCGACAACGGTCGCCGTCTTTGGGTCAATGATCAATTGATTATTGATAAGTGGATAGATGATTATGGAACAGAGTATTCGGGATCCATCTCCTTAACAGCCAACAAGAAATATACGATTAAGTTTAGAGTATTTTGAGTCTCAAGGAGGAGCCGAATGTACGTTGCAATGGATGAGTCCTTTCCAGTCAAAAGAAGTAGTGCCAAAGAGCCAGTTATACCCGGCTTCGCTGAGTGCTATTGATGCTAATAATACTGACGCAAGCGATATTACTATTTTCCCCAATCCTGTGATAAATAAGACTATGAATGTGCAATTAGAAGGATTGAGTGATAATATAGAAAACACGTTGGTACTTTATGATCTTGTAGGGAAGCCTGTTTTTTACCACAAAAATAGTCCATTCGTGTAGTGTTAATCTGAATAATGTGCCATCTGGTGTTTATATTGTTTCAATACGAAATAAAGAGAATGGCATTACGAACCGAATTCTTATTCCTTGAATACTCCACAAAAAAAGAAGTGGCGGTAATCCAAAGTTATTTTCTCTGATTTACCGCCACTACAACCTAGAAGGTTATCTGCTCTTACAACTTCACCTTACAAGTTTCACTGTTCGCCAGTTCAACATCTACATAAGAGAAAATATTGCCCAGTATATCAGTTGCTACAGTAGTTTTTTGTTTTTTGCCATTGATCTGCACTGACTCCTGTTTGCCAGCAAAGGAGGCGCGCCATACAATCTTCTCACAGGTATTATTGGTGAACTCAGTTGCTTTCTTGCCTTCGTGTCTCACAGATACATATCCTTTAAATATGGGTACATTTTCGATAGCAGCAAAGCCTTCCTCAATGTGTGATTGAGTGGTTATTTGTTTGTTTTGAGCGGATGGCTGGATACCCATAGCTCCACCAACTACACCTTCCACAACTCCAAATGAGACTTCAGGATATTCCGAACGTTTCATGCGAGGCAGTTCAGTCAGAAACTTGTACGCTTCTTTGTCATATCCGTAGCGATAAAAGAGTGCTGGGAAATAGGAAATATTTTCTACATTCCATTCTTGCTTCAAGATGTCGGCCACTGTTGCACGGATGCGTTTGGGGTTTTCAGTGATATTAAACCAAAGAATAAAGGGAGCTCCTTCGCCATGATGAAATGTCTTATCTTCTGTCCATAAAGTCTGATAGTATGAGTTTGTCTCGTCCCACCATTGATCATCTAATACCTGTCGATACTGAAGAGCGGTTGCCCTATCTTTCTCAGCCATTGCTTTATCATCATTGATAGTAGCTATCTTAGAATGTGAGATATATCCTGCATAGAGTGTAGATATTAAATCAGCACTGGCAGTCAGGCCGCCCATATTTTCGACATAAGATGCTAGTCCGCGGGATGTGCGGAAGTTCTTGTTGTCTTTTGCTTCTTCAGGAGCATTCATATACCGGGGACGATTCATAATATTCTCGGGTTCCAGTTTCCAGCTCTTCACGTACTCATTCAATGACTTATTATAAAAATTGGTAAAGCACGTGTCTTTGATATAATCAGTATCGCCTGTCCAATTGTACATCTTCACACAAGCCTGCATGACATCAAAGTTCGCATTCAGGTTATACCAGAACGTTTGATCGTTGGTGTAATCAGCAGGTGCCGGTTTGTTGTAACGATTGATTTCCCAATACGAACACCAATCTTTGGCTTCAGAAATATTTTCGGCAAACCGGGGTCAGCATATTCTTGTTATGCTTGGTCAAACCTATAATTTGTGCTCCAACGCTCTGATGGGAAACATCACGCATACAAAAGGCTTCGCGTTGAGGGAGTGCAGCTTCATACCAGTAGCCAACAGGATCTGAGCCGTCATGGCTGTAAGACAAAGCCATTTTCTTCGCCCAGTTAAAGGATTCTTCCAGTAGTTTGTCTGAAGAGGTGAACACAGCCGTCTTATCGGGAGTGATGGCTTGAGTAGCTGTTTGATTTGCTTTTGAGTTACAGCTTGTCATACATAGCGCTACCAGACTAATTAAAATCGTTTTTCTCATTCGTGTATTGATATTAGTTTTCTTGTTCTTGTTATTATTAGGTAAATAGATTTTCAAATCATAGGGCAATAGTAGTAAGAATTGAAATATTATGCAACAATATTGCCCTATTTATAACTGCTCAGATATACAAAAAGTATGTTTAAAAACTTTCGTTCTTAGCACTTCACTTCTACCTTTGGTACTCATTTAAGTTGAAAATGAGAGAGCCAAAGAGTGTTGCCGATTGTTCTAAAACACCGATTTGAATGATCCGTTCACATAGAAAAAAGTGACCTGAAAATAGATAAATTTCTTCTAATAGTTTTTGGAAAATCATCAGGTTGTTTTTGTCCGCCGATGCCTATGCGTGAAACATTTCATAAGGACGAAATTGTTCACGCATACGGACGCATTTTACAAGACTGTAACTCTTTATTTATCAGTGATATAGAGAAGTGAAATATTCCTCTAAAGTGACTGATTTTTGTCTTCTGACTCCAATCTCAGTAGGTTTAGTCACTTTCTCATTTCAAGCCCGATTGTTCTAAAACACCGATTTGTGATTTTGCATAACGCAAAAGAGGAGCATCCAAAATCGATGCTCCTCTTTGCAAAATAGGATTTAGCTTGCGTTATTTCTTTTCCAGCTCCTCCCAGGCAGGAGGGGTGACGTTGAGTAGATTCTTTACGAAGAAGTCGAATCGTTTGTGATCACCGTAGCTTTCGCCCATCGTATGACCGACTCCCGGGAGAACCACCAGCTCAAATTCTTTGTTTGCCTTGATCAGTGCATTTACCACTTGCATGGTAGAAGAAGGATCCACATTTTCGTCCAGTTCGCCTACTACCAACATCAGTTTGGACTTCAGGAGATGCGCGTTCACCGTATTCGAACTTTCTGCATAGTGAGGTCCTACTTCACCCATCCACTGTTCGTTCCACCAGATCTTATCCATGCGGTTGTCGTGACATCCGCAGGAAGCATAAGCTGCTTTGTAAAACTCAGGATGAAAGAGCACAGCACCCATTGCATTTTGTCCGCCAGCAGAGGCGCCAAAGATACCTACACGGTTGATATCCATATACGGATATTTCGCCGCTGCTGCTTTAATCCAGGGGATGCGATCAAGGAAACCGGCATCTTTCAGGTTCTTATAAATGATCTCTTCAAATGCCTTGGAACGGAACGATGTGCCCATACAGTCTACCTGAACCACGATAAAGCCCAATTCGGCGATGTATGACATGTATCCGTTTATAGTACTGAAAGACTTTGGCACATACGCACTACCCGGTCCGGCATAGATATATTCTATTATCGGATAGCTCTTGGATGGATCAAAATTGGTAGGACGGTAGATCACCCCCCACATATCTGTCTTGCCATCCCGTCCTTTTGCAACAAATGGCTCAGGAGCCTGCCAGCCGGTTTTCAGTAGTTCGCTGATATCTGCTTTCTCCAGTTCCAATATCAGTTTGCCATTCTTTCCATCACGAAGCACACTTACAGGAGGCACATTTACTGAAGAATAAGTATCAATGATATACTTGTAATCTTTAGAGAAGATTGCCGTATGTGTACCCTTACCATCTGTCAGTTTGACTAAGCCACTACCATCAAAATTGATCCGGTAATAGTGGATGAAATAGGGGTCTTCATCTTTCTCCATGCCATTGGCACTAAAGGTTATCTGCCGTTTCTTTTCATCTACCTGGATGATTTCTCTTACATACCATTCCCCTTTTGTGATCTGATTCTTCACTTTCGCCGTTGCACGGTCATACAGATAGAGATGGTTCCAATTGTCCCGTTCGCTCATCCAGATCATTTCCTTGCCACCCTTCAAATCCTGACGGAAGTGACGGTTATAGTTTACGAATGTCTTACTTGACTCATTGACCAATGTACGGAGAGCACCACTGGCAGCATCCATCTCCAACACCTGATAGAGTTGGTGCCCCCGTTGGTTATATTCGAAAGTGATGGCTTTGCTATCCTCATTCCAGCGAAGATCCCCCGTATTATATGCATTAGGAAAAAGTGAGTTGTCCGCTTTTAATCATCTTCTTCGTCTCCACGTTAAAGATACAGGGCACATTGATTGCGAGCGTATCACCTGGCTTCAAATAATCGCGGGTAATAAGTTTCGGTTGCAATTGGTCTTTCGGAGAAGACTCAATTAAAGTGAGCGTGCGCATCTTTGGTGGCACGATCTGCATGGTAACAATATATTTAGAATCCGGTGACCACTGGATATACCCTGAATAGTAGCACTCTGCCTTTCCATCCTGAGTCAGGGCTATCTCTTCCTTACTCTCTTTTATCCGAAGATAGAGGTTATTATCTTTTAAGAAAGCTTCCATCTTTCCATCAGGTGAGGAGATATTTCTTCCACCACGCTGACCGTCCCAGCTTCCCCAGTAACCTCCGCGATCACGGCGATTGCGACGATCCCGATTCTCTGAAGTTTCTCTTTTGACCAGTTTCTTATCCTTGAGCGTATAGCTCCAACGGACGCTGTCATAACCAAACTGTAGTGTGTCTCCATTCTCACTTACACGGAGACTTTCCATGTTGAGACGTGCGCCATCCACTTTCTTTGCCGACTGTTGAGCGAGTGCATCAGCCAGTTCTTTGGTATCAAAAAGCGGTGATTTCTTCTTCTTGGCACTCTCTACCTTGATGTATTCTTTTCCCTCCGGAGTCGTGCGTTCGTACCAGAAAGTAGAGGTATTGATCCATGTCGGACGAATATCCGAGTAGAAGACTTTGTTAGTAGTGCGTGTGCGCAGGCTATACAAGTTCTTGTAATCCTGCAATGTTCCTTGTGCCCATCCTGCACTCGTGATAAGAGTGAGGAGCAACAGACATGCGATTTTTTTCATAACGTGGTGTATTAAACAAAAAAGGTGATAGGGTACTTTTATTTATTGTCGAAACATAATTTCAATTCCTTCATCCAGACTGACCGGTTCATAACCGATCAGACGACTGGTCTTGGTGATGCTCATACCGCTGTGCATCGGTCGGGGAGTAGCCTCGTTCATCTCTGCGGTGGTAACCGGAATTATCAGCGAGCGATCCAGCTTCAGGCGGTCTGCCACACGAAAAGCGATCTCTGCAACGGAGACGCACTCTTTACCACAAAGATGGAAGATGCCATTTCCAGTATATTCGATGAGTGCTTGCACGCCGCTGGAGATGTCACCCACATAGGTAGGCGTACGATACTGGTCATTTACAACCTTGATAGTCTCTCCTTTTGAGAGCCGATTGTACACCAGTTGGAGGATATTACCATGCTGTCCGGGCAGCGACTTGCCATAGACAACACAGACCCGTGCCACCGCCCAGTCACAGCAATGAGCAGCAACTACCTGTTCACTTTGCAGTTTGGTGACACCGTAATAGTTGACAGGCATCGGCAGATCATCTTCTGTGTAGAGTTTGTCTTCTCCGCCATCAAACACAAAGTCGGTAGAGAGATGAATCAGTCTGGCTCCCAGCTTCTCACACTGCTCAGCGAGGTGTCTGACAGCAGTCACATTTTGTTTCAAATGCCTCTTCGTGGTGTATCTCGCAATAGTCTGGTACGGAGAGTGCGGACGTGTTGATCACCACATCGGGACGGACAGACTCAAAGAGCTTTGCCACCTCTGCAACATCACGGATATCAGCAGTTATGAAGGTATATCCGGTCGCAGGAGATATATCAGGATGCAGAGAACATCCGGTGACCCGGTAATCGGAAAAAGGACGAAAGATCTGTTAAGATCTTCCGTCCTGTAAAACCATTGGCACCGATAATAAGGATTTGCTTCATCGGGCTATTCATTATTCATTTACTTTCCATTCCAGAAGAGCTACCTTACCATCTTTGTTTGGAGTAGCTTCAATACGTAGACCGGTGCTTGTCACTGTTGTAAAACTTACTTTGTTATAATGATCCAGTAATACACCATATTTGTTTTTTGCATCTACTTCTTTCCATGTTTCACCGACCTTGTAGAAGAGTTTCCAGGAAGCGGGTGCGTTAAAGTGAGCAAAAGGATTGCCACAGCTGTCAAATTCGCACCAGTATACTTCCACGGAGGACATCTTTTCGGGATCCTTAAAGTTGTATTGCAGCACACTGACTCCTTTTTCTTTGTCAGTGCGGAACTCAGCATATGGTTTGTCCAGATCGGAAGAAAACATAGGATCAAACTGATCATTGCAAGCATAAGCACCAATTGCACGACTTGCAATTGTATTTAGGGGACTAAATACAGCGCAGTCTTTGGTGTCTGGAATCCATACGGCCATCTGATCGGCACCGCGGTTGTTCCATGTAGAATATGGAATTGCTTTGAAATCCACTACATAATCACTTTTCTCACGGTCGCGAAGGAATGCTTTACCGGTGATCGTTGTGACACCACCCAATAGGCTTGGATCAAATGTAGCAGTCATCTCGCCTCCCTGAGGAATATAAAGGTTGAATAAATAATCGGTCTGCTGGTCTTTTTTCTCCAGACAGTATACGATTGGGCCTCTTTCCAAAGCTAGTTTACCGCGATCAGCATAGACCAGGTTCAATGCACGAACCTGACGGATCGGCATATCCATTTCGATCTCTACTTCGTCGCCCCGTTTCCAAGTCCTGCGAATCACTGCATAACCATTATTCAATTCAGGATGAACGATATTCTTGTTTACCTTGATGACATATTTCGGTTGCTGATAATCTACATATTGATACAGTCCGCCGGGCGTTGCCTCGTTGCGTTCCCATCCTGGAATACGGAGATGCAGACCAATAATTTGTTTCACTTCTGTGTCTATGTCAATACTAATATTGCCATCCCATGGATATTTCGTGCTTTGTTTGAGTTTTACTTCTTTTCCCAGTACTTCTACTGTAGATTCACTCTTTACATAGAGATTTACATAGAGATCTTCATTGCGGGTAGCATAGACATATCCAGGGATAGAAGCCATGAAACGGGTAATATTGCCCGGGCAACAAGCACAACCAAACCAAGGCTGACGTTCGTGTTGTCCATTAGATTCCAATGGATTGTCATAGAAGAAGCGGTCACCGCTCAGTGATACGCCTGAAATTACTCCATTGTATAAAGTTCGTTCCAGTACGTCGATATATTTGGCATCTCCTGTTGCGAGAAACATGCGTTCGTTCCAATAGACACTGGATATTGCGGCGCAAGTCTCGCAGTAGGCAGTCTGATTGCCGAGATCGAAGTCCGGACCAAAACCTTCCCAGTCCCCATGCGAACCAATACCTCCGGTGATATAGAGCTTCTTACTTGTCATATTGTTCCATACACGTTCTGCAGCTTCAAAGAGCAAAGTATCTTTCTCCAAAGAAGCGACATCAGTCACACCACTATAGAAATATCCTGCACGCACTGCATGTCCGGTAATCTCATCCTGCTGCAACACCGGCTTGTGATCCTGACTATATGCATTCGGCTTGTGACCATCTGTGCAGCGTCCAGCTTCGTCTACGAAGTAACGTGCCTGATCCAGATATTTCTGTTCGCCGGTTACCTTATACAGTTTAGCCAGACCCATTTCAACAATCGGATGTCCCGAAGGTCTGTGTACCTGTCCTTCATTGGGGACCGAAGTCCTTACATACCAGATCTGCATTTTTAATAGCTACATCCAGCAATGTACGTTTTCCTGTGGCCTGAAAGTGTGCTACCGCAGCTTCATACAGATGTCCGCAGTTGTATAGTTCGTGACTGTTTATCTTCTCCCAACGACTGCTGCCAAACCATCCGCTCAGGCGGGTACAGTTGTTTTGGAGTACAGTATATAGATACCCGTCAGGAGCCTGTGCCTTTGCAATCAGGTTGATCACGCTGTCCAGATAGGCATCCAGTTTGGCGTCATACTGCACTGCCAATGAATAGGAGGCACCTTCAATAATCTTATATGGATCAGTATCATCAAAAGGGAAATCACCTTTCTGTTCCCCCTTGATCAATCCGGCAGCCAGCGCAAAGTTGTCAAAGCGACCGTTGATTTCACACTGTTTGAAGGCAGAAGGGATTGATACGGTACGGTTCTTCTCAATACGTGGAGCCCAAAAATTATCATTGATGCTTACTTTGGTAAAAGGCACTTGCTGGATATCCAAGAATAGTTTCTTAGGGGTTCTTGTACAACCAGCCATCAATACTGTAGTCGCCAGTAACATGTTTATGTATTTCATAATCAGCTTATAATAACTTATTTCTTATTGAAGAAGTTTAGATTCCATTCGTCACTCCAGTGGATAACAGGTCTTCCATCTTCCCACTGAATAGGCAACCAGATATATCGACCGTCAATAGCATTTTTAGGTGTCCATCTGTCTCCCAAATAGATGAATGCATCTTTCTTTCCCTGAACAGGGAGGACATACGTACTCTGAGATTCAAAAGTGGTATTTGCTTTTTCACCGATAGCAAAGTTACCGAACTCCGTCCATGGGCCAAAGATATTATCAGCTACTGCACTATGTCCCGGATTGGGAGCCCAACCTGTGCAACCTGATCCAAAGAAGTAATACTTACCCTCTTTTTTGAATAAAGCCGGACCTTCATACTGATGCATCACTAAGATACGGGCAAAAGTACCACTTGGACGCAGATAATCATCAGTAAGCAAAGAGACCATCATTGTGTAATTCTCTTCTGATGAAGCTATGTGATATGCTTTGCCGTCATCATCTACAAAAAGTTGCATGTCGCGAGCCATCTGTCCCCCTTTAAAGTCCCGAAGAAAGAAGCGGTCGCGTACAGAGTCTGTCGGCATTCCTTCGGCATTGACAGGATACTTGCCGGCATTGGGACGAAAACTCTCGATAAATGTAAACGGTCCGGTTGGAGTATCACTCACAGCCGTTGCCGTGCGTGCAGCCGCATAGCCCTGACCTTTCAGTTCGAGGTGAAACCACATCACATATTTTTTCGTCTTTGCATTATAGATTACTTTAGGACGTTCAATCACACTCCCAATGGCGATATCAGATTGAGGATCATCTGATACTTTGAGAGCAATGCCCTCATCTTTCCAGTTGTAAAGATCATTCGATGAATAACAATGAACACCCACCTGAGCTGAATTTCCCCGTCCGCCCTCTACTTTATGTTCGCCGTACCAGTAATACGTCTTGTTGGATTCGTTGTAAAGTATACCACCTCCATGTGCATTGATATGCACACCATTATTGTCTGCCCAGATCTGACCGGGCTTAAAGGAATCATACTTTGTTGTCGCTGATTTTGTCACTTGGCAGAATGCCAAAGAAAGAAAGAGGAGAGGTAAAAAAAGTTTTTTCATAGCCGAATGAATAAGGTTTGTACTCACGTTTATTTGACAAATATAGGAAATAAAATAATAATCAGTATTTCAATTAATAATTATTGCAGGTTTTACACTTATTTCAGCAAAGGGTGATGCTCTTCATGTATAGAGTGTTGATTGATAAACTGGTTCAGATTGGTCTGATCCAGTTTCTTGTTCATTTCTTCATATCCCATCATGAATATCGTATCGACATTTTTGAGATCAAAAGTACCATATTGCAATGCCTCTTTTATCTCAACTAAGACGTTGCAGAGTTTCCGCTCCGAAATCGTGTTGGCGCGAAACATATAGTGATAGGTGCGTTCCGCGATTTGGAGCATAGATTGTTTGTATTCTTTGGGCACCAGCGGACTGGCATTTACACCTATTATTGTATCACATATCGGACGGATAGCTGAAACCGGAAAGTTGCGGAAGATGCCTCCGTCTACATAATGAATATCATCAATAACGATGGGAGCAAACACAACAGGTACACAGCAGGAAGCCATCAGTCGGGGTGTCAACTCGCCGGAGTTAAAAACCACGCTTTTACCATGATCCAGATCTGTTGCTATCGCATAGACCGGAATGGAGAGTTCCTCAAAGGCATCTACTCCCAGCTGCCCGTGCAGGAAATCCATGAAACGATGGGGATTAAAGAAGCCGGCAACAGGCATGGTGAATTCTGCAAACATATTGAATTCTTTATGCTGGAACATTTCGTAGATATCGCGTGGAGTATGGCCTGCCGCATAAAGAGCTGCTACGATCGAACCGGAACTGGTGCCTGCGATAATATCTGGTTTGAGTCCATGTTCTTCAAGTGACTGAATGGCTCCGGCATGTGCAAATCCTTTTACGCCGCCGCCACTGAGCACGAGTCCAAGCTTGTATTTCTTTTTTCTCAAGGTATCCATACAGAATGCAAATAATTAGTGAGCAAAAGTACAATTTTATTCCAGTAAATAAGAAAATAGTATAACTTTGTCCGTCGTGATTTTCTAACTATTCCGAGGTGACTGAGTAAAATACAACCTAAAGATAAGACCAATATGAAACATTCAGAAAAAAAGGAACAATCAGTAAAAAGATTACAATCCATTGATGCATTGAGAGGGTTTGACATGTGTTGGATCATGGGATTTCCTGCGATCATTTATGCTAAAAACGCTATTTTCGGAGGAAGTGTATTGATGTGGAGCGCAGAGCAGATGGAACATGTGCCTTGGGATGGCTTCCATTTCATGGATTTGGTTTTTCCTCTTTTCCTTTTCATTGCGGGTGTTTCTTTCCCTTTCTCCTTAGATAAAAGACATGCAGCCAACGAGCCCAATTCAAAGATCTATGGTCATATTGTAAAAAGAGCCTTCTTGCTTGTCCTTTTCGGAGCGATTTACAACGGTCTGCTGAACTTAGACTTTGAGAGCATGCGTTATGCAAGTGTGCTTGCCCACATCGGATTGGGGTGGTTCTTTGCCGCACTGATCTTCATGCACATAGATCGCAAATACTTGATAGGAACCATCTGGATAGCCGGTATTATTGTGGGTTACGGATTACTGAATCTTTTTGTCCTTGCCCCGGATGCTACGGGCACCAATCCCTTTCTGCCAGAAAACAACATTGCATGCTGGTTTGACCGGATGTTCCTGCCGGGCGTGTTGTATCGGGGAATCTTTGATCCAGAGGGATTGTTGAGTCTGGTACCTGCTACTGCTACCGCACTTATAGGTATGCTCTCCGGTAACTATCTGAAAGAAAAGACACCCACACCAGCGGTTAAAGCATATCTCCTTTTTGGAGTAGGAGCCATTATGCTATTTGT
>CAXXFJ010000041.1:0-44465 GCA_963677415.2 Bacteroidales bacterium | reverse complement strand
GTTGATTCATCTTCTATATACAGCTTGGACATCTCATTGTTAAGGGAAATGGGAGGCTAACAGGCAATGATGGTTCCGGTATTGACGTAAAATATTCAGATCATATATCTATTGACGATCTTGATGCCTCTGGATTTCTGTGGACGGAGTCTGTACGTATGGAGGCTATGAAATACAGCTAACTGGGATTATACCTATGACAACGGCTTTGCCGGTATAAACATCACCGGTCCATGGTCACACAAAGAAGTCCGGAATGTAACAATAGCTCATTGTGTTGCTGAAAACAATCCGGGCAATCCCCGGATTAAGGATAATCCAGTGGCAGTGGCATTCTGGTATCACATTCCACGAATGTTCTGGTGGAGCATTGCGAAGCGATGAATAATGGATGGGATATGCCTCGGCCCGGCAATGGTCCGGTTGGTATCTGGGCCTATGAATGTGACAGTCTGACAATACAATATTGCTACTCACATGATAACAAAACCTCTAATGAGGAAAAGACGGAGGCGGATTTTGATTTTGATGTGGAGTGACTAATTCACTGTTGCAATATAACCTATCTATGAATAATTGAAGGAGCCGGATACGGATTATTCCAGTTTGGCGGTGCATCTGAATGGATTAATAACACAGTGCAATACAATGTAAGTATTGATGATGGTAAGAAGAATTCCCAGGCAGGTTTTTTCATCTGGTGTGATCCTTTCAATAAGGATGTTCCTTTACGTACCAGCGATATCCACCATAATGTTATCATAAACAGATACGGACACTCCGTTTCTTTTGAAACAGGCTATTCTGAAGGGTTACTCTTTCATGATAATACCTTTTACCTTACCAATGATGGGGTGGAGACATATCCATGGCGATTACAATAAGAAGGGAGTAACCTTTAAAAGGAATGTTTATTGGGCAGAGAAAGCTGAAAAAGAAGGAGTCTCTCAGCCTGTTGTCAAAGAAGATCCGGAAGCGAAATACAAGAAACAAAAGTTCCCGCATTCCGTCAAAGGCTCGATTATCAAAGATCAAAGATATCGTAGATTCATTTTGCCGGTAGAAAAAGGATGGGCAGTAATAAAAATAAATTATATTTGCAGCTTCTTTGGAGATAGAACGAATCTACTATCAAAGATGCAAGCAGACATTGCACTTTCATTACTAGATTATTCGAATCTCTCTATTTAAAACAAATCTTATATGAGTAAAACAGCACTTCTTTTACTAACGGCTTGGTCGTTATTTTCAACGGTCAGCTATGCCCAGAATGCCACCAAGGTAAACGATTGGGAAAACCCTGATGTAATAGGGATCAACAAGGAAAAAACTCATGCAACGCTTTGTTTGCCTAGCGAAAAGCAAAGCAACCCGCAAATCGTTTCGCTTAATGGACTTTGGAAATTTAAATGGTCGAAAGACCCGGCTTCCCGTCCGGCAGACTTCTACAAAATGGATTATCCTGTTTCACAATGGACGGATATTGTTGTACCCGGCAATATGGAGATGCAGGGTTTTGGAATACCCATTTACTCCAACATCAGTTATCCTTTTAAAAAAGATCCTCCATTTGTAACCAGCGAACCTCCTGCAAATTTTTACAGCTATTCCAATCGTAATCCGGTTGGGAGTTATTGTACCGCTATTCAGGTGCCCGAAAGCTGGGGTGACAAACAAGTATTCCTGAACTTTGCCGGTGTGCAATCAGCCATGTATGTTTGGATTAATGGACAGAAAGTGGGATATAGTCAGAATTCGATGTCTCCTGCTGAGTTTGATATTACTTCATTTTTACACAAAGGAGAAAATAAACTTGCGGTCGAAGTGTATCACTGGTGCGATGGTAGTTACCTCGAAGATCAGGATATGTGGCGTATGAGTGGAATCTTCAGGGATGTGGATCTGTTTATACGACCGAAGACATTTATTCAGGATTTCACCGTAACTGCTGATCCCGACAAGAACTACGCTAACGCGCTCGTGAAAATAAAGGCAAACATTGAAAAATCGATCGGGTAAGAAGGTGAAGAACCTGAAGGTGGAAGCCCGGATAACTGGTGCGACTGCTTCAGGCAAGATTATCTCGATTGATTTATCAAAGAAAGTCTCTTCTTCTGACGCTTCTTCTAATAATCAGATTGAGCTCGAAACAATACTGAATCAGCCACTGATCTGGTCTGCCGAACTGCCCCATCTGTATGATCTTCAATTAACCCTGAAGAGTGATAAGAACGAGATTCTCGAGTCGATTCACTGGCCGATTTGGTGTGCGAAAGATTGAAGTACATGGCGACCTCTTTACCATCAACGGACAAGCTGTCAAACTCAAAGGTGTCAACCGGCACGAACAGCATCCACGTACAGGAAAGCATGTGGACAGACAAACGATGGAGCGCGACATGGTGCTGATGAAAGAGGCGAACATCAACATGATACGTACCTGCCATTATCCCGACGATCCTCTGTTTTATGAATTATGTGACCAGTATGGTTTTTATATCATGGACGAAGCAAATCAGGAAACGCATGCGTTTGGACTCGGTAACAAGGAAATGGGCGATAATCCAGTCTGGCTAAAAACGCACGTGGACCGGGCTGTCTCGCTGGTACAAAGGGATAAGAATCACGCCTGTGTGATATTTTGGTCACTGGGCAATGAAGGTGGACGTGGAAGTAACTTTGTAGCTATGGCCGACACCGTGAAAAAGCTTGATCCTACCCGTTTGGTGTTTTCCGATACTGATCGGGATGTTTCGGCAGTTTACGATGACGCATATCTGCATCCGGACAGACTGAAACAGCTTGGAGAAAGTGTGACCGACAGACCTGTTTTCATGCGGGAGTATGCTCATGTGATGGGTAACTCAGGTGGTAATCTGCAGGAGTATTGGGACGTGATTTATGCCGACTCCAGTCTCTTGGGTGCTGCTGTCTGGGAATGGGGTTGATCAGGGACTGGCAAAAAAGATGGATGGTTCGCCTTTGAAATATGAGGGGAATCCGGCTGATCTTACCCTAAAGGATGATGAGTTCTTTGCGTATGGAGGTGATTTTGGAGATCATCCCAATGATAATGTTTTTTGTATCAAAGGATTGATTGCCTCAGACCGTCTGCCTAATCCGCATTATTACGAAGTACAGAAAGTGTACCAGCCGGTTCATTTCCAACTGGAATCGACCAGTCCTCTCACTGTTAAAGTGACTAACTATCATAATTTTATTGCGCTGGATCAGTTTGATGTGCGCTATGAATTTACTTCCGATGGGAAGAGTATCCTCTCCGGCAAACTGGCTTCTGCTACGATGCTTCCGGGCAAGTCGGGCAATATTGAGATACCTGTGCCGGACGGATTTAATACATTGGCAACAGATGTTTGTCTCAACCTATATGTTCAACTTAAGAAAGCAAACTTATGGGCAAGTGAGGGGTATTGCATTGCCCGCGAACAGTTTGTCGTCAAACCGGGTTCGTTCAAAACAATCAAGGCCGTGGACAACGGGATGTCCGTGAAGGAAACGGCGACTGAGATATCCGTGCAAGCAGATTCATTCAGAGTGGTCTTCAGTAAGACGACAGGCGCTATGACCAGCTGGATGCAAAACAACTCGGAATTACTACAAGGGGTACTGGAACCTTACTTCTGGAAGCCAGCCAATGATAATCAGAGACAAAGCAATTACGAAAGGTCGATGGGTATATGGCGAAAAGTGGCATCGGGACGCATCGTGGAAGGTGTTGATGTGACGAAGCCGGACGGACTGGTTACTCTTAATTTCCGCATGAACCTTCCTGACGTAGGGGCTGGTTATACATTGAAATACACCCTGAACGGTCGTGGACAGATACATGTAGAGGCAGACTATCAGCCCAAAAACGAGAATACTCCTAAGATTCCTAAGTTTGGGATGCGCATAAGGATTCCGGAAAAGTTCCAATCAATTAAGTGGTATGGTCGTGGACCTTTTGAAAACTATCCTGACCGGAAAACCGCTGCTCTGATTGGTTTATATGCTTCTAAACTGGACAATTTCTGGACCAATTACGCGGTGCCGCAGGACAATGGCAACCGATGTGATGTGAGATGGTTTTCCTCTGACGGATCAAAAAGGGAATTCTATCCGGGTAAGTGGATTGCAACCTCTCTGTTTCCGCGCATGGCCTTATACCGAGGAGGAACTTGAAAAAGCCAAACATCCTATTGACTTGCCCAACCATGATTTCATCAACCTGAATATTGATCTGAATATTCATGGTGTTGGAGGTGATGACACTTGGGGAGCTCAAACGATGGAAAAATATACAAATCAGGGGAACAAACCCTATAACTATGGCTTTGTGTTGGAATATAATCCGGATAAGAAATAACCAACGGTTAGACACACGCCGGACTTGAGTCCTTTTTGTGACCGCTGCAACTATACGGGAAGAGTAATCATCCGAAAAGTTGCGGCGGTTGCTGTTTGAATAGGACAAAATGGCAGGTAAATAGTGGATATGGAGGACAGATTGCACATTGATTGATGGATGGTCTTTCGTTTGTTGCTTGTATTACAATGAATGGAATATTAAGAAAGGAACAACCATATGAACTTTAACAATTTTACTATCAAGTCTCAGGAAGCTGTACAGCAGGCTGTGCAGCTTGTGCAAAGTAAGAATCAGCAGTCTGTTGAACCCACACACCTTTTGCAGGCTGTGATGAGTGTCGGCGAGAATGTCGTGAACTTTTTGTTCCAGAAGTTGGGAGTGAACGTCACCATGCTCAACACGACAGTTCAGAAGCAAAACGAAACCTATCCGAAGGTCTCTGGAGGAGAACCCTATCTGAGTCGCGAATCCAATGAAGTGTTGCAGAAATCCACAGACTATTGTTCGAAGATGGGCGACCAGTTCGTCTCTCTGGAACATATTCTGTTGTCACTGTTGACTACCAAGGGCACCGCTTCCAATATGTTGAAGGATGCCGGAGTAACCGAGAAAGAACTCACTGCCGCCATCATTGAACTGCGAAAAGGAGAGAAAGTAACCAGTCAGTCGGCAGAAGATACCTATCAGTCGCTGAATAAATATGCTATCAATCTCATCGAGAGAGCCCGTGCCGGCAAGCTGGATCCTGTCATCGGACGTGACGAAGAGATCCGTCGGGTGCTTCAGATCCTGAGCCGTCGTACTAAGAATAATCCGATCCTTATCGGTGAACCCGGTGTAGGTAAGACTGCAATAGCGGAAGGACTGGCACATCGTATAGTGCGTGGTGATGTGCCTGAGAACCTGAAAAGCAAACAGCTATACTCTCTCGATATGGGAGCACTGATAGCAGGTGCGAAATACAAGGGAGAGTTTGAAGAGCGGCTTAAGTCTGTTATTAACGAGGTCATTGCTGCCAATGGCGAGATTATCTTGTTTATTGATGAGATTCATACCCTGGTAGGAGCTGGTGGAGGCGAAGGAGCGATGGATGCTGCCAATATACTGAAACCAGCCTTGGCGCGTGGAGAACTTCGTGCTATTGGAGCCACTACGCTCAATGAATATCAGAAGTATTTCGAAAAAGATAAGGCGCTTGAACGTCGTTTTCAGATCGTCAATATAGACGAGCCGGATGAACTGAGCACAATCTCTATCCTCCGTGGACTGAAAGAGAAATATGAGAATCACCACAAAGTACGTATACAGGATGATGCCATCATTGCAGCAGTGAAACTTTCCAGTCGTTATATTACAGATCGTTTCTTGCCTGATAAGGCGATTGACCTGATGGATGAGGCCGCAGCCCGTCTACGTATGGAGATTGATTCCGTACCGGAAAGTCTGGATGAGATTACCCGTAAGATCAAACAGCTCGAAATAGAACGCGAAGCCATCAAAAGGGAGAATGATCCCGGCAAGCTGGCACAACTAAATAAAGAGATCGCCAACCTGAAAGAGGAGGAGTCCAAGCAGAAGGCGCAGTGGCAAAGTGAGAAGCAGATTGTGGATAAGATCCAGCAAGATAAGATAGAGATAGAGAGTATGAAGTTTGAAGCTGAGAAAGCTGAAAGGGAAGGGGACTATGGAAAGGTAGCTGAAATCCGGTACGGCAAACTTCAGTCGATAGAAGCAGATATCAAGACTCAGGAAGGAGCACTTGCGAAGATTCAGACAACGACTGCTATGATCAAGGAAGAGGTCAGTGAAGATGATATCGCCGATGTGGTATCTCGCTGGACCGGTATCCCGGTGACCCGGATGATGCAAAGCGAAAAAGATAAACTGCTTCATCTTGAAGATGAACTTCATGAGCGTGTGATTGGACAAGATGAGGCTATCCGTGCAATAGCAGACGCTGTGCGCCGTAGCCGTGCGGGAATTGCAGGACCCGAAGCGCCCCATCGGTTCGTTCATCTTCCTTGGCACCACCGGTGTTGGTAAGACCGAACTGGCAAAAGCGCTTGCTGAGTATATGTTTGATGATGACACAATGATGACGCGAATAGATATGAGTGAGTATCAGGAGAAGTTTACCGTTTCCCGACTCATCGGAGCACCTCCCGGATATGTAGGATATGATGAAGGTGGACAATTGACTGAGGCTATCCGTCGCAAACCCTATTCCGTGGTACTTTTCGATGAGATAGAGAAAGCACATCCTGACGTTTTCAACATTCTGTTGCAGGTGCTGGATGATGGCCGGCTGACGGACAACAAAGGTCGTATGGTCAACTTTAAGAATACGATTATCATTATGACCTCCAACATTGGTTCGTCGTATATCCGTGAGCAGTTTGAAAATATGTCTGAAGCCAATAGGGAAGAGATCATCGAACAGACCAAGATAGAAGTCTTCGAGTTGTTGAAGAAAACCATCCGTCCGGAGTTTCTGAACCGTATCGACGAACTGATCATGTTCACCCCGCTCAATGAAGAGGAGATCCGTCAGATTGTGAGTCTGCAGATTCGTGGGGTACAAAAGATGCTCGAAGAAAACGGTGTCACACTTACAGTAACAGACAGTGCCGTGTCATACATCGCTGATAAAGGATATGATCCGCAGTTTGGTGCCCGTCCGGTCAAACGTGCTATCCAGCGGTATATCCTCAATGAACTCTCCAAGAAGATTATTGCCCAGGAAGTAGATCGTAAGCATCCGGTAGTCATCGATGTGCAGGACGACGAACTGACCTTCAGCAACTGATAGGATATTGAACCTTAACTAAGAGTAAGGAGTGTGGGGTTTCCCACGCTCCTTACTTATTTCAATTGCTGATTGTTCCGGATATATTATTCAATGTGGTATAGGTAAGTGTAAAACCATTCTTATCTATTTTAGCACCATTCGTCAGCGTGAGCGTACCCACATTCGAATGACCGGTCAGATTCCATGTGCCACCATTTAATGTTATGCTGCCAGATTTGGCCGTGTTGGCTTTATTAAAAGCACCATACCAGGTTGTTTCCGAATTAACAGTTACAATCGCTGTGCCCGTGTTATCTGCTTCGACGTCGCCATCATAGATAACAGATCCTGAGAGTGTCAGATTACCTGTTGCACCGGAAGTAGACCATCTTGTATTGTGATCCACTTTCATCAGTACTTTGGAAATGGTAAATACTTTCACACTATCTAATGTCACATGCCCAATTGAGTTTGTGACCACTTCAATAAGCGGGGCAATAGTATCTAAAACATAAAGGCTTCCTCCGGTCACAGCTAGATTTCCGGTCACACCCTGTGCATCGCCCGAGCCACTCTGTAACATCAGAATACCCCTTATTGAGTCTTTCGATTCAAGATCGCAGTCCGTAATTGTGGCTGAGTTGGAGCCTTCAACCACGATCATCTCACCTTTTAAGGATGAGCCTGTGATTCCGCTGGCAGTAATCCTGCCAGTGCTGTAAATAATAGCAGCATCTTCGCCTGTAGCACTATAACTGCCTCCGAAGACGTCTATTGTGCCACCCCCATCTGTCTGTGGCTATCACCGAACTATTTGCGCCAATGGTTGCCGCGGAAACATCGGTCGCTGTTATCTTTCCATCATTTGTCGCATGAATAGCATGTGAATATTGTCCCGAACAATAGATGGTAGTACCTGTGATTGCAATTGTCCCGCCATACGCAACAGCAGCGTTGGCACCTGTAGCAAATGTTGTGATTGTACCTCCATTGATCGTAATTGTCGAAGGAATTCCAGCCGCAACGACGGCTGCGTTAACACCATAGAAACTACTGTTGTCCGGATTTGTCGTATTTCCTGTTTTAGAGATCTCGCAATTGGTCAGAGTCAGCGTACCATCCGTTACCTTTACAGCAGATTCATCTGCCTTTTCAGAAGCAAACGCTTTTAAGCTGAAGCTTTTCGTATCACCATTGAATAGATAATAGGTGATACCATTATTACCATTGTCCGAACCTTCCTCGTTATCATCACTACAGCTCGTCAGTGGAGCCACAAAGAATGCAGCCAAAACAAGAGTTTGTAGAAAAGACTTGTCCGTTAATCTGGCTTTAGGTTTTCTCGATATTTGCATAGTTATGTCTGTATTTAAAAACAGTCTCAAAAGTAGCAAATAATTTAATTCGTTGAATAGATGTTAGTAAGAAATTAAACGGAAAGAGACTAGTGAAATACTATTTCTGCTTGCCGCCTTTAGCACCTGCATTTGTGTTCCCTTTTTTATCTCTGTGATTTTATATCTTTTCGGATAGCATATAGACTCGAAGATAGTGAGCTGATACATGAGATGATTACAAAGAAAATAGCTTTGAGCACTCCAACAACATCATCAGAAATCATTAGCAAGAAAAGTGACATCATTAAAAGGATGAAAGAGGCTACATTACTAAACATTATCATGAATGTCAGCGTTTTCAATTCCTTCTTTTTCTTGTACTCTTCCACAGCTTCATTAGGTTCCATAATCTTGAATGTGTTACGTTTATAATTGGAGAAATTACTTGTTTTTTTGCCTTGAAATAGGAATTAAAGTACATCATCTGATACTGAAGGGCATTCGTCCAGTACTCCCAATTGTGAGCACCCGGACGGGAAATAAAATCATGCGGAATATTCAGATCTAGTAGTTTCTGATGAAACTCACAATTCACTTTATAGAAAAAGTCGGAAGACCCGCAGTCAAAGATGATGGCCAGCGAGTCACCCTTCAGTAGGTGAGTCATGTTAGTGACTGTATATTTCTCCCAGTTCTCGGGATGCTCTTCCATGGTACCTAAACGTTTGGCAAGATCCCAGTTGCCGGGGAAGGGGCGAATGTCCACGCCACCACTGGTACTACCAGCCGCACCAAACAGATCCTGATGCAACATAGAAAGATACAAAGCACCATGACCACCCATGCTGTTGCCGGTGATCGCCCTGCCAGTCCGACTCTTTATCGTAGCGAAATGTTTGTCCACATAAGGTATAAGTTCCTTGCATATATAGCTCTCATATCTGATGGTGGAATCTACCGGACTGTCATAATACCAACTGCTAAATCCCCCGTCGGGCATTACTAAGATTATCTGATAAAGATCTGCGTATTGTTGTATGTTTTTGATTTTGCTGATCCAGCCATTCTTATAACTATCGCTGTAACCGTGAAGGATATAGACTACGGGCAAAGGCTTGGAAGCCGAATAGCGGTCAGGTGTAACCACCACAGACGAGAACTCTTTCTTCATGGCATCACTGTAAACGCGTACGGTATCGACTTTGGCTGCAAAGCCATTCATGAATGTTCCAAGCAGGAACAGAGATAATACAATTCTAAGTTTCATGGTATTCATATTTGGGTGCTAAATTACATTCGATTTGTTTTATTTGCAAGATATCTTTGAATAATTCGCTACCGGGCATGAAAATCTTCTTACATCTAATTTTACAATAAGAGATCACTTTGAAGAAAATATCACTACTTTTACATCTCGGCAGTTGGGTAGAATCATCAATACGCAAGTTGCAGAAAGAAAGTTAATTGTAAATATAAAGGAAAAGAGTATGAAAGTTTTATTGATTAATGGTAGTCCCCATATCCAGGGGTGTACGTTTACCGCGTTGAGTGAAGTGGAAAAAGAGCTGAATAAAGAAGGTATTGAAACGGAAGTGATTCCTATCGGTGCAAAAGCTATTGGAGGCTGTATTGGTTGTGGTAAATGTAGGACAGCGGGCAAGTGTGCTGTGTATGATGATATTGTCAATGTGATTGCTGAGAAGGCAAAGGTTGCCGATGGATTTATCTTTGGTTCCCCAGTTTACTATGCTTCTGCCAATGGTTCGCTCGATTCTTTACTTACCCGCTTATTTTATTCCAACGGAGCAGCCCTGGCTTACAAACCGGGAGCGGCAGTAGTGTCAGCCAGAAGAGCCGGTACGACTTCTGCGATTGATCAACTGACGAAATATTTCACGATAAACAATATGCCGGTTGTATCCTCAAGATACTGGTCGATGGTGCATGGTAATAATCCTGACGACGTACGCCAGGATCTGGAGGGAATGCAGGTGATGCGAATCTTAGGTCGCAATATGGCCTGGCTACTCAAATGTATAGAGGCAGGAAAGAATATTGGAATCAATATACCGGAGAAAGAAATACCGGAGAGGACAAATTTCATCCGCTGATAGTTTTTCAACTTCATTCTTTATTTGCACCGTAGGAAATCAGTTCGATTGTTGTCTAAAGGTGTAATATAATTAAACTATGTCCGATCAACAGATCATTGAAGAGATACTGAAGGGAAACCAGACTATGTTCAGATTGCTTGTGGAGAAGTATCAGAAGATGGTATTTGTCACTGCAATTGGATTTGTGCATAGCAAGGAAGATGCTGAAGATCTTACTCAAGAGATCTTTGTTAAGGTTTGGGAGTCTCTCTCCTCATTTAAAGGAGATTCAGAATTTTCAACATGGCTATATCGGATTGCGGTAAACAACTCCATCAATAGTGCTCAGAAGAAGCAACGTAATCATTTCATTGAACTTGCGGAAGAGTGGATTCAAAGTTTCTTTCATGTTGAGAGCGGGGAGAAGGATTCACAGCAACTTTTGGAGGCGAATGAGACAGATGCAACAATCCAAAAGGCGATAGATTCGCTTCCTGTAAGTCAGCGGACTGCCTTCCTGTTAAGCTCTTATGATGATCTTTCACAAAAGCAAATTGCTGCTGTAATGCAGCGTACGGAAGGAGCCGTGGAACAGCTTCTGCAACGTGCAAAAACAAATCTTCAAAAAAAACTGGGATCCCGCGTAGGAAAATAAAACAATGATTGTCTAATTGAGTATAAAGTTTGGAAAGATGAACGCAGAAAAAAACATACAGGAATTTATAAACAGGGAAAAGCAGATACAGCCCAATCCATTTTTATCTACACGGATCATGGCACGTATCGAAACTCCACAAGTGGAGACCGTATCCCGATGGAAGCCCGTGGTTTTGACGGTTTTTCTCCTTCTTGCAGTTGTAATGGGTATTGGTATTGGAAGGTCTTATCATCCGGCATCAGATACATATACAAGTGTAAGTATCAATGACAGTGATATAGAGGGTCTCGCTTATTTTAATATACATGGAGATGAATAAGAATAACAAACTTTTCTGGGCAGTGATATTGCTACTGGTGTTCAATTTGACCACCATTACTACAATCATCATTCAAAACAGGTCTCATTCGCAATCAAGCGATTGTTTAAGCGTGGACAGTGAAGGATGCAGACTGACTGGTACGAATATTAACAAGGTGTTGGATTTCAATGAGGCACAAATGAGCTCTTTCAAGGAAGCAAACAGGGAGTTTAACCCTCGCTCGTGCATGATCATCCGTAGACTTGATTCATTGAAGAGTATCATGTTTGTCGAACTCCAGCAAGTTCCCTCTGATTCATTAAGGCTCGACTCGCTGGCTGAGATGATCGGTGATCAACATGCAGCTTTAAAAAGACAGACGATCCACTTTTATATGCAGATAAAGAAAGTCTGCACTCCCGAACAAGAAAAGAAATTACAAGAGGTTTTTTACCCGCTGTTCAGAAATGAGACTCCGGGAAGTGGCAACGGACGAGGAAAGAAGGGGAACGGTCAGGGTCAAGGCAAACATCTAAGGGATAGTGTGCCGAAAGGAGAAAAAGAAGAATGCGCATGTATTATATAATGAATTTACAAACTAAAAACTAAATTGAAGATGAAAGCAAAATTGTTTATTGCAGCACTTGCCCTGATGGTTGCGGGTGGTACGGCTTCGGCTCAGAAAGCACAGACTAAACAACAAAAAGGCAAACCTGCCAAGACAGTTGTAGATAAGAAACCAGCAGCTTGCGACAGCACTTGTACAGGAAAAGGTATGGGTCAGGGAATGGGTCAAGGCATGGGTCAAGGCATGATGAAAGGTATGAAGAAAGGCACATGTGGTGGTACTTGTGATGCTTCTTGCGCTAAATTCACGGATGCTAACGCCAATGGTGTCTGCGATACGAAAGAAAAGGCGAAATAATCAGAATCTTAAGATGAAAGAAAGCCGGTGCGATTTCGTACCGGCTTTTTCTTTTTACACCCTTACAGAGGTGAGATATTCTGAATCCACACAGAGATAAAAAGAAAGGCGGGACCGTAATGGATCCCGCCTTCTTTGTTGGGTCTGAGACTTTACTGCGCGTTTAGTTCGAAGACGATGCTTGAATACTGACCTCCGAAAGAAACTTCAAATCCATCCTCCATCAATTGCTTGCCGCTGACAACCTGGTTGTTAATCCTGTTGCGCGATCTGCCCGGAGCATTGTCTCTGCCAAGTTCCATGTTGATCTCCGTCACCTTGTACATCTTGTCAGGATTCAATCCGTTCATCTTCAGACGAGGGATGTATTGGTTCACAAAATGTTCAAGTTTATAGGTAAAGAAGACTGCTCTGCTTTTGTCCTTGCTGACATACATCAGTGAAGAGAACGGCTGTTTCTCATAAGGTGATACCAGACGATACTGATCACCTTGTTGGATCACCGGACGGATGCTCTTGTAGGTGGCGATAGCATTCTTGGCAAAGATCTTATCTGATTCAGTCATATCTTTTGGTTGGATCTCCATACCCAATCTGCCGGTCATCGCTACATCAAAACGCAGCTTTAAAGGTACTTCGCGTTGTGTCTGGTGGTTTTTGTTTGCACTCACGTGAGAAGCAATTGCATTTGCAGGGTAGAATTGAGACACACCCCACTGGATCTGCATACGCTGTAAAGCATCGGTGTTATCACTTCCCCAAAACTCATCAAAGTAGGGTAGAAGACCATAATTTGCACGTCCGCCACCACTGGCACAAGCTTGCATTACCAGGTTAGGATATTTTGCACGGATACGTTCGAGCACGTTACGCAATCCCTTATGGTATTCGATATAAAGGTGCGATTGTTTGTTCTTTGCCAGATAATTGGAACCATAGTTTGCCAGAGTCATGTTGGCATCCCACTTGATATAATACAATTCCGGATAGTTAGTCATCAGACCATCCACCACACCAAATACAAAGTCTTGTACTTTGGGATTGGAGAGATCAAGTACCAGCTGAGTACCACCACGACCCATCTGTGGTTCGCGATTGTCCAGACGGATGATCCAGTCCGGATGTTTCTCATACAATTCGCTCACGCTGTTACACATCTCAGGTTCGATCCAGATACCAAATTTGATACCATATTTCTTTGCAGAAGCGAGAAGACCCTCCACACCCAGTGGGAGTTTTTTCTTTGCAATCACCCAGTCACCAAGACTTGACTTGTCATTATCACGCGGATATTTATCGCCAAACCAACCATCATCCATGACAAACAGTTCGCCACCCATTTCTGAGAAGTCTTTCATCATTTGATCCATACCTTCCTGGTTCACATTAAAATAAACACCTTCCCAGCTATTGAGTAATATATCACGGGTTTTGAGTCCGTTGTGCAGTTTGCCGTTGCGCGCATAATCATGGAAGCTACGGCTTACTCCACCTTTACCCTCTTTGCTGTAAGTCAGTGCTAGCTCAGGAGTAGTGAATGTTTCCTTTGGCTCGAGAATATACTGAGAAGCATCTTCATTGATGCCAGCGAACACTTTCAGTCTACTGCGGTTGCTGATATCAAACGAGATCTTGTAGTTGCCGCTGTATGCCAGTGTACCGCCGATCACACGTCCGGTACTTTCACTTGGTTTGCCGTCCAAAGAGAGCATAAACGAAGGATTTTCTCCCAATGTGTTGCGAACGCCATCCCTGTTGCGAATGATTTTGATACCCGGTGTCAGAGCTTCTTCAGTCATATAGGCTTCAGAAGCCCATGCACCATTCAGATGTGTAAGCCAGATATCACCCAAACGTACCGGCAGGAAAGCCGATGCGAACTTGTACAAGGTGACCGCTTTCTTCTCATTATTGGTAAATTCACTCCAGCATTCAATAACGTCACTATTGGTGTATGCTTTATAATTCAGCGTTACAACAAATGGATATACCTTGTCTTTCAATACGATCTTTGTCAGTTCGGCATTAGTCACTGCATTTTGACTGATTGATTCAATGACCAGAGCAAGTGACATATTACCATCACCATGTGTTACCTGAAGAGCAGGTTCATTTTCCGCATTAACACCAAACACAGGATACGCTTCATCATTCAGACTTAGCTGTCCGCTCCGGATGCTACCGATCATTGCAGGTTCAACCTTGTCGCCGTAATAGGCGAAACGTAATACTTCACCCTGCTTGCCGTTCAGCAACATAGAAGTATTGGGCGTTGAGATCAGGATATTGGATCCATCGATGATTGCAAAAGCCGGCAACGCGCTAATGCAGAGAAAAGCACTCAGAAATAGGTTCTTCATTGTAAAATAATTAAGTTTGATATTTTGATTGGAAACTTATGATATCCATAGCACTATTATTTAAGAAGTTTCAGACGACAAATGTATATATAATTTACCTCAAGCAGAAGGGTGTTATAAATTAATAACAGACAACAACATCCCTTGTAATATAGATGTCATAAGGATTTGGTATTTAGAAGAGAGTCCGAGTCACTTTGTAACCCTAATAGTCCTGGAGATGAAGAGTATAGCCCAGTTTAATGACCAGAAAGGGAGAGAGCGTCGAACCATAAGGTGTTTTGGTATGCATGAAATTGAGACCGCACTTCAGATAACCCGATCCATTTTGTGAAACAGAAAAATCAGAACCAAACCCCAGCTCAAACATACCATAGATATGATTATTAGCCTCTGTTTCATCAACATACTCCTGATCCATATTCTCCAACATGTATTTCCCATCGACCGCAACGCCTGCATCCAGATAGATGAAAGAAATCCTCTTCACATTCCTTGAATATGCCTTCAGTCGAAAGAAAAAAGGAACAAGATCCCGTTCCACATTCGTATCCGATAGATAGTCAGGAAAAGGGAGAGGGTATATATGCTTGTAGCCAAGTCCGACACCAAAAGAAAGAAAATTATTCAGGGGAGTTTCCGGCACTACAGTCAGATCCAGCACATTGTTGTGTATTCTTCCCGCCCCGCGAGACCATCCACCCTCGAAGTTTACCGCTTCGATAGGCCCTTGAGCCAGAGCAGGCCCCCCGACTATTAGCCCGGTAGAAAGGATAAGAAGTATAGATAAAATCTTTTTCATACAATCACATTGGTGGAAAGCTCCCTATTTTCAGGCAAAAGTAGTCAAAATTGTCTAATTACTTTTTGATTTGTGATGATTTCAAATAATTAACGCCACTTTCCTCTTACGATTCCTTTTAATTTATAGATTTGCAAATAGTATGTATTGGATAGTCTATTTGAATTACAAATGAAAAAGATCTTCTCCATCTTATTTGCAGCAATGGTCTTCCTTTCGGGGATGCACATTTCCATTGCTACGCATATCTGTGGGGGAGAAATAGCCGCGGTTAAGCTCTCTGTTTCACCAGTAAAGGCTACTTGTGGTATGGAGTCGGACAATGATACCTATTCAACAACTACTACCTTCCGGCGTTCATGCTGTCATGATCAGATAGCTTCATTTATTGTTGCGGACAATTATAGCCCATCCTCTTTTCATATAAATGAACCTGACAGTCAGCTCTTGCAGATATTTTATCTTCCGGATACGATTGAAAACCAGCTTTTAAAGATCCAACAAACCTCAAGAACAAGTATCCCACCACCTGGTTTATACCTTACCAGTGCTGTGAGTCTCTCTGATATTTGTGTGTTCCAGATTTGATTATTCTATCTCCTTTGAATTTTAGCTAAAGAGTTTCCAATCTCCTTGGCTGATGGGCGTTTATACCTATGTTCTCCGAAATATCCTTTCAAAGCAAACGATAAAATAGTTATTGCTTTACCTGTTTGCTTTAAATACAGGTAAAATTAATATATTTAGGAGTTCTTATTAACATGATATCCAATGAACCTAATGTTGAATTTAAAACAATGTGCTTTATGAAAAATCGAATGATGATTCCGGCGTTCGCCATGATGCTATTATTTTCCGTTTCATGCGGAAATAGTTCATCCAAAGAAGTAAAACTCGCTGCAGGTGACTATTACACCTGTACCATGCATCCAGAGATTAATCAAGACAAACCTGGCGATTGCCCAAAATGCGGTATGAAGCTGGTGCTGAAGAGTTCAATCAGTGCCGATTCTACCAAGATGCAGATGCCTGCCGACACAACGAAAATGCCTGCCGACAGCACGAAGATGTCTATGTAATCAGTTAAGTCTGTAAGTGATTGACAATTTGAAATGGAGAGATACATGTTATGTATCAAGGACTACGGGTTAGTTTCATCTTCATTTCCTATTGTAACTATTGGTTCTTCAGATACTTTTTATCATACAATATAGATTATGTTTAATAAGCTCGTTCATTATTTCTTATATCACAGGCTGATAACGTTTCTGTTCCTGATGGCAGTCCTCGCATTAGGAATATCGTTCGCGCCGTTTAACTGGAAGACGGGGATGCTCCCCCGCGATCCTATTCCAGTCGATGCCATCCCAGATATTGGCGACAATCAGCAGATTGTATCCACAGAATGGATGGGACGTTCTCCCAAAGACATTCAGGATCAGATCAGTTATCCTTTGACTTCAGCCTTACTGGGTATACCCGGAGTCAAATCCATTCGCAGCACCTCCATGTTTGGCATGTCATTTATATATATCATTTTCAAGGACGATATAGAATTCTATTGGAGCCGTTCGCGTATACTTGAGAAACTTAACTCATTGCCTGCCGGCACAATACCCCGGGGAGTTCAACCGACTCTAGGACCCGATGCGACAGCACTCGGACAGATTTACTGGTACACGCTGGAAGGTCGTAATCCCAAAACAGGATTGCCAAACGGTGGATGGAACCCGGAGGAACTACGGACTATACAGGATTTTTATGTCAAATATAGTCTCTCCGCAGCCGAAGGTGTGTCCGAAGTAGCTTCCGCAGGAGGTTTCGTCAAGGAGTATCAGGTAGATATCAATCCCGATGCGATGAAAGCCTATGGTGTCACTGTCATGGACGTAATGAATGCCGTGCAGAAAAGCAATCTGGATATTGGGGCAGAAACGATCGAACTCAACAATGTAGAATATATCATACGCGGTCTGGGCTATGTGAAGAACTTGGCAGACCTTGAAAACTCCGTTGTAGCTGTCCGCAATAATGTGCCGGTTCGCATCAAAGACGTCGCAGTCACAGCTTTTGGTCCGGCTACCCGGCGTGGCGGACTCGACAAAGCAGGCAGCGAAGCCGTAGGAGCGGTGGTAGTGGCACGCTACGGATCCAATCCTATGGAAGTGATCAACAACGTAAAAAGCAAGATCAAGGAGATCGAAGCCGGTTTCCCTCAGAAGATATTGCCCGATGGCACCGTATCCAAAGTAACCATCGTACCCTTTTACGACCGCACCGGACTGATCAAAGAGACCATTGGCACACTTGAATCAGCACTTTCGCATGAAATACTTATCAGTATCATTGTCATCATCGTGCTCGTGCTCAATCTGCGCGCTTCCCTCATTGTAGCCGGACTGTTGCCCCTCGGTGTCCTGATGACCTTCATGCTGATGCATTTCTTTGGCGTGGATGCCAATATCGTTGCCTTATCAGGTATTGCCATTGCTATCGGAGTGATGGTCGATATAGGCATTGTAGATGTTGAAAACATTCTCCGGCACCTGGAGATGCCAGAGAATAAAGGAGTGCGTAACAAACAGCTTTTATCAGTCATCTACAACGCGACTACAGAAGTACGGGCAGCCGTGGTTACCTCCATAGCCACCACGATCGTCAGTTTCTTGCCCGTCTTTGCCATGGAGGCTGCTGAAGGCAAGATGTTTCATCCCCTTGCATTCACGAAGACATTCGCGCTTTTATCCGCATTTGTACTCGGCATTGTGATCCTGCCGACACTGGTCTATCTCTTCTTCAATATCCGTATGGACACGCATAAAGTACGCCGATACTTTAATGGCATTCTGATCGCTGCAGGCGTGTATTTCTGTGCTGTCTGGCAAGTATGGCCGGCACTGGCATTCATTGCAGTCGGGATAAATAACCTGCTGGATTATCGGTGGTCAGAGACTCACAAAGAATACCCGGGTTATCTGAATATTGCCATCACGGTCTTAGTTGCATTGTATTATCTTTCGACGGAGTGGCTCCCTCTCGGAGCACACAACAGTACGCTGGTCAATTACCTGTTCGTCGCCGGCATTGTAGCCGTCATATTGACTGCATTGATGACGATGGTTCACTTTTATGAACCCATCCTCCGCTGGGCACTCGCCAACAAAGGCAAGTTTCTGCTGTTGCCGGCTGTGACACTACTCTTCGGTATCCTGATCTGGCTGGGATTTGATAAAGTATTCGGAGTAGTAGCCACTGGCGCTGAAAAGATCGGCTGGACGGCTCCGGCTAATACATTCCCCGGTATGGGTAAAGAGTTCATGCCTACACTCAACGAAGGATCTTATCTACTGATGCCCACCAGTATGCCACATTCAAGCATTGAAAAGAACATTCAGTATATAAAAACACTGGATCTCCGACTTGCAGCTATTCCCGAAGTTGATGTGGCTGTCGGTAAATGGGGCAGGGTCAACTCCGCACTCGATCCGGCACCTGTACAGATGTTTGAAAATACCATCAATTACCGTCCGGAATATGCACTGGACGAAAACGGACAAAGAGAACGGTTCAAGGTGAATCACGACGGCGATTTTATCCTGAGAAGCGGGAAGACATTCAACCCGGTCAAAGAAAACTACCGCGTCATCTCCTCCGATAGTTTGGTGCCTGCGCGCAACGGGGAATATTACCGCCAGTGGCGACCGGAGATCCGAAAGCCGGATGATATCTGGAAGGAAATTGTCAAAGTGACAAACATCCCCGGACTCACTTCAGCACCCAAATTACAGCCCATCGAAACCCGTAATGTGATGCTGTCAACAGGCATGCGCGCTCCCATGGGATTGAAAGTCTATGGCCCCGATCTGGAGTCCATTGAAAAGGCCGGGATGCAATTTGAGAAGGCACTGAAGTCCGTAAATTCAGTCAAAGCATCGTCTGTTTTCTACGACCGGGCAGTTGGAGCACCCTATCTGGAAATTAAATTAAAACGTGAAGATATGGCACGTTATGGATTGACTGTTAGTGATGTACAGGAAATGCTTCAGGTAGCAATGGGAGGGATGTCACTGGGCACTTCCGTCGAAGGCAGAGAGCGATTCCCGATGCGTGTACGCTATGCCAGAGAGCTGCGCGACAATCCTGAAGATATCAAGCGGATACTGATTCCGGCAATGAATGGTACTCAGATTCCGTTGAGTGAGATAGCCGATATTCAGTATACCAAAGGCGCTCAAATGATTCGTAGCGAAGATACTTTCTTAGTCGGTTATGTAATATTCGACAAGCAGGAAGGGAAAGCCGAAGTAGATGTCGTGCAGGAAGCAGATAAGATGCTTCAGGCCAAACTAACTTCCGGCGAACTGAAACTGCCCAAAGGAGTGACCTATAAGTTTGCAGGGAATTATGAAAACGAACTGCGTGCAACGGAAAGGCTTGCTATTGTCATTCCAATAAGTTTGCTGTTGATATTGCTCTTGCTCTATTTCCAGTTTAAGACAGTGACAGCCTCTTTTATCCATTTCTCTGGTGTCTTTGTAGCCTTTGCCGGTGGATTTATCATGCTCTGGCTCTATGGACAACCCTGGTTTATGGACTTTTCCGTAGCCGGCATTAACCTGCGTGATTTGTTTCAGATGCACCCCATCAATCTGAGTGTCGCGGTCTGGGTCGGTTTTATAGCCCTCTTTGGCATCGCTACCAATGATGGTGTCATCATGGGAACCTACATCCATCAGGTCTTTGAAAGCAAACACCCGACTACCGTGCATGACGTGCGTGAAGCCGTTGTGGAAGCCGGTAAGAAACGTGTCCGTCCGGCCATGATGACTACCGCAGTCGCAGTGATCGCCTTGTTGCCCGTCTTATATTCCACAGGAAAAGGAGCCGATATCATGGTCCCCATGTCCATCCCTACATTTGGAGGAATGATCATTCAGGTCATGACCATCTTTGTTGTCCCGCTTTTGCAAGCCATGTGGAGAGAGCAGGCGGTACATAAAACAATGAAAGAACAGGGAGAAGTACAAACGAATAATCCCGGGCAAATATGAAAACATCAATTGTAAAAACTATACTGATACTAGTATTAGTCACACTATCTTCGTGGAAAGGATATAGTCAGCAGGCCGATTCGCTCAGTTATTATCTGGAGACTGCGGTCCGAAATAATCCCACCGTTCTCCAGCGATACAACGAATATCAGGCCGCCCTGCAAAAGATTCCACAAGTAGGAAGTCTGCCCGATCCCCAGCTCGACATGGGGTTCTTCCTTAGTCCGATGGAACAGTTGAGTGGCAATCAGGTAGCTGAGATCCGGCTCATGCAAATGTTTCCATGGTTTGGCGTATTGAAAAACGCGAAAGATGAAATGAGTCTGATGGCAAAAGCCAACTACGAACTATTTACGAATGCCAAGTTGCAAGTCTATTACGAAGTGCTGCAAAACTGGTACGACCTCTATGCAGTACGTCAGAAGATGAAGATCTCTGAACGCAACATTGAGTTATTAAAGACAATAGAACGACTGAGTCTGGCAAAATTCAAATCCGGCACTTCGGGCAGCACGACCTCTCAGTCGGCTAGTCCGGCATCCATGGGCAATTCATCCATGGGGTCATCCTCCACAGGATCCGGACTTGCCGATGTCTATCGGGTTCAGATAGAGACAGGTGATGTACAAAACGACCTGGCCACCTTGAAGACGGAAGAGCAAGTGGTGACAGCACGTTTCAACACCCTGTTAAACAGACCACTGACTGCCTCCGTTTCTGTACCCGAACAGATGCCGGCAGAGCCATTGCAATTAAAGTACCTCACTGTAAACGATTCTATGTTGCTCTCCAATCCGATGCTGACAATGCTCAACTACGAACAACAATCACTATCGGCACGCACCAGGATGCAAAAGCAAATGGGTCTGCCGATGGTCGGAGTAGGAGTCAATTATTCTCTCATCAATAAAAGCAGTATGTCCACTTCGGCGATGAATGGACAGGATATGATCATGCCGATGGTCACAATGACATTGCCGATATACAGAAACAAATACAAAGCCATGCAAGCGGAAAGTAAGTTGTTGAAGACAGCCTCTGAGCAAAATTATCAGGCGACTCAAAACGCTTTGCTGATCGACTATTACGAAGCTCTCAAACTCTATAATGACGCTCTGAGGCAAATGAAACTCTATGACAGCCAGAGTCAGCTGACCCAAAAGTCACTGGACATCTCGATGCGGTCATTCTCATCCTCTGCAACCGGCATGACAGACATCCTGTTGATCCGTAAGCAGCTCCTGGACTATGAAACAAAGCGCATTGAAGCAATCACCCAATTCAATAAAGCGAAAGCATGGATACAAAGACTTTTGCCCGATGCGTAAACTAATAAACAGACATCAACCCACTCAATAACACAACGAACAATGGATATGAAAACAATATTTGCAAACAAGTACCTCCGTTACGGACTACTCATTCTGGTTGGATTCTTTCTCGGCTGGATCGTTTTCCATTCTCCCGAAAGAACAGTAGAGACACTAGCACACGATCATGCTTCAGAAACAGGGAAACCGCAAATCTGGACCTGTTCCATGCACCCGCAGATCAAATTGGATCATCCCGGCAAATGTCCCATCTGTGGCATGGAACTGATCCCCTTGGTTCAAAGTGGCGGTGCCAGTGACTCAGACACTCTTGCCATTCATTTTACCAAGGAAGCAGCGGCCCTTGCCAATGTATCCACCACCATAGTCACCAGTCAGGCACCAGTCAAAGAAGTCCGTTTATTCGGAAAAGTACAAGTCGATGAACGACTGCAACAAAGTCAGGTCGCTCATATTGGGGGTCGTATAGAAAAGCTGCTGGTCAACTTTACTGGAGAGTCTGTCAAAAAAGGTCAGTTGCTGGCCCTCATCTATTCACCCGATATGATTACAGCACAGCAAGAACTACTCGAAGCAGCAAAAAGCAAAGAGACACAGCCGGAGATCTATGCTGCCGCGAGCGAAAAGCTCCGTCAATGGAAACTATCCGAAGCACAGATTGCGCAGATCGAACAATCCGGAAAGACAAAGACCGAGTTTGAAGTCTATGCCAACACCTCAGGGATCGTGACAGGCAAACGGGTCAGCACAGGCGATTATGTGTCGCAGGGAACCGTCCTGTTTGATGTCGCCAATCTGTCTAATGTTTGGGTACAGTTTGACGCCTATGAAAGTGATCTGCCCTTCCTGAAAGAAGGAAACACCATACAATTCACCTTCCAGGCACTACCCGGCAAAGACTATTTTGCGAAGATCCGGTTCATCGACCCTGTCATCGACCCAGTCAACCGTGTAGCCAAAGTACGGGTGGAACTGAACAATGCAGGAGGCAACCTGAAGCCTGAAATGTTTGCCAACGGTTTGGTAAAAGCCAACCTGAATACCTATAAAGACAAACTGGTCATACCACGTTCGGCCGTGTTGTGGACAGGAAAACGATCCATTGTCTATGTAAAAGGTCCGGCCACAGCAGACTTGAGCTTCAGCATGCGTGAAATAGGACTCGGTCCAATGCTCGGCAACAGCTACGTAGTGCTTGACGGATTGAAAGAAGGAGAAGAGATCGTCACTGAAGGCACTTTCAGCGTCGATGCGGCGGCACAGCTCGAAGGCAAACCAAGCATGATGAATCAGGAAGAAGTGGAAACGAAATAACCCGGTTGCAATATTAATTACTATATTTGTGCCAGATAGATAAAAGACAGAGATTATGAAAAATAGTATTGCTTCGTTGCTATTCTGTTTGTGTCTGATTTCCTGTACACAAGCACCCCAATCAACTAATTCAGGCAAGGATACGTTGAATGAAAAGAACAATGAGCAAGCTCTTCGGCTCGTTCAAGAGTTCTACACAGCCTACACATCCACATTTCTCAACAACGCATCTCACCAGACAATCGATTCGCTCAAAGGCAGATATCTCACGCAACGATTGATTGAAAAAGTGAACAGGATAGGAGCTGAGTCTGATGGCGACCCCATTATCCGAGCGCAAGACTTCTCAGAGCGACTGGCAAAAACGCTATCCTATAAAATACTCTGTGACGACTGGTGTCAAGTGCAATACATCGAGTACAACAAAGACACCGTGAAGATCCCTGTAAAAGTGGTGACCATTGGCGACAAGCAGCAGATTGATTACATTACCCCATTCTGGAATGGTGATGCTTATGGAGATATGCTCTTTTCCGCAGAAGAGACGCCGGCTTCAAAAGACTCCAATGATACCACAGCCCTCGGCACTCTCAAACACTTCTACGCAGCCTACACGACCGAATACTACACCATGCCGGAAGATCTGAACGAACGACTGGAAGAACTCAAAGCAGAGTTCTGTACCAAACGCCTACAAGCAAGCATTAAAACTCTCAAAGAGACTCCTTCTGACGACCCCTACTACGATCCACTGATTTTAGCCTGCGACTTTGACAAAAAATGGGCAGAGACTCTGACGATCCAACCCAAAGGCACTCTTCGTTTTTCTGTCAGATACAAAGGAAATGGTGGCACAAAGAACTTTCAGGTCGTCATGGAAAAGGTGGGCAAGAAATACCTTCTGGATGAGATTGTTACAAAGTAACGATAGGAACAAGATTACTCTGAACAATCTATTTATACGAATGAAAAGAGATGTAAATAGTCGATTCGTTGCCAGAAATACAGGCATATTAGTCCGTGCAACAGGTAGCATATAGCTCTTACGGCTCTCCGAGATACTCCACGATCAACTGCACTTGCTTGGGAGAGAGGATCCGCGAGGAAGGCGTGATTCCGGTGGCGAGCAGCGCTTCGTTGAGCGGTTTGCATCGGATGATCCAGTTGCGGATGATCCGCCAGGCATGCTCCTTTCTACAGTGTGGCGTGTAGAGAAGCCCCAGCTCCGTCTTGCTGTAACATCTGATCCTGAAACGCTCAATCTGCTCTTCCTGTATCATTAATCTAAAGTGTTTTATTTATCCTTAAAGGTACTCATAATCAGTGATATGAGCAACTGTTTAAGGTGCAAAGATTATGCTTTGCAAACATTATGTTTGTTGTGCATAATCTTTGCAAAACTTAATAAGACGACTCTCTCTTGGCTTAATGCTAATGCATTATGTTGATGAAATTTCGAAAGACACCATGTCCACTAACAGCAAAGCAAAGGAATGGAAAAGTACAGCACATTACTGATGAACAGTTCGTTGTGAATTAGATCCGTTGCAACTTGGAGGTATACTACTAAAAAGCAGGCAATTGAAAATATATTTACATGATTTGCATTATTTAACACGAAAACTATTGCAGCATTTAATTGTTGCCATACTTTTGCTGTGTATTATAATACTAATACACTAAGCATTTAGTATAGTTGGGTCATTACTATTCCACAACATTAAACAAAATTATAATGGTAGATGTTCGAAACGTAACCTTCAGTTACACAAGAAAAACAGAATTGCTTTCCAACCTGAGTTTAAAACTCGAAGCCGGACATATTCACGGTTTGCTTGGAAAGAATGGCGAAGGTAAAAGTACCTTGTTGAAACTCATTTCCGGATTGGACTTTCCAAAAGCAGGTTCAATTGATACTCTGGGATTTAATCCTGTCAAACGTTACCCTGAGATGCTACGGGAAATATTCTTCTTGCCCGAAGAGTTACCACAATTTATATTGAGCATAAGAAATTACGAAAAAGTGTATGCACCTTTCTATCCCCATTTTAGTTCAGAACAGTTCAACAATTACCTGAAGGAATTTGAAATTGAAAATAAAAAGTCGATGTTGAACAAACTTTCGCACGGTCAGAAAAAGAAAGTGTTTGTAGCTTTCGGATTGGCAACCAATACAAAGTTATTGCTTATGGATGAGCCAACCAACGGGCTTGATATTCCTTCGAAAGGTCAATTTCGTCGCATGGTGGCTTCAGGTCTTGAGGACGACCGCTGTCTGATCATATCAACCCATCAGGTGCGCGATCTGGATAGTTTAATTGACAACATTACTGTCATGGAAGGTCACGCAATTGTGTTTAACGAGTCTATTGAAGACATCACTAAAAAGTTGTTGTTTAAAGTGTACGACAAAAACGAGAAAGATGAATCAGTCATCCATTCGGAAGAAACTTTACGTGGATACTATCAGGTTCGTGAAAATAAAACCGGTGAAGAAAGTAAGTTGGATATCGAATTGTTATTCAATGCAATCATAAAAGATAAGAATCGAATAAAATTACTTTTTACAGCATAATTGCCACAAATATAGATAACATCAAACAAGACAAATACAAAATACATATGAATACAATATTTAATATCAATCGTTTAGGCTTGCTCCTTAAACGCTTTTTCCTTGAAAACAGACAACGTGAACTTACCTTTTGGGGATTGGCTACCTTAGTTTTTTTATTAATGCACTTATCCGGCTCAAAAGATAATGCCCCTACTGAAGTTATATTAATATTTATCGCAGGGTTCATTTTTGCTGCCAAAATGTTCAAAATATTCAATTATACACCCGGAGGAATGCATTATTTATTGATTCCCGCTACACATTTGGAAAAATTGATAACTGCCATTTTATTAAGTACTGTCTACTTTATCGCCATGATATTGATAACTCACGTAATTGGAACAACACTTGGCACAACATTCGGAAACATGTATTGGGAAACAAACAACCCTATATTTTTTGAGCTAATCCAATCTCCTGCAGGTCACACGGTATATTTAAAAACCGAAATGTCCTTATTAAATACGATTATTCTCTTTGCAGCTTTTCAATCGGTATTTATGCTTGGATCTATCTATTTCAGTAGGAATGCCGTTGGTAAAACTATACTTGCAATCATTGTAGTATTAATGCTATTAATATACATTAGTTCTTTTCTTAAGAATGCAATTTTCGGAATAAACTATATTGGCTCCCAATCCCATTTTATTACTCTGGCTTCAAGTGAGAATCCATTTAAAGTAGAAGAAACAATTTTTACTAGTATCAAATACGCTTTTATTCCATTCCTCTGGATAGTAAGCTATTTCCGCTTGACCGAAAAACAAGTATAATTATGGAATTCAAGGAAAATCAAACCATATATCTTCAAATAGGTGATTATGTCTGTGAACAGATTCTCCTTGGACGATGGAATGAGGGCGACCGCATCCTATCAGTCAGGGAGCTGGGTGTAGCCCTGGAGGTGAACCCGAATACAGTCATGCGAAGCTATGACTTTTTGCAAAGCAATGAAATTATATTCAACAAAAGAGGCGTCGGATATTTTGTGGAGGAAAATGCCAAAACAAAGATTGCCGATTACCGTCGGAAACAATTTCTGGAACAAGAACTTCCCGTTATTTTCAAAACGATGAATTTATTGGGGATGACTATTGAGGAGATCACTGTCCAATACTATTCATATTTAAAATCAATTGTCTAACTAATATGAAAACAACAAACAGAATGCCAAAAGCTATTGCCATTGTCGTGAAAACATTTTCTCATGCTAACCTAAGTCTAATCAATAATTGATATCTAATATATGAAAACAAGTAACAAATTACTGCTGGGATTTTTCTTATTAATAGTTCTGGTTATCTTCTTAGAGATTCTCAGATTAAAAGGTATAATCTAAGAATCTCTTCAATCGATGTTACGGATCGTCACACAGCAAATTCTCTCATGATTAGTAAATATCTATTGTTTACAGGAACTATTTCTAATCTTTAGTGGACACGAGTGAGAATCAGCAGAAACGAAAAAAGAAGAGGCTAACTCAATGTTTCTGTGGCTTTCCTCTTTTTATGCTTATATAATCCGAATCATTTGGTATTGGTGGCGAAGTCTTCCATTTCTTTAATTTACTTAGATAATCCTTTTTCCAACTTACTGTGGAGTCTTCGTCATAATAGGAGTATTCCGCATTGGAGTTGATATTAAAACGATAGGTTTTCGCAGGGGTTAACTTTTCAGTCCTGTCGCTTTCCCTTTTGGAGATAGCAGCAGCGTCACTTCCATTAATATCAATATTGTCAAAGATCTCGTCTATCACTTTCAGAGGACCATTTATGATTGTACCGTCTTCTTTCTTTATACTACGAATTAAAATGCCACCATAATATCCTTTACTTTCATCGCTATTAAATGAAATATCCACACCACTTGGATGGAAGAACCATCGTCCTTCTTTGATTGTTCTTTCATAAGTTGCATCATCCTTATGATTACTATTGAAGAAATAAAACTCAATTTCCAGAAAGTCATAGTGATCACCTCTCTTTACTATCTCATACTCATTAAATAGCATCTTCGCCAACTCTTCAAACCTCTCTTCAATAGCCTCTTTTGATGCCATAGGATCAATTCTCAATAACTCTTTTAACTCTTTCATTTTCTACTGATTATTATTTGTTATACATCCTTTTATCTACCACCCACTCCTCATCAAAACTCCCATGTAATACAATTCAATACGCCACCATAGCTTGACAGTACCGAGCAATCCACCTTTACAATCGTAGGATTCAAGCTCCGAAAAGCCTCAGAAAGAGTCTTGCACGCATTGCTGTCATTCGCCTCTATACCATACTGAGGCACAAAGAGGCAATTTCCAAAAAGGAAGAAGTTTGTGTAATTACCAAAAGCAGACGGCATACCCTCTTTCACCTCCTTACAGGGAATACAATTCATCAACCTGGTTACTTTGTAATATCTGCTCATCTCTGCCGCTACCTTATCCAGATAAGCAAGATCTTCCAGATACTCTTTCTTGCTGATAGGATTACCATCCGCAAAATAGGAGCGAGGCAAATCCGATACTATAACAGAATCAGGATCGACAAACCGTACAACGCCATCCACATGACCAGTTATATCACCCGGTTCACAATCGATGAAATGAACCCTCTCCACGTTGTATTCTTTCAGATCATTCTCAATTTGAGTTTCAGTGAACGACGGATTATCAGTTAGCACTCTTCGCGTCATGATGAGATCCCCTTTGCCATTATAAACGCAGTTTCCCCCATCCAAAATGAGATTGTTGGGAATGAGAACAGTATCTTTTCTGCGAAAAGACTCTGAGTCATCTGATACAATGGTAGCACATAATGAAGGCAGACTGCTTCCAAATTCGTGCAGATTATCTGCAAGAACCTTCTCATACTTATAAAAGTAAGAAGGGTTATAGATGAACTTCAGACAATGATCATGGAGATGCACCGGTGCATAATCGCGGATCCAAATGTCTGGGACGATAGAATCATAAAAGCACCAATACACATTGCCATCTTGAACGAATCTTTTCATGCAATCATCACTCTCCAGACAGTCGCTAGTTTCAAGACCTCCAGTCATCAAATAGATTTGTTCTTTACTTCCAAAGACAAGAATCTTCTCTTTTAAGTTTGACCGGAATAACCGGATGAGTTCTTTATAGAACTCAAAAAGCTGTTCCTTTTCTGGATTAGGTAGTACGAGTACAAGAATCTTTTTATTTGTTATAGCCATAATAAAGATATTAAATTAATATATTAATTATCAATGATTTACACTTGCAAAGGTATGGAACTTTCAATAACTTGCAACTCTTTTTCGAACTTTCTCGTATTAAGGGTGTGGATTTAAAACTCTGATTATTAATAATATATTTAAAGAAATAATTCATACCTGGTATTAATTTATATATTTGCGAAACTATCAATTGCAGTTCATTCTTATGAACAAGAACTGTTAATAATTTAAATGCCATGGAAGAAGAAAAGAAACAAGAACTGAAAGAGAAACTAATTCCTTTATATGCAAGTCTATTAAAGGAAGTGAAATCAAACGAGAAGGATTTATCACCTTTCTGTATTCAATGGGGAAAATCTTTTCCAGATCAGAACAACCATGGCATAATTTTTGTTGGTAAAGCAACGAATGGTTCGATTTCAGATTGTAGTGTTGATGTTGAAGTGGATACGCTATTCAATGAATCTTTTGAAAATAGAATCTTTGCAAAAAAAGTTCAAATGAACCAATGGAAGGAATTCCGTGAAGGAAATAATAATGGTTACAATACAAAGAAGTCGTCATTCTGGAGAGTAATAAGAGGGGTAACTCAATCTATTTATGAACAAGAAAAATGGAGTGAAGAAGTTGCTTGGAGCAACCTTTATAAAATAGCTCCGTCTAAAAGAGGAAATCCTTCCAGTCAATTACGGAAAACTCAACTTCCTTTATGTGTAGAAATTTTAAAAGTAGAATTGGAGACCTTTCAACCTCAATTTGTTGTTTTATTTACTTCAGCTTGGGAAAAGGACTTCTTATATCATTTGAATGGCTCAAGTACAAAAAGTATTGACAAATATAGTTGGAACGCCGGAAAAAGTGAAATAAAAGTTTTTAAAATCAATCAAATCTATTTTATTGCTACAAAGCACCCTCAAGGGAAGCCAGAACAAGAACACATTAATCTGCTTTCTAAAATAATCAAGAAATATCAGGATGTATTGTAGACACCCTTGAACTTCAAAACCAATAAATACAAAATATCAATGTTAAACGATTCTATATTCAAAGAACTCAACCATTCTTATGCTGGTTATACAAAATACGCCAATGGTGGAAAGATCCCTAATGGTTTTGAAGGTTATAAACCAGACTTTGTCTTGGCAAATGCTGATCAAACAGATTTTGTTATTTTCGAGTCAGAGGTGACTACCAACAGAAAAACATACATTGGCAATATGGTGAAAGCGGCGGAATTTCTTTCAAAAGAATCAAAACGCACTGGAACTCTTGTTATAGTAATGCAGGAACATGATAATACGAAAGTCGTTCAAATTGTTGATCAGTTGAAACACTATTATAAATGGATGCGATCATGTACAAATCTAAAGGGTGTTTGGGTTATCAAGGACGACCTTTATAAACATCCAGACCAAGTTAATCCTTTGCCTATCGATTCGAACGAGTTTGTCGCAAATTCCAAACATATATGTGATAGTAATTTAGATGCTATGAATGAATTAGAAGAATTACTTCATTTTTCGGATAATCTTGATTTGGAAGTTGATGCCAAAATAAAAGCTACATATCTCATGACCAGTTATGTGATTAAGAAGCGTGTTGATAATGTGGAAACACAATATTACTTGAATAACATCGAGCTATATTACTATTCGCCAAAACACAAGGATACATGTGTGCATCCACATTATTTTAAGAAGGCAGGTTCTTTCAGAGTCCATTTTAGTGGCGTCGATATTACTTTCGCCTCTAATCTTTCAGAAAAAGCAGAGTCCGATAACACTTTACGTGAGAAACTCAAGAAAGCAGGCAATTACCCGTCTCTTGAATATAAAGTTTTTATGAAGGATCAAGAGCTTACCTACGGTGGATTTCTAATTCGAGAGATTCAAGAGGTAGGCACAAAGAAACCAATTAAAGGTCCTTTGTGCGTACTTTGTGAACTATTCAACTTTGAAGGGGAAGCGTTACATCTGACAATTGAAAAAGGAGAGCCAAGGGATATCAAGATCAAAACAGATAAAAGAAAGAACTTAGGAAAGAATGCTGGTCCTCTTTTTGCCGAAAAAGAATATGCTTTCATTGTCGAATGATGAATCCATAAATATATTCCTACAGATGGTGTGTTGCTTTTGTTTTTCTGGCGTCCTCAAATATATCTTTCATGTGCTGTTTTCTGAGATTATTTTTCTTATTACTAGGTTAATAGTTTCATCTTGATTATTTTTGTTGTATAAATCTGCCCATATATGTTGGGAGACTTATCTATCGGCGGTTTTGCTCTTGCAGTTTTCGTATTTTCAGTAGTGTTTATTATTTCCGGCAATTTTGCCATAAGACTATTAAAAAGAAAGGAGAAATCTATGAATAGAGCAAGTAAAATGATTAATGTGGTAAATCAGTGTGTAGAGTTAGTTTCTATGTTTGTTTTAACTGCAGGAGCATCCGCCATAGGTAATGTTCTTTTCAATCTATCATAATAAATCAAGGCATTTGTGAAATCACTTATGCCTTGATTTATAATCTATTTGAGGAAAGAAAAGCTGTTCTTCTGACACTAAAACTAACTTTGAAAAACACAAATATGATAGCACTGACCAAAAATGAGAGTCTTTTTATAGAATCTATTGAATCGTTCTTAAGAATGGAGACTTCGGGTGCTTTGATGATCACAGGTGCTTGGGGTTGCGGAAAAACTTATTTCATAAAGAACAAATTGTTTCCATATTTGACTGAAATAAATGAAAGTCAAACGTTTAGTCCAATTATTGTTTCATTGTTCGGAATTCGTTGCAAAAATGATTTGCCACAAAGGATTTTTTCTGCTTTTATTGATAATAAAGCAGGTTCCAGTGGTAAATATTCAAAAGCTTTTGATACTTTGCAAAAGGGGGTAGCGGCAGTTCCTTTGATTCAAAAGTTTGTGGATACAGATAAGCTTTTTTCGAACTTCGATATCTTTATTAAATTACTGTCCAAGGATACTCTTATTTGTTTTGATGATTTTGAAAGAAAAAGCAAAGACATTAGTTCCGACGACTTGTTTGGTTTCATAAATGAATTGGTAGAAAACAACGGCTTTAAAGTAATTATTATTGCCAATGATAAGGTGGTGGAAGATCTGAAATTTAAAGAGAAGGTTGTTGAAAAAACACTAACCTTCAAATCTTCCATTCCTGAGCTATTTTATGAGTTTATTAAAGCAAAGAATAGTGAAGCATTTACTAAGTACATCGGAGAATCAAACGTAGTAAAGACTTGTTTAGAACTTGCAACAAAAGAAGACCCAGATTCATCCTCTCCTTCATTAAGAAGAGAGTTTAGCAATCTGCGGACTTTAAAATTTATCATCAACAATTTTTATGAAGTCTTCGAAGGAATAGTGGGAACCACAAAAGAGCTGGATAGACTAACGACGATTAAACTTGATAATCTATGGAATTTCATTTTTGCCATTTCAAATGAAGTTAAGTTAAATGTGCTTTCTGACAATGATAAAAAGGGCTTAGATAATAACTATACTTATATCGAAGATTTTGGTTTGGATTTTTCGCCATCTAAACGTTTAATCGAAACAACGGATAAAACTATTACCAAAGAAGAAGAGCCTTATTTACCAAAGTTCAAATCTACATACTACAGAAAGACTAAGCAGGAATACATTTTTTATCCTGAATTGTTTGACTTTATCGTTTCGGGTAATCCAATCAATTTCAATTCATTCAAATTAGAATTAGATAAGTCTTTCCATGTCAAGGCTAGTATAATTAAACCATGCTATGAGATACTTAATGATTTCATGAATAAAGGCATTTGGACCTTTAAGAACAATGAGATCCCCGAAAAACTAAGATTTATTTTGGATGCTGCTTCAAAAGGCGAGTTTGATGATTATCAATCCTATTTAAATGCTGCTTCTTACATTACGTCCAATTCTGGAGTAATCAATCTCACTGATCAAGAAGTTATTTTAAAGATGAAAGAAGGACTAAATATATTCAAAGATAGATCAGAGGAAAATAATATTTCACGTTACAATCATATTAATAGTAGTCCAATAATGACCCGATTGATGGAATATATCGAACAAATAATATCTGAGAAAAAAGAGGAAGATAAGAAGAAGTATATTGAGCATCTGAACGATGTTCTTATAACTGATATAAAGCAATTTGTAACAGAATTCCTTCTTCAAAGAGATGGTAATATCTCAGATTATTGGACGATTCCTATTTTACATGAGTTAAATTTGCAAGTTGTAAAGAATCGTATGAGTAATTTGGAGCCAGAAGAGGTTTACTTGATAGACAATCTGATTGATGAAAGATATTTGAATATCAAAGGTATTGATCTAACTACAGAAATTCCTTTCGTTAAGTGTATAAATGAAGGAATATCCGAAATGAATTTACAAGAGGATATCTTTTCTCATCTTTTAATAAAGAAATGGCTTTTACCTAAGACTATTAGGGCAATAAAGACTCTAGAGAGAATAAAAGAATAATCTTCAATAGAATAACTCGGCGGCAAGTCCAGGAGTATCTAAGCTCTCGGACTTGCCGCCAGTTCTTTTTCACCACCCACCCATCAAATCAAAGTCAGAGCGATACGCACCATCTTGCACCACCCGGTACTTCTGAAACTCACTTAGCGCAAAGTCAGTGGCGATCTGCAGAGAGAGCCTTTCCCCATCGGGCAGCACGTCCTCTTCGATGGTGCGGAGGAAGCGGTCGAGCTCGTGCGACCAGTCTTGCATTGTCATCGGGATGCGGCGCATCGCACGGTTTTCTGCCAGGTCGAGGTAGGAGCAGACCAGCAAGCCCATTGAATGACGTTCGGTTGGAGTGAGGTAGTTGCGGGGAGTGGCGATGTCGGTATCTACGATCTTTCCGGCGGGGAAGTTCTCCCAGCGATTCAGTCCCATGTGCTCTTTCGAGGCGTCGGCACGGTTGGCTATCAGTTCGGCAGGGGTGTTGCCGTGGATGGCGAAGTGGAGCTTGTCTTCCACCTCCTGATAGAGGGCCAGTGTTGCCGGAGCGTGCAAGTCGTAGTCGATGCTGGTCGCAAAGATGTCGGTGAGCTTTTGAAAGAAACGACGGCTGCTCATGCGGATCTCCCGTATTTCGGCGAGGAGGTGCTCGAAGTAATTCTTTCCAAGGAATGCACCGTTTTCCATCCGTTTGCGGTCGAGCACATAGCCCGATATCGCATATTGACTCAGTATCTGTGTTGTCCATCGCCTAAGTTCAACGCCTTTCCTGGAAGTGATTCGATAGCTCAGCGTGAGGATTGCCTCCAGATTGTAACACTTCTCTGTGAGTGCCAAAGCCTGTTTCTGATCCAACCGCTTGCAGGGGAAATTGCGGGTTGTCTGCTCTTCGCTCAGTTCCGCTTGCTCGTAGAGAGTTTGCAAGTGACTCTTGATGATCTCCTCTTCCTGGTCAAATAAGGTAGCCAGCATCTCTGCTGAAAACCAGATGCTGTCGTCGTCATACGTCACTTCGATACTGTTTCTTGCTTTCTGATGGGTGAAGATAAGGAACTCCGCAGTGCTGTTGCGGAAGTTTTTCCGGTGGTCACTATTGACTGAATCATTGGTCATTGGTTGTGTTATTAAATTAAAAAGGCAGTTCCGTTTCTTCTTCTTCTTCGGTCTCAAATTCTATCTCTTGCAACTTGGCGGAAGCATCTATCATCCCCCTTTTCTTTTCAAACCAGTTAGTGTTGTCAAAGATGCTTGGCGTATGTTTCACGTACTCTTTCGAGATGTTTTCTTCGCACGGCACAAATCGTCCATTGTACGAGTTGAACAGGAAATGTACCTTTCCCTTCTGTCCAAAGCTTCGTGACTTCACCTTCAATATATGAATCGTTGTGATGCCGGTCTCGAAGTTTCTTACCACCGCCATACCTATATCCGATTTGTTGTAAAAGTGCGACGAGCCGTAGATGTCGTACATTTTAGGTTGTTTCGATTTTGTGTACCTTGTGTCGTCTTGCTGCTTTGCAGGATGGGCGACGAGTATCACGAGTATGTTGTGCTTCTCGGCATATCTGGATAGCTTCTCCAGAAACTGACCGATGTAACTTGTCTCCATTTGAAATTTTCCCAGATGGTGCTCCACACAGTTGTACGGGTCAATGACCAGCGCCTTGATACCGTTTCGGCGGATCAGATCGGTCGCTTTGTTCAGGATAGACTCGATGGTAAAATCTTCTTTGGGGATGATGGAAAAGATATTATCGTTCAGAAATTCCACCGACTCCTTATATTCCTCTTCCGTCGTGATCCCCTGTTTAAATTTCTTACCGATCATTTTCTCGGCGTGTTTGCAGTATGCTTCTTCCAACGGCATGTTTTCCGGACTGAAGAAGGCTGTTTTCCAGTCGTGATTCAGATACATATTCGTCACCAGCATATCGACAAACTCGGACTTTCCGGCTGTTGGTTCGCCGGTGATCACACACAGTTTGCCCAACTTCATACGGACATACTTATCCAGGTTTGGAAATCCGGTGGAGAGACCTGTTGACACACCATTCTCATAGATAAAACGGTATTCGTCGATCACATCATCGACCGTAAACACCCCATCAAGTGGGAGCATTGGCGGCATTTCGAGATGGATACGCAGACTCTCCGCGCCATGTTTCACCAGATGTTCATTGGCATCTTTGCAGCCGTCGGCAAAGGTCACGATACGACAGATGCCCCGGCCAAAGCGGCGCAGCAGTTCGTTGCGCAGGATCAGACCATTCTTGTCGTTATCCACGGCGATGTAGATGATCTCTTTGTTTTCAAAATGCGACTCGACGAACTTGTCCAGCCAGCCCAGATTCGTGTTTGCTCCGTTGGGCACGCTGATCACATTGGGATGGCCGGCAGCAATGACACTCATCGCGTCCGTTTCGCCCTCCACGATATACACCGTCTTCGGCTCCATCGAACTGTCAATATTATACGGCACCTGTTCGGCACCCGCCTCCATGGCAAAATGCTTCTCCCGATCGCGGTACTTCGTGTTGACCAGTTCGCCTTCCACAAAATAGTTGAACCCGATGCACTTCACTTTCTTCTTCACATCCGGCAGATAATGCTCCACTTCCGTCACTTTCAGATCGATCAACACCTTCTGCGGGATGCAACGCTCCTCCACGAAATACTTCACCATGGCATCGCTCATTTCCGTCTTGTTGGAGTCAAACACCGGACGCTTGAAGTGGGAGGGAACCCCATTGGATTCCCTCTTTTCCGACTTCTCAAATTCATCTCCCGGTGTCGTCAGAATGCCTCCCACACAGCAGTGAAAGCAATATGCGACTTTTTTCGCCTTGTCCACCTTCAACGTTTTCCGATGCTGATGATCGGGTTTCCGATCAGGGCCACAGAGTGGACAAGCCATGAGTTCTGTATCTTTGGATCCTCTTGTGTCCAGCGTGTGACCCTTGTAATAGTATATCATTCGTTCTTCTTTTATCTGAAATTAAAAATCACGCCACTCCTTCCATTCACTGTTCCACACGGAGGTACTATCAGGTCGTGGAGGTGCCTCCGGTGGTACCCGTATGCCACATATTGTTCGTTCACCCGTCGCAAGATTATACTCTTCAAAGGGGTATGGATCCTCCGTATTCTGCGATTCAAGTACTTTTTGTTCCAGAGTGGCCCTTGTCAGTGTGCCGGCACGGTAGTAATTGGCAAAGTAATTTTTTGCATTTCCCACCGAATGAATTCCCGGTTCATTGCCCTGTCTCTGAATATGTTGTTTGAATACTTCGAGGATCTCTTTCTTATAATTCATCAGGAAATCCTTGCCACCGGGGCTTTCCGACTGATCATTCATAGCAATAATCTCCAGCCAGGATTGCGATTGAAATGCTTTATCCACACACTCTTCCCACTTGAGATATGGAGTGAGTACCTGATTTTCCGGACTGAAAAGATTCAGGAAATCTTCTATTACTTCAGCTTTTGGCTTCGAAGAAACAAAAGCCGTGGCAGGGATAGGAGCAGGAGTGGCAGGAATGGAAGTGGTGGTGGAAGGAATGGGGGTGGTGATGAAAGGAATGGAAGTGGTGGTGGGAGGATGAGTGAAAGGAGTAGTATGAGTAGTATTACAGTTAGACTTAAGATTAACATTAAGATTAGATTCAATTAAGATGTCCCTTTTCGTCTCTTGTACCTCTTTGTCATCCAGTTGATTAGACTCTTTTGTTAGGATACCTTCACTATCCATTAACGTTTTGTCTTCATCAACAGTCACCTTCTCATCTTCGTCCTCCTCCTGATCGCCACTTAATTCAGCACATCTCTTGTCGTACTTCTTCATTCTTTTGACCATGCCCGGCGAAAAGAGATACCCGTTTTCCGTCACAAAAAGATCATAATCATCCACCACGCTCAATAACTTGGAGTTGTTGATATGAAAATATTTTGCCAACGTCTGTAGCTCACTCTTGCGGATGCGATATTTTTTCTGCTCGTAGAGATATTCGAGCAGAAACCAGTAAATGCCGTATGAAATCATACCACCTCTCATTCTCAACTTCATCAGTTTGATGTCATTGTAGGCACCACCGTCATGTGGGAAAAACAACCTTCTTTTCATGGATATTTCAATCTGTAAATGAATAATAGGAGCAACAATTTAATTGTCAGAAGCAAAGGAAAGCATATCTAATGCTAACTATGCCCACAATATGACATATCTTTATGGAATTGTGAATGTTTATTGAATTGAACAAAAGTTGTGCAAAACAAATAAATAACGCCTCTAAAGTGAAAGAATGTAAACGAAAGTTGAGCCGTTTCCATAGCGGATAAGTTTGTTTGTTGATAGCCATAAGTTTAAGTCTCGCACGGCTTTTGACTTATCGCAGGAAACGAGGTTTTGATAGTCCACGCGTGTTAAAAAGGGATGCCCGGAGAGGAACTTTTCGACCAATTCATACTTTCTATCCATGCTTAGAATAGGAGCTACCGGCAGTTTATTTCGTCTGAACAGTCGCATGCCATAGAGACTTTCCTTCAGCTTCTTGCTCGCCCGAAAGTGAATATTGCCAAACCGCACCGTGGAAGAATTGATCTCATTACGATCCGAACTGCCTTTGCATTTCAGAGAAATAGAAAAGAAACCCAAGCCCTCCAGTTCGACGGAATCGCCCATCGACAGATGTCGCACCATCGTCTCGGCAAGCGCGGAGAGCACCCCCTTCACATCCCCATGCGTAAAAGTAGCCGCATCGGTAATCTCATTGACGATCTTGTCACTACTTGTCGTCGCACCATTGACAATCCTGGCATGCAGCACAGGCAAATCAGTGCTTGTCGAATCAGGATTCGGAGAATCATACAGGTCATAAATTGCACTCATAATTGTGGTAGGAAACGAGGTCCATTGCCCCGGTTAAGTAGCGTATTAAGAGAAAGGAGCGATGAGCGTTGGACAACTATCAACATTGCGTGCTACAAGTATAAAACCTGCGTCACACAGTAGTCAAACGCTCATCGCTCCCTGAAGAACCGACTGATTCATCCTTATAAAGGTACGACAAAAAGCCAGAAAAAGCAAGCCGGTAATTAAGAAAGATTGCATGAAAAACAGCAAAAAAAAAGACGCTAATTTACTCTGTAAATTCATCCCATTGTCTCATCTGGAGTGGCATACCGGAAATGGCTACCTTTTCGATTATTATATTCAAAATGGATCTTTTACATCGAAGTTCCGACAAACTTTCGGCAAGTTTTCCTCTTCTCAGGCGACATATTCCGGCCTTCGCTGGTGCAATAAAAATCAGAACTCACGAGTGGCAGTTTGCCGGTAATCATATCCACCGCACCGGCGCAATGATAGCAAGGCCATAATACCTCCGGCTCAAACTTCTTGATTTTCACACTTTAATGTCAATCCCTGCCCGCGGAGAAACTCCTGAATATCCCTGACTGTTACTTTGGGTATCTTGACAATGTTGTGCAGTTCATACACAGTACAAACCACCAGCTGGCGGAGGGTCAACAGGTGGGTACCGATCAGATTTTTCTGAGTCATCTCGGATAGCTGACAGTCACATACCTTCTTGTCAAGCAAAGCTTTATCTGATTCATCCTCAACAGAAGCTACAACCATTCCCGCTTCCAACTTCTTGATATACGAGAGTAGTTCACCGTTAGCCAACTTCTGCTCCTGGAGCTCTTTTTGCAGGATCTTATTCTTTTTGAGATCCCCTGTCACTTTCGTACAATGCTCCAGATATTTCATGATCAGAGTCTCAATCTGAATGCGACTCATCTTCATATCCTCAGCGATCTTTGCGACCGTACATCCATCGATGATCAGTTCCAGCATCCGATAATCCCTTACCGAAGTCATATCTGCCGGATAAATTGCTTTTACCAACGCCACAATCACACCTCCCAAACTCTTTCTGATGGCTTTCACTTTCCATATACCCTGTCTCGAGTGCTCCGTCATTTTCAGCTCAGCTGCCAGACTTTCTTTCTCACTATGAAGCTTTTGCTGATAACTGGCAACTTTCAGCTTAAGAGTTAAATTCGAATCCATCAGCTCTGAAATCTCATTACCCTTCAGCAACACCATGAGACTTCCATCCGGATTATCAACAAGAATACCCCCCTGTGCCTTCCAACCATCTACAATCTTCTTTGTTACGCCAAACCGTTCTCTGATCACTTTATCCCTCTTTCGTTTTTCATTCATGCTTTTTGTGTTTTAAAATCTAAAAGGCGCTAAGTTAGACTTTAAATTCTGGAGAAATTTACTCATTTTAGCATCTAATGAGTTTTTGTGCGTATTTCTTCTTTTGAGGGGAGTGGGAAAGGAGATTGCGGGTCAAGCCCGCAATGACGAACAGGGGGCGCAACGATCATTACCGTCATTGCGGGCTTGACCCGCAATCTCCAGATTAACTGTATTCAGCTCAATAAATCATTCTTTTCGGCTCAAATAACACCTATATGAGCCGAAAGTTACTATATTTGTGAGCTTAATCTTTCAATACTGATACATATGGCTAAAGATGAGATCGTGATAAACTACATAAAAGAGCATCCGCAAGCTTCATCAAAAGAAGTTTTTGAGGGTCTTAATGGCATTATCAGTTATGCAACCGTCAAGCGGAATATCTCTGCTTTGCTGGATAAACAATACATCTTGCAGCAAGGCAAAGGTAAGAATCGTAGATACAGTCTTTCACCTGCTTATAATCTGTTTTTTCCTATCGACATGGAGAGTTATTACAGCAAAGAGGTTGATGAACGGGTGATATTAAACGGATACAATTTCTCCTTAATCTCTGATGTGTTGTCGAAAGTGTCACTTTTTACCAAAGAAGAACTTGACTTGCTCTATTCGTTGCAGGCGCAATATACTGCAAACAGTTTGCAGCTTACTCCGAATGAATACCAGAAGGAGATGGAACGTTTAGGGGTGGATTTGAGTTGGAAATCATCACAGATAGAGGGTAATACCTATTCATTGCTTGAGACTGAACGGCTCTTGAAAGAAAGAGAGACGGCTGCCGGGAAAACGAAAGAGGAGGCTGTCATGTTGCTGAATCATAAGGATGCATTGGATTTTATAGTTCAAAATCCTGATTATCTCTCTGTTTTGTCTGTGGCTCGTATAGAAGATTTACATAGCATCCTGGTGAAAGAATTGGATATTGATCGTAACATCCGTACCAGACGTGTCGGCATAACGGGTACTAACTACCGTCCGATAGATAATGAGTTTCAGATACGGGAGGCTTTAGTGCAGACATGCGATCTGGTGAATAGCCGCGAAAACGTGCTTGAAAAGGCTTTGCTGATACTGGTTTTGCTCTCATACATTCAGGCATTTAATGATGGAAATAAGCGGGTAGCAAGAATATCGTGCAATGCCATCCTGATAGCCAACAAGTATTGTCCAATCTCTTTCAGAAGTGTTGATTCTATGGACTACAAGAAAGCGATGATGCTATTTTATGAACAGAACAATCTTTCAGCTTTCAAACAAATATTTATTAGCCAGTTCAGGTTTGCTGTTGAGACTTACTTTTAATTGGGTGACAGACATATGACCCGCAATCTCCTGATCCATCAAGAGATTGCTGTTTCTTCAAAGAGAAGATATGTTTCCGCCCCAAATCAAATTATTTGCACTATGAATTTGCAAGTTCAATTATTATCCTTATTTTTGCACCATTATCATTGTTGTTGATAATGGTGCAATTTATTCTGATAATATTTGACTATGAGTAACTTAATTTCAATTTTAGGCATTCAGACAGAATTAATACCAATGCAACGTGACAAGCTACGTGGTATTAATGCAGATCTGTTTTTGAGGTTTTCATTTTATATAATGGAATTCAACAATCAGTCGTTGTGTGTCATTCAGGCAAAAAATAAACAGGTTTCCTTGACTCCTCTGAAATATAAACGAATTACCAATCAAGTAGAAATCTTGGTGGGTATGCCTGTTGTTGTCATATCAGATTCATTGACTTATTTCGAACGGGAACGTTTGATAAATCAAGGTGTTTATTTTATTATCGCTGATAAATATGCATTCTTACCTTCTTTGATCGTGAATGTTCAAGCTAAAAAGAAGGACAAAAGCCCTGCAAAATTAAATCCTGCAGCTCAATATCTGTTGTTGTACTATCTTCAGTCAGAAAAAACAAAAGAAGAATATACAATCAAAGATCTGATTCAAATCATTCCCTACAACTATTTAGCTTTGGCACGTGCCGTTGTAAGCCTTGTAGATTGCTTGTTGTGTAGCACAGAAATAAAAGATAACTCCGGAGTTAAGTATATACGTTTTGGAGGTAGTAAACGGGAACTCTGGGCAAGAGCACAAACCTATTTGTCATCGCCGGTAAAAAAGGTTTTGTATAGCGATACCATACCTGTGGGCAATTTCAGTATTAGTGGGGTAAATGCTTTGTCACACTACTCACATTTGAACTCTGAACAAGATGAAATACGAGCAATCTGGGACAAATATTTCAATCCTTACGGGGCTCAATTCAATGAGGTAGAAGGTTTGTATAAAATCGAAATATGGAAATATCCAACGATTATGCCTTTGTATGCGAATAATAATGTCGTCGATAAACTTTCATTGTATTTGTCAATGAGGGAGGATCCGGATGCCCGGATTGGAAAAGAGTTAGATATAATGATAGAAGAGATGAAATGGTAAAAGGATTAGAAAGATTTAAAGAACACTTCGCCAGATTTGAAGATAATTACGTAATTATTGGTGGAACAGCTTGTGACATTACTTTGCAAAATACTGATATGCGTCCGCGTGCAACAGATGATATCGATATGATATTGGTTGTTGAAAAAATGACAGCGGAATTTGGACAACGTTTTTGGGATTTTATAGCTTTAGGTGAATACAAAACTCGTCAGAGAAAACGAGGGGATAAAGAAGCTACAACTGAGTTGTTTCGCTTTATAAACCCCAAAGAAGGATTTCCTATACAAATAGAGTTATTGTCGAGATATCCTGATGTATTAGGAGTGCCAACAGGATTTCATTTAACGCCTATTCCCTTTGGAGAAAATATTCCAAGCCTTTCTGCTATCTTGCTGGACGAAGAATATTACTATCATACTATTGGTAGCAGCATTATTGAAGAAGGCATTCGTATAGCCAATCCGTTATCTCTTCTTTGTTTGAAGGTAAAAGCCTTTTTAAACCTAACGCAAGAAAAGAAATCAAATCCTTCTGTTCGTAGCGGTGATGTCAAAAAGCATAGAGATGACGTTTTTAAATTATTAGCTATGCGGATCGATCCGCTTACACCCATTGAATTGTCAGTTACAATGAAAGGTGAATTGAGCATTTTTATCGACATGATGGAAGAATCCCTGCCTAATCAATCATTAAGTGATAGCTTGCAGCGAACCAACGATGATATTCGAGGGTTTATTGGGATTATGAAAGAGATATTTGGAATTGAATAAAATGAAAATTCAATACGCATCGGATTTACATCTGGAGTTTTCAGATAACTACAGTTATTTGAAACGGAACCCACTGAAACCTGTAGGAGATATCCTAATTCTTGCGGGTGATATTGGCTATTTGAACGATGACAATTACAGCCAGCATCCTTTCTGGAATTGGGCTTCGGACAATTACCGGCAAGTGATTGTTGCTGTAGGCAACCATGAACTATATAAGTATTACGATTTAGCAAAAATGCCTCACGGCTTAGTGTGTTCGATTCGAGATAATGTGAAATGCTATTACAATGGAGTCATTCGGATAGAAAATGTTGATTTAATTATTTCAACCTTATGGGCGAAAATACCGTTAGAAGAAGCTTATATAACTGAACGTGGCGTCAGTGATTTCCAACGGATTTTATACAACGGAGAATTATTGACGTGGGATAATTTCAATAGGGAACATGATTATTGTTTCCGGTTTATTCAGGATGAAGTATTGAATAGCACTGCAGAACATATTGTTGTAGTAACACATCATGTGCCATCTTTTCAATTGTCATCACCAGATTTTGCCCGAAGCAAAATAAATGGAGCTTTTACCGTTGAATTGGCTCCATACATTGAAAACAGCCCAATTAAATACTGGATTTATGGGCATTCGCACAGGAACATTGATAAAGTTATAGGGAAAACCCAATGTGTGAGCAACCAGTTGGGGTATATTTCTCACAATGAACATCTTTCGTTTAATATGGAGAAAATAATTGAATTGTGAAATTACCAGATAGCGTTTCTTTCACCTGATCCAGCACACAAATACAGAAATATACAAGTAAGACAAAAGAAAAGAGGGCACCCTATAAAGGATACCCTCTTCCAATGTGTTTATTGTGAGTTGCTTACAGTGTGATTGTCAGTTTGTTGGTTGCACGTAATGCTTTTGCACGGGCTGCTTCGACAGACTCTGCACGGGCAAGTACTACTGCCATACGACGATGACCACATACTTCCGGTTTACCAAAGAGGCGGATCTGAGTATCCGGCTCCATGAGAGCTTCGTCCACATTACCAAATGCCACCTTGGTGCTATCACCTTCTACCATATGGCGCGGATGCTGAGGGACCATGGAATGCAATGTTCGGAATAGGTAATCCAAGTACCGCACGGGCATGCAGCGCAAACTCGGATAGGTCTTGTGAGATCATGGTCACCATGCCGGTGTCGTGCGGACGGGAGATACTTCACTGAAGATCACCTCATCACCTTTGATGAAGAGCTCGACGCCAAAGATACCACGGCCGCCTAGTGCATCGGTCACTTTCTGAGCGAT
>CAXXFJ010000040.1:0-127304 GCA_963677415.2 Bacteroidales bacterium | reverse complement strand
GGTGCTTTTTGATTCATTGACCCCAATAGCAATAATGATCTCATCAAGAAATGACAATCCTCGTCTGACAATAGACTCGTGTCCAACAGTAAAAGGGTCAAATGTGCCCGGAAAGATGGCTATTTTCATGCGATATCCTCCTCTACAACTAAGTTCTTTATAATGAAATTTTGTCGCTCCATTGTGTTTTTACCCATATAAAAATCAAGCAACTCCTTTACCAGATCTTCTTTCCGAAGAGTTACCTGATCAAGTCGGATATTCTTGCCGATAAAATGGATGAATTCATTGGGGGAGATTTCGCCGAGACCTTTAAATCGGGTAATTTCTGGATTTGGAGAGAGATCTCTAACTGCATTTGCCCGCTCTTCTTCTGAATAGCAATAGCGTGTCTCTTTCTTGTTGCGCACCCTGAACAGTGGTGTCTGTAAAATAAACACATGTCCTTTCTTTATTAATTCGGGGAAGAATTGTAAGAAAAAAGTAATCAGTAACAAACGGATATGCATTCCATCCACATCTGCATCGGTTGCGACAATTACCTTGTTGTAGCGAAGCCCTTCTATGCCGTCTTCAATGTTCAGAGCAGCCTGAAGGAGGTTAAATTCTTCGTTTTCGTATACAATCTTTTTAGTCAGTCCAAAACAGTTCAACGGTTTCCCGCGTAAACTGAATACAGCTTGTGTGTTTACATCCCGACTTTTTGTAATGGAGCCGCTGGCAGAATCACCCTCAGTAATAAAGATGCTGGAGTTTTCCATATTATTTCCTTTGGAGTCATTCAGATGTACCCGGCAATCCCGAAGCTTACGGTTATGCAAGTTGGCTTTTTTTGCCCGTTCACGGGCTATTTTAGCAACACCAGATATAGCTTTTCGCTCACTTTCAGACTCTTGAATCTTTCTTAATAAGAGATCTGCAGTTTCAGGAGTTCGGTGTAAATAGTTATCTACTTCTTTTTTGATAAAGTCATTGATGAATTTGCTGATTGAAAGTCCTCCCTTTGGAGACATGTCTCTGGAGCCCAATTTGGTTTTTGTTTGTGATTCAAAGGTAGGCTCTTCCACGTTGATTGCAACAGCAGCTATTAAACCATTGCGAATATCAGCCACCTCCATGTTTTTGTTGTAGAACTCTTTGATGGTACGGGCTATACTTTCCTTGAATGCACTTTGGTGTGTACCGCCTTGCGTAGTGTGTTGTCCATTAACAAATGAATAATATTCTTCTCCATACTGATCACAGTGAGTAAAAGCGATTTCTATATCTTCCTCTTTCAGATGAACAATTGGATAAAGAGGATTGGAAGTATTGTTTTCATTCAAAAGGTCCAGCAAGCCGTGACGCGATGAAATCTTCTTTCCGTTAAATAAGAGAGTTAGTCCTGTATTCAGGTACGAATAGTTGCGAAGCATTGCTTCAATAAAATCATCCCTGAAATGAAAGCCTTCAAAGAGTGTATTGTCCGGCTCAAAAGAAGTGATAGTACCGTTGCTCTCTTCTTTGCAAAGTTCTATTTCTGACTCACTCTTCAGTTTTCCCTTTTCAAAGATTGCCCGTTTGGTCTTCCCATCACGAAAAGACTCTACTTCAAAGAAAGAAGAAAGTGCATTTACTGCTTTCACACCTACGCCATTCAGTCCTACCGATTTTTTGAAAGCTTTAGAGTCATATTTACCCCCGGTATTCATAATAGATACTGCCTCTACCATTTTCCCAAGAGGGATGCCGCGCCCATAGTCACGTACCGTAGCGCAACCTTCCTGGATTGATATCTCGATAGTTTTGCCCATACCCATGCGGTATTCATCGATGGAGTTGTCAATAACTTCTTTTAGAAGCACATAAATACCATCATCCGGATATGTTCCGTCACCTAACTTTCCTATGTACATTCCGGGTCTGAGTCGTACATGCTCTAGCCCTTCAAGGGTGATGATGTTTGATTCATCATATTCTACCGGTGTTGCCGGTGCATTTTCCAATAGATTATCCATCTCTCTTCAGATCATTTCAAACGTTTAAAGTAGGCGCGTCTTCTTTTGTGCTGCTGAGTCTGAAAATATTCCCATTGCGCCTGGACACGCTCATTCATAACTAGCTCTGGATTACTCTCTCCGTATTCTACCCCGGCTTTATTATATGCGGGAATCAAATCGTAGAATAGTAATGCATTGATACCTTTGTTTTGGAACTCAGGTTTGACAGCAATAAGCAACAAGTCAACAACCTTTGCTTTCTTGCTGAGAAGAGCCTTAGCCAGTGGTACAAAACCAAATGGAAATAATTTTCCTCCAGACTTTTGCAGTGCACGAGAAAGGGAAGGCATGGTAATGCCAACACCAATCAGTTGATTCTGCTGATCTATAATTAAGGTTACAAAATCCAGGTTCAGCATTGGCAAGTAGGTTTTGACGTAATGATCAATCTGCTTCTGAGTCAACGCTACATATCCGTATAGAGGTTCATAGCTTTCATTTATCAGATCAAAGATTGCTTGCCCATATTCTTTAACCAGCTGTTTGCCAGATTTGAATTTCTTTATGGTCAGCCCATATTTCTTTATTACAATTTCAGATATGCGTTTGTGTTTTTCCGGAACAGCTTCTGGTATAAAAATCTTATACTCGACCCAATCCGCATCAGCTTTGTACCCGAGTTTTTCAATGTGATGTTGATAATAGGGAGCATTATAGAGAGCACTCATAGTACTCAGTTGGTCAAAACCCTCAATTAAGAGACCTTCTTTGTCAAGGTCTGTAAATCCAAGCGGCCCATGAATAAATTCTGTTCCTTTTCCTTTTGCCCATTCCTCAGCTCTAAGAAACAGAGCATTAGATACTTCTTCATCATCTATGAAATCAACGAATCCAAACCTTGCTTTATTTTCTTTCCATTTTTCATTGGCGCGGTGATTGATGAATGCCCCAATACGACCGACCAACTTATCATTATGATAAGCAAGAAAATAAGACGCTTCACAAAATTCGAAAGCGGGGTTCTTTTTCGGGTCGAGAAGGTTTATCTCGTCATAAATCAAGGATGGAACAAAATATGGATTGTCTTTATATAATGTGTGGTCAAAAGTAGCAAAAGCTCTTAAGTCGCTTTTTGAAATTACTTCTTTAATTGTTACTGTCATCTTCCCGGATTTATAGCTGTTAATTATTAGTTAAACGGATACCTACTTGTTCAATAATGATCATTCGACGTTTGTATAAGTCGCCAATAGCTTTTTTGAAGGTTTTCTTGCTGACTCCAAATGCTTCATATATATCTTCTGATGGAGATTTATCGTTTAAAGGAAGGTAGCCATCATTTTCTTTTAAGGAATCTAGTATTTGCTCCGTTACTCCTCCAACCTTTCCATAACCGGGCTCATCAAGCAATAAGTCTATTTTAAAATCTTCCCGTACTTGTTTGATGTATCCTTCAGTTTTGCTGCCGATCGGAAGGTGTCTGAATACTTCATCCTCATAGAGCATTCCTCCAAAACGATTGTCAACGATAGCTTTATATCCTAAATCAGAGAATTGATAGATCAGTAAATCCACTTTATCTCCAGGTTCATATGGAGGTTCTTCTTTGGAGATATAACGGTCTATCTTTGCAGAAGCAGTAATTCTGTCCGTTTCCTCATCGATATAAATATAGACTAGATATTTGCCGCCCAGTTGCATTTTGGCCTTCTGTTCTTTAAAAGGTACAAAAAGGTCTTTAAGTAGTCCCCAATCTAAGAATGCTCCGAAAGGAGATACTCCTATCACGTCAAGAAAAGCGAAATCTCCAACTTGTGCCAAGGGAGTCTCTGTCGTTGCAATCAGGCGGTCTTCTGAATCCCTGTACACAAAAACAGTTACAACATCGCCAATTATATACTCTGATGGTAGATAGCGGGTAGGCATAAGAATCTCAATCTCTTCACCGGCATCCAGATAGACACCAAAGTCAACTTCGCGTGCTATCGGCAGTTTATTATATTTACCAAGTTCGATCATTTAATGATATTTTGAAGCGATAAGCCATTATTAGCCTTCAAAGATAGTAATATTTTGTCATAATAGGATGTTCAGGCCTCATTTTTGCATCATTCACTCCCTACTGGCTTGCAGAACTATATGGATTGCTTTTTAAGTTTGTAATTTATTTAGGCTTTCATGCTTCATTCAAATCTGAGATGCATGCCTTTTCGATGTTTAAGAGAGCCTGAAGTGTTTATAAATGTATAAGGACGCGCCACTTATTGCACTGCAGTGAAACGAGATTATAGCTGCAGCGCAACGGGACTATAGCTGGAGCGCAACGAGGGGCGTGTCACAATGGAAGATAAAACTAGAACAGATGCTACTATTTAACCGATATTACCCAATACTTTATTTTGTAATACCTTATTATATATAAGGTGTAATCTATTTGCTGCATCACGCTAAGAAATGAAGACGAGTTGAGTGGAATGGCACTTTGTTTAAATAGAATAGTTGTAAGTACCTCCATGTGGAAAATGTTACTATCTTTGTCAGATAAATTTAGAATAAATGCCTATATAAATGCTGCTGATAGGCCCTTTTATCTAGTTAGAGGCAATCTTTTGAATGAAAAACGAGGAATAATCACTCTTTTGAAGAATTTTTAATAGAAAAATGTACACATCTAAGAATTTATTATTAATATTGCACGATAAAGTAACGTATGAATCCATATTATGTCTAATTCAATCATTAAATCTATGAAAAAGAATTTCTTTTCAAAGTTGATTGCACTTTTTGCAATCTTCCTTTTCACAGGATCTGGACAAGCTGCTGTTGATATAGTCTTCAGCACCGCGGCTGACCCTGTGTGGTACTTCATTGAAAATCAAGGAACTGATTCCAGAGGAGGTAAGTTAATCTCTTCTACTACTGAGTCAAATGCTGGCAAAACCAACGTGCTACGTGGTCTTGCGCCTACCATCAATGAAGCTTCAATGTGGAGAGTTGAAGGAAATGCAAATGCTGCTGTTCTTGTAAACAAGCTCAATGGTAAAGCTATTTCTATCTCTCCTGATTACTCCACGGATCAATATTTGTACACAAATGATACTCCGGGAACTTCTTGGTTTATCAAAGAAAGTAATGCTACCACTAAACCAGGTGTGTATTATATGTACAATGAGAACCCTCCCGGAACTAACAACTATCAGTTCCACTTGACTACATCGTTCTATTATATGGGAACATGGAAAGGTGAAATTGAGACAATGTCTGGTTGGAAGTTTTATCCAGTGAGCACAAAAGCCGTTCCTTTTTTGAATACACAGATTGCTAATGCTCAAAAAACCCTGACTACATTAACAACTTACTTAGGGACAACAGGTGGCCATTTCGCTCCTGGAACTGAAGTTGCTTTAACTGCTGCAATTACAGCTGCTCAAACACTTGTTGCAGGAACTCCTACAACACAGGAACTTATTGATGCATCTACAGCAATTAAAACTGCTATTGCTGCTATCCCTGCAATGACAGCAACAGCTGCCGGACAATACTTCCAGATTCTTTCTGTGAATCCATGGAACGACGGGAAGACAAAAGCTATTTATGAGAATGCTAATACGTTGAATTGGGGAACTGTTGATGACGGTTCTGCAAATTACCTGTGGGAAATTATCCCGGGTACAGGCACTAATGTAAAACTTAAAAATGTTGGTACTGGTAATTTTGCTGCAGCTTGTGCTGCAAGTACTCCAGTTGTTACTGATGCAACAGGTGCTAACTATGTTATGACTTTTTACAGGGATAACAACACTCTTTCGTATTCGTTTACCGATGCTCTAAAATTTGCTGCCAATACTGCTAATAGTAGTTTGCATTGCAACAATCATAGTGGAACTGCGGGTACAGGTAGCAACATTGTTGGTTGGGATGGTACAACTACTCTTCAATCAAGATGGATCTTGAAAGAAGTCGTAGTAACGAATGATATGGTTCTTTCTGCTATCGAAAATGCAGAAGCTACCTTGATCGCTGCTGATGTAGAAGGAACGGCTACTTACAATCAGATTGTGGGTACCAAAGATTCTCTGATGGCTGCAATCTATAAAGCTAAAGTTATAGCTGAAGGTCCTAAATTGACTATGGCCGGTTATTCTGCTGCATCAAGTGCATTGAATGATAAAGTAACCTGGTTTAAGGATCAAATTATCAAACCAATTCCTTTCACTCCAACTGATGGTAGTGTATTTGTTATTACAAGAGCTTCTGATGGTAAGGCATTGAATAAGTTTGGTGATATCACATGGAATGAACACCGCCTTTCATTTGACGCAATTGGTAAAACATGGGTATTCTCAGGAGGTGATAATTTAGGTACTTATGCAGCCAAACAAGCTAAAGTTATAGCTGTGAAGTCTGGTACTAGCTATCGCCTTAAATATGAAGGAGCTGAACCTCAGGGTGCTTATTCAGGATGGGTTCGTCTTTCAACATACATCAAACCTGCCAGCTATACTGGTTCAGATTCTTATTTCACTTTCCTGAAAGATTCTCAGGGTAGAGTAAGTATGCAACAAACAGGCGGTGGCTATTTTGAGGCTGATGGCTTGACATTCCAAAAAGGTGATACAATCGGTCTTTATCCTAAGACTGGTAATGACGTTAAAGCAAGTTACGACTTGATCTTTACACTGCAGGATGATGCAACTCCGACAACAATGGCAATCGCAGCTGCTAACACATTTTTGGGCTCAGTTACTATTGGCGCAAATACATTCCAGTATCCTACTGCTGCTTATAATACATTGAAAGCTGTTATTGATGCAGCTCAGGCTGTTGTAACTGCAAATGCATCTACTGGTGCTGTATATGCAGCTGAGGCTGATAAGGTTAATACTGCTTTGGTTGCATTCAAGTTAACCAAAATTCCAGCTGAAACTGTGACCTTGACTCCTGGTGATATCTTTGTTATTTCAAGAGCATCTGACGGAAAATCTTTGAATAAATCAGGAAGTCAGGCTTGGAAAGAACATATTGTATCGTTTGAAGCAGCAGGTAATCTGATTACTTTGAGCGGCACAAGTAACGACTTCCCAACCGGACGCTTCGTTACAGCTAAGACTGCATTTGAGGTAGCTCAACCAGAAGGTATGACTTACTATCGTTTGATTGAGAAATCTACAGGATATATTATGAGAACTGGCGGTTATCTGAAACCAAATGATGGTACTTGGACGGGTGCTGATGCTCAATTGGTATTCTCAAAGAATAATGCAGGTTTGTATCGTATTGGACAGAATGGTAATGCTACTTATGCAAATCCAAGCGGTGACTTCCTTGGTGAATCTTCTGGTGCAGAGGCTGGTTATCTCTTTAACCTGGTTACTATCAATGATGCTTTGGCTCAAACAGTTGCTGATGCTAAAGCGTTGATCGCTACTGCTTCTACAGTTGCAACAAATGCAGTTGCTCCACAAGTTCAGGCAGCTATTACTGCTGCAGAATCTTTAATGACAACAAGTTCACGATCAATTGCTGAAGTACAATCTCCAATTGCTTCTGGTTCACAAGCCGATTTGTATGCTGCATGGACTGCATTGAATAGTACAGTAAGAGATTACAACTATGCTTCAATGAAGGCTGATGCTGGTAAAATTGCAATCAGTACTAATGGAAAAGATTTCTACTTCACAATTGCAAATACTGCAGGTGCTCTCTTTACTGTAACTCAGGATACTCTTTTGACAAACGCTCCGGTTTCTCTTGGTACTCTGTATCATCAGCTATTCAAGTTTGTCGTTACTGCAGGTGCTGCAAAAATTGTTGACTATACTAACGATTACTATGTTGGTAAAGTTAATGGTGAGTTTACAATGGTTTCTACCGCAGATAGCGCATCTGTATTTGCTCTGTTAGCTAATCCTAACGGTTCCTATGCAATGAAAGATAAAGCTAACGTACTCTTAACTTTAAATGGTTCAAACGATTTATACGTTACTCAGTACACAGCTGAAGATGCTCTTTCTGTTGCTATTGATAGTGCTACTGTTGTTTACAATTCAACTAAAGATGGTGTAACTAAAGGATTCTATCGTACTGCAGACCGTGCTACATTGATGGCAGCGACTGAACTTGCAACTGAAATCAGAAACAATAATATGATTTCTGGCTATAGTTATTTCGTTTCAGCGTTCAATACATTGAAAGCTGCGATTGATACTTACTATACTACACAAATTTCAGGCTTGCTTTACAGTACTGCTGCTCAACCAGTATGGTTCTATATCGAAAGTCAGGCTGGTGATGCTCGTCAGGACTTGTTGTTGACTGCTGACGGAGTTAATCCTTTGTATGCTGCTCCTGCTGTTTACACAGCAAATCAGATGTGGAGAATTGAAACTTCCACTGCTGATTCAGCATATCTTGTTAACCGTTCAACGGGTGCTAAGATTGCAATTGTTTCTGACTATGCAGACAGAAACTGGACTCCGGTTATCAACCAGGCTACATATGCTGCTGACGTAGAAGGTTCTACAGTTGCTGCTTGGAAAGTTATTAATAATGGAAATGAAACTTATTCATTTACTTACACAGTAGGAACAGAAACGTACAACTTCTCTTTGAATACAACAATGACAGAAGGAACTGACAAATATGCGATCATTGGATCAAATATTCAGACAGAACCTTCATTCAACTGGGCATTTGTAAATGCTATTCAGGAAGAAGCTAGTATCATTGATTCTGTGAACTTCAAGTTCTATGCTGCACTTGACACAGCTGTTGCTCTGTATGCAAATACAGTAGAAGGAATGGATCTTGGTATGTATCTTGCTGCTGATCGCGTTGCTTTTGCAACAGCTATTGCTGCTGCTCAGGCTGATGCTGCTGTTGATACAATCAGTGATACTTTCTTTGGCGCTGCATATCAGGCTATTATTGCTGCAACTCAGACTTACAGTGAAAGTATGATTAATGGTTTGGTTTACAGTACTGAAGACGTTCCAACTTGGTATTACATTGTAAACAAGGCTACTGATGCATCTAACGGTTTGTACTTGACTGCAACTGATAGTGTATTTGTATCTCCTGTTGTATACACTGCAAATCAAATGTGGAGACTTGATGGATCTAAGAGTGCTGCTTATTTGATCAACCGCGCTACCGGAGATTCAATTTCTGCTGATTCTGTTGCTACAGCGTTCCAGATTAAGAGAACAGAAAACCTTTTGGCAATGTTGAGACCAGCAACTGCTGAAGACACTTATACATTCACCACAGAGACTTACAATCTGGCTATTGGTGCTGCATCAGGTGAATTCTTTGACATCGCTAATGGCGAAACTGCTGCTACATTTAGCTTCATTGTTGCTACTCAGGATGCTGCTGAGATCGTTGACTCTGTCAATGTGAAACTTGCTGCACTGATTGCATTCGGTGATGGTATTGTAACTGCTGACGCTGTTGATGCTGCAAAAGCTGTTGTTAATAATCCAGCTTCTATTGATGCTGATTTCAGAGCTGCTTATGTAGCATTTAAGGCTGCAAGCTTCGCTCAGTTAGAGGCTGATATAGCTGAAGCTACAAGTCTGTTGAGTACTATTACTCAGGGAACAGAACCTAATCAGGCTTCTAAATCTGCTCGTTCTGCAATTCAGTCTTCTATAGCTATTGCAAATGCTGTTAAGAATGGTATCAATGCTAATAAAGACTACTATTCTAACGGTCTCACATTCTCAACAATTGCTGATATTGAAGCTGCAATTGCTAAGTTTAGAGGCAAGGTTGTTAAGTCTGCTGAACTGGAAGGTTTGATTTCTGAATGTACAGCGCTTATTGGTCAGGCTATTACTGCTGGTACTGTTCTTCAGGAAGCTATTGACACATTCCAGGCTGCAATAGACGCTGCTAAATTGGCTGCAACTGCTGATGAATGTGCTGAACAGTTTATCGCTTTGACTGCTGCTCGTGAAGAGTTCATGAACTACTATGACAGTGTTGACGGTGTATCTGCTGCTGGTTTGAATGTTTACACTACAGAAGGTGCAATTGTTGTAGAAGGTGCTGAAGGCTCAATTACAATAACTACTCCTGCTGGTGTATCTTACTCAGTAGATGCTCAGGATGTAACTACAATTACTATTGAAACAGCTGGTGTATATTACGTCACTGCTAATGGTAAGACAGTTGCTGTAGCTGTTAAGTAATTAACTAAAGAAAGATAACAGGGAGCATTTCTCCCTGTTATTCTAGAATACAAGAGGGTGCTGATGGTTTTACTGTCAGCACTCTCTTTTTTATTATTCTTCTTCATCTGAAGAAATGATGAGTGTTCGTATTCTCTCCTATAAACCTGTGGGTTATTACCCGTTCTTTATTACCTTTACATGCTAATTAATCTAAACCATGGATGTTTGTTAACCCCGTCTATTTGTTGCGTATCCGATTATTGAGGTATATACTTCTTTTGTTATTGGTGCTTATAAACTTGCAAGCGAAGGCTCAATCGTCTGTGTTGACCATTGATGAAGTTATTGAACGTATTACTAATACGGAAGAAGAGTCTGAAGTGCTACGAAATGAATTAATTTTCTTATCTCAACATCCAATCAATTTGAATCGCCTGACTCGCAAACAACTGGAGCAGATCCCTTTTTTAAGAGATGATCAAATTGATCAAATGGTTGATTATCTTTTCAAACATAAATCTTTTGAGACGCTCTATGAATTACAACTAGTCAATGGTATGGATGCAATTACAATTCAGAATCTGCTTCCCTTCATTTTTATTGGTCCGATAGAGGTTTCATCTTTGAACTTTCAACAACTGATTAGCAAAGCGGAGCAACAGTTTTTTTTACGTGGAACGACTTGCTTGCAAGAGAAAAAAGGTTTTTCTCAGGATACATCCTCATCTCCTGGTTTGAACAGTCGGTATTTGGGGGATACTTATGCACACTCATTTCGTTATCGACTTACCTCTAATGATCAGCTTCAGATCGGCATTATTGGCGACAAAGATGCTGGCGAACCTTTTCTTGGTTCTAAGTATAATAAATCCGGATATGATTATTATTCTTTTCATGTAGGGCTCAGTAACGTCGGTTTTCTTCAACGTCTTGTAGTCGGTGATTATAAGTTATCTTTTGGTCAGGGGTTGCTCATTAATAATGGTTTTTCTCTTTGTAAAAACACATCTGGGAGCAATACAGGTTATAGTAATCAAGGGATCCGATTTCATTATTCCAGTAGCGAAAGCGATTTCTTACGTGGAGTTGCTACAACTCTAAAATTTGGAGGTGGGGAATACAGCTTCTTTTATTCCGATCGCACTCTCGATGCAATTGGCGACAGTGTGATAACCTCTTTTAAAGAAGACGGAATACATCGGACAACTTCCGACTTTTCCAAAAAGAATATCCTTCCCATGGCTTTGTATGGAGGTCATGTAAACTATAATCTGTATGGGTTAGAAGTAGGATTTACAGCATTATCTTATCATTTTGAAAAAGAAATCTACCCCAAACCAAACGATTACAATCTTTATTATTTTCGTGGGAGAGACAATTTTGATATTGGTATGGACTACAGGTTGCATATTGGTAAATTGCATTTCTTCGGCGAGCTGGCGCAATCACGTAATGGTGCGAAGGCATCCATCATCTCGGTGCAATCTCCAGTGACATCAGACTTCCAACTATTGGCTTCCTACCGTAATTATGCCAAAGATTATCAAGCTTATTATGCTAACCCTTTTAAGGAATCCGCATCCTTTAATGAGCGGGGTTTTCTTTTATCTGCAACTTATCAACCTCTCTATACTTTCAAACTCTCTTTGTATGCTGATTGGTTTGCTTATCCATGGCTCAAATTCGGAGTGGATTCCCCTTCAAGTGGATCAGATTACCGTGCTACAATCGATTATTTACCATCAGAAAGATGGTCCAATCGTTTGGATATTCGATTTAGACAGAAGGAAAAGAATGGACTCGAGTCACAAGTTCTACAAGACTATTCGACGACAAATCTTATATATCAGTCGATATATGATTTTAGTCCCTCATGGAAACTAAAGACCCTCTTTGCATATAACAGATATAAGGAGGAATTTGCTCCTTCTTCAAGTGGTTGTTTATTTTCTGAGTCTCTGGTGTGGAACTCGACTGATGAACTCATACGAGTAGAAGCTTGTGGTAGCATTTTCAATACCGATGATTATGACTCACGCGTCTGGCTCTATGAAAATAGCGGACTCTATGCTTCTTCCAGTACCTCATTGTATGGAAAAGGATGTCGTCTCAGCTCATCCATACGCTATAAGATAAGAGAGAGTCTGACACTTTGGATAAGGTATGCTCAAACGACCTATTCGAACAGAGAATTGATTGGTTCGGCTCTTGAGCAGATAAAAGGAAATAATAAAAGTGATCTTTCTTTTTATATACAATGGTTGTTCTGAAATAAAGAGTATTTTTGTTGTACAAACTATTATTTGACCGACCATGTCTTTTTTATTTAACGAAATCGTATTCGGACCCATTCAAAGCCGTCGTTTAGGTGTATCATTGGGTATTAACCTCTTGCCAAGAGACGGTAAACTTTGTTCTTTTGACTGTGTCTATTGTGAATGTGGATATAATAGTCGCGGAAAAGGGAAGACTGGTATGCCTTCCAGAAATGAAGTGTTACAAGCACTGGAAACCAAGTTGGTAGAGATGAAAGAAACAGGAACTGCTCCAGATGTTATCACTTTTGCAGGGAATGGCGAACCAACTTTACATCCATTATTTGCAGAGATCATTGATGATACTCTTGTTTTGCGCGACAAATACTTTCCGAAAGCAAGAATATGCGTTCTTTCGAATGGTACTCTTGTGAAAAAGGAGTCTGTATTTAATGCTTTAAATAAAGTGGATGATAATATTCTGAAACTTGATTCAGCAATTCAAGAGACAGTTCGCAGACTCGATTCTCCTAATCTACGCACCTTCTCAGTTCATGATACCATTGCATCCTATAAGAAGTTTAATGGAAAACTGATCATTCAAACTCTGTTTGTTAGAGGCATTCATCATGGAAAGACGATTGATAATACGACCCCTCTGGAAATAGCTGACTGGCTTAATGCCTTGGAAGAGATAAAGCCTGCTTCTGTTATGATTTATACCATTGATCGTGAAACACCTGAAAAGAACCTTGTGAAAGTTCCACTTGCAGAATTGAAAGAAATTGCTAAGAAAGTCAAATTGCTAGGGTTTAAGACTTCTGTAGCGGGCTAAATAGATAGGAGCGCTCCATTCATTCTTGAATCCTTAAGTTCAGATAAACATAAAAGCGACTCTCCGGGAAGGAGAGTCGCTTTTATGTTTGTTAGAGTTAGTCAACTATACTCTTTGCTTTAATGAGTGCATCATCAATATTGTCGCAGATATTTTCTTTTCCAAGCAGGTCATAGAAACCAGCTTTTTCGAGCACAAGATGCACATTTGGATTTACCCCTGAAAGTACAATCCGTATTTTCTCTTTCTTAGCCATGCGGCAGAGGCTGGCAAGGTTATGAATCCCGGTAGAATCGATGAAAGGAACTTTTCTCATACGGATGATTCGAACTTTTGGTTTATCACCCATCTGAGCCATCTGGTCTTCAAATTTATTGGCTATACCAAAGAAATAAGGCCCGTCAATCTCATACACTTCAACCCCATTGGGAATAATCAGTCTTTCCTGGTTGATTGTGGCATCACTTTCCTCATTGAGATTGATCTCTTCTGTAGCCACAGAGATGTTTGTAGTCTCTGCAACACGTCGCATGAATAATAAACTAGCCAATATCAATCCGAACTCAATCGCAATTGTAAGGTCAAATATTACAGTTAGAATAAAGGTAGTCAGTAAGACGGAAATATCCGATTTCGGACTCTTCATCAATGATCGGAATGTGCGCCATTCACTCATGTTGTAAGATACAATGACAAGTACACCTGCCAGACAGGACATGGGAATCAGACTGGTCAATGAACCCAGGCAAAGCATAATCAAGAGTAGTACAATTGCATGAATGATACCGGCAACAGGTGTGCGTCCTCCATTATTGATGTTTGTCATTGTTCTGGCAATTGCCCCTGTTGCAGGAAGTCCACCAAACAGTGGAGTGATCAGATTGGCTATTCCCTGACCAATCAACTCTTGATTAGAATTGTGCTTTTTCCCAATCACACCATCTGCCACTGTTGCTGAGAGGAGAGATTCGATGGCTCCTAAGATGGCAATTGTAAATGCAGCAGGAATCAATCCTTTGATTACGATCCAACTGATATCAGGTACCTGCGCTTGAGGTAATGAAGCTTGAATAGTATAACGATCTCCAATTGTTTCAATGGAAGTGATGCCGGTAAATGTTTTTAAAATGTAGACGAGTACGGTCATCAATACAATTGCGACCAAAGATCCCGGTATTTTTTTCGAATACTTTGGGGTGAATGCAATAATAACAATTGTGCCGATCCCCACAAAGACAGAAGGAAGATCGATAGTCGTGATATTTTGAGCATAGGCCCCCCATTTACTTATAAAGTCAGCAGGGACACTTTCCATTTGTAATCCCAGAAGGTCTTTTATCTGTGTGGCAAAGATTGTCAAAGCAATACCGCTGGTAAAGCCGACTATAATAGGGTAAGGAATGAATTTGATAATCGTACCGAGTTTAAATACTCCCAATAAAATTAATAATACGCCGGCCATCAGTGTTGCAATAATCAGACCTTTCTCTCCATATTGCTGTATAATGCCATAAACAATGACAATAAATGCTCCGGTTGGTCCACCAATCTGAACTTTACTGCCACCAAAGAAAGAGATAATAAAGCCTGCTATAACAGCGGTGATTAAACCTTGTTGTGGCGAAACTCCTGAGGCAATACCAAAGGCGATGGCTAATGGAAGGGCTACAATACCCACAATGATACCTGCCATCAGATCTGCAAAGAATTTCTCTTTAGAATAATCCTTCAAGGAAGAGAAGAGAGCCGGTTTAAATTGAAAAACGTTCATTGCTAAAAGAATGTTAGTTGATTTCTACTTTTCTATATGTCTGAAATTCGGCGCAAAGGTACTTCTTTTTCAATTATACACATGTTCTAAAACATATTTATTATAAATACTACAAATCATATTTTTACTTTACTTGCCAATAAGAGTTTCCTGTCAACGGAAGAATTCAAAGATTTCACAGTAAAAGATGCAAAAGGCAAGTTTCTGTTCTCAGATACGTTGATTCACCAATTTTCCACAGTAATAAAGAATTATGGAGAATCTTACAACATATTTAATTATTCATGAGTAGTTCTGCTGTTGCATTTATTCGTTGAAATGAGTATATTTGCAATTGAACTGATTATTACCTAACTTAATAATAATAACGAGATGACTAAAACTATCAAAGGCTCACAGACAGAAAAGAATCTGATGCTCTCTTTTGCCGGAGAATGTCAGGCACGTATGCGCTATACGTATTTCGCAAGTGCGGCAAAGAAAGAAGGATTTGAGCAGATTGCTGCTATCTTTCTTGAAACAGCAGATCAGGAAAAAGCACATGCCAAGCGGATGTTTAAGTTTATGGAAGGTGGAACTACTGAGATAACAGCCACTTTTCCTTCAGGAGTGATTGGCCGCACCCTTGATAATTTGCAGGCTGCAGCTGCCGGTGAATATGAAGAGTGGTCTGTGCTTTATCCTTCTTTTGCTGATACAGCAGAGAAAGAAGGATTTCCAGAGATTGCAATGATGTATCGTAAAATTGCTGTTGCAGAAAAGGCACATGATGCACGTTACCGTGCTTTTGTGAAGAACATCGAAACGGCTTCGGTTTTTGCCAAAGAAGATGAGGTCGTGTGGATTTGCCGCGTTTGTGGATACATTCATGTAGGTAAGAAAGCTCCGGAGAAATGTCCGGCATGTTTGCACCCGCAGGCTCATTTCGAGGTGAAAGCTGAGAACTATTAATAAAAGAAGAAGAGGCTCTCTCAAAAGGAGAGCCATTCTTTTGCTCTACAAAACGAGTCAATTGCTTGGCTCAATACTATTTAGTAAGGGTAATACAAGATATTATCTTTATTCATTGCGCGAAGTTCAATAATGATACGTTGTGTCTGAGACTATCCCGAATTGTCCTAAAACACCGATTTTGAAAATCCGTAAACATCGAAAAAAGAGAACTGAAAAGAGTCGGATTTCTTCTAATAGTTTTTCTAAAGACATCAGGTAGTTTTTCCAAAGGGATGCCTATGCAATAAACATTTCTTCAGGTTGAAATTTCCCACGCATACGGATGCATTTTTTAAAAGTATAACCATTTGTATATCAGTAGTGTAGTAAAATCTAAAATATTCTAAAGTGACAGATATTGGTCTTTTGACTTCCAATTCGGTCCGACCAGCACCTTCATCATTAAAGACCTAATTGTCCTAAAACACCGATTTTACTCTTTAGACAACCATTGAATCTGAAGAAAAAAGCCCCCTCCATCACAATACCGCAATGTAATAAAAGTGCCCGATAGCTGCACAAATAGATGCAAAATGAGAGTGAGCAAGTCTAATTGAATGTGAATGGTTTCGATTTATAATAAATCGAGTCCAAAAAGCTACATACATTTATATTTAGTTGTTGTTATCTGAAAGATTTTAGTATTTTTGCGATCAATTCTTTCTATTATATACGAATGGAATTGAATATAAATATTTTAAAACTTAAGGAATCGTTTGTATGAAAAACGTAGGAGAAAAGATTAAGTCTGTACGTGAGTTGCAGAAAATCTCTCGCGAAGAGGTTGCACAACGTAGTGGCTTATCAGTAAAACAAATAGAATCAATAGAAGACACTAATTTGCTGCCTTCACTAACCCCTCTTATCAAGATTGCCCGCACATTAGGCGTCCGTCTAGGGACTTTCCTGGATGATCAGGAAAACTTTGGACCGGTAATTTGCCGTCAGGGAAATAGTCAGCAAACCATACGTTTTACGAACAACACCGAGAATGAGAGCAAAAGCATGGGCTATCATTCATTGGCTGCTACTAAGACAGACCGTCACATGGAGCCTTTTGTTATTCAGGTTGATCCAACGGGAGCTTCGGAATTCAATCTGTCTTCTCATGAAGGAGAAGAATTCATTTATGTGCTGGAAGGAAAAGTTGAGGTGAACTATGGGAAAGACAACTATGCGCTTGAAGCTGGCGACAGCATCTATTATGATTCAATCGTTGCTCATCATGTGCATGCTGCCGATACTTCCACTGCTCGTATTCTTGCCGTAGTTTACACTCCAATTTAATCTGAGTGGTTATGCAACTATTTGACAGAACACTTGGAGACTGGCTTGAACATTGGGCGAATACCACTCCTGATAAAGAATATATTGTCTATTCAGACAGGAATCTGCGTTATACCTGGAAAGAGTTTGATGAACGTGTGAATGATGCAGCCAAGGGATTGATTTCTATTGGTGTGACTCGTGGATCACATGTTGGCATCTGGGCACAGAATGTGCCGGACTGGTTGACCTATTTATATGCATGCGCAAAGATAGGTGCTATCTATGTGACCGTAAATACAAATTACAAACAGAATGAACTGGAGTATCTGACGGATAACTCGGATATGCACACGTTGCTGATTACAAATGGTACTTATGACAGCGATTATGTGGAGATGACCTATGCGATACTTCCTGAGTTGAAGACTTGTCAGCGAGGACATCTCAAGAGCGAACGTTTTCCTAATATGCGCAATGTCATCTTTATCGGTCAGGAAAAGTACAGAGGAATGTACAATACGTCTGAGATTTTGCTGCTTGGTTCGCATACTCCGGATAAACAACTGGACGATTTGAAGAAACAAGTGAATTGTCATGATGTGGTCAATATGCAGTACACTTCAGGAACAACAGGCTTTCCGAAAGGAGTCATGTTATCACACCACAATATTGCTAATAACGGGTATCTTACAGGTGAGCATATGAAGTTTACGAGTGAGGATAAACTCTGTGTATGTGTGCCTTTGTTCCATTGTTTTGGTGTTGTGCTGGCTACGATGAACTGTCTGACTCATGGTTGTGCGCAAGTTGTGGTAGAGCGTTTTGATCCCCTTATCACACTCGCGTCCATTCATAAAGAGCGATGTACTGCTGTTTATGGAGTGCCAACGATGTTTATTTCTGAGTTGAACCATCCGATGTTTGATATGTTTGACCTGACAAGTCTGCGCACCGGGATTATGGCCGGAGCTCTTTGTCCGATAGAAGTGATGCGCCGGGTACAAGAGAAGATGCATATGCATGTTACCAGTGTGTATGGACTGACAGAGACTGCTCCGGGCATGACACAAACCCGTCTTGATCAGTCGTTTGAGGAACGTTGCAACACGGTGGGCTATGACTATGAGTTTACAGAAGTGGCAGTAATCAATCCGGAGACCCTGGAGGAATGTCCGACGGGTGTGATTGGCGAGATGTGTTGCCGTGGATATAACCTGATGAAGGGTTATTACAAAAATGAGGCAGCCACAAAAGAGATTATAGACAAGAATGGCTATTTGCATTCAGGTGATCTTGGCGTGAAAGATGAAAAAGGAAACTATACGATAACAGGACGTATTAAAGACATGATCATCCGTGGAGGTGAAAATGTTTACCCCCGTGAGATTGAAGAGTTTCTGTATCATATGCCAGGAGTTAAAGATGTGCAGGTGGCTGCTGTACCTTCCACAAAATATGGGGAAGAGGTTGGGGCTTTTATTATTCTTCATAAAGATGTAGATATGTGTACGGAGGATGTACGTGAATTTTGTAAAGGGAAAATCTCTCGACACAAGATTCCAAAGTATGTCTTCTTTCTGGAAAACTTTCCGATGACCGGAAGTGGTAAGATCCAAAAATATAAATTGAGAGAAATGAGTCTTGAACTTTGTAAACAACAAGGTGTTGAGGTGATATAATAAAGGAGGAACAATTGATGAGAAACATCATAAGTAATTTATGGATGGTCTTGTTATTCTTAGGAATAGCAGGGCCATCTTTGGCATATAGCCAACGTGATCTGCTTCAGAAAGAAGCCGACGTCAACCGTTTGAAGGAAGTGCTTGTCATGAATCAAAAGTGGGTGAGTTATCCTGCTTATAGCGACCGTGAAGGGTGGGACGCACTTTTCGGTTCCTCCAAGGATCTTTATATCAGTCGGGGAGAATCACGGCTTTCCTATTCGTGGAAAGTTATCAAAGCTACGGATTATCTGGAGTTTGCAAAAAGTGGTTCGCGCAAGGTGATGGAAAACCCGTTTGAAGATAATAATAAAGCGATAACAGATCTCTTTCTCGCCGAACTGGCAGAAGGAAAGGGGCGTTTCATCCCACAACTGATTAACGGCACGTTCTTCTATTGTGAAATGACTTCCTGGGCTCTCTCTGCCCATCTTGGTATTCAGAAAGATAAGAGTTCGCTGCCGGACTATAAAGAGCAGATCATCGAACTGACTTCCGGCGATATGGGATCTGCCTTCTCCTGGATTTTCTATTATATGAAACCAGAGTTTGATAAGGTCACTCCGCTGATTGCCGAACGTTTACGTTCTGAACTTCAAAAACGGATACTTGATCCGTATGTGAACAATGATACCTTCTGGTGGTTGAAGGGTACGAATAACTGGAACGTGTGGTGTAACTTTAATGTGCTGGAGAGTTATATGTTGCTGGAAAATGATCCGGATAAATTAGCACGTGCAGTATATCGTTCAATGGTTTCTGTGGATCATTTTATCAATTACAATCATGAAGATGGTGCTTGTGAGGAAGGAACAAGCTATTGGGGACATGCAGCCGGCAAGATGTTTGACTATCTTCAGTTACTAAGTGAGGTGACCGGTGGTAAGATTTCAATCTTTGACAATGCGATGATCCGTAATATGGGTGAGTTTATCGCTCGCTCGTATGTAGGTAATGGATGGGCGGTTAACTTTGCTGATGCTTCTGCTCAAGGCGGTGGTGATCCTCCGTTGATATTCCGTTACGGAAAAGCGGTAGGCAGTCAGGAAATGATGTCTTTTGCAGCTTATCTTGCGCAAGGAAAGGTTCCAGCCATGAATGGGCGGGATATTTTCCGTATCTTTAAGACGATGCAATACAGAGACGAGCTCATCCAAACAAGTAGAGAACTCTCCAAAGCACCCTACTCCTGGTATCCGGAAACGGAGGTGTGCTACATGCGGGAAGGTCATTTTATGCTGGCTGCCAAAGGAGGCTTTAACGCGGAAAGTCATAATCACAATGATCTGGGCACTTTCTCTTTGTATGTTGATACAATTCCTGTATTTATTGATGCAGGGGTAGGTACTTACACCCGTCAGACATTCTCTTCCGAACGCTATACCATCTGGACGATGCAGAGTGATTACCACAACCTGCCTCAGATCAATGGTTTCTCCCAAAAGGATGGAGCGCAATACAAGGCAAGTAATACACGTTTCAGCTCTTCTAAGAAGATTTTCTCCACTAATATTGCCGGAGCTTATCCGAAAGAGTCTGGGATTAACTCGTGGGAGCGTTCATACACATTAGGAAAGAAGGGGTTGCAGATAAAAGAATCGTTTAATCTGAAGGTACTTCTACAACCTAATGTAATTCATTTCATGACCTGGCAAAAGCCGGATGTATCCACAGCCGGGAAGATCATACTTCTGGCCGGAAAGCAAACGGTTATATTGAAGAATGATGCGAAGGAGTTCACCGCTTCTTTCGAATCAGTAGTGCACGATGATAGTCGACTCTCTTCAGTGTGGGGAAAGGAAATATTTCGTATATCCCTTCAGGCAAAAGGAATGAAGAAGCAAGGAACTTACTCCTATTCTATTGAGTTGAAATAGTTTTAGAGCAGATACTGAACTTCTTTGAACCAAAAGGATCGTATCTCTCCGTTATCCCTCTTTAGGTTTATCATTCCGTTCTTTTCCACAGAAAGAATGGAGGCTTTGATCTCTTCGTTCCTGAGGTGGTCATAGAAAGCAAATAATCCTTCATGACGATACAGCGAATTGAAGTAGTGGGTACGTACAGACTCTTTATCTTCACGAATCTGACTGTAATAGCTATACACCCGGCTGAGAATCTGTTGCAGTACTTCATCAATTGAGATCTCTTTACCAATGATCTGAATCAGAGAGATCGGATTAGGGAGATCGGAAGGAAACTCAGTTTGATTGATATTAATTCCGATACCGATGATGGAAGAAGAGAACTTTTTCTCAATAAGGTTATTTTCAATCAGGATTCCGGTTATCTTTTTGTTGATGTAATAAATATCATTTGGCCATTTGATGGTGACATCCGAAACGTAGAGGCTCAGCGTCTCCTTGACTGCGAGTGCAGTAATCTGAGAGATAATAAACTGTTCATTGATTGGAATGAATTCAGGATATAATACGATACTGAACATAAGGTTCTTGCCCTGTTCCGCATTCCATTTATTACCTGCTTGTCCTCTTCCCTGAGTCTGAAGTTTTGCTGTGACAACAGATCCTTCAGGTACATTCTCTTGCATGATCCACTGCTGTAGAAATGTATTTGTGGAAGTTGTTTCTTCCAGATGTTTTATTATTGGATTCATAATCAGGATGTTGGTGGTAAAAAGGAATCTTCAATATGTTCGATAGTGAATCTGCCTGGTTCCCCGATAAGGGAGATTACATCAAATCGTACCTCTTTGTCAATATGAAAATAACGGATATAAGCATCAGTAGCATGAATAAGTCGTCGGATCTTGAGTGCACCGACCGCTTTCTCCGGGTATTCAAATGTTGCAGTAGAGCGGGTTTTTACTTCAACAACGACCAGAAAGTCTTCATTCTCAGCAACAATATCCAGCTCTTTTCTCCCGCTTCGCCAGTTTCTGTGGCGAATAGTATATCCTTTCTCTTGCAGCAAGCAGGCAGCAGCTTGCTCTCCCGCTTTGCCGGTTTCATTATGCTCTGCCATTAGTGTCTGCTTTCAAGATCCATATACAGATTTTGCAAGAACGCTTTTCCATTGATAAGATTTGTCTGAGGATCTACACCTTCTGAGAGTATGACTTTATTGGCCTGACAGTCAAAAACTACACGACTATCCGGAGTCATGAAACCAAATCCATCGATAAATGAATAAAAGGCAAAAGGTTTCACCCCTTTCCCAAGAATATTCTTTCCAAAAGTATATGAATCGGTGTTCAGTCCAAGTTGTGCCAACAAAGTGGGAGCAATGTCAATTTGCGAAGCTACTGTTTCAATCTTTCGGGGTCCTTTGATAGCACCACCAAGCCATAATACCGGAATGTCATATCGTTCGGGGATATGGTTCAGCATAGTTGTCGGATACTTCATCCCATGATCTGGGGTTAGGATGATAAGGGTGTTGTCCCAAAGAGGCGATTTCTTGAAGGTATCCAGAAAGTCTCCCAGACAACTGTCTGAATATGCAATAGAGTTGAGATAAAGATCATCAAATTTCTTTGACCCGGGAACCTTGAATGGCTCATGGCTACTTTGGGTAAGAAGTGTTTTCAAGAATGGTTGCGGGGTATCTTTATTCAGCTCTTCCTTTAATTTATTGAATACCAAATGATCATGTGCTCCCCATTTTGACATCTTGTCTTTCAACGGGAAATCTTTATCCGATATCCTATTTTTAAATCCTCCTGCAATCAGGTATGAACGCATATTAGTAAAGTCCTCATCACCTCCGTAATAGAATTTCAGATCATATCCTTCATTAAGCAGGTCTTTGGAGAAAAATGGAAGTGTCTGCGTTTTTGCAGGGTATCTCATGATCGAACTGGTAGGCTGTCCGGGATATCCGCTGAGAATAGATACCAGTCCGCGATCTGTTCGGAAGCTGCTGGCATACATATTTGTGAATAAGATACCTTCCTCGCAGTATCTGTTCAGATTTGGAGCCACATCCGGCAAACCGCCAAGTGGCGCGGTAATGGTTGATGAGAAGCTTTCAAGTATAATGAGAATGACGTTGGGACGGGAAGTTCTTAGTAACGTATCAGTATTCACTTTTTCTTTTTGAAAGAGCAATTCTCTGCATGTAGCAACAGCTTCTTTATTGTCCATGTATGTGTAGCGTGAAACATCAATTTTCTGGCGGAAGAACGACTGCATAAAGAAGAATGTGGGATTGATGGCACAGTGGTTCAGAAACATTTTGTCACTGAAATAAGCCTTTCCGATATTCATCGTTGAAACATTAAAACCTCCCCGAATAGGATAAAACAAGAAGACAGTACAGATAAAAAGGATGATTGGACTTGCTACTTTAGTTTTAGTATAATTGATGAAATCATTTTTGAAGAGACGTAAAAACAGATAAAAGAAACATGCAAACATCAGAAGAAATAGTGTTACTTCAAAGAAGATAAGAGTTGTGGTCATACTGGCTGCCGCATCTTTGGGAGTTTCCAGATAGAAGAATACCGTGTTGTCAAGGTGGAATCCCCAGTATGAATAAAGCTCAAGATCTACCGTATAGATAAGTATGGCAATAAAAAGCATGATAGCGTGATAGACAATCAGTGCTTTTTTTATCAGAATTGGTTTGATCCAGCTAGATGCAATAAGCAACAATCCCGGGATAACGGTAAGATAGCCTGCCATGGAAAAATCAAGAATTTTGCCATGATAAATGACTTTTAGCCATTGAATGGGTTCGAAATCCTTGGAGATATTCCAATGATAGAGCATGAAAAACAGTTTCATTATCGCAAAGAGGAGTACCCAATAGATAAAATACTTTACGAAAGAGATTAATCGCCTTTTCATTATTATGTGCGTTTTAGAATGGGCAAAAGTACTCAAAATATGTTATTCCTGCTTAAGTTCATGGGCGAAAATAAGAATAGAAAAACAGACATGCTAATCATAAGAGTAGCATGTCTGAATTATGCGTAGGAATGTGGAGATTATTGTTTGATAAAAATCTTGTGAGTCTCTGTGTTATCGATATTCAGAATGTAAAATTTAGCCTTGAGATACTCTTTAGGTATTGAGAAGTAATTATTCTCTCCCGTGATTTGGAAAACAGTTTCTCCTAGCATACTGATAAATCTCAATGAGTGCTTTCTTGCATCATCCATACTGATCTCAATTGTCGATGCCGTTTGAGTGATTCGTGTTCCAGGATCTGTCACCATTGATTCGCTGGTCTCGGTTCCTGTTGTAAAGAAGGCGTGAGAGGATGTTTTGAGATAGAGTGGTACCTGATTCTCTATAAGATATTCAACCACCATTACTTCATAGTCAGTAAAAGGTTCTAACCCTGTTACTGAATACTCGGTTGACACACTGTTTCCCATACAGTAATAGTCACTTCCTTCTACTTTGCTTCCCGGAGTAGCCCAGTCGGTGCTTGCAGAATAGATGATTTCATCGGCAGGAAAACCTCCGGTCTCATTTGCTTTCTTGATGAAAACGGCGCGTTTTGTACCAAGTCCGGCTGTGCAACTGATAATAACACTGGTCTGATTATATTCTCTAACAGTTGTCTCTATTTTTGTGGCATCTGTAGAAAGGTTGAAAGCACCTGAACTAACCCATGCATCACCATCAGGCCCGAAGTTCGTGCGTTTTCCGGTATGATTATTCATTGCATCTTCCACATCACCAACAACCTGATTGAACCTGTAATAGACTTCCAGTCCGGGATAAGAAGCTGGATTTTCAATTGGAGCGGATATGGTTTCGATCAGTTCAGCAGGTGTTCGTGCCACATTCCAGATTCTGAACTCATCTACAATCCCATTGATGGTCTTTGCATTGTCACATCCAATCCGGAACCCATTAATCCATTCTGGAGCTTCTTTAAGTGTAAATATCTTAGATGTAACTTTAGCACCGTTTTTGTAGATGGTACCTTTGCCGTTGTCAAACACGAAGGCAAAGTGAGCCCATTCGCCGATATTGATTATCGGAGGAGACAACATTAAGTTGCTGTTGTTGAATGTTACTTTTAGTTTGCCGTCCGTGGTGGTTTGCATCAGGAAAGTGCCGGATGCATCGCCCATCTGTTGTCCATCTGCTGTATTTCCTGAAATATACATCCACCATTCAATCGTAAATTGCTTCAACGGTGATTCATTAAAAATAGCCTCAATTTGAACATAATCATTGGAACCATCGAAGTTTAGGGCGTTTCCACCTCCCGGATTAATAACAGTAATCAGTTTTTCATTTGTGATTTGATCACTTCCAGCTACATTTTCCGCTATCAATGTCACGGTGTATGTTCCTGGTTTGGTAAACACAAAGGATGGATTCTGTTCTGTCAGAACTTTGGTCTGTTCACCTTCAATAATCCATTTCCATTGCGATGGTTCATTTTTACTTTGATCTGTAAATTGCACTGTTTCGCCTGCCAAAATAGAATGTTTATCTGCTTCAAAGTCTGCAATCGGGGTTATATTCAACACATCAATAACATCTTTCCTGACGATGGAATCTTTGCCGGAAGAATTTATAGCAACCAATCGTACTGTATGTTTCCCGGAATGAGAGTAGGTAGTAGAGGCATTGAGACCTGTGGCTTCTGCAGGACTACCTCCGTCAAAATACCAGTGGTATTCACAGAAGTCTCCTTTCGTCAGATTAATAAAACCAATTTTCTGCCCCACACTTACTCCGGAGTAAGAGGGGATGAAGTCGGCTTTCGGAAGAGGTAGTGCTTCAATTGCAATTTGTTTGACAATAGTATCCGATTTACTGCCATTTAAAGCAATTAACGAGATGTCGTAGCTACCAGGAGTTTGAAAACAAACCACTGGATTAACAAGATTCTTATTACTGAGACCTCCATCCGGAGCATTCCAGACAAAAGATGTTGCACCATTGCTTGACGTATTGATTAGTTGTAGCATCTTTCCCGGATATAACTCTTTGTCGGGCACTTCAAAATCAGCAACTACATCTGTGAGAGTGGAACTTCCTGTGACTGCTGTTTGTGCGGTCATAGTATGATCCGAACTTACAAAAGTAGCATGATTATTCCCTTTACAGTCTATCAGTTTGCCGTTGATCGTATCCATCTTAAAATATCCGATCAGGTTGGCCTCCCTCATTGGGTTAGCGATTTCGTTGTTTTTATAACTATTGATCTGACCTTTTGTGCGCGCACTATTCCAAACACGAAACTCATCTATCTCTCCCTGAAGTCCGGCTCCAAGTCCTGTATTACCAACATAAAAACTACTGATACTACTAATACCATTCCGGTTGGCGAACGTCTTATTACCTGCCAGCAGCCCGTTTACGTACAGAGTAATTGTTGGCCCGTTTACAACAATAGCGATGTGAGACCATTGGTTTGTATTGATGGATCCTCCATAAAGACGTTCGGAAGTTGAGTAGCCGACACAAATGGTTTTATCAGAATTGAAATGCATAAGGAACGTGCCCCAGCCGGGTCCAATATGCCAGTTCCAGCTTGATACAGCACTTGGCTTAGCCCAAAACTCTATCGTGAATTTGGTCAGTGGCTGATTAAATAATTCAGGAATAATAAAGCCTGCGTTGTTAAATTTTACACCATGACTGCTTTCTACAAGGATCTTCCGGAGAATCTTTTCTGACAACTCTGATTCTATCACTTTACCCTTGTTCGAATAAAGTGCACTTACCTGGTAAGAGGACCCTTCAGGAGAATTGTTGTCGGTATAGAGGTTGCTGGAGCTCGGAAGTTTATCAGACAATAACAGGCCATCACGATAAATCCGGTACCCTTTCAATTCGAAAGCTGTTCTTTCCGGAGCACTCCACTCCAATGTTGCTACTGACGAAGAAACTTCGGCAAGCGACAAGTTATTGGGCCGGTTGATTGGGACTCCCGGTACTACAACAGAAAGAATTGTTTGTTGTCCGTTATTCAGAATCTCCACATTTCGTTTGCCAAAAGGAATCTCAAGACCAGACTCATCCAACTCATAATTCATAATTGCGCAGGAATCGATATTTCCTACCCCTGTCGAACCGGACTTAGAAGATACAATGAAGAAGTATTTAAGAGGTTTTGTTCGGTCAGAAAAGTCAGATAGATCAGTCAGGTCATACCCGAACTTCATCGATTCATAGTGCATCCCATTTTTCCATCGTCCTAGCATAGGTGCTTCATTGCCTGCATATTTAAAATGATGCATATCTATTGTTTTCTCCGGTTTGGTAGCTGTTGTATCTTCTGCCATACCAACAGAAAGCATTATCTGATTACGGATAGTATAGCTCATAGAAATTTTAATCGTTCGTTTTGGAACATAATCCTTACGGATATGTTCCACACCAACTGTAATCCACGAACCCCATACTTCGGTCTCTGTATTGTATGTAATGCGAGCGTTTTTATAAGGGCAGTAGATGAAACCGTCGTTGCACCAGCCGTCACTCCATGAGTTGGCTATGATCCATGCCCCCTTTTCATCCTCTTGTATGGTGCCGTTTTCATTCAGATCAATTTCGATGTCATCATCATAACCCACAAAGGTCATCGCATGGTCATAGCCGGGACCCCAATATTTCATATAATTTTTCCCTCCTTCATACGATCCTGCAGGTATAGTTGCTATAGTGCAGCCAGTGATCCCAACACCAAATCCGGCCACACCTCCGGAATGGAAACTGTCATCACCCCAGTGATTCCATAACCATTGCTTTAAAAGTTCGCGGTTCTCTTCATATTGCAAACTTCCAATCGAACTGCTTCCTTTCATTCTATTAAACATGGCACTATACCATTTGTCATATCCCTGCATCCACCCAAACAAATCCTCATTTGTTTGGTTTCCAAACAATCCAGAATATGTCCTGCCTCCATAAACCACTGAATTTGGGATACCATTTGCCATCGCCATTTCTTCTTTCCCTGAATTATGGTTTGTGAGCAGCCAGGTAAAGTGAGTTGGATAGATGTTTTCAGGTAGCGAAGCGTCCAGATTGCGATAGGAATTAATCTCATGAGTAAACTGATAGCCAATTGCAGCAGCCGATCCGCATGATCCACCATCTTGGTTGAAGATTGGAGGGAAAAACCCATCTGTAGCATTATTGACTCTTCGCGGACGGCCTTCTCCAATGGATCTGCTCTGCTTCAGGATCGATTGATAGAATCGTAGCTGCTCGTTTGAAGGTTTAGGCAGTGGAGTATAATCAGGGTATTTGTCGCGATCAACAATGATGCTGTCTTCCTTTGTACTTGTGTTTTGAGCTGACAGACCATAAAAGAAACACAAGAAGATGATTAGAAATAAGAAGTTTTTTTTCATGATGTAAAAGAATATTTGGGAACTATATTCAAATGATACGATTGCTGATATAGTATCTAATTACAAATATAATGCCATTTATATTTATAAACAAGAAAATGGGAGTCAATTTTATTGCTCCCACCTTTATGAATGTAATTCAGATTAGAATTCTAGAACTTGAAAGGTTCAGTTTTTAAATATATTTTGTAATCTTTGATTAATCCCGGGTAATCAGACTGCGGTCGTGGGAGATAACGGAATCCGGAAACTTTGTAGACGCCGCCTAAATCGATAATGATCTGATGGGGAAATCCAGTTTTTTTATCAGACCAGTTAGTATGCCAGAAGGTAGATTCCTGCATGTCATATACTTTCTCTGCGTCAGCATTGGCTGCACTACTCTCTTCACTATCTGCGTAAACGATTGACCAGTTCTGTCGGGATATAGACTTATTGTTCTCATCTTGAACATAAAGTTCGGCAATGGAAGCAAAGCCGTCGTTCTTGAAACTGCTACATGCTTCCAGACAGAAATAGCGTGCCTCAAGAGTTTTTCCAAACTGAACTTCCTGCCATGTATTACCTGAAGCAAAAGCTGCTGTTTTTACCGGCTTTTCTTTACTTAAATCCAGATTCTGTCCTTCTTTGCGATGCTGAATTTTCTTATCAAGTACGAGCTGGTCAAGAATAGGTTTGCGCAATCCACTGACCGTTTGTGCTTGCGGACCATCCAGATCAAGAATTATAATCTCGTTGTTTCCTTCTTTCAACCAGCAGCCGGGCATGTATAAGGTTTGTTGAGGACCAATCTTCCAGAAGCGTCCAATGTTATATCCATTAACCCATACCATTCCTTTGCCCCAGCTTGATACATCAAGAAATGTATCTCCTGTTTTATCCAGTTTGAACGAACCACGATACCATGCCGGTTGACCGTTTGCTGCTTTCTTTTCAAACTTCATATCTTTTTGAAATTTGTAATCTACCGGGAAATTATAAACCTCCCAGTTCTTCAGGTCCGATGTTTCTGTTCCAGAAATAAGCTGTACACTTTTCGTAATACCTTTCCTGTCAATAATGCCTTCTCCGTAGTTGACACGTCCGGTGGCTTCAACCAAAATATCAAGTACCGCTTCTTTGTTTGTCGGAGGAAGAGTCAAAGCTTTTTCGCCTAGACGTCTGTCCAATTTGCCAATCCGTTTTCCATCCACAAAGATCAGTGCCCAGTCATGTACTTCATCAATGCTCAGAACGCGCTGTTCCAAAGAAGCTGATATTTTGGTACGGTAAAGAATACGTCCCCATCCCTGGTCAAACATTTCCATGGATTGAATCTCTTCCGATTTATTCGCTTTAGGAAGGTTATCAAAAAGTGGTGCTACTTCCTCCAGATAGAATGAGGGAATCTCAATAATCGGCATTGCATCTGGAGTTTCAGGTATCGTTTCTCCATTATTCAGATAATTTGAAAGCAAATTGCGAACTGCAAAATACTTCTCAGTAGTGCCTCCTGACTCACTGATCGGAGCATCATAGTCATAAGAGGTGCACATTGTAGAGTAAGGAGGAGTATTCGCTCCGCCCCATTGCCCGAAGGTAGTACCTCCGTGGGCCATATATAAGCTAAAGGAGATGCCCCGGTCGAGCATGTCTTTCATGCTGCCACACAAACTTTCAGTGGATCGGGTTTCATGAGGGCGTCCCCAATGGTCAAACCATCCGGACCAGTATTCGCTACACATCAAAGGAGAGTTCGGCTGTTCCTGTCGTAAGGTTTTGAATTGATCATCAATATTTGAACCTGCACCAAAATTGAGGGTGCATAACACGCTGTCCAACACGGTCTCTTTATAGTTAGAGCTCCAAGCACATGTAAAAAGCTGAACATCATCAAATCCAGCATCAACAACTGCCTGCTTCACCAGCTTCATATATTCTTTGTCTCTACCGAAACTGGGGTATTCGTTTTCAACCTGCACCATTATGATGTTGCCTCCCTTATTAATTTGCATAGGAGCTAATTCTTTTGCCACCTCCTTTAAGAATGCGCTCATACTAGACATAAAGAAAGGATCCTCTTTACTTCGTACCTTAATGTCTTTTTTCTTCAAAATCCACCAGGGAAGTCCACCCATATCCCATTCGGCACAAACGTATGGACCCGGACGCAAAATGATGTACATGCCATGTTTCTGAGCAAGTTTACAAAATTCCTTCAAGTCATTTTGTCCTCTAAAATCATAAACTCCTTGTTGCTGTTCATGCAGGTTCCAGAAGACGTAAAGGCAGATGGTGTTCATTCCCATTGACTTGCACATTTCAATACGATGTTCCCAGTATTGCTTTGGAATGCGAGGATAATGAAGTTCTGCAGCTCTTATTACAAAAGTTTTTCCATTCATCAAGAAGGTTTTATTACCTACAGAAAAAGAGTCCTTCCAATTTTTTGAGGAATCGCATGATACTGATAAAAACGCGAATAGAAGAAGACAGAGGATTGATAATTTTCTCATGATTAATTATTTTGCCTCAAAGATATGTAAATTCTATTTCAATTCAAAGAATTACTGGCTATGTGAATTTAGTTCTTTGACAATAACAATTATTGTATTATTCGCAAGAAGAATTTGGCATCAATTAAAAATTAATATATATCTTTGTGCACAAGTTTTCTTGAAGCAGACTAACAACTCATAATTCTGGTTCTAAACCAGAACTTTCTATTCGTTAATGCTTCTTCAATCAAACTTATTTCGTTTATATCATCGTAATTTTGCAGAACAGATTTATCATATATTTTTCAGGAATACGTGTCTTTGTAACTCTATAAATACATCATACATAATACTTTAGTGGATGAAAAACTTTAATTATTTTTTTTCAAAGATTTTTCTTTGCGTAATTTTCTTGCTTATTGCAAGCAATGTGTCTGCTTATGACCCGACACGAGTTGTTCGGCCTTGTCCAGCCGGAACCACAGATCCTCTTCCTGAAGGATGGGCTTTCAGGGATGTAGGAAATATAACTCCTGCCACTGACTGGTGTTATAATGCAACGAAAGGCCAATATTATCTGAAGGCTTATGGAAATGAAACATATGGATCCAGTCCTGATCAATGCGGTTTTATCTATTTCCAGACGGATGAAGACAAACAGGTAAGTGCTCGTATCATGGATGCTGAAGTGGTACTTAATACCGCTGCAAAAGGTTTTATAATGATTCGTGGAGGATTGGCAGATGATGATCCAATGGTGTATATTGAGGTTAAAACTCAAAATAATAACCAAGCTTGTTTTTGCTGGCGTTTAGAGAAAGCTAGTGCTAACGGTTCCGCTAATGGTGAATGTATCCAAACTTTAACAGGTGGTAGTACATTTAATCCGCCCAACTGTTATCCGCGTTGGATAAAGTTTATCCGTCAGGGATTTTATACCACAGCTTTTCACAAGGATGATGTGGAAGGTGCTTCGTGGATAAAAATTAAGTCAGTAAAGAGACTCCAATTAAAAGGTAAAGCTTATATGGGTATTGGTTCTTGCTCGGTGTTAAATAGTAGTGCCTATGGTGGTGATCGTACGAAACCGGGTATTTTCATTTTTGATAACCTTGCTGTTGAGGAAATTGATGTTCCCTATGAGTTATTGTATCCTGAATCAGTAGAGACTTCTTTTGCTGAAAATGTAAAACCAGGAAAACAGAAGGATATAGATATTACATCGGTGTTTGGTCACGCACTTGGTGAATATTTTACCATTGATGTTGAGTCCGTTGACCCTTCTATTGCTGAAGTCTATTTTTGGGAGAAAGCTGTTTCAAATCCTTCTGATGGAGAGGAATTCAGAAAGTTCGTTCATATTAAAGGCATCCGTGAAGGTGTGACTTCTGTTAAGATGACATGTACCGTTAATGGCTATACAATGACTACAGACTATGCGCTGAATGTATCAGATGGTAAGTCTAAGCCTAAAACAGCCAATACTTCCGCTCCTTATGGATGGGATCTTGTCAATATGATAGTTCCGGTTGATCCGAACCTTGTGTACGGCCAAGAATTTGTTACAAGGAATTTGAGCATCAGTAAGAAGTTTCCTGTTTTTATAGGAAGTTGGGAATACGATTGGGGTGGAATTGGAGTTGGAAACTATTCAAGAATAGTTGGCAACAACGCTCCTACAACCATTACTTCTTCAGAGATTTATATTGCAGGTGCTGAAACATACGGTTTCCGCGACGAGAAAATTAAGTATACAAAAGCAGCCGGATATGCAAAAGATACTGCTCGTACAGAGAATGGTGGATCTGCAATTGACCTTGCTTTCATAACAAAGAACTCATCAAAAGATTCATCCTCTTTTACAGGAGGTACTCAGGAGTTGCTGTTTGTTGTTTCAAAAGATGCAAACGGTACTGTGGTTTGGGATGAATGTAAGGGTTTCTGGACGCAACGTATCGGTTACACGGATCGAACGACAGGACTTCCGGTTCGCGGCTTACCATATCTAACAAATATTCAGGCAGGTGATTGGGTCTCTTATACAGTATACGCTCCTCGTGCCGGTTATTATATAGTATCTCCGGTTGCGGCATGTAAAAATGCTAACAAATCAATCCGTGTAGATGTCAATGGCATCATGCAAATCCCGGAACTTGCTATCACGAAGGGTCTTAATGGCTCTGACTGGAAGAAGGGTGGTTCTGACCTTATTTTGTTAGCTCAAGGTAAGAACCAGCTGAAGTTTGTTGCCAATGCTGCTGACTTTAACTTGCTGGGCTTCAAAATGCTTTTTAAACTTCCAAGTAAGGAACCATACTCAGGGCTTGTTTATGACGAGAACAAATACTTCCAGCCCGACGAGAAGATTGATACGACTCTTCTGGCAGAAGACGAGATTGTTACCTATGACTCAATCAAGCGCATTTATCCTACTTCTACTGAAGAGGAAAAGTTGGTAATGGATTCTGTCCTGCTTAATTATCCGAAAATCAAGGAGTACAATACCGATACGATTATATCCAGATACCGTAGTCAGCTAGAAAGTATGCAGATACCTTTTGCAACAGAACAGGAAAAATCATCGGCATTGGATACCATCAAGAGGAAACTGACTAACTCGATTGATTCAGTATCCTTTGTTACGACTCAGCAGACAAACATGAAACATATTGATGTGACAAGTTATCTGTTCAAGAGAGGCTACGATCCGACAAAACCGATAGAAATCTCGATGAAGATTGACTCAATAGCTAATGCGGGTCGTGGTACGTATATGGGAATTATGCTCCGTACATTATTGGATGATAAAGTAGCACCTAACTCTCCTTGTGTATCCTACGGTATTGGTTCGTATGAGGGCGGTCGCTTGAGCTATCGTTGGGGCTATAACTACGACTATAAGAAGATGGATAATGAGAATATTGCTCAGGATGTGTATCTTAAGATTCGCCTGAACTATTATGCACCGGATTATTTGACAGCTTATTACTCGTACGACAACCTCTTCTGGTGGGAGTTCCTTTCAGATCCTTTGAAGATTAGCTTCCTCTCTGGTACCGGAGTGGATGATAATATTGCAATCGGTTTATATCTTACCGGAGGAACTTTTGCTAGTGATGCATGTCTGGCTCTTGGAAATACCCGTAATTTTACGATCAAACAGTATGATAGTGTTGACGAGTTTGAGGATTATTATTCCCAAGAAGATATGAATAATCTGGTGTTGACAATGAGTTCTACTACTGTTACTAAAGGTACTCCTGTTGACATCATATATAATGTTGTCAAACCGGGACTGGTTACCATGAAAGTATATGACGTATATGGAGTATTGAAAGAGACAATCATGGATGAGTATCAGTCATTCAATAAGGATGCTATTACTAAGACGCATACTTTCCAGAATCTGACTGAAACGGGCGTTTATTTATTGAGAATGGAAGGACCAAACAACGAACAATATGTGCGTTTCAGATATACAGCTGAGTAGTCATTAGCAGGTAATTATATCGAAAGAGCCATCGGGATATTTCCCCTTGGCTCTTTTTTTGCAGTTCATACGCTCTAATTCAATAACGTTCGGTATAATTAGATGAGGTTATGGGGTGGTCAATTCTGACGCACATGACACTTTGATTTCTGTTTGAAGAAGCTTTATAGAGCCTTTCCTTGCCAGGAATTCCGTTCTTCCATGCGGTGCAATAACTTGTGTGTAAACTCATAATTCTTTAATCCCCAGTCGGGAGCAAGCAACAGCTCTTTCGGCGATTGAGAGGTGAAGCGCTCTACCACTATTGATTGAGGAATTCTTTCCAGGAAGTCAATCACCAGATCGATGTATTCATCCACTGTAAAGAGGTGAAACTGTTCGGGATTGGTCTGATATTCCTGAGCCATCCGTGTCTTTCGTATCAATTGCAGTTGGTGGAGCTTTATAATATTGAGCGGGAGTGTGGCAATCCGGTCGGCATGAAGCAGGATATCTTCATGCGTCTCGCCCGGTAGTCCCAGGATGAAATGTGCTCCGATAAGGAGTTCTGCTGCAGAAGTGCGGTTGATAGCTTCTTTCGCCTGAAGCCAGGTATGCCCTCTATTGATCCGAATCAGAGTCTCTTCTTTTGTGCTTTCTACTCCGTATTCAATCAGGATAAAAGTGCGTTTGGAAAGCTTAACCAGATATTCCAACAACTCATCCGGCATACAATCCGGTCGGGTACCTATGACAAGTCCGACAACACCATCCACTTTTAGGGCCTCTTCATACAAGCTTTTCAGCTTTTGCAATTCACCGTATGTATTGGTGTAAGCCTGAAAGTAGGCAAGATATCGCATAGAAGGATATTTCCGTGCAAAGAAAGCAATCCCTTCAGTCAACTGTTCGGAGATGCTTTTCCCTGAATGACAATAGTCCGGACTGAATGTCTGATTGTTGCAATAGGTACATCCACCAACTCCGATGCTACCATCCCTATTGGGACAGGTGAGTCCGGCATGTACAGAAATCTTCTGTATTTTTCCGTCCAAATAGGGTGAAAGAAAAGGGGAGAATGGAGTATAACGGTACGAGTCCATTGTGTTAAGTGCTTCAAATAGATTGCAAATGTAGAAAAATAGTACCGATTTAAAGTTGCTTTTTATACCTTTGTGACCAGAAAGCATAAGTTGCAACTTCATAATACGAACATCACATGAAAAAAGTATCCATATTGTTATTCGCCGCTCTTTTTGGATCAATGACCCTGATGGGCAATACCAAAGAGAGTTCCTATTCACTGGATGATTATTTGAACGGAAAATACTCAGCCAAACAAGTTGGCACACCCAACCCTTTGCCTGATGGAGAATCATTCACGCGTCTCTCGGCAGACAGAAAAGCAATCCTGAAATATTCATGGAAGACCGGTAAGGTCGTAGATACTCTCTTTAGTACATCAACAGCCAAAGAATGTACTATTAAGACGATCCAGGGATATCAGTTCAGCAAGGACGGAGGTAAGATACTTGTCTATACAGAGCGTGAGAATATATACCGTCGTTCTTTTAAAGCAGAATACTATGTCTATACTGTGATGAGAAATCGCATCGAGCCTTTAAGTACCGGCAAACAACAGATGGCGACACTTTCGCCGGATGGTCGTATGGTTGCTTTTGTAAGAGAAAATAACCTGTATCTGAAGAAGCTTGATTTTGGCACTGAATCTGCCATTACTAAAGACGGTGAGATGAACAAGATTATCAATGGATTGCCCGATTGGGTTTATGAGGAAGAGTTTTCTACCAATCAATCCTTTGACTGGTCACCCGATAATGAGATCCTTGCCTTTATTCGTTACGATGAAAGTGCAGTGAAGGAATATTCATTTGATTATTATGGAGGAATGAGTCCTGTACACAGTGACGCTTCACTCTACCCACAAGCCTATAGCTATAAATATCCGAAGGCCGGTGAGGTAAATTCCAAAGTATCCGTCCATACATACGATGTAAAGTCGAAAGATATAAAAAAGATGAACCTTCAGTTGGACGAAGATGGCTATGTACCACGCATTCGCTTCACTCCAGAAGGCGAACTGGCCATCTTTACATTTAACCGCCATCAGAATGTATTGAATATGTACTATGCCAATCCTAGATCTGCCGTTTGCAAAGGGGTTATGAAAGAAGAAAATGAATATTACATTGAGCCTGATAAATTGGATCAGATACAGTTTACATCCAATCATATCGTAGCCCTCAATGAAAATGATGGATATATGCATGCCTATCTCTATTCGCTCACAGGAGTACCTGTCCGCCAGCTTACCAAAGGAGACTTTGAGGTAACCAGACTGATTGGTTTTGACGAATTGACACAGACGTTGTATTATGAGTCTTCCGAACAATCACCTTTGCGCAGAGCTGCTTACAAGATTGATTCAAAAGGAAAGAAGACTTTGCTTACTCCCGATTTGGGAATGAATAAGACTGTCTTCAGTGCCAATTATCAATACTTTCAAAACACATTCAGTAGTATCTCAACACCAACAGTTACTGCTGTTTATGAATCTGTGAAAGGAAAGAAACTTTATACATTGGAAGATAATGCTTCTTTGAAAGAAGAACTGAAAAGTGCTAACCTACCTAAGAAAGAGTTCTTTACTTTTAAAATTACTTCCGGTGAAACACTGAATGGTTGGATGATCAAACCGGCGGACTTTGATCCAAACAAGAAATACCCGGTGTGGATGTATCAGTACAGCGGTCCAAATTCACAGTCAGTACTTGACCAATACGGTCTGGGCTGGGAATTTTATCTTGCATCTCAGGGATATATCATCGCTTGTGTGGATGGTCGTGGCACTGGAGCACGTGGAGAGAAGTTCTGTAAGTCATATACCTACTGCAATCTTGGTATTGCCGATGTGGATGACCAGATTGCAACTGCAAAATACCTGGGTTCTCTTCCGTATGTAGAGGCTTCGCGCATAGGAATCTGGGGATGGAGCTATGGAGGATATACAACCCTGATGGCTCTCTCTCGCGGAAATGGAATCTTTAAAGCCGGCATTGCAGTCGCTCCTCCTACAAAATGGGATTTTTATGACACCGTTTACACCGAACGCTACATGCGTACGCCCAAAGAGAATAAAGAAGGGTATGTAAACGGTTCGGCATTGAGCCTGACAGACAAGTTTAAGGGCAAACTGCTCCTCATACATGGTACCGCAGATGACAATGTACACTTCCAGCATTCTGCGGAATATGCTGAAGCACTTGTTCAGGCAGGAATTCAGTTTGAGATGCAGTACTACACCAACCGTGATCACAACATCAACGGCGGCAATACTCGTAAACATCTCTATACACGGATGAGCCAATTTATTTTCGACAATCTCTGATCCTTTTACACGATATTCAACAAGAGGCTGTCTCAAAATCCAAGTTGAGTCAGCCTCTTTCGTATAAAATAGAAAAATGAATTTCTTCAAGAAAGAATCATCTGTTCAATTCTCAGGAAGAGATTTTTTTAGGATTAGTTGGTTTTAGAGCAAAAAACAAGGATTTCTCCTGTTATTTGTTCATATTTACGGCATATTTCGCCAGATTATGAGATATGCATAGCAAACCAAACTCAATGTCGACCTTTTCCAGGCCACGCAGCAGGAATCTTTTAAAGTTTTTGTTGGCTTTGAGGTTTCCGAAGGTCTGTTCTACATCTGCCGGTCGCTGACTTCGGTGTTTTAAACCTTTTTCGCTGGTAAGCAACCCCTTTGCCCAGTTTTTCAAATCTTTTAGTCTGTGGTTGATTTGAACTATTCGCTCCTCTTTGGCATCGTGGCATAAACATCGTAATGGACAATCGGCACATCGTTTAGCCTGGTACAGTGAGGCGGTTTGAATGAATCCTGTTTTTGTTTTTGTAGTTCGCTCTCCCACCTTGTGCATTTCTTGTCCCATCGGGCAATAACAGCAATCCTTTTCTTTGTTGTAATAGAAGTTGCTGCTTTTAAAAGGGTCATTCTTCCATTTTTTTGTTTGTTCTTTGTGGAAGTAGTTATATTTGATAAATGGTGTAATATCGTTTTCTTTTGCAAACAGGTAGTTTTCTTCGCTACCATATCCGGCATCTGCTATGCTTTCTGTGGGGTAATGTCCATGCAATTCTTTGAAAGCAGCCATGTGATCCTGATAGGTGGTTGTATCGGTTGTGGTTTGGTGAATAGTATAATTGGTGACAAAACCCTCTTCGGTTGAAATCTGTGTATTAAATGCAGGCTTGAGCTGACCGTTACCCATGTGGTCTTCCTTCATGCGCATGAAAGTGGCATCCTCATCGGTCTTGCTCATGGAGTTTCTATCCCCAAGTTCCTTGTTTTGCTCCTCGTATTGTTTGATCTTTCCCGGCCAGTTCTTTTTGATATAACGGATTTTACTCTTTACTTTGGGGTCTGTTTCAACGCCCTGAAGTGCCTGATCTATTTTGTCTACCAATCCTTCCAGTTGCTCTGATGTGATATCCTGATAAGTAATGGGAGTTTTATCCAGCAATTCTTCTTTGGTAACTGCTTCGGCATATGCCCAAAGTTCATTGAGTTGTTCGGCCATCTTGCCTATGCGGGTTTGAATGGCTTTACCCCATACAAAACTATAGCGGTTGGCATTGGCTTCAATCTTGGTGCCATCAGTATAGGCTTTTTCCAGACTTACCATTTTTTGTTCCACCAGAAAATGGACTATCTGTGCAAATACTTCTTTTAATGTGCCTTTGAGTTTCCCGCTGCGAAAAGTATTTATCGTATTATGGTCGGGACGCTGCATCCCTGAAAGCCACATGAAACGGATATCGTTGGCTGTAAAATCCTCTATCTTTCGAGAGGAGTAAGTGTTGCGCAAATAGGCATAGATAATAATTTTCATCATCATCTTTGGATGATAACCCGGACAGCCTACATTTTTATACCTATTTAGCAGTTTTCGCAAATCCAGATGCTCAACTATAGAATCTACTATCCGAACCGGATCGTTTTGAGGTATAAAATCATCAAAAGTATAAGGAAATAACTCTTGGTTGTTCTGAATATATTCTTTAAATCGCATATATTTAATTGTATATCAACGATATAAAGATAGCGACTCTTTTTTAAAACAACAAATTATTGAGCATAAAAAAAGAGACTGACTCAAACTATTTTGAGACAGCCTCTTGTTCATTTTCTAGCCTTTATATATAAGGAAGATGCAGGGGCGTTTCCCAATCTCCACTTTTTTGCTTGCCCAAGCCTTTATCCGTTTGGTGACGATCCACTCGTCTTCACAACTGATATTGGCTGCCACACACAGCTTGGTCTCCTGCCGACAGTTCTTTATCATATCTTCCAGCATCTTTTCATTTCGGTAAGGTGTCTCTATAAATATCTGTGTCTGATCTTCCGAGTAAGCCCGTGCCTCTAGTTTATGTATCATCTTCACCCGCTCAGTAGCTTCAATGGGAAGATAACCGTGAAAAGCAAAGCTCTGTCCGTTAAATCCGCTCGCCATCAGAGACATCAGAATGGAGGAAGGGCCTACCAATGGAATGACAGTAAATCCATTCGCCTGAGCCAGTCTTACTACATCCGCACCTGGATCGGCTATTGCCGGGCAGCCTGCCTCGGAGATGACTCCAACGCTTTCTCCCTGCATCAGAGGTTTCAAAAAACTCTCGATGATCTCAGGAGGAGTGTGTTGGTTCAACACATAAAAGGTCAGTTCGTCGATATTGATCTCCCGGTCTGTCTTCTTCAGAAACCGACGTGCTGAGCGAAGATCCTCCACGACGAAATGGCGAATAGTGAGAATCACTTCACGGTTATAGGAGGGGAGTACCCGATCGATCTCCGTTTCACCCAAAGTAACCGGGATAAGATATAATGCTGTTTTCATTCTTAAGTGAGTTAAAACCATTTCTTCGGATGATATTTTCGGATCATCCATTGGTTGAGTTTATAATTGAGCCAGGCACTGCCGGCTCCTAATACAGCTCCACAGAGTACATCTGTAGGATAATGTGCACCTTCATACATACGGGAAAATCCCACACCACCTGCCCATAAGAACGAGGGTGCAATGACATACCACTTCGGGTAGGTGATTGATAAAGCTGTAGCTACAGAAAAGGCGGCAGAGGTATGTCCCGAAGGAAATGAGTAACTATTCTGGTAGTCCCGGCAGATGATATCATTGTGCGTGTTGAATGGTCGCTCCCGATGAGTGATCTGCTTGAGACCATAGGAGATTACAGCCACTTCACACAAGGTGCTTCCCACATAAACGGCATCCAGCAGCAGGTCTTCGTCTTTTGTTATCAGTGAATAGACGCCCATTCCGGCTGGAATACCTGCAGAGATTAATAAGGTGGTGTTGGAAAGGAAATCACTTGATTGGTGTACAAAGTGATTTTCAATATGATTGATAGACTTCAGTATCCTGAAATCCATGTTTTGTGCAACTGTGCCAGTGCAATAAACAAGAAAAATAAGTAGGTGTAGTAGAAACCGTTTCATTTTAAGATAGTTTATTTAGACCTGCAAAAGTAAGACAATAAAGGGAAAATCATTACCTTTGTACTCTCAAATAGGAAATATAAATCAATAATTATCATCATTATGGGTAAAAAAGCACTTCTCATGATTCTCGACGGATGGGGAATCGGCAACCATTCAAAAGCAGATGTTATCTTCAATACTCCTACTCCTTACTGGGACTCACTTGTGAAGAATTATCCGAACTCGCAGCTGCAAGCTTCGGGCGAATATGTTGGATTACCAGATGGACAGATGGGTAACTCTGAAGTAGGTCATTTGAACATTGGTGCCGGACGTGTGGTTTATCAGGATCTTGTGAAGATTAATATTGCATGCCGTGACAATAGTATCCTGAAGAATCCCGAGATTATCAATGCATTCTCGTATGCAAAAAAGAATAATGTTAAGATTCACTTCCTTGGATTGGTATCTGATGGAGGAGTACACTCTTCTTTCGATCACCTTGTTAAACTGACAGAGATTGCTAAAGAATATGGTGTTGAGAAAGCATATGTACACTGCTTTATGGATGGTCGTGACACAGATCCCAGAAGCGGTAAAGGTTTTATTGAACAACTGGAGTCCCATCTTGCGACGACTGGTGGTAAGATAGCATCCATCATCGGACGTTTTTATGCCATGGATCGCGACAAACGTTGGGCCCGTGTAAAAGAGGCGTATGATTTGCTGGTAAGTGGAAAGGGCACACCTTCTACAGACATGGTAGCTGCAATGCAAGCTTCTTATGAAGCTGAGGTGACGGACGAGTTTATCAAACCAATTATTCAAGTTGATGCCGATGGTAAACCGCTGGCTGTGATTGAACCAAACGATGTGGTCATCTTTTTCAATTACCGTAACGACCGTGCGAAAGAGTTGACTTCTGTACTGACTCAGAAAGATATGCCGGAAGAAGGAATGAAGACGCTGCCTCTGCAGTATTACACCATGACTCCATATGACTCTTCTTTTAAAGGACTCCATATCCTGTTTGATAAAGATAATGTAGAAAATACGTTGGGTGAGTTCATCTCTTCCAAGGGTTTGAACCAGCTGCACATCGCTGAGACAGAGAAATATGCACACGTTACATTCTTCTTTAATGGCGGTCGTGAACAGCCTTACATGAATGAAGAACGAATATTAGTTCCTTCTCCAAAAGTTACTACCTACGACTTGAAGCCGGAGATGAGTGCTTATGAAGTGAAAGATAAACTTGTTGCTGCTATCAATGAGAATAAGTATGACTTTATTGTTGTAAATTATGCAAACGGTGATATGGTCGGCCACACCGGTATTTATGAGGCAATAGAAAAAGCGGTAATTGCAGTAGATGCGTGTGTGAAAGAGACTATCGAAGCTGCTAAGGCTAACGGGTATGAGGCTATCATCATTGCAGATCACGGTAATGCAGATAATGCAGTCAATGCAGACGGATCTGCTAATACTGCTCACTCATTGAATCCTGTTCCATTTGTTTATGTTACAGAGAATAAAAACGCAAAGGTTGAGAATGGTAAACTTGCTGATGTTGCTCCTTCTATCCTCCATATTATGGGATTGCAACAGCCTGTAGATATGACAGGTAGTTCGTTGATTAAATAATTAATTATTCCATAGAAGGGTGATTTCTTTTCCGGAGATCACCCTTTTTTATTCATATCTCCATGATTCAGATAGAAGATACAATAGTCAGCTTGGACCTTATCGAAAAGAAATTTGTGTGTGACCTTTCAGCATGTAAAGGGATCTGTTGCGTAGAGGGTGATTGCGGAGCTCCTCTTGAAGAGGACGAACTTGCCCTCCTGGATGAAGTGCTTCCGATTGTTTGGAAAGATCTTTCCCCTGAAGCACAGGTGATTATCAAAAGGCAAGGTACTTATTATTATGACTGTGAAGGCGAACCAGTTACGTCAATAGTTCATGGCGCAGACTGTGTATTCACCTGCTATGATGGGGATGGGATGTGTAAATGCGCTATTGAGAAGGCATTTCGTGAGGGGCGGACCTCTTTTTACAAACCAATCTCCTGCCATCTTTATCCGGTTAGATTAGGTAAATATGATGCATTCACTGCTGTCAATTACCACCGTTGGGGAGTATGCAGAGCTGCGTTAGAGTTGGGCGAGAAGCTTGGCAAGCCGCTTTATGAATTTCTGAAAGAGCCTTTAATCCGAAAGTTTGGCGAAGAGTGGTATGCTCAACTCGACTATGCTGCCAAAAATTGGGATAGTCGTCCACGGACCGACTGATTCACGAAGAATTTCTTATTTCTTTGCATTTCTTTGTAACAGGTTCACGAAAAATATCTATTTTTGAGGTTAGAGAAATTAGACAAGGCAATTAACCAGTTTTATTTATACAATGCAGTCTTAAAAATTGGATTATGCTTCTAAGAATCATAACTACACTACCAATGTATGTGTGTGCTTTTTGGTTTGTGACACTGATAATAGATCGTTCTTTCCGCAGTAAATCTAAGACTGTGCTCTCTCTGTTTATGTTTGTGGCCTTTCTCCTGTATCTTGGACATTTTATCTTTTTTAATAAAGCCATTGAAGTTTATGCCTTTTATGATAGCATTTACTTGTTTTCCTCTTTATCTGTCTATCCCCTTTTCTTCCTTTATATCTTATCTCTGACAGAAAAGCTAACTCTTCGACACTGGATTCTCGTTCTTCTTCCACCATTTGTTATAGCACTTGTATCCGTAATTCTAAATCTTCTCATGAGTTCGGAAGAATCAGTCGCATTTATCAGGAAAGAGTTGTATCAGGAGGAGGGAGTATATGCTTTTACCCGGTTAGGGGAAATGCGGCGAATCTTACTGAAATTCACCAAAGGAATATTCCTTTTACAGATTATATTTGTTGTCTATTGGGGTACCAGTCGTATTTTTATTTATAACAAAAAGGTAAAGGATTACTATTCTAATATAGAGGGGAAAACTTTATCATCGATTCGAATCCTTCTTCTGGTATTTGTGTTGACATCACTATGTTCGATCTCGGCTAAGTTGATAGGAAGGTCGTACTTTATTCAATCTGAAGTGATCTTGGCTTTACCCTCCTTGATATTCGGCTCCTTGCTTTATCTTTTGGGATTTTTCGGTTCAAAACAAAAGTTTTCCGCACAGGACTTTGCCCAAGAACTCGTTAAAGCAGATCAGGAAGAGTCTGCTACTACCGATGAAATGCACGATGATATGCATTTTGAAGATATCAAAGATCGTCTTTTAGACTTACTGGAGAAGAAAGAGTATTACAGGCAAAAAGATCTCCGCTTGTCTGATATGTCTGTCCTTTTAGGTACAAATCGTTCTTATATCTCCCGTGTGGTTAACCAGCGACTGAATACCAGCTTTTGTGATCTCGTGAATAAATACCGTATTGAACATGCAATGAAGTTGATGCGGCAGTCGGGAGAACTTACACTTCCTTTGGAAGAGATTGCTGAAGCATCCGGATTCTCGGGCGAGAGTTCTTTTTATCGCGTCTTTAAGAAAGAGATAGGAATGTCGCCCGGAAGTTGGAGAGAAGCAAACATCTGATAATATCTATAACAGAAGAGGTGGCATTTGCCACCTCTTCTGTTATAGATAGAAGTTTGTTAATAGAATTGCCCATGTTCCATATCTGCACCTCTTTCACATGAGAATTTAATTTCGAAGTTCTTCGATTGGATTTGCAAGGTGTCACTTACATAGGTCTGTGAATTTAAGACTCCTGTAACCTTCCCCTCTACAATAGCTCCTGCTGCTCCGAATTTGGTGATCTGAAGTACTCCACTTGACATATAGTACCAGGTTGAGTCGATTTGAACGTTCGACACCATAAAATAGGGTTCAGTGCCCCATTCTTGTGATTCAGAATTGCTTGTATAAGACCCCGTCTTTGTAATGTTTCTTGCAAATATAGAAGCTGAGTATAAAGGCTGTTCATACGAATACATAATTCTTGTTGCCTTAGATCCCAGATTGAAGATCATCATTTTTGTTTCGGTTGAGTCGTAGTTTTCACTCATCATGTAGCAGACAGCTTCCCCATCAAATTTATATTGATGTCCATCAATCTTAATGTAGTTCTCGCCTGTTGTTACGGGAGTACACACTTCAATATTACCAAGATCCAGATTAGTTCCTTTCTCTTCATTCGTCAGATATTTTGTTTTTGTTGCCGATCTTCCTGCTCTGGAAGCTTCTAAGGTGATACTATATACATTATCAGGCACTGTGAATGAAAACTCACCATTCTTTGTTACCGTAGAGAATGTTTTCTGAGTATAGTTGGTATCTTCTGTATAAGAGAGAGTTACAATTCCTTCTTCTCCATTCGTAGCAGTACAAGAAGTGACTTTACCTACCACCTTTGGTAATGATGGTAATGTGAAATTAACAACTCTGGTTTCTCCGGCCGTCAATCCTGCCTCATTCTTTTTTGCAATGGTTTGACCGAAATAGTCGCTGGCTTTAATGTATATTTCCAGGTCTACATTGATAGGGACGAAGGCGGAATATTTACCACTTTGATCCGTATAGCGCATTACCTGATCAATAATTACCTTTACACCAGGAACCGGATCCCCACTGGCATCTTTAACTGTTCCTTCCACTGTGGCACGGGAAGAAGGATAATCGAGATTTACCCATGAGAAATGAGTTACTTCGCCCTGATAATAGGTGCCATCATCACTCTTGGTTGCAACTCCTTCTTCTACCCATACTCCTTTTTCCTTATCAAAAGACCATAATGGCATTGTGGCAGGAGCATCAGCTTTCTGATTCTCGGCAATAGGGAATGTTACAGTTGCCTTTTTCCCGTCTTTTATTTGTAATGTGTTATCAGAATCATCCGTCAGTTTCACGTTCATCATACCGTAGGAGTAAAGAATAACTTCATCATCATTTTTGTCGATTGCAGCCATATCGCCGCCCGGCATTAATTCTGTGAAGTTTTCATTCTCCGGTGAGAGATATAATACCTCCATATTCGCGGTTCCTGTAACTTCAGCTCCTGTCTCAGCATTTTTCAATCCACTCGAAGGTATTGCAACAACAGCTTCATCCACTGTGGTAGTTGCACCTGATGCAATATCAAAAGTTGCGGCAGTAAAGGATGGAGTTGCAGTGGCGATGCTCTTTGATTGCACCACCGCATTAATTACAAGGAAGTTACCCTCTTTTAGACAAGTCTTGGTTGCTTCAAAGAACCCATCTTTTGAAACTGTAATAGTAACACGTTTATCAACTACAGGTGCAGCAAATAGCGTGAATACACCTTTGGAGTCTGTTGTTGTTGTTTGTGTTAGACCCGATTTGATAGTTGCACCGCCAATCACATTGCCGTCTCCGTCTGTGATTACACCAGAAAGAGTAACAGTACCTGTTGGTTGTGTGTATCCACCTCCCCCATTGTCACCGCCATTGTCGCCACCATCGTCGTCTGATGAACACATCGTGAGCGTTAACCCAACCATGGCCATCATCAGAAAAGTAATTAATAAGTGAAGTTTCTTTTTCATAATCATTCAATTTAAGCGTTATAGAATATTTCAATAGTTGTTATGCAAATTTTGCAATTAAAATAGACCGAGTGGCTATTAAATCGTAAAAAGATACTCTTATATCGTATAATATTCGAATGAAAAAGCCTCTGTGGGCTTTTATTTTGATAGAATCTTAAGATCTATCAGACTGGGATGACTTATTTCCCGGAAATCCGATTCAGTTGTTCTCTGAGTTTGGCATATCCCGCTCTTTGTATAGCAGACTTCTTGAAGAGCCGGTTGAAGGCCTCTTTGTCCAGGTTTATCCAAGCATCTTTATCCATGGAGATGAATTCGCCTGAAGGGAGGAAGCTTTCTGTTGTGTGTGGAGTGGAAAATCTATTGTGCGGACAGACTTCCTGACAACGGTCGCATCCATAGATTCGATTGCCAAGAAGATTACTTATTTCTTCCGGAATTTCTTCCTGATTTTCAATCGTCTGGTAAGAGATGCATCGTTGTGCATCCATGATTTGCGAAGAGAGAAAGGCTTTTGTTGGACAAAGATCCACACAAGCTGAGCATGTTCCGCAATGAGAGGTCATGGGGGTATCAGGGGTAAGCTCAAGATCCAGGATCAGTTCACCGAGGAAGAAATAGGATCCTTTGTGTGGAAGAATTAATAGGTGGTTTTTGCCTCTCCATCCCAGACCGGCTTTCCAAGCCCAGTAAGTCTCCATTATTGGTGCTGAATCAACAAAGCACCTGCCTTGCGCCGGTGCAATAGTCTGGTTGATATAGGTTAAAAGACCTATTAACTTCTCTTTCAGGACGAAATGATAGTCCATTCCGTACGCATAGCGAGCGATCGCCGGGGCAGATGAGTTTTGGTGAGTGTGCGGGTAGTAATTTAATGCCACCACTATGATCGTGCGTGCATTCTCAACAAGAAGTTTAGGGTCAAAGCGGAGATCTTTATTCCGCTCAAGATATCCCATTTTCGCATGATAACCTTCATTAATCCATGTCTGAAAGTGCTTGATCTCTTCCGCATTGACTGCTTCTGCCTTAGCGAAGCCGCAGGCATCCAATCCGAGGCGGAGAGCTTCCTGCTTGATCAATTCGGCGGCATCCATTAGTTCATTTATTCAAATGTTTTGAAGGCATAACCCTGAGCCAATAGCCATTCGATGGAGAGGGGCAGTGCATATTTCATATTCTTTTCAGCTTTCAAGGAGTCATGAAAAACAATGATAGATCCATTGCGGGCATACTTTCTGACTTTCTTGAAAACCTGTTCGCCATTCAGCTTATTACTGTAATCACGGGATACCAGGTCCCACATGATTACGGTGTATTTTCTGTGTAGCACAAGAGACTGGTTGCGTCGTAATTGCCCATGAGGGGGACGGAAATACGGGCTGTGAATAAGTTCATTCGTTTCTTCGATATTCTTCAGGTAGCGAATGCCTTGTATCTCATATCCACGAATATGGTTAAAGGTGTGGTTGCCTACCAGATGCCCCCTCTCTTTGACCATCTGAAAGATCTCAGGATGTTTTTTTACATTATCACCGACCATAAAGAAACAAGCCTTGATCTGATACTTGTCGAGCAAGTCGAGTACCCAAGGGGTCACCTCGGGAATGGGACCGTCATCGAAAGTCAGATAGACTGCTTTCTCTTTCGGAGACATTCTCCAGATGGCCTTCGGATAGAGTGCCCGAAATAAACAAGGAGGCTGCTCAATAATCATGTGCGAACTTATTGCAAGTTATTCAAATAGTCCTTATGCTGTTGCATGCGTTCAGGGTCGAAAGTCTGATAGACACGCATCACCTCTTTGTAAATTGCCAGTTGGAATTGTATCTCTTCTTTAGCACCTTTCATCTGTTTTTCATTCAGACTAAAATACCATTCCAATGTTTTTTGAGTATTGTTCATGATGTCTTCCAATACAGCAGCTGCTTTTTCTTTTTCCCCTACTTTATACAAGCCTTCACCAAGAGCTATTGCGTGATAATCATTAGGGACATTTGAATCAGGAATTTTTTCCTGACAGTACAGAAGAGCCTCTTTTGCCCTTTCCTTATCTCCCTTGGCAATCAAAGCATCTGCAAGTTTGCAGAACATTGAACGGAGAGTCCGACACATGGACATGACATTTTCATCAAGATACACACCGGGCTTATCAATACCTCCGAAGCGGAATTTATGCATCATGTTATCATACATCTTATCAGCGTCGACACTAGGTCCAGGCTGATTAATAGGTATAATCTGATAGGCAAGTCCGGTTTGAGCAAAATTATTGGTAAGACCAAGATACTGGTCTGATCCGACAGAGACAGCATAATATATTGGACGCTCCCAATTGTTCTGAGCCAGCATCTCAAGAATCATTAGCTCTTGTTTACCCAACGCCATCTTACTCTTGAAGTTTAGATTTATCTGTTTGGCAATTGCACTTGCAGCTTGCGGACTCAGAGTCCCAGTCTTCATTACTTGGGCAGAATCGACAGGGAGGAAGAGTTGCTTGGAGGGGATATAATCCACATCAACAGCGTATCCCGGGATTTTCTTCATTCTTGGATCATCCGATTTGACAAATTCCAAAGCTGTCTTCAAATCCAACGGTTGGTTGATTCTATCTATCAAATAGGCATAATCTCGTGTACCCTGTACATATTGGTCGCGCGTCCATGTGATAGGAAGCGGTTTGGATCCGTATGCCTCCCGTTTCATCTGGTCAATGTACCAGTCCGTCTGTAGATAACTGAGGTTACAAACACGTACATCTCTGCGCACGCCTTCCACTTCCTGAAGGTACCATAATGGGAAAGTATCGTTGTCACCATTGGTGAAGATGATTGCATTCGGTTCGCACGAATTGAGGTAGTTGGATCCGAAGTCCGGACACACGGTACGTCCTGAACGGTCGTGATCGTCCCATGTCTGACTGATCATTTGAATAGGCACCAACAATGTAAGAACCACCGCGATAATACTACTAATCGTCTTTGGCGCATAGCGACTCAACCCTTTAAAGATGGCATAGGTACCCAGCCCGATCCATATAGCGAACGCATAAAACGATCCCGCATAGGCATAATCCCGTTCACGCGGTTGATTCGGATACTGATTCAGGTAAAGCACGATCGCGATACCGGTCATAAAGAAGAGCATGAAAGTGACGAAGAAGGTCTGTTCCCCTCTCTTTCCACGTCCGATTTGAAAGCCCAGTCCGATGATACCTAGTAGCAGTGGAAGCATATAATATACATTACGCGCCTTATTGTTGGCCATATCCGGTGGCAGTTTGGTCTGGTCACCCACAAATTGTTTGTCGATGAAGTTGAACCCTGTGAGCACATTCCCATTTTCTATCTCACCATGTCCTTGAATATCGTTCTGACGACCGGAGTAGTTCCACATGAAATAGCGGAAATACATATATCCAAGCTGATAGCCGAAGAAGTAACGCATGTTTTCCATGAACGTCGGCTTCATCACTGTTTTAGTCTCTCCACAGGTATTGACAGTTACCGGAGTTCCTACGAAGTTGGACCAGCGTTTGTATTCGCTGACATGTCCCATCTCTTCCGAATTGCTATACATACGTGGGAAGAGCATACAAAGCTCCGGCTGATAAACAGGCGTTGATTTGTGGCCGGATACGATATACTTATCCTTTTCATTCGGATCTTTCTTTATATTACGTGCGTAGATCGGTGCTCCTTCTTTGTAGACAGGCACACAACCATTACCCTGAGCATCACGTTGCACATCAGCAACAAAAGTCTGACCGTAGAGCAATGGGCGTTCCCCATACTGTTCGCGGTTCAGGTAACTCTCCAATGTGAACACATCTTTCGGTGAGTTCTGATCCATCGGCGTGTTTGCCGATGCACGGATTATGATTACTGCGTAGGAAGAGTAGCCGATTGCCATAACCATCATAGAGAGCAATGTCGTATTCATCAGACGGTAGTTGATTTCCTTTTTCATAAAGAGGAAGACTCCAAGTGCCACGCTCAAAATAATACCAATGATCAGACTGGATCCGATAAACGGAGCTCCCATTAGAATGGCAGAAACCATGAATGAACTGTTTGCACGAACGCGGTTCTTTCCATGAGCACTTTCATAGACACCCCAAATCACAGCAGCTATAACCAGGAAGCAATAAACTACAACGCCGGTGTTGAAAGGCATTGAAAGAGAATTCACAAAGAGCAGCTCAAACCAACCAGCCACATGCACCATGCCCGGAATCAGTCCATACATCAATACTCCGACAATAGCGAAAGAGATGAGAAGGGTCGTCAGTGTCCCTTTCCAGTTGATTGTTGAATATTTCTTGTAATAAAAAACCAACGCAATGGTTGGGATAGCCAATAAGTTCAGAAGATGGACACCGACAGAAAGTCCCATCAGATAAGCAATCAGAACGATCCAACGATCCGAATGCGGTTCATCTGCATGCTCTTCCCACTTAAGGATCACCCAAACAACAACAGCCGTAAAGAGTGATGAAAAGGCATATACCTCACCTTCAACAGCAGAAAACCAGAAAGTATCAGAGAAGGCATAAGCTAATCCACCCACCATACCACTTCCTAATATGGCAATAGTCTGTGCGAGCGATGGCTTTTCCCCATCCTTGCAAGCAATTTTCTTTGCCAGATGGGTAATGGTCCAAAACAAGAACAGAATGGTTGCCGCACTACATAAAGCGGAGAATATATTGACCATCTTTCCCACCATTGTCACATCAGAGGTGAAGTGGGTGAACAGATTGGCGCAAAGCATAAAGAAAGGCGCTCCGGGTGGGTGTCCTACTTCAAGTTTATAAGCAGAAGAGATAAACTCGCTGCAATCCCAAAAACTTGCAGACGATTCAGTTGTCATGATATAGACAATGGCAGCAATAACAAAACTGATCCATCCGAAAAGATTGTTCAGTAGCTTGTAATTTTTCATTCGGTTAAAGTCGTTATTTAATAATACTTAGTATGAAAACAGGCAAAAAATGCGTACAAAGATAGGAAACTTTCAAAGAATAACATCTTTTACCTAATAGAAACGGACAAAGGATCGAAATATTACGTTCGATAAAAGTCATAGTTAGACATTTTCACAGAGATATAGAATCTTCTTCCACATTCAAATCTACCGCTGCCTCATCCGATATAAGACTATCACCCTCTAGTGTATCAATGGAATCCTGTTGCGGACGATGAGATTGGCAATCATATGATTTTTCAATCTTTTGTTTTGGTTTCGGGAATTTAGCTCTGTATTGTTTTAAATTATCATCAGCGAGCACCTGTTCCATAAAGTAGCCGAAGATTGGTAATGCCGTTTTGCTCCCTTCGCCCAGTTTGCCAGTTCTGAAGTGGATGCTCCGGTGCTCACCTCCAACCCAGGCTCCTCCCACAAGATTAGGCGTTACACCCACAAACCATGCATCGGAGTGATTTGAGGATGTTCCTGTCTTTCCTCCAAACTCAGTACCCTGACGAAAGAGATCGAAAGACCACAAATTTTGTGAGGTAGCATTGTATTCAGTCAGTCCGGCACGAAGCATCTGTGTCATCAGGAAGGCTGTCTGGTAAGGAATAGCTTGCGTTTGTACAATTTTGTGCTCAAACAAGACCTTTCCTTCATTATCTTCGATGCGGGTAACTAATACCGGGTCATGAGTCATACCGTCATTGATAACGGTACAATAAGCGTTGACTAATTCAAGTACAGAAACGTCTGATGAACCGAGAGAGACAGATGGAATAGCATTCAAAGGAGTTTTTATTCCCATGGCATAAGCCGTTTTTATTACCTCATCAACACCAAACTCTTTGGCCAGTTGTACGGCTACAGTATTAATAGATCTGGCGAACGCGGCTTTAAGGGTCAGGGCTTCGCCCGTATACTCGCCGTTAGCGTTTCGGGGAGTCCACTTTTTCATTACTCCTTTATCCATGACATCCCAGGCGACGTATTGATCCACGCGTGTGTCGCACGGACCTAACCCTTTATTCAGAGCGGTGGCATACACAAAGAGTTTGAAAGTAGAACCCGGTTGGCGTTTGGACAACACCTTGTCGTATTTCCATGTTTCGAAATTAATATCACCCACCCAAGCTTTCACATAACCCGTTTGAGGTTCGATGGAGACAAATCCCGTATGCATAAAATGCTCCATGTAGCGGATTGAGTCCATCGTGCTGAAAGTCGTATCTCTCACCCCTACTTTGTAGTCGAAAACTTTCAAACGGTGAGGTTTATTCAGATACAACGTAATGGAATCCGGTTGATCGGGATATTTTATCTGTAAAGCTTTGTAGGCTAAGGTGCTTTTTGCAATATCTTCAATGAAATTGACAATCTCAACGTGTTTCGCATCCTGCCATGGATTTTCTCGCCCCCAATGGTTGTTGAAGTTATTCTGCACAATGCGCATCTGTTTATCCACTGCTATCTCCGCATACTTTTGCATACGAGAATCGAGTGTTGTGTATATTTTCAGACCGTCAGAATAGAGGTCAATATCATTCTCCTTACACCAATCTTTCAGTGATTCGGCAACTGCTTCTCTAAAATACAGCGCTTCACCATCATAATTGCTCTCAACACTATAGTTTAGCCGGATTGGGATCTGTTTCAGAGAATCCAGTTCAGCAGCAGAAATCAGTTTGTGGGAAAATAAGTTGTCCAGCACCACATTACGACGCTTTAGACTGTTCTTCGGGTTAGCGCGTGGATTATAGGTGGTTGTTGCTTTCAATAATCCGACTAATGTGGCAGACTGTTCGATAGTAATGTCTTTCGGTAAGGATTTGAAATAAGTCTTACATGCCGTTTTAATTCCATACGCATTGCTTCCAAAATCGACGGTATTAAGATACATGGTAAGAATTTCCTTTTTGGAATACCGCATTTCGATTTTAACCGCAGTGATCCACTCTTTCGACTTCATGATAAGTAGTTTCACTCCGGGTATATAACCCAGAAGACCCCTGGAATATTGAGATCGGACTTTAAACATATTCTTCACCAGTTGTTGGGTGATAGTGCTGGCTCCTCGTGCCTTCCCTTGGGTCATGTCTTTAACTGCTGAAAATACACCTTCCAGATCCACGCCAAAGTGTTCATAAAAACGTTCATCCTCGGTGCAAATGAGAGTCTTTATCAACAGAGGGGAAATTTCTTCATATTCCACAGGGGTTCTGTTTTCACGGAAGTACTTTCCAAGCTGCTTTCCGTCTGCGGTATAAATAATTGAAGCTTCACTTTGCTGAGGGTTTTTAATCATCGACATGCTTGGCGATTTACCAAATAGCCAAAGGAAGTTGAAATCCACCATCACTAGATAAAGCAGGAAGAAGAGGATAAAAGTTGCAGCAGAAAGAACTGTTTTCCTATACCAGGGAGACTGGCGGAAATAGGATCTATACATTCTAACGTAATTCTTGCACGTTTGCCGGCAAGAAATAAAGACGCTTAAAAGGCGGGAGTGTCTCGAATTGTTTGAGTACAGCAATGCCTTACCATGAGACACTATTTTTTTCACGAGTGTGGTTATTCCTTTTATAGTCAAGTGTTTCATTTTGCCCTGCGTTAAAACAGCACAAAGTTATATATTAAACTGATAGAAAATCTTAATTATTTACGAAATTAATAGGATGGGTATTTGTTTGATATGATTTCATGTTGGAATAAGACAAATCCAACAAAATAGTATTTCTGCAACGAAATTATTGTTTTACTTTGCATCTTGAACGAATGAAACAAAATCAAGATCATGAAGACAAAACAAATTCTTATCGCACTAGTAGCTCTCTTAGTAATAAGCTACGATGCAAAGTCGCAAATTGAAGAGCGCGTCCGTCCGGCTGGATGGGAAAATCTGGTTCAGGGTGGACGGTTCATGGACCTGTTCCGACCCATGAAGAGTGTAGGCAAACTTACCCGTGATACCTGGGGTGCGCAAGGCGTGATCCCGAGATACATTTATAATGGGATTGAAAGTAAGAAATGGTCCTATTGGGGTGGAAATATCAAGAAGTGTGAGGACGGCAAGTACCATCTTTTTGTGTGCGGATGGCTTGAAAGTTCGCCGAGAGGACATGCTACCTGGCCAGGGTCCACTGTTTTCAACGCGGTTTCTGATAATCAATATGGTCCGTTTGTGGTTAAAGACACTATTGGGAAGGGTCATAATCCGGAAGTATACAGACTCACAGATGGTAGATACGTTCTTTATGTTATTGATGGCTATTATATTGCCGATGGATGCAATGGTCCCTGGACGTATAAGAAATTTGAATTTCTAAACCGAGACAGGAAAATCATTGAAGGCTTGTCAAACTTGACTTTTGCTCAGCGTGAAGACGGTTCCTATCTGATGGTATGTCGCGGAGGTGGTGTCTGGTTTAGCCAGACTGGCGAATCCGCTTACAACCAAGTGTCAGAAAAGCGTGCATATCCCGATATTCGTGGTCGTTTTGAAGACCCTGTCGTTTGGCGCGATAATGTGCAATACAACCTCATCGTTAATGATTGGCTGGGACGTGCCGCCTATTATCTGCGTTCCAAAGATGGCCGCAACTGGAAATGGGAATCCGGAGAAGCATATTTGCCAGGCGTATCTGTACAAGAAAGCGGCAAAGTAGAAGAATGGTTCAAGTATGAACGTCTCAAAATGTACCAAGATAAGTACGGGCGTGCTACTCAGGCAAACTTTGCAGTGATAGATACTTTAAAAAACGAAGATAAGGGCAGAGACAATCATAGTTCCAAGAATATCTGTATCCCATTGACTACCGGACGCTTACTTACCATACTGGATAAGAACACTATTACAGAAAAGACAAAATCCATCCGTGTGAAGATAGCTGCGGAGGAAGGTTTTAATCCACAATCGGATATTGATATCAACTCTTTGCGCTTCGGTGAGGCTGACACCGTGAATTATGGCAAAGGTTGCAAGGTGCTAAAAACTGAAAAGTCCGGAAAAGATCTGATTGTAACCTTCAACGGAGAAGGAAACGGTATTCCTGAAGATGAATTTGCAGCAAAGATGCTTGGTAAGACAAACAAAGGTGAACTCCTGTTCGGGTATGCCCGTCTGCCCTATGTAAAGTTCATCGAACCCATTCTTTCTCCTTGTTTGCCGAAGATAACATCTTCAGGCAATGGTTTTACAATGAATGTTGAAGTTCAGAACTTTGGACAGGTCGCTTCAAAGAGTGCCAAACTGAAGATTGTATATACAACCTCGGATAAGAAAGAGGTGGTAGTTGCTACCGGAAAAGTCAAGTCTTTGAAACCTTACGAAAAGATTAACGTAGAACTCCTCTGTGGTAAAGTCTTCGAAAAAGGAGTGGAGTATAATTTGATTGTAATCCTCAATCCGGATGACAAGAATCCATCTCTGTTGCACGGGAAGGTGACGATTTGATTCTTTTGCAATACAGAGGGAACAATAATCCCTTTTGAGTAAATGGGAATCGGTCAAACAACGTAAATTACAGCGTTGTTTGACCGATTTTTTCGTATAAAAGAAGATTTGGAGGACGTTCACTCCTTTTTTTCTTGCATATTTGCGTCGAAAAATATACCTTTACCCAGCGGATATCTTTGCAATGCTCCTGCAGCACTCTGGATTGTATATAAATAGCACATTCGGTCAACACTTTTTTTGACCGTACATACATAGTATCACTTACATAGAATTGAATTAAGCATACACATATTGTGTGCTTAAGAGTGTCAGTCTTATTACTCAGCTAGAGATAAACAACCCAAAGATATCTTGTGTTTGAATTAACTAATCAAAACTAAAAGAAGAATGAGAATTGGATTAATAGGATTTGGGAAAACAGGAAAATCAGTAGCTTCAGTCATACTACAAAATGAGGACTTCACTCTTGAATGGGTGCTTCGAAGGAGTACTACCTTAGAACATAGGAGTGTCTCTGAGTTTTTAGGGATTTCTTCTGTTGAGCCGGGTCTAATCTATTCCAGTTCTAAAATAGGAATGGAAGAACTCCTTGATAAACATCCTGTGGACGTTATCATTGACTTTTCTTCCAATCTTGGGATTTATGATTACGGTAAATTCGCTGCTGCAAGAAATATTACGATTATCTCTGCTATATCTCACTACAAACCTGCTGAAAAAAGACTACTAAAAGAGCTATCCAGTCAGACCAGAGTATTTTGGAGTCCCAACATCACCTTGGGAGTAAACTATCTGATGTTTGCTGCGAAGTTTCTTAAAAAGATTGCTCCATGGGCGGATATTGAGATTATTGAAGAACATTATAAAGGGAAAGACGGCATCTCCGGAACAGCAGTTAAGATTGCTGAGGCGCTAGATCTCGAAACAACAGAAATAAACTCGGTTCGGGTAGGTGGTATTGTTGGGAAGCACGAAATAGTGTTTGGTTTTCCCTATCAGACTGTCAGACTTATTCATGAGTCTATTTCAAGAGAAGCTTTTGGAAATGGAGTAATCTTCGTAGCTAATAATCTGGTTAACAAACCAGTAGGGATGTATAACTTTGAAGATCTTTTGAAGCAGTACTTTTCAGAGTAATAAAGGATTCTCTCTTTTGAGACTCGTGTTTGTGCCAATTATCAAAACTGAAACAATTACGATCAATATTTATACTTGTTTCCAAAAAACAGAAGTATATCTTTGTGCCATAACCAATAAGATATTATTTCATGAAAACAAAAGTATCTGTTATAAAGTACATTACTATCGCTTTATGTATTACTTTATGTATGTCCATGACGTTGAGTGCGCAAAACAATGGACTTTCCATTATCCCTCTTCCAAAGAATATTCAAACTACACATTCAAGCTTCTCATTAGATAACCGAACCATCTCAGTATATCTTGATAAAAAGGCAAAACTGAATCGCGATTATGTCTCATCTATTCTGGAAGAATCGGGTATTCATTCACGTTTTGAAGGAAATGAAAAGAAAGCTCTTCTCGTTGTAAAATTGAACAAAAATTATCCGGGAAGCAGTGAATCATACCAGCTTAATTCAATGCCTTCCGGTAGCAATATTAAAGTGATTATTACAGCTAGCTCAAAAGATGGGCTACTGTATGGTTTACAATCTTTCCGCCAGCTACCTCAAATGTCTGGAGATAAAACTTTCTTTCCTGAATGTCTCATTGAAGATTCCCCCTGTTTTCCCTGGCGTGCTTTCATGCTGGATGAAAGTCGTCATTTTCAAGGAATGCAGGTTGTGAAAGGCTTGTTGGATGAGATGGCACGTTTGAAGATGAACACATTCCACTGGCATTTGGTAGATGATCCGGGATGGAGAATCGAGATAAAGAAGTATCCCGAACTGACATCTGTGGGGTCGAAACGGGATTATACAACACCCAATCTCACTCCGCAACAATGGGACAGTACCTATCCCAATCGTAAGATGTATTACACACAGGATGAAATCCGTGAGGTCGTAAAATATGCCGATGACCGTGGCATAAAAATAATCCCGGAGATTGAAGTTCCCGGTCATGCTTCGGCTTCCATCGCTGCCTATCCGTGGTTGGGTTCCTCAAGCCGTAAAGAGAATAAGGCCGTATGGGGAGATCTTTACAATGTGACAGATCCGAAAGTGGAAGCTTTCATTCATAATGTGCTTAATGAAGTCATTCAATTGTTCCCTTCAAAGATTATTCATATTGGTGGAGATGAGGCTAATTACTCACATTGGCAAAATTCAGAGGAGGTTACGAGTTTCATGAAACAAAACAAGATCCCGACCTATTCGGATTTGCAACTTTATGCCAATAACCGGTTGTCTGGATATCTGGCATCCAAGGGCTGCCGGATGATTGGTTGGAATGAGATTACCGGCGATAATATCCGGGGAGAAGCAAATATGCAAGCAAGTCAGTCAGAGAAGCTGGCACCAGGCACCATTGTTCAGTTTTGGGATGGGGAGATTAGTCTGGTGAATAAAGCTATTGCAAAAGGCTATGATGTTGTCAATTCCAATCGTTTGTTCACGTATCTGGATTATCCGTATGATGGGATCTCTTTCGAGAAAGCATATTCGTTTAATCCTATTCCCGAAGGAGTCTCCTCAAAAGATCAAGCTAAAATTTATGGCTTTGGGTGTCAGATGTGGGGTGAATCAACTCCTAATACAGACAGACTCTATTATCAGACTTTTCCTCGAATAGCTGCTCTTGCTGAGTGTGGATGGACACCATACGAAACGAAGAACTATGCTGATTTCAGAGAGAGATTCAAAAAGATAGAAGAGATATGGAAAGAGAAAGGATATCTTAAGACGCAGCTGGATAAGTATTAATATTGAATTAAAAAGATCTAAACAATGAAAACAGCAACTTTGTTCAGTTTGGCAGCCGCTATAGCCGTAGTGATTGGATTTAATACTGCCACGTGCTACTCCAAAGAACTTCAGAATCACTTGACGCAAACAGAATCATCGGTACGTACAAAGCAAGATTCTCTTTCTTCGGCAAAAGAATTCAGGGATATCTTTCCGGATACCTGGGTTGCCAATGATGCACTTGGCCGTTCTATGCCCGGCTTCTCAGAGGTTGGAGCAGTGAAACAGGATCAACGACGCATTGTTGGGATCTTTTACATCACCTGGCATACACAAGACCATTATTCAAATTTCAAAAGTCCGTATGCAGCAGATGTGACAAAAGTTCTGCAAAAGGATCCCAAAGCACGAATGGATGCCAAAAATCCACTTTGGACCGAAAGTTCCTATCATTGGGGAGAGCCTGAGATGGGCTATTTTCTCAGTCAGGACGAATACGTGATTCGTAAGGATATGTCCATGCTAGCCGATGCCGATGTCGATGTACTGGTGATGGATGTGACCAATGCAGTAAGGTATTGGGATGAATGGGAAGTTCTTTTTAGTACCATGCAAAAGATGAAAGCCGAAGGCAACAAAGTGCCTCAATTCTGTTTCTGGGCATTCAATGGTCCTGTCATTACCGTGGTTCAGGATCTGTATGACCGGATATTTAAAGAAGAGAAATACAAAGACCTATGGTTTTACTGGGATGGAAAGCCGCTATTGCTTTACAATGGCAATCCTTCTGTGGATGCAAATGGTGGAGGAGTAACAAACCCGAATCCGCATTATGCCCCATTGGCTAAAACGGATCCAAATCATCCACACTACGGTGATCCCGATTATACAGAAGAAAACTATAAAGACTATACCCGTGAGGTGAAAACCTTTTTCACCCTTCGCACCATGTGGTGGGGATATTACGAGTGGGCAGGCAAACGCTATGTAGGCACAGAAGATAACTGGAGTTTTGGCTACAGCATGGCCGATCAGAAAGTAAAATCAATGAAACCGGAAGAGCTGCTTTCTACACACAAAGGGAAGCGCGAGGAAGCAGCTGTTACAACAGCGCAACATCCTGTTACGATGACTTCTGAAAATATGGGTGTTGGCAAATCCTGGTCAAGAAAGGATGGAGAGCCGAAACTGAATGAATACGATTTGCCTGAACCAGCCTACGTGCCCTGGTTGGGCAAGACTGTGGAACATCCGGAAGGGTATGGCATCTATTTTCAGGAACGATGGAACGAAGCACTTGAAGCCAATCCTGAGTTTTTGTACATCAACGACTGGAATGAGTGGACAGCCGGCAAATATCAGCCCGATGGTGGTAAAACGACTCCCTGGCTCGGACGTGACAATTCGTTTTTCTTTGTAGACCAATATAATTCTGAGTTCAATCGGGGTATTCATCCGATGAAAGGTGGCTATACCGATAACTATTATATGCAGATGGCACAAAACATCCGCCGTTACAAAGGTATTCGTCCGATTGCCGAACAAAAAGGGTATACAAAAATCAAACTTGATGGTTCGTTTGAAGAGTGGGACAAGGTGCCCACTGAGTACCGTGATACCAGGGGAGATGTCATTCACCGTGACCACAATGGCTATGGCGGTCTGCATTATACGAACACTTCCGGCAGGAATGACATTGTAACCTGTAAAGTTGCAGTTGATAAAAAGAATCTTTACTTTTTTGCGGAGACTGCAGAAGCACTCACTTCCTATTCGGACGCTAATTGGATGCTGCTGCTGATTGATGCAGATAATAATCCGCAAACCGGCTGGTTTGGATATGACTATGTGATCAATAAGAGCGTGAAGAGTCAAGTAAGCACCACCTTGATGCGCTATGATGCAGTAAATACAGACCATCCTTGGGTTGAAGTAGCTACCCTGAATTACAGATATTCTGGCAACAGGATAGAGCTGGCAGTTGCCCGCAACCTATTGGCTTTGACAAAAGATGCATGTACCTTTGACTTTAAGTGGAGCGACAATGCTTCTGATCTGGTAGATCCTATTTCGCTATGTACCAATGGCGACACGGCCCCCAACAGAAGATTTAATTACAGGTATATCTGGAAAAAGTAATTATGCAATCGGAAATAGAATGAACACGCATACATCCCACACTGCATGCGACACGATAATTGTGACTAAGTTCTTATTGTATTTATAAAGTAAGCCCCAGAATGCTCCGCAAACCATGGCGGCCATAATCAGCATAAAGTTGAACGACCACACATGTACCAACGAATAAATAAGAGTCGTTGCAACCAAAGCTGTCCATTCACCATATTTGCCGATTAAAGTACGTTGAATGTATCCTCGCCAGAAGATTTCTTCTGCCGGACCGACCAACAGTACAAGCAGCAAACTCAGATACAACGGATTTTCACCCTCTTTCATTTGGTAGATATTCCCTATCTGGTCTTTGGCAAAGTCAAAGATAAGAGAGGAAAAGAAGTTACCCAGGAAGAAAATGATATAAAGTACGGCAGCTGAAACAATCCCGATCAAGATATCTTTTGCAGATAGTGAGAACTGCTTTTTGAAGTTATCACCCATAAATGCACTCATCGCTGTAAGTGTAGCTGCGGCAAATCCCATGGTCACCCAAAAGTTCACGTGTTCCTTTGTCCATGGTGAAAACATCACGAACCAAAGTACGGCTGCTACAATGAAAGGGATAATTATTTTTTTCATAGCCATACTGCTGCGAAGTTTGACAAAGAAAGTATCATACTGAATGCCATTACCAGTTTAGCCGAATTCTCATCAAGGTTATTTATCAGTTCGGGCTTATCAATTTTGGCTGTTCGCATCTGTTTGATATTTTTCAGAGTGATAGGCATTGTAATACAAACAGACAAAGTCAAAGGGTGAAACAAACCGAAAGCAACCAGAAAAGCGACACCAATATAAGCGCCTATCGCCAATACAATATACTGTATTATGGAACCTTTCTCTCCAAGTAGAATGGCCTGAGTCTTGATATTCGCTTTTCTATCATCACGGATATCACGGGTATTATTGGCATGTAATATGTTTACCACCAAAAAAGCCACTGGAATTGTAATAAGCACGACAGTCCAGATAAGTTCACCGGTCATTACAAACGCAGTTCCCAATCCGATGAGCGGACCATAAATGATAAAAATAAGCAAATCGCCTAAAGCGATATACTTCAGCTTACAGTAAAAAAATGCCCCCAATACTCCTATGGCCCCGATCCAAGCTAAATTCCAACCGGAATGAAGCATAAGGAACACACCAAGGAGTGAACCTATCATCAGTAGAATAAGTCCAAGCCGTAAAGCATAAACAGCAGGGAATATCCCATCAACCAACAAGCGGTTTGTGCCCAACGATTCTTTGGTATCTACATTATATTTAAAGTCGAAATAATCACTGGTTGAATTGCCGCTGGCCTGAAAAATAACAGCTCCCAATACTGCCAACAAACCATAGTACCAATTGATATTAATAAACTCAGATTGTTTGAAAAACAGATAGGAGATGGCAACGACAGCAGGCATTGCTGAAGCAGGAAACGACCATGGTCTGGTAAGTAATACCCAGTTCTTTACGGAGTGGCTCATGACAATAAATACTTAATAATTTATGACTCTCTATTTTTAATGAGCTGCAAAGATAGGCATTTGTTTTAAACAATTTGGCATTCCATTTCTTGCTTGATATATTTTGCCCTCTGATAGAGGTCTGTTCAATAAACTGTGTCAGTAAGTATAAAAATCATTATATTTACCGCATAAAGAGCATTATTATGAGCAATACAGAAGAATTTGATTACAAAGAATTTGAGAAAGAAGCATTATTAAAATTGAAGCAAGGCGTTAACCTTGAAGGAGAGAACGGTATATTAGCCCCTCTTCTAAAACGTTTACTGGAAGCGGGTTTGCAAGGAGAGCTAGCCGGTCATTTGTCAGAACCACATCAAGCCAACAACCGTCGTAACGGATTAAGTTCAAAGAGAGTAAAGACTCATTATGGAAGCATAGAGGTGTCCACTCCCAGAGACAGGAATGGAAGTTTTGAACCGGAACTGCTCCCTAAACGGCAAACAACTCTTGGCGAAGGACTGGATCGTAAAATTATTAATTTGTATGCCTTAGGAATGAGCTATACAGACATTTGTGATCATTTGAGCGAGATGTATCAATTAAACATGTCTCCAGCTACAATCACAGCTATAACAGACAAAATTGTTCCTGAGGTAGAACAGTGGCAAACCCGTTCCTTAGAAAGTGTATACCCCATTGTCTGGATGGATGCTATTCACTATAAAGTCCGGGAAGATAATGCCATAAAAAGCAAAGCAGTATATTGTTTGATAGGTCTAAATCGTGACGGGATTAAAGATTTATTGGGCATGTATATTGGCCAGGCTGAGAGTGCCCGTTTTTGGTTATCTGTTCTTAATGATATCCAGCGTCGTGGTGTTCAGGATATATTGCTAGCCAGTATTGATAATCTCAAAGGATTTGCTCAGGCTATCGAGGCTGTCTTCCCACAAACTAAGGTTCAGTTGTGCATTGTTCACCAAATAAGAAATTCACTAAAATATGTTGCCAGTAAAGACCGCAAAGCAGTTGTTGATTCCTTAAGAGAAATTTATCAGGCAAACGATAAAGAACAGGCAGAAAAGGCTTTAGCCAGATTTGATGAAAAATGGTCAAAGAAATATCCATACATAATTAAATCATGGCTTGAAAACTGGGACAGGTTGTCTCAAATGTTTGAATTCCCTGATATGATAAGAAAGCTGGTTTACACAACCAATATCATTGAAAGTTTCAACAGTCAGCTTCGTAAAGTTACTAAGTCGAAACGTGTTTTTACGAATGATCAGGCACTTATCAAGTTACTTTATTTGGTGCAAATGAAATTATTTGAGAACTTAAGACCAATTTTAGGGTGGAAGCAAATTATGGCACAATTTATTATTATATTTGAACAGAGATGGGATATCAATTAATCATACTTACTGACACAGTTTATTGAACAGACCCTGTAAAAGTCATCGCTTCCCTACACATTGTTCGTATTGAAGCACGAGACAGCTATCCCGTGCCACAATATAGCTGTCCTGTGCCGCAATATAACTATTTCGTGGCACAGGATAAGAAATACATCTTTACTGCTGACTTTTACTGATTTGGGTAGACACTTTTTTTCCCTTTAAACGGAGAAACTAGACATATCAGAAAGTTTATACTGAAAGTCTAGACACCTTCACTACTTCCATACTAGAATCGTTTACACCAGATGGATATGCCAGAACCAGACTTGCTGTTGGGTAAGAATGGATGGTGCTCGATGCACCATTCATTCTTTAACCAGTCTGATGCCTTAAACCGTCACCTGGATTTGCTGCTGGGTAGACAAAAGTACATCATTATTTTGCATGTTAGTCTTACGTGATGCATAAACTTTTGTTTTCCACATTCTTTTTTGTTCTCCAGTCTGTTGGTGAGCAGCTTCCGGGGTAAGCATCCCTATGCTCATATGGGGCCTCCTGGTATTGTAAAAAGAAATATACCGGCCAATAACAGACCGGGCCTGATCTATATTCTTAAAATGCCTGTCACAATAGATGCGTTCCTGTTTTATGATACCATTTACCCGTTCTGCAATTGCATTGTCAGTGGGCTTGTACTCCTCAGTCATACTGATCGTGATGTTATACTCGTTAAGTTTTTTAATATAAATATCACAACAGTATTGTACTCCCCGGTCAGAATGATGAATCAAACCTGTAAGGTCATTCCGGTCTGTCTGGCTGATAGCATCACTCAAGGCATCCAGTGTGATGGCAGCCTTCAATGTGTCAGCCAGCTTCCATCCTATAATCTTATGTGAGTACGCATCGGTAATCAAGTGCAAATAGCAACAGCCAACATCCATGCTTATATATGTGATATCACTCACCCACAATTGATTGGGCCCGGTAGGTACAAAATCCTTTATCCGGTTCTTGTATTTGTGATACCGATGATTGGAATTTGTCGTATGTCGTGGCTTGGGACGATTAAGCATCAGCTTGTTGCGTCGCAACAACTTGAAGAAATTGTCGCGACCGGGAACACGATCCTGCCCGAAGACGCAGCAGATCATGATGAAGAGTTTGAAGCAACCGATGCCCGGATCTTCCTCGCGGATTTCTTTTACCGCATCCAAAAGCTCCCTGTTATGTTTGCTTTCCTGCTCATAGTCAGTTTTCAACTGGTAGTAAGCCTGACGGCAATGGCCAAATAGTCTGCAAGCAGCCTTTACGTTTGTATCATGCTGCTCAACCAGTATCGTGACTACCTGGCCCCAGCTTTTTTTCTTATTTGGATGTTTTCCTGCTTCTCGGCTAAGTCAATCATGATATCGCGAGCCTTAATTCCTAACTCGGAGAAGGCCAGAGCTTTCTCCAAATCCTTAATACGAGCTTGCAATCTTGCAATCTCATCCGGTTCATTTAATTTCTTCCGTGCCATAACATCTTCTATTGTTTCAGGAGATAAAGATAGAGCTTCTGACTCTATTGAATAAATTTTTATCCAATAATCAATTTGATTTCTGCTAAGCTCATGCTTCTTTGAAATTTCACTTTTCGAGGCGCCGCTCGAATAATACTCACGAAGAATCGATAGCTTATCCGATTCTGTAAATTTAATTGTTCTTGTTTTTCGCTTCATAGATCACATTATTTATTTGTTTATAATGTGTCTACCTATATCAGTATAAGACATGCTGACTTTTATCTTCAGGTTCGGGCTATTAATGTGCCCTATTACAAAGACTTTTCTCTCCGGTTGATTCACAGATTCCAAATGATTAGGTGTTAGAGGCGGCTGTCATTGCGGGCACCGACCCGCAATCTCCCTGGTCAAGCCCGCAATGACGAAGAGGTAGCCTTTTTGAACCATTCTTGCATAGAAACGGAAGGATACCGATTACACCATTATTAGCTGCTCAGCAATAAGAAATGTATACAAAAGGGCCTTTGAGCAAATAAAGCTGTATGCAAATAACGAATAGCAATGTTTTTTTTGACGTACTGACATGCCACACAGTATGCTGAAAGGCATCCTTCGGTGTAGCTGGTGTAGATAAATAGTACTTTTTTACTGAACTTAAATTCGAAATTCGAAAAAACAACAGAGGAGGCAAAGCCTTCGCTCGCTATAGAGAGATAGGCGAGAAACTAAGAAAAAAATGAAACTATTGCGATCAGTCAGGATTAATTCATATATTTGCGCTAACGTAATGAGGATTACGGTAATTACCAGTACGATAATTCAAACATGCAAAACAATGAAATTTTACGATAGAACTTCTGAAATTGCAGCTTTACAAAGCATAGAACAGGCTTCTGCAGAAACTGCTCAAATGACAATGATGGTTGGACGCAGACGCGTTGGCAAAACTACATTGCTTAAGAAAGCGTTTAATTCCATTCCTTTTCTGTATTTCTTTGTAGCAAAAAAGAATGAGATATTATTATGCGATGAATTTTCCCGAGAGATCAATGAGAAATTAGGGATTCCTATTGGCAGTTATTCTAGTTTTTCTGAATTGTTCAGGGCAATTATGCAACTATCGCAACGGATAAATTTCACTTTGGTTATTGATGAATTTCAGGAATTTCGCACTGTCAACCCCTCTGTTTTCAGCGACATGCAAAACAGTTGGGACTCTACGAAAGACAACAGTAAAATCAATCTCGTACTTTGTGGTTCAATTTATTCTATGATGAAACGCATTTTCGAGAACTCCAAAGAACCTCTTTTTGGCAGAGCCACAGCTCGCATGATTATCAAACCTTTTGACATACATACAATAAAAGAGATAGTATCTGACTATCACCCTACTTATACGAACGAGGATTTATTAGCTTTCTATATGATCACAGGAGGGGTTGCTAAGTATATTGAGCAATTAGTTAATAAGAAAGCATTTACCAAGAAAACCATTTTCGATGCTTTATTCACAGAAGGATCGTTCTTTCTGGATGAAGGTCGCGACGTATTGATTGATGAGTTTGGGAAGGATTACGGTAATTATTTTTCTATACTCTCGTTAATTGCTTCCTCCAAGACAGATAGGGGTCAGATAGAGAGTATTCTAAATATGGATGTTGGTGGCTATCTTGACAGATTGGAGAAAGAATACAATATAATCAAACGCAACCGTCCTTTCGGTGCTAAAGAAGGTAGTCGTTCTAACAAATACAAGATTGAAGATTGCTTTTTAAACTTTTGGTTTCGATTCATATATAAATACCGAAGCGCAGTAGAAATTGGCAACCTCGACTATGTGCGTGATATCGTAGAACGGGATTACGAAACATATAGTGGAATCATTCTGGAAAAATACTTTCGTGCAAAGATGATTGAGTCAAAAGAATACTCTGACATTCAAGGCTACTGGAATTCCAAGGGCGAGAACGAAATTGATATAGTAGCTGTAAATGATATGGAAAAACGCTTCGTGTTTTGTGAAGTAAAGCGCAATCCTCGCCGTATCAGCTTGGGCGAATTGGAAAATAAAGCCAAAGATATTGTTGCAAAATATCCTAAGTACACAGTCGAACTCAAAGGGCTTTCACTAGAGGATATGTAAATTGAAGAATAAATGGGTCTCATATCTCTGAATCCGATTCATTAAAGAGCATTGCAGAGTTAACAATGTATACAAATAGGAGCAAAAAGGGTCTTTGAGCAAATAAAACTGTATGCAAATTAGGACGAGAAAATGCAAAATAAGGAAACTGACATGTCATACAGGATACTGGAAGGCAGCTCCGGGGTGGAGGGGTGTAGATAAATAGTACTTTTTTACTGATCTTAAAATCGAAATTCGAAAAAACAACAGAGGAGCAAAGCCTCCCTCTCCGAAAGAATAAACCGACAAACAAATGAACCGGAAATAACAGTTTGATTGAGGTCTTTCGGAACTTGATTTACCTTGTAATAACACAAGTGTCCACTAAAATAATTTTGTTTATTGTTGAATATTAATTGAGGTCTGAATATCAAGTGATTACAAATAGTAATTTAACGAGAAACGACTTTAAATCAATTGAAATCGTCACGCAGGGAATTCCAATATAAATTTCAGTCAATCTGTTAGATACGACTAATAATAAGCCGTTTTAGTGGACACTAGTGTTGTAATAGATATTCCGGTGATAGCCACCCAGTGATTCCGGTGATAACCACCCACTCACTCTGCTCTTTTATAATGACAAAATTACCGTTTTTTTCTTAAACTCTCTCCTTTTAATTCAAATCTATGCGATGTATATACAATTCTATCAATGATAGAATCGGCCAATGTTTCATCGGTAAATATATCAAACCACATAGCCACTGGTAGTTGACTGGCAATTATAGTTGCTTTTCTGGCATGCCTGTCTTCTATTATCTCCATAAAGTCAAGTTGCTGTTGTTTCTCCATGGTGGATAGTCCGAAGTCATCGAGGATTAGCAAGTCGGTCTTGGCTACTTTGTCAAAGAACCGTATGATTGATCCTTCCACTCTGGCAATTTTCAGTCGGAGCAATAACTTCTGCATGTTGTAATAGGACACCGTAAAGCCTTTCCTGCATGCTTGAGTACCTAAAGCCGATGCCAGGAAGCTTTTTCCGCATCCGGCTGCACCTGTAATCAGCACCGATTCCCCGTTTCGGATATAGCTTCCTGTGGATAATGATAAAATTCTGGATTGTTCGACGCCGCGGCTGGCTTCAAAGTTTAACTCTTCAACCGATGCCTGATAGCGGAACGAGGCATTCTTTAACAGACGCTCATACCGGTTCGAGTCCCTCTGATCTTTCTCCGCTTGCACTAAAAGTTTGAGCCCATCCATAAAGGATAGTTCATGTACTTTTCTGGTTTCTTCCCACGTTTTCAGGCAACTGACCATGCCTGAAAGCTTTAATTGCATCAATTCTGATTTGATTTGTTCCATTCTGATTCTGTTTTAATTTGATTCATATAATACTCTTTCCCCCTGATATTTTTATGCGGGAGACGTTTTTCTTCCTCTTTCATTGTCTCTTTTGTGCTTTCTATAAATTCATAGGCCTTGTTTTCTATGATTTTCTGCAATGACTTGCAGGAGAGCAAATCACAATCAAGGGCATAGCGGCAAGCCTTTTCAAAAACAACGGGATTGGTTTTCCTCTGTAGGGATAAGAGCCCGTCACAACGTCTGTAGATGCGCTCAGGTACTTCTTCCTTCTCAAAGTTCCGGATGATTAACCCTGCTAAGTTTTCCGAACGTTTTTGCGCCTGCCGGATATAATACTCAGGACTCCGCTCCAGATAATGCCGGTGGGTAGAACACAAATGCTCTTTCTGTGTGGTATAACCGTAACCGGCCGTGCGAAGATGAGTTGCGATACAGTCTCCGTCACAATAGATTCTGACAATGCTTCTTGTGTACACGACCGAGACCTTTCTGCCGATATAACTGTAAGGGACAGAGTAATAATGCTTATCCCTGCCCAGAAAGATACAATTGTTCTGTGCCACCTTCAGTAAGGCATAATACTTCAGATCAAAGTCATCGCAAGGTAATGCCGTCAACATGGAGCGTTCTTCGGCCAGAAACTTTTCTTCCCGTGAATAAGGTTTTTGCTGCATGCGGGTTTGATTGTGCTCTTTGACTTTCTCCGCGATCGCTTTATTGAGTTCATCCATGGAAAAGAATGTTTCATTACGGAGTTTGGCGTAAACCCGGGTGTAAATGATCTTTACATGGTTTTCTACGGCAGCCTTGTCTTTGGGGGAATAAGGTCTTGCCGGAAGAACCACAAACCCGTAATGATTGCCAAAATCTTCCATGACCCGATTCAGTTCCGGCTCATATTTGTCTGTTTTTATAACTGCCGCTTTCAGGTTGTCGGGAACCAATATCTTGGGACTTCCTCCAAAACAGCGTAACGCACAAGACAAGCCATACAGAAACTCTTCCGTGGATTGGGAACGGACCGCCATTACAAAGGTGTAATCCGAGTAAGGAAGGCATGCTATAAAAATCTGAACTTTTACCACTTCTCCGGTTTCTCTGTCCACATAAGACATCGTATCCCCCGAGAAATCCACATACAGCTCTCTGCCGGGAGCATGTTCCAGTATAGCAGAAGGATGTCGCGCCACGCTCACCTGGGAAAGATGATAACAGAACTGGGAGTAGCCGTAGCCATCGGGATGCTCCTTTTTGTATTCCTCCCACAGGGTCTGCTTTGTTACGTGAGGACGCCGGAGCTCCTGCTCAAAATAAGAAAGCTTCTCCTTAAAAACCAGAAAACGATCTTCCGTATAAGCCGGATTACCTGCCGAGAACTTCTTCTCAAGAACAGGATCTTCCAACTTCAAGAGCGTATCAATATCAAATCCGTTCTCTTTTACTTTACGCAGATACTCGTTGACTGTCCCTTTATAAAGATCCAACGATTGGGCTATCCTCCGATTGGAGACACCCTCCTTATGCAATTGCAATACTTGTTTTATTTTACTCATTCGTATTATTTTTCCTGCCATAATAGTATTCTATGTATTGATGATTCGTACATAGAATATAAGCATTTTCTATAAATGAGTGGGTGGATATGCTCCGGAATGTGAATTCTTTTTCACAAGCTGCTTCTCGAAAACAAAACAAACTAATCTTCAATGACTTATACTCCCCAAAATGGGTGGATATGCTCCGGAATCTTTCGCTTCTTTACCCACTTCGTATCGACTGGGTGGGAATGCTCCGGAATCCGGTTCAAAGAATCGTTTGTCTCGTTTAAAAAAACTCTTTTTTATCCGTTTTTGGGTGGATATCTGCCGGAATGGCACTGAATATAGCCCGTTTTCTTCTGGATTATGGCACTATTCGTTCCGGATTTTTTGGGTGGGTATGCTCCGGATTATCTATTGTAATAACTTTATTAGTAATAATGTTATTACTAATGCCGGAGAAGATTGGGGATGCATACATCTGCGAAAGTTTTTAAAGCACGGGGAAATACATATCGAAAGAGTTAGCCGTGACTTAATAACATGGTTGAAAACACAAAAAAGTGGATAGAAATGGTCGTTATTTCCAAGCAATTGATGTTGAGAAATAAAAAAAACTCTTGTTTTGTAGTTGAACCAAATAAGATAGCATGAACCTACTAGTAGATCAGTTCAATCTCCTTTTCCCTACATTTGATTTTTAAATATTCCATTGATACATGGGAAGATACATTATCCTCTGAATTGATAAATGATTTCCCAAGATATACTTTCTTCAAGATCAACAAATTATTTCCCATACTATTCGGAGTTGAAAAGGGTACCCTGAGCTCTAACATTAATGTATTGTTCTTATCAAAGGAAAAGAAAACATCTGAAGGTGGCAAATTGGTAAGAAATTCAATCTCCGGATTTGATATCCTATACATTAATCTCACCTCAGCTTCTTTCTTAAATGACTGTTTTTTAATACTTGCGAAGATTGGTAGTAAAAAAATCTTCTCTACATCACTTATATTAGATTTATAGAGGATTTGCTTCAAAATTGGATTATCCTTACCAAGATAATTTATTCGTAACGGGTAAAACCCATAAGGCAACATTGTATTTGAGAATTCAAACTCAAGAGCAACACCTTTATGTCTATTTCCATAATTATGCCAATGATATTCATAATTTTCTGATAATGCAGAATCGTCTTCTATCTTTTCAGTAAAAGAAACAACAAAAGTTCTTGCTTTAGTATTTTCCAAATCATTATCAAAGTTGGGTTTTCTTCTGTATCCATTAAGCTCAGATTTGTCTTTGAACATATTAAAGTTTGAACCCCGTAGATAATTCTTTTCTAGTATCAAACGAGCTGATTCGATATTCGTAAAATGCAATACTGTTTTTCCTTGGTATTCAAAGTTGAATATTGTGTTTTTGAGTTGATAATAATCAAATTCAGCATTAACTAATTTATTACCAATCTTGAAATATGAATCAACATCCAATTTTATACCTATGCTCTTCAACATACTAATGACTTTCATTCTCTCATTATAATTTTGTATATACACAACAGAAAGGGTTAAAATCAGGTCTGGCCACGAGTACCAAAGAATTTTATGAGTATATCCCTGATGAGACAAGAGCAACTAAATCAAAACATAAAACTAACTCCCTTATTACGAGAAGCCTTATATGTATTAATTTCTCCCAAAAGGGATTTTCTTAGCTGCATTGCCATAAAATCTAAAGAAGGCTGATTCGTTTCATCACTTTGCGACTGCTGCAAAGCAAGAATATAATCGCCTCTATCTTCTTTAAATATTTTTGAGGGAAAAAGATTGTAGCAGAATTGAATGTAATTCATCAGTATGCGAGCCGTTCTACCGTTGCCGTCCACCCACGGATGAATCGTCACTAAATTGAGATGGGCATTGAAACTTAACTCGTATTGTTCGCGACGTGTTCGCACTAGCTTTTGCTTTTCCTGCAAGATGGCGCAAAACGCTTCTACCTTAGCCGGGACTTTCAAATAGCTCATATAAGAATGACCACCTACCCCGGCAGTAACACCACATAAACGATACTCACCTTTAGAAGAATCAAAAGAACCTCCCATTGTACTATGCAGACTTCCTGTTGTCCGCATCAGTGTAGCGTTTAAATTTTGCATGAAAGCTGGAGTAATAGCAGTGTTGTGCAGTGCTTCTTCTTGAGCAATGTCGTACGCTTTCTTTAAATCTTCGTTCATCAGATGATATGCCAATGGCTTTCCTTTAGCGGTTACGCCTTCGTCAAAAAGAAGTTGCGTCTCCATTTCGGTAAGTGTAGAACCTTCGATAGCTGTGGAATGAGTAATAAGAGAATAGAGGTAGTACTTTTCATAGTCCACCGACTGACTGATACCGAGTTTCTGAAACTCCTGATACAGTTCGTCTATCTCTTGCCAAATATCTTTTTCCACTGCAAGCTATCTTACTGATTATTGTTCTCAAAAATACGTTGAATTTAAACTCCGGCAAAAGGAAATGGTATCTTTTTAAGGAAAGAACGAAAATAGTTTTAGAATGATTCGAGCAATCTTCTTAAATGAAGAAAGCTAAATGACTAAAAATAGTCATTTAGCTTTCTTTTACGTACCCAGAGCCGGGATCGAACCGGCATGGAAGTGAATCCACTGGTGTTTGAGACCAGCGCGTCTACCGATTCCGCCATCTGGGCTTTTGCGGTGGCAAAGGTACTACATTTTTCTGTTCTTCAAAATGAAAGAGTATCTTTTTTATTATTTAGCTGCTATTTGCGGAGAATGCGACATTCAATGCCGCTTATCTCTGCTGCGGTTTCTGAGAAAGAACTTTGTGCCGAACCGATAATTCTATTTGTTTTCGAGAGAAGCCATAGTTCTACCAATGCGTTTTGCATCCCTTCGATGCTGTTTCTATCTGCTGCCTGATCCGACGTGATGATCCGTTGTCCAAACAGTTCTTTCAGACGCTCTTTATCTTCGATAGAGTCGGATGCCAGGTAGAAGTTTGCGCGAACATTAGTTACTATTGCTGCTCTCATCTCTGCAATGAAGAGTTCGATGGGGCTTTCTTGAATGGAGATGAAATTGTCTGTACGGCGGATATGTATGCCAACGGTATCGGGACCAAATCTCTTACTTCCTTCTTCTATCTGGAGGGTTAACGACTTTATAGGGCGAAAAGGTTGAAATCTTTTTCCTTCATCGGGATAGAAGTAGATGCAGCTGGCAAGATATACATTCTTATTTGTAGCCCACAGCTTGAAGTCAAAGTTTTCGCGATATAAGCGTGTGGCTTCATCCAGATAGATACAGGCGTCAAAAGCAAATTTCTGGAAGAGACGAGGGATCCATAGATTCTTTTTGCGGGGACGGTCATTCAAGAGTAGATCGGCAGTTGAGGCTTCGATGAGTTCGACTCCGGGTATTTCCAACGATTCAAATAATTGGTCAAAACGGCAGTTCAAGCCATTATCACGAAACCAGATGATGCTGAGTTTTGTAGACAGATGACGCGCCAATAGGATGGCAGAGTCAATGGCTTTCATCCGGTTGGCTAAACCGCCGGCTGGAATCAGCGTGATCATGCGTTGGCAGACTTGGTTGCCCGCAGTACTCCTTTCCGAAAATAAGGCGGAGCAATATGGACGAGGTCATTAACAAAGATCATCACTCCTTCCGAGGGCTGCGTGGTAAATCCCTTTTCATGTAGTACACGTGTAAACAGGGCATGATCATCGGCACGGTGATAGGTGCAAAGCGCGATCTTTAATGGTTTCTTTTGTATTGATTTTTTCATTCCGTCCAATACAAGTTGTTCTGCTCCCTCTACATCAATCTTTATAAAGTCTGGCGTGATATTATTTGATTCCAGAAAATGATCCAGTGTGATATTCTGAGCATCGTTAGTATCAGACACATACTTCTGAACAATGATTACCTTCTCTTTCCAGGGTGTGAAAGTGGCTTCTAAAGCCTCAATCCATTCCTTGTCGGTCTCAAATAAGCAGACTTTCTTTGCTTTTTCTACGTTTGAAAGCGATAAGATGGCTTCGGCACATCCCACATCCAGCAGTACATCGTCTTCAGCGACTGAAAAGTCTTTACCTAAATAGCAATGTGGAGAATGTTTATCCTGTTCGGCAAGCAGTCCGTTGTAACAAAGACGTATATGCTCTATGGTAGAGGATCGTTTGAAGTAAAGTCTTTTACCTTCATGTAATACGTAATGGAGTCCGTTGACAGAGTTGTAATTTATCCGGATCTCTTCCGGGATATAGTTTTGAGTAAAGCTGCCGGGTAATACTGTTAGTGTATGAGTTTTCAAATAGCTCACCGCTTCGATAATATCCGGATCGGAGGAGTGGTGCTCCGTATAGTAACGTATTATCTCTTTACGTGTCTTCTCCTGTAACCTCTTTGCGTGAAACATGGAGATGGTGCAGTTTGCTTTGTATTTTAGAGTTTGAAGAAAGTGCATTGTCGTTATTTATTTCTGTTATTGAATGTATGCATCCATTCTTGAATCTCATTCAACACATCGAGTTTGAATAGATGGCAAGAGCCAAGATATAGAAGTGCTGTGATGCTTCCGTTGATGAGAAGAATCAGGAAATAGTTGCTGAAACAGGTACAAATATAGTAAGCAATAGAGGAAATAACAAGAGAAATAGCGAGATATGGTGATATATCTTTTATAAAGTGCCAGGCTGTGTAGCCCATCAACTTTCCAGAGATAATAATGGAAATGATCAGATTGATGAATGAATAGATGAGCCAACTATAGGCCAGGCCGCTGACTCCATAGCCTACCATCAGATATATCAAAAGAAGCAGAATGACTTTTTTGACGATTTCCAATCCCATAAAGATGTCTGAACGTCCCTTGGCAACAACTGCTTCGTTGAAAATAAAGTTGAAAGAAGAGATGAGTCCGGCACCACAAAGAATTTGAAACAACGGTACGGAGGGCAGCCAAATGGCTGATATGAGAATCACCAGTAAGGGTTTGGCAACCGTAATCAGAAATCCGACCAAAGGAAAGATCAGGAAAGCCATTGTCTTAACAATCTTGCTTATCACTCGGTGAAGTCTTTCGGGATCATCTTTCACTTCTGAGAAGAGAGGAATGGATACAGATCGGAAGGTATTACTGACTGTGCTGATGCTCATGTCCTGATACCGGTTGGCACGATCGTAAAATCCGACCATCTTCATGGGGAAAAGACGTCCGATGACAATCGAATAGATATTATTAAAAACGCCGTTGAGTATGCCTGTAAATAGCAGTTTGCTGCCAAAAGGAAAGAGTTCAACAAGGATATTCGTATGAAAAGTGAAAGTCGGTCTCCATTTGCTGAGATACCAGAGCACGATGCTTTTGCCGAAAGCGAGCAGGACACTCTGTGCGACCAATGCCCACACTCCAAATCCCATTAGTGCCAAAACAACCGCCACGACGGAGGAGAAGATAAGTGCGATCAGAGACGAAGTGGCTTGCACTTTCAAGTTGAGCGCTTTCCACTGTATGACATTCTGGATAGAAGAAAGGGCATTGAAAGGAATGGCAAGAAAGACGACTCTGGACAAGGTGATAAGTTCCGGCGCATGGAAATAAGTCGCAATCCAGGGAGCGCAAAAATAAAATAGTATGTATAAGACAACACTGATAATGAGGTTAAAGTAGAAGACGCTGTTGTAATCGTCTTGTGAAACAGCCTTCTTGTTGAGTAACCCACGGTTGAACCCGCTGTCGATTAAAGTGTTTGAGATAGCAATAAAAACAGAAAGCACCCCTATGAGACCGTAGTCTGACGGTGATACTATCCGTGCAAGTACAACACCAAAGAGCAGATAAAGAATCTGCTGTCCGAACTTATCAATAAAACTCCAGATAACTCCTGTTGTCGTCTTCTCCTTTAGCGTTTCAGCCATCGTTTATCTCAGCGCTTCCGGTTAATAAACAAGCTTGAATCCTTTGCTGGAAGCAGGAGCTGTAGATCCTTTTGTTCCGTTGTAATATTTCAAAGCTTCAGACATATTTCCTTTCAGTTCCTTGATTCTTTTCTCATCTGATGGGTGAGTGCTCAGTATGTCTGATCCACTGGAAGTGCCTGATGACATCCTTTCCCAGAAAATAATAGACTCTTCGGGGTTGTAGCCTGCCATTGCCATAAAGATCAGACCCAAGTGATCGGCTTCATATTCCATCTTGCGTGAATAAGGCAAAAGAACTAACCCCTGAGATGAAAGCCCGTATATACTTTGAATTACTGTTTGAGCTAATTCGGATTGTCCGGACGCTGCAATTCCTACCACCTGACTTCCAGCACTTAGTCCCATTTGTTGAGATACCTGTTCGCTGCTGTGTTTGGCTACAGCATGAGCTACCTCATGAGCAACGACAGTGGCTAGTCCGGCCTCCGTTTTTGTGAAAGGTAAGATACCTTCAAAGACTACGATCTTTCCGCCCGGCATACAGAATGCATTGGCAGTATTGTCTTTTATTAAAGCAAATGACCATGCAAAGTTGGCAATCTCACTTTCATAACCATTCTCTTTCAGGTATTTCTCAACAGCATTGGCGATGTTTTGCCCGACCCGTGTCACCATTACCGTGCTGGTCTTGTCTGTTGAAGGTGTAGCTGACTCCATATACGTTTGGTACTGAGTCAGACTTAGTGATAGCATTTCGGCATCTGAGACCAATAATAACTGCTTGCGACCAGTAATTGGAACACTGCCGCAAGAGGACAGGAGTATGGCGGTCAGCAGACAAATGAAGAGTTGTTTCATAAGATGTAACTTTTGAGCAAATTTAGGTATTGTGGATTGACGTTACAAAGGAAATAAAAAAAACGTTATCTTGATTCAATTTGAGCCTATATCAGATATAATACTCCATCATATCAACTATTCCTGCGCGTACAGCATACTTGGTTGCTTCATGGATATTGTTGACATCCAGTTTGCGAAAGATGTTTTTACGATGAGAAGTGACTGTATGAAAACTCAGGTTACGTTCTACTGCAATTTCCTTCGTGGTTTTCCCTTTGGCAATCTCTTTCAGAATTTCTGTTTCGGTATTTGTCAGAAGATTTTCCTGTTTCTTTACCGGTTCATTGCGGGCATTTAATAATTGATTGCTTATCCGGTTACAAATAAAACGCTCGTTGTGAGAAGCATATCTCAACGCGGAAATAATCTCATCTTGCCCGCAATCTTTTTGGACTACACTGAAAGAAGTATTGTTGAATACGATTCGTCGTAAGAAGTCATTACTTAGAGAGTCTGAGAAAAGTATCCATCTTGTCTGAGGATAGCGCTCTTCCAGAATCAGTAATTCATCTGCACTGGAGAAGTCGCTGAGTGTATAATCTAAAATAACGACTGAAGGCTCTTCTTTGCCGAGCAGATGAATTAATTCTTTTTTGTCAGTAGCCTCAATGATAGTTTCGTACAACTTATATCTTTCGGCTAAGAAAATAATTCCTGCTTTTGAGATATCCTGATTGTCTGCAATAATTAAATGTCGCATAATAGAGTACGAACAGTTTGTTTCTGCAAATATACATTAAATCGAGAGTGCCAGATTAGAAATGAGTTTAATTTATGAGATATTTTAGATAAAACAATCGTAAGATTGCATGTATATGCAATGAAAATACTAATTTTGCACCAAGTTTGTATATTTATGCAAGATATGAAAGAGAAATCAAGTCGGTTAGAAGCCATCAAAGAACTAATTGAAACTCATGTTATTGAGAATCAAGAAGAACTACTGCGCTATTTGGGTAAGGATGGCTTTATTCTCACACAGGCTACTTTGTCCCGTGACCTAAAGAAACTAAAAGTTTCAAAAGCACCGGATGTGGATGGAATCTATCATTATGTACTTCCATTTGAAGAGTCGGAGCGTCTCCACTCATTGTCCATAATGAAAGAAACCGTTCAAAAAGGAGGTATATCCATTGAGTTTTCAGGTCAATTGGCCGTGATGAAGACGAGACCCGGTTATGCCAGTGCCATTGCAGGGGATATAGATGCTAACGCTCCGGCTGAGATAATGGGTACTATTGCAGGTGATGACACCATTTTGCTCATTTTGCGCGAACGGGTGACCCGCGATCAAGTCATAAAAGCCCTTTCGCATTTTATACCTTCATTATTCAAACAGGGAACGGATACAAAGAATAATAAATAGTAGATTTTTTAATAAGTATATGGAAAAGGAATTGGAAATCGATGTTATGGTAGCTGATGTTTCTCATGAGAAGTATGTCGACATTATTTTGGAAACCATTGAGGCAGCTGCTGCGGTACGTGGTACCGGCATCGCCAAACGTACTCATGAATATCTGGCTCAAAAGATAAAGGAAGGCAAAGCGATTATTGCCTTGTGTGGAGATGATTTTGTGGGATTTCAGTATATTGAGTCCTGGGGTAATAAACAGTATGTGGCAACATCCGGATTGATCGTTGATGATAAATACCGTCACCGTGGTATTGCAAAACGTATAAAACATGCAGCTTTTCAGTTGGCTCGTTTACGATGGCCGAATGCAAAGTTATTCAGTCTGACATCGGGTAGTGCGGTTATGAAACTGAACACCGAACTGGGATATATTCCGGTTACTTTTGCAGACCTGACAGACGATGAGGCATTCTGGAAAGGATGTGAAGGATGCGTCAATCATGATGTGCTGAGACGTACTGATCGTAAGTATTGTATTTGTACCGCGATGTTGTATGATCCGAAAGATCCTCGTTCCAGGATTTATGAGGAAATGCAGCCAAGAATAGAGCAATTGATCAAAGAAGACAAAGAGAATAGTAAGAATAAGGAATAGAAAATATAATATAGAAGATAGTAAATCATGAAAGAAAAAGTAGTTTTAGCATTCAGTGGTGGATTAGACACCTCTTTTTGTGCAAAGTATCTCTCTGAAGAGAAAGGGTATGAAATATATACAGCTGTAGCCAATACGGGTGGTTTTGATGAAGACGAATTGAAAGTAATTGAAGAAAAGGCGTACAAACTCGGTGCTGTAAAGCATGTGGCGCTGAACGTCGAACAGGAGTACTATGAGAAAAGTATCAAATACATGGTCTATGGCAATGTGCTCCGTAACGGAACATACCCGATCTCTGTTAGCTCTGAACGTATATTTCAGGCTATTGCAATCATAGAATATGCGAAAGAGATTGGTGCGGACTATGTAGCGCATGGCAGTACCGGTGCCGGGAATGACCAGGTTCGTTTTGACCTTACCTTTGACGTGCTTGCTCCTCATATTAAGATATTGACTCCGACCCGTGATATGAACTTAAGTCGTGAGTACGAGATTAACTACTTGAAGAGTCATGGCTATGAGGCTGACTTTGTGAAGATGGAATATTCAATCAATAAAGGCTTGTGGGGTACGAGCGTGGGTGGTAAAGAGACTTTACACAGTAATAAGACATTACCTGATATTGCGTATCCATCGCAAATGGAAGCGGAAGAACAGGAAGAGGATATTACCATTGATTTCGTGGAAGGAGAAATATCTGCTGTGAATGGGGTGACTTATGAGAATAAAGTGGATGCTATCCGTGCCGTTGAGGAGCTGGGTTCCCGATGGGCAATAGGTCGTGACATGCATGTGGGTGATACGATTATCGGCATCAAAGGACGTGTAGGCTTTGAGGCTGCTGGTCCGCTATTGATAATCAATGCGCATAAGATGCTTGAGAAGCATACGCTGACCAAATGGCAACAATACTGGAAAGAACAGCTGGCTACATGGTATGGTATGTTTTTGCATGAAGCACAGTATCTTGAACCGGTCATGCGTGACATGGAGGTATTCTTGCAGAGCACTCAGAAGAATGTGACCGGACGTGTTATCCTTACTCTACGTCCTTATTGCTATACATTGGTAGGAGTTGAGAGTGACTTCGATTTGATGAAAAGCGATTTCGGTGTATATGGCGAGGAACAGAAGGCTTGGTCGGCTGATGATGTAAAAGGTTTTACCAAGATCCTTGGTAATCAGATGAAACTATACTATTCAGTTCAAAAGAAGAATAATAAATGATAAAGGTTGGAATTATAGGGGGTGCAGGTTACACGGCAGGTGAATTACTTCGTCTGTTGGTCAACCATCCGGATGTTGAAGTGACATTTGTCAATAGCAACAGCAATGCCGGTAAGGCGATAACTGAGGTGCACGAAGGTCTTTATGGAGAGACGAAGCTGGTATTTACGGATCAGCTTCCGGTGGATTCCATAGATGTTCTCTTTTTCTGTACGGCACATGGCGATACAAAGAAGTTTATGGACTCACATGAACTGCCGGCTTCCTTGAAGATCATTGATCTTTCAACGGACTACCGGGCAGAAAGTCCGGAACATGATTTTGTGTATGGTCTGCCTGAGTTGAATAAGGAGGCGATCAGGAAAGCTTGTCATATTGCAAATCCCGGTTGCTTTGCTACTTGCATTCAGCTGGCTTTGCTCCCTTTGGCAAAGAATAATCTGCTACATTCTGAAGTGCATGTACAGGGTATCACAGGAAGTACAGGTGCCGGACAGAAACCACAGGAAACTTCTCACTTTAGCTGGAGAAACAATAATGTCTCTGCCTATAAAGCTTTTGACCATCAGCATTTGTTGGAGATCAATCAATCGGTCAAACAGCTGCAAAAGACTTTTAACCAAGCGATCAACTTCATCCCGGTGCGTGGCGATTTTCCGAGAGGCATCTTCGTGACTGCATACATGGATTGTGATCTTGAACTGGAAGATGTGACTAAACTATATGAAGAGTTTTATGCAGATGCTGCTTTTACGCATGTTATTGCAAAGAACATTGACTTGAAACAGGTGGTCAATACGAATAAGTGCTTGCTTCATCTGGAGAAGCATGGCAAAAAATTGTTGGTGATCTCTTGTATTGATAACTTATTGAAGGGTGCTTCGGGTCAGGCTGTTCAAAACATGAATTTGCTTTTTGGATTGGATGAGAAGACCGGGCTGAAGCTCAAACCTTCTGCTTTTTAAAATTAAAGAAAGATGAAACTATTTGATGTATATCCTTTGTTTGATATCAATATCGTCAAAGGAAAAGGATGCTACGTATGGGATGATAAGGGTAATGAGTATCTGGATCTATATGGTGGCCATGCGGTTATCTCAATAGGTCATTCTCATCCGCATTATGTGGAGATGATTACCAAACAGCTTGGCGAACTAGGTTTTTATTCCAACTCTGTGATCAATGAATTGCAACAGACTGTTGCTGATAAACTCGGATCTTTGTCCGGCTATGATGATTATGCTTTATTTCTGATCAATTCAGGAGCAGAGGCAAATGAGAATGCCTTGAAACTGGCGTCCTTTCAAAATGGTCGCAAACGGGTTGTCGCTTTCTCTAAAGCTTTTCACGGACGTACTTCAGCTGCGGTTCGCGTAACAGATAATCCGAAGATTGTGGCTCCTATCAATGAAGGAATAAATGTTACTTTCCTTCCGTTGAATGATGCGGAGGCCGTTCGTGCTGAACTGGCTAAAGGGGATGTTTGTGCTGTAATCATTGAAGGTATTCAAGGGATAGGTGGTATAAAACTTCCTACAACTGCCTTCATGCAGCTATTACGTAAGGAATGTACAGAAACCGGTACAATTCTCATCCTTGATGAGATCCAGTCTGGTTATGGCAGGAGTGGAAAGTTTTTTGCCCATCAGTATGCCGGGATTCGCCCCGATATCATTACAGTAGCCAAAGGAATCGCTAATGGATTTCCGGCAGGTGGTATGTTGATCAGCCCTCTGTTTGCACCTGTTTATGGACAACTTGGCACCACCTTTGGTGGCAATCACCTGGCTTGTGCGGCAGCTATTGCTGTATTGGATGTCATGAAAGAAGAAAATCTGGTTCAAAACGCGGCAAAAATCGGTGCTTATCTGATATCAGAGCTGAAAAAGATGCCTCAGATAAAAGAAGTTCGTGGTCAGGGTCTGATGATTGGTATGGAGTTTGAAGAACCGGTCAAAGAGATTCGTAAAAAGCTTTTGTTTGAAGAAAAGGTGTTTACAGGCGTCAGTGGAACCAATGTAATCCGTTTGCTTCCGCCACTTTGCTTGACGAGAGCAGAAGCAGATATATTCCTAGCACGTTTTAAGAATGTATTGAATAATAATTAAACAGAAGAATACGATGAAAGTTACAATTATTGGAGTTGGTAATATTGGTGGAGCTATCGCACGTGGACTAGTAAAAGGTGGTACGTATAATGCTTCTGATATCACAATATCGGACCTTGTTCAAAATAATTTGGATAAGCTGAAGGCTTTTGATCCCGGTTTTACTATTTGCACAAGCAATTCATTGGCGATCAAAGAGGCTGATGTTGTTATTGTTGCTGTTAAACCATGGATAGTAGAGACTGTTTTGAGTGAGATCAAACATAGCTTCAATTATGAGAAACAGATTCTGGTTTCTATTGCAGCCGGAGTTTCATTTGATATGTTGAATGGTTTTATGAAGAGCAAAGTGAATACAACTGCTCCGACTATCTTCCGTGTTATCCCAAATACGGCTATTGAAGTACTGAGTAGTATGACATTTGTATCCTCTTGCAATGCAACAGCTGAGGAAGAGGCATTAATTGTTCAGATGTTTAACGAACTGGGTACCGCCTTACTTATTAAAGAAGAACTGATGGCTGCCGGAACGGCCTTGGCTTCCAGTGGTATTGCTTATGCTTTGCGTTATATCCGTGCTTCTTGCGAGGGTGGAGTGCAGATGGGTTTCTATCCGGATCAAGCAAAGGAAATTGTGCTGAAGACCGTAAAAGGTGCAGTGGATATCTTGCTTGCCAACCAAACCAATCCTGAACAGGAAATAGATAAGGTAACAACTCCCGGTGGTATCACCATCCGCGGACTTAACGAGATGGAGCTTGCTGGATTTTCCTCTTCGGTAATACGTGGCTTGCTCAAATCAAGTCAGTAACTTTACTCATTATACTATTAGAAAGAGGATGTCTATTAAAAGGCATCCTCTTTCTAATTTTTATGCTTCGCTTCTTGCAGATAACTAATGAGCAGCAGCCATACAGATGTGTCTTATACTGTAGTTGTTTGTATTTCTTTACACCTCTTGAAGTTTGAAGCGAAGCCGGAGTATTCCTTCGTTGTAGTCGTAACTAATGATCTTGAATTGTCCTATTTCAGAGGTATTCTCTACATGAAGACCAATACAGGGACAAGCATCATAGTCGCCAATCTTTACAATCCTTAGCGTTTCACTTGCATCATCGGGTAGCTTATCAAGATTAAACAGACCTTTTGCCTCTTCTTTTGAAAGATATTCAATTGTCACAGGTAAATGCATACTGATAATCTCATTCACCTTTGTCTCAATTTCTGCTATTTGAGCCTCCGAGGGAGAAGTAGCAAGTGCATAGTCGCACTTACTTTTCTTTCGCTCAATGTGTGCGTTTCTGGAGCGTCCGCAGTCAAACATTCGTATCATTGACTGATTTAATATGTGCTCACAGGTATGCATAGGAGTACAATAATCTTTCTTTGGAGCATTTAATTCCGTATTGATTTCCATCTATTTGTGATCTAGTAAGATTTGAAAAGCCAAAGATAAGAAAATTATCCGCACCTTTTCCGATGTAATGCTCTAGCAGAATCTTTTAGTATAAAAAGAAAGCAAATCCCAAAAAAATGAATAGTTTTGTAGTATAAAAGGAGGCAAAACAAAAACAGTACTGATATGAACAACACTATTTCTCTGGCAACAGAATATGCCGGACTAAAGTTGAAAAATCCATTCATCGTTTCTAGTTCGGGTTTGACAGATACCGCAGATAAAGTTCGTCTACTCGAACAGGAAGGTGCAGCAGCAGTCGTTCTTAAGTCTTTGTTTGAAGAGCAAATAGAGGCTCTTGCAGATAAAGACATAAAGTCTGGCCAGGATTATCCTGAGGCCTATGATTATATCCGGATGTATGTGCGGGATCATCAAATTGAGGAGTATTTGCAGCTGATCAAGGCCTGCAAGCACGCAGTCTCTATTCCGGTTATTGCCAGTATAAATTGTTATGCAAGAACTTCATGGATGAATTTTGCCAAAGAAATTGAAAAAGCAGGAGCCGATGCCATTGAAGTAAATATAATGATCGTCAATACCTCGAAAGAATATATGCATGGTGAAACAGAGAGGTTGTATGTAGATGTGCTCAGTGATCTGAAGAAGATTATTCAGATTCCGGTAATCATGAAACTCTCTCATCAGTTGACAAGTCCGGTTGCTCTCGCTTCTCATCTTAAGCTTAATGGTGCTGATGCCGTTGTATTATTCAACCGCTCTTTCATTCCTGATATTAATATTGACACATTAAAGCTTTCCGTTGCCGATGTGTTTAGTACACATGCTGCTTTTATTGAGTCGTTGCGCTGGGTAGGTATTATATCAGGGAATATTTCTTTCTTGGATATATCTCTTTCTGGTGGAGTACATGATCCTAATGACTCAATAAAAGCAATATTGGCGGGTGCAAGCACAGTCTCTCTTTGTTCTGTACTTTACAAGGAAGGTTCGGGAACGATAGAAAAGATGAAAAGCAAGCTTACTGAATGGATGGGTATTCATGGTTTTGATTCCATAAAATCATTCAGAGGGATATTGAACTCGAAACACATTCCTGATGAGAGTGTATATGAAAGAACTCAGTTTATACGTTATTATTCGAACAGAAAATAAAATACTTAATTTAGTAGAATCTATGAAGAGCTTCTCTCTAACTAAATGGTCTGTGTTGTTATGCGGACTGTTTTTTACTTTTGCCCTCCCGGCAAAAGAGGATCAATATTTACCTGCGGATACAAATGTCCGTGTAGGTCGGTTAGAAAATGGTCTGACCTATTATATCAGACATAATAAGTTTCAAACAAACCGTGCAGATTTCCATATCGCCCAAAAGGTTGGTTCGATGCAGGAAGAGGAGGCGCAGCGGGGATTGGCCCACTTTCTGGAACATATGGCATTTAATGGTACTAAGAATTTTCCCGGTAATCAGATGAAAGATTATCTGGAGAAGATCGGTGTTAAGTTTGGTACTGACCTGAATGCGTATACTTCTCTGGATCAGACTGTATACAGGGTTTCTAATGTGCCATTGATTCGGGAAGGAATCATTGACTCTGCATTGTTGATTCTTCATGACTGGTCGGGTTTCATTGCTTTGGAAGCTAATGAGATAGACAAAGAGCGTGGAGTGATCCGGGAAGAGTGGAGGACACGTAGTGATGCCCAAGGGAGAATTCTGGAAAAAGCTTTGCCTTTACTTTATCCTGATTGTAAGTACGGACAACGCTTTCCTATCGGATTGATAGATGTCATCAACAACTTTAAGTATGACGAACTACGTGCCTATTATAATAAATGGTATTTTCCTGATAATCAAGGAATAATTGTTGTTGGTGATGTGGATGTGGATCAGATTGAGAAGAAGATCAAAGCATTATTTTCGGATATACCGAAGAGAGTAAATCCTGCTATTAGAGTATCCGAACCTGTTTCTGATAATAAGGAACCTATTGTTGCTTACACCACTGACAAAGAAGCAACCGATGTGTCTATAACTCTGTTTCAGAAGACAGATCCTTTTCCTGAGAAAGAGAAGAATACATCGCGCTATTATCTGCTGAGCTATGTAAAAAGTATGATTCAAAGTATGTTGAACGAGCGTTTCTCAGAGTTAGTTCAGAAGTCGAATCCTCCTTTTATTGATGCAGGTCTTTACTACTCGAGTTACGCCATTTCCAAGACAAAGGATGCATGGACTTTGTCAGTTAATTGTAAAGAAGAAGGCATTAACACAGCATTGAAAGCTGCAGTAGAGGAAACAGAAAGAGCTCGTCAGTTTGGTTTTACTCCATCTGAATATAACCGCGCAACAGCCAATTTCCTTCGCAGATTAGAAACTCAGTATAAAGAGCGGGGAAATAGAATGAATGATTCATATGTCAGTGAACTTATTAGTTTGTTTCTTGACAATGAACCTGCTCCGGGTATTGAGTTTGAACATGCATTCTGGAATGAAGTAATCAATAAGATTACTGTAAATGACATCAATGACTATTTTAAGAGTCAGGTCATGGGGGATAGTAATATGGTCGTTTGGCTGACAGGACCTGAAAAGGAAGGACTTTCATATCCATCTAAACAAGAGTTTCTTGAAACTATACATAAAGCACGTGAAGGTGAATTGACTCCTTATAAAGATAATGTGAAAGATGAGCCTCTTATTTCCAATTTACCGATGAAGGGGAGTATTGTAAAGAAGAAGTTCAACAAAGCATATAATACTACAGAGTGGAAGCTTTCTAATGGAATAGAAGTGGTATTCTTGCCAACTCAGTTTAAAGAAGATCAGATTATCATGTCTGCTTTCAGTCCTGGTGGAAGTTCTCTTATTCCAGAAGGTGAAGAGCCTAATGTCAAGTTGATGGGCAATGTAGCCACAATGGGAGGCTATGGGAACTTTAGTATTATTGAATTGAATAAATTTCTTGCTGGAAAGAAAGTGAGTGTTAGTACTTCAGTAAGTAGCTATGATGAATGGGTATCTGGTAATTGTTCTCCACAGGATTTTGAGACAATGTTGCAGCTCTCTTATCTTGCTGTTACTGCTCCAAGAAAAGATCAAGAGGTGTATGAGTCTTTTATCTCGCGAACGAGAGATGCTTTAAAGAATCAGGATGCGGATCCAAAAGCAGCTCTTTCTGATACGTTGATTAAGGTGATGTATAACAATCATCCGCGTTCTATGAGATTCAAAGCAGAGATGCTTGATCAGGTCAACTATGACCGGATACTTCAGATGTACAAGGAACGTTTTGCTAATTGTTCGGACTTCACTTTTGTGTTTGTTGGTAACATTCAGCCAGATTCAGTTCAAGGAATGATTGAACAGTATATCGCCACTTTACCAGGAACTGGTAAGACTGAAAAGCCTAAAGATTTAAAGATGAGGCCTCTAAAAGGAGAGAAAACAAATCACTTCAAGAAAGAACTGGGTACTGCAATGAGTACTGTTTATATAGCCTTAACGGGTAAATGTCCTTATTCTCTTGAAAGTAAATTGCAATTAAGTGCTCTGACTCAGATATTAAGGATACTTTTCACCGAAAAGATTAGGGAAAAGGAAGGTGGAACATACGGTGTAAGTGTAGGCAGTTCAAGTTCTAATTACCCTCGTAAAGAATTCTCAATGATGATTCAGTTTGACACTGATCCGGTTTTGCAGGAGAAGTTGGTCGGGATCATATATAATGAGCTGGATAGTATGAGTCTTGTAGGACCTCGTGAAGAGGATCTTCAAAAGGTAAAGGAATATATGCTTAAGCAGTATGATGAAAATTGTCGTCAGAACGGGTATTGGAAAGATTATGTTGTAGCTCTTTATCAAGATAAGATCGATATAAATAAAGGATACAAAGATATTGTTTCAGAAATGACAGTCTCATCCATCCGCAAGTTTGCAGCCTCGCTGTTTAAACAAGACAATCGTGCAGAAGTGGTGATGGGTCCGAAATAATAACATTAAAACAAGTAGGGCTGTCTAAACTAGACAGCCCTACTTGTATAATACCAATATCGTTAAGCTAAAAGCTTTTTCACTATCTCGGAGATAAGCTTTCCATCTGCTTTTCCATTCAGTCTTTTTGATGCTACACCCATTACTTTTCCCATCTCTTTCGCTGAAGAGACTCCGGTTTCGGCGATAATTGCTTTGAGCTCAGCCTCCACTTCTGCTTCTGAAAGTTGTTTAGGCAAATAAGATTCAAGGACAGCAAGTTGAGCCAACTCTTCATCTGCAAGGTCCTTGCGATTTTGTTGAGCATAAATATCAGCACTTTCTTTGCGTTGTTTTGCCATCTTATTTAAAATCTTGATGGCTACATCATCACTTAACTCTCCATCACCCCCTTTTGCTGTTTTTGCTTCTAGAAACTCTTTTTTAACACCTCTCACCGTATCCAGTTTTACTCTGTCACGGGCAAGCATTGCTTTCTTGATATCTTCGCTTATTGTATCAAACAGATTCATATAATTCGTTATTTATTATTATAAGATATTTTTCATTTGAGCCTTGATCTTACTTTTAATTGTTGAATCACGGTTATAAGGTGCATAGGTGTCAAGTAGATCAATTAAATTGTTGTTTTCCATCTGATCTTGATCCAAAGTGACTATTTCAGCTTTCTTGCCATGGCGGAGAATAGCTTTTGTCTTATCTCTTCCATATGCTTTTTCAATTCTTTCATTCTCTTTTTCCTCTTTCTTCGCATTTTCCTCGTCTTTCTCTTTGGCAGCTTCCTGCTCTTTGATCTTGATATCTGGAATTGCGGATATGTCAAATCCTGTGGCTAGTATAGTAACTTTAACCTCTTTCTGTAGTTTAACGTCAAAGGCAGCACCCCATATTACTTCCACATCTTTGCCGAACTTATACATAAACTCATGTATCTCGGTCATCTCTTCCATTCTTACCATGTACTCTTCGTTGTCAGAGCTGGAAAGATAGAGTAATACCTTCTTTGCGTCAAAGACATTGTTATTATTGAGTAAAGGAGACTGCAATGCATCCTCAAGGGCTTTTGTGATACGGTGTTCTCCTTCACCAAATCCAGCACTCATGATGGCTACGCCTCCATCTTTCATAATCGTGCTGACATCTGCAAAGTCGCAATTGACATATCCTTCAAGAGTAATGATTTCCGCAATGCTTTTAGCAGCAATAGTCAAGGTATCATCTGCTTTCTTAAATGCATTCTTGAGGGTGAGATCAGGGTAAATATCTTTCAGACGTTCGTTGTTTACGACCAGCAAAGCATCCACGTGTTTGCTGATCTCTTCCACACCATCCAATGCTTGCAGGATTTTTCTCTTACCTTCAAAAGCGAATGGAATCGTGACAATACCCACAGTGAGAATTCCCATTGCTTTGGCTATTTGAGCAACTACCGGTGCAGCACCTGTACCTGTTCCTCCCCCCATTCCTGCGGTAACAAAAGCCATTTTTGTGTTGTCATTTAGCAGATTTTCTATCTCTTCATAACTCTCCTTTGCAGCCTCTTGGGCTTTTTCTGGTCGTGCACCAGCCCCAAGGCCTTCAGTAGCTTTTCTGCCTAACTGTAATTTGACCGAGACGGGAGAATTAGCGAGGGCTTGGTTGTCAGTATTACATACTACAAATGTAACATCGTGTATACCCTCCTCATACATGTGGTTCACCGCGTTGCTACCACCTCCACCTACACCAATCACTTTGATTATTGATGAAGCAGCCGGAGCTAGTCCGATAAAATTTAGAGGCTCTTCTATGAATTCCATATCCTGATTATTATTTATATCTTACTTAAAATCATCTTCTTCCGGTTCATTTGGGAATAACCCCTGTATACCTTTCTTTAGAGAACTTCCAAACCCAAAGCCTGGTCTGGCACTTTTGTGTCTTTTTTCTTCTTTTTTCTCTTTTTCTTCCTCCTGTTCCTTTTCCTTTACATCTGTCTCCGCTGTTTCATGTAAATGAATTGGTTCTGGTGTGTGAAACAGATTCCCTTTTTCCTGTTTTTGTTCCTCTTTCACAAAAGAAAAATCACCTTTAGTAAGTAGTCCGATAATCTCTGAATAGGACGGGGGGAGGTTTTCTTCCTTCAGACTTTTTGAGTTGTAGCAAACAGGTAATGCCTGACGTACGTTGATAGATGTCTTCTTTATGATTAATTCGCTAAGTCCTTTCATGGAAGAGGCACCTCCGGTAATAACTATACCTGCAGCCAATTCTTTCTCCATCGCTAGGTCTTGTATTTGCCTCCATACATTTGCCCAGATTTCTATTTGACGTGCTTCAATAATCAAACTTATTTCAGCTTCGGAAATTAATGACCCGTTATAAGACTTAATCGTATTACTATTCTGTTCACTTGTTACAGAGATACATCCAATTCGTCTTTTGAGACTTTCTGCTTCATCATTTCTGATATTGAGTGCGCAGAGGTCGTTTGTTATGTTATTTCCTCCAAAAGGAATAACAGCCAAATGAACTAATTCACTATTTTTGTAAATACACAAAGAAGTGCTTCCAGCACCAAAGTCAACTACCGCCACGCCGATTTTCTTCTCATTTTCACTTATCAGAGTTTCTGCTGAGACCATTGGACCAATCAAATAGGAAACTTCTATTTCTTCTTCAGGAAAACATTTAATGATATTCTTCTTAAGTGATGGACGGGCAATCATCTGTAGATATTCTGCTTGCAGAAGAAGACCAACTACGCCAACCGGATTGGCTACCTGGTTACCATCAACAAAAAAGGAAGGCTTTGTGTTATAGATTACCTCATAATCAGCAACTACCTGCTCTTTTATCTCCTCTTCTATAGATTTTATATCTTCTTCAGAAACAGATTCATTATTTTCAAGATGAATTTCAATTTCGTCATTTAGCCGTGAACGAAGTGACTGTCCGCTGATGTTTACATTAATTCTCTTTAGATTCTCACCTGATTTAAGTTCCAATGAAGCAATCACCTGTTTAACTAATGCTGTTGCTTCAGAAAAGTTGTAAATAGCCCCTCGCTTTATACAATTTCCTGAATTTACCATGTGCTCAGCTACAATCTCGATACCTTTACCTGAGGTTCGTTTAGCTAATACTCCCACTATTTTTGAGCTTCCGAGATCAATAGCGGTTACATATTCTTCTGCAATGTTCTTGACTATCATATTTTTATTCTTTCTTGGTACATATTATCTGGTGTTCGTATTTAAGATTTATTTTTTCATATCTATTCCATCCCAACTTACTAAAACCTTGTTTGTACAAAGTCATTAGGGAAGAAAGTTTTCCTTCAAGGTTGTCCAAGCTTCCTAAAAGAATCTCTTGGTTTCCAACTCGTGGAATCAAGCTTATTTCATTGTTTGGGTGAACATAGATTTGTGCAATTTGAGCATCCCAGAATTCATTATTCTGAAGAAAGAGAGCAAGTTTGAAAAGTTCGTTTTTTGCAAATTCTTGTGTTATAAAACCGCTTGCTAAGGGTACAAAAACACTATAACTGGTTGATACAGGCATTGTCTCACCTTCATTGTCAATGTAAAAGTTTCCATTCAGAGACATTACACGCATGACGGGAACTCTTTGATCTATTTCTATTTTGACATTACCATTCGTAGTCAAATAACACTCAGCTCGTTTGATCCTGGGATTCTTCTTAAGAGCTTTTTCGATGGCTTCTGTATTAATAGATCCAACTTCTTTACCAATAGGATTAAATCCACTACTTTTTACTAGTGATAGTACTTCTTCGTGGTTGATAAAGTTAACTTCTGAACTGTCATGCACGTAAATATCAACCTTCTGACATATTCCCTTTTCAACATTTCCTCTTGTATACAATGTGGCAAATGCGAAACAGAAGAATATCAGTGCAATCAATAATACTTTTAGGAATGAAAACAGTCGGCGTTTTATCATTTTTATTGTTCAGTTCTTTGAAATGCAAAGTTAATCAAATTTCTAAATATCACTTTCTGATGAGATATTATTCTGATTTATACGGGTTTTTTTCTCGTTGCTATCTTGATATTTCCTAAGATTCATACCTTCTAGTATTATTAAATATTAAATAGACATGCTTAAGATATGAAAACTATTCAAGTAAAGCTCTTTTTCCAGGAAAGATAGTTGGATATTAATAGATTATCAGTAAGTTTGTGGCCATTATTGATTATTATAATAGAAACTTAGTACTGAAAAATACAAAGAATTATATGAAAAGAGAAATTACTCAAATTGTATTCAGAAACCTCTTGCTTAAAGTGAAAGGGCTAGCTTTGTGCTTGATTCTTCTCTCCTTAATCGCGGGGACCTCGGGAGTATATGGGAAAACGGTTGTAATTAATGAAATAGCACCTTCCAACTCTACAATAACTAACCCAGATAATCTTGATAAAACGGATGACTGGATTGAACTTTATAATACAACTTCGACAGCAATCAACCTCTCTGGCTACTACTTGAGTGATAATCCTACAAATCTCAAGAAGTTTATTTTTCCTAATGTCTCCATACCAGCTAATGGTTATCTGATCGTTTGGGCAGTTGGAGAGATTCTTCAGACAGGAATTCAGGCACCTTTTAAGCTGTCATCTACCGGAGAGGGATTGTATCTCTCCAATGCTGCTTCACAAATTATTGATAATGTTACTTTCGGTCTTTCAACAGGTGATAATTCGTATTCGAGAGTGCCAGATGGATCAGACACTTTTGTTTGGCAATCTTTTACTTTCAATAAGACAAACAGCGATGGAGTAGCTGATATTTATACATATGATTTAAATACCGAAGGAGTTGTTATTAATGAGTTTTTACCTGTGAATACTTTAATTCCAGATCAGGACGGTCAGTTTGACGATTGGATCGAGCTCTATAATAACTCCTCGTCACCTATTAATATGTTGGGCTATTATTTAAGTGATAATACTTCAAAACCGAACTTATGGGCTTTCCCTGATACTTCGATTGCTGCTGGAGGATATCTAATTGTTTGGGCGGATAATGATGATGATATTGGTCAGGCTGGTCTTCATGCTCATTTTCAACTATCAGCTAGTGGTGAGACTTTGCTTCTTACACATCAGACTACAATCATAGGTAGAACAAGTTTTGATATTTCATTTGTCAATAAATCATATGCAAGATTGCCGAATGGAAAAGGAGAATATGCTTTGCAAGCTCCTTCTTTCGGTATTTCAAATGGAAATGGGAGTTTCACTGAAAATCTCACGACAGACGGAGTTGTAATAAATGAAATAGTACCTCTCAATCTGACAGTAAAAGCGGATCAGGAAGGCGGTTATGATGATTTTGTAGAATTATTTAATAACTCAGCAAGTGCTGTAGACCTCTCTAATTATTATTTAAGTGATGATGCTGCCAATCCGTCAAAGTGGCCTTTCCCTTCAGGAACGATTATACAACCGGGTGGTTATTTAATCGTTTGGGCGGATAATGATATAATTGATGGTTATGGAGCTCATGCTTCTTTCCAATTAGATACTAAAGGGGAAACTATTTTGCTGACAGATGGGACTAAGATTATCGATAACGTGACTTATGGTCATGCAACTGCTGATTTAGGCTATTCACGCGTACCCAATGGCAATGGTAGTTTTTATTGGCAGGCTGCTACTTATAAGAAGACAAATGGGACTACAATCCCAGTTAGTGAGGAGATTGTATCTGACATACCAGAGCAAGAGTTTGTGGTATCACATAGTCGTAATAATCAGCTATTGACTGTTTCATTAGCAAATGATGAGACAAAGAAGGTTACAATATTCACAATAACAGGCTCTGTACAATATTCGGGTGTAATGAACGGAACTTTATCAATACCAACCTCAAACTGGAAGAATGGAGTTTATCTGGTATCCATTGGCAATAAGGAGAAGGTAAAGAAGGTTGTAGTACTAAAATAATGTATTAGTAGATATATTAAAAAGAAGAGGATGTCCACAAGGACATCCTCTTCTTTTGTAAAAAGGGGATTTATCTTTTCTCAAGAATCGAACGAATTGGTCCTATAAATTTGTCTATATTTCCTGCACCTATTGTAAGCAAGACATCGAACTCCCTATTTTGTATCAGTCCGAGCAGTTCATCTTCCTGACAGAGAATCTTTTCTGGTGACTCAATCTTATCAAGTATAATCTTTGAAGTAATTCCCGGAATTGGCTCTTCCCTGGCGGGGTAGATCTCTAACAAAATAACCTCGTCTAGCAAAGAAAGACTTCGAGCAAAGTCCTCAGCGAAATCGCGGGTACGGGAAAATAGATGAGGTTGAAAAATGCCTGTGATCTTCTTTGTTGGATAGAGAGCTCTGACAGACTCAATACATGCTTTAAGTTCGGCGGGATGGTGGGCGTAATCATCTATATAGACAATGTGATCCTTTTTTACCTGTATGTCAAATCGTCTTTTAGCTCCCTTAAAAGAGCCCATTGCTTTTCGGATCTCATCTTCAGTTGCACCACAAAGATAAGCTAAAGCCATCGCAGCAATCCCGTTCTCAATGTTGATTTTGACAGGAACTCCCAGTTGAATATCTTTTATTGTGCTTTCAGGAGTTACAAAGTCAAATACGATTTCTCCATTTCCAATGCGAATGTTATCTGCATGAAAGTCTCCTTCGTTATCCATTGAATAATGATAAACCTTTACACTTTTATCAGCTTTAATAGTCAACTCAAGTCCGTATCTTATCATTAAAACACCATTAGGTTGTATTAAAGAAGTAAAGTGTTCAAAGCTTTTTACTACTTCTTCTTTCGTTCCATAAATATCAAGATGATCTGCATCAATAGCTGTAATTACAGCCATGAAAGGATGTAACCAGTGGAAAGAACGATCGTATTCATCAGCCTCAATGACAGTAAATGGACTGGTCTCAGACAAAATCAAATTACTATTGTAATTCTTCAGGATCCCACCTAAGAATGCATTACATTCAATGGATGATTGTTTGAGAATGTGGGCAAGCATACTTGAGGTAGTTGTCTTCCCATGTGTACCTGAGATGCATAACCCTTTACTGGCAAGCGTTATTTGCCCTAACACCTGTGCGCGTTTCATGATGGAAAAGGCATTCTCGCGAAAATAAGTAAGTTCACTGTGAGAGTCAGGAATAGCTGGAGTATATACGACAAGGGTTTCTTCTTTGTTGAGGCAAGATTCAGGAATAAGAGAGATGTCATCTTTGAAATGTAACTCTGCACCTTCTTTTATCAATTGATTGGTTAACTCACTCTTGGTACGATCATATCCAGATACTTTTATCTTTTTGGTAAGGAAGTATCGTACCAGATTACTCATGCCAATACCTCCTGCCCCAATAAAGTAAACAGATTTAACTTGTTCAATATTCATAATTTAGTTCTTATATTTTTTTTGGAAAAAGCTTCGCTATTTCATCTACAATACGTTCGGCAGAGTCTTTCTCTGCTAATTGGATAATATTCGAATGCAATTTGTTTAGTAGTTGTTCATTAATTATTGTTTTATAAGCTAAGTCAATTAAAGCCTCTTCTGCTTCTGTGTCTGTTACCAGCAATGCAGCTTCACAATTTACTAAAACCATGGCATTCTTTGTCTGATGGTCTTCAGCAACATTAGGAGAGGGGACAAGAATAGTTGGCTTACCTAACAGGCACAATTCTGATATTGAACTGGCACCTGCACGAGAGATGACAAGGTCTGCAATCAAATAGGCAAGGTCCATCCGGGCAATGAAAGGTACTATCTTCAGATTCTGTGATTTGCAGAAGAGTGACTTTTGTTGTGCTTTCTCAAAATAGTACTTTCCAGTTTGCCACAATATTTGCACATCACCATTATCTATCTCTTTAAGTTTAGCAAGAACTGATCTGTTTATAGTCCGAGCTCCGAGGCTTCCTCCTATAATCAAGATGGTTTTCTTATTCGGATTCATACCGAATGTCTCATACGCAAGTTTCTTGTTCTGCTCAGGTGCTTGAAGTTCTTTCCTAACCGGGTTTCCAGTCATGACAATCCGGTTAGCTGGAAAGTATTTCTCCATACCTGGATATGCGACACAGATAGTGGAGGCTTTAGAAGCAAGAATCTTATTTGTGATGCCGGGGAAGGAATTTTGTTCCTGAATAAGGATTGGTACTTTGAGAGAGGATGCAGCTTTCATCAGAGGGCCACTTGCATATCCTCCAACACCAATAGCAGCATCAGGCTGAAAAGAACGAACGATTCGTCTTGCCTTCCACAAACTAATTATCAGGTTATATAAAACCGGAATATTTTTGAGTAAGTTGCTTCTGTCAAATCCTTGAACCGGAAGTCCTATTATATCAAAACCAGCAGCAGGGACTTTCTCCATTTCCATACGACCGAGTGCTCCGACAAACTTGATCTCACTATCGGGGTACCTTATTTTGAAGGCATTAGCAATTGCAATAGCAGGGAAGATATGTCCCCCGGTACCTCCTCCGCTTATGATGATGCGTAGTCCTTTTTTCATTGTGAATTGATAATTATATTTTCTCGTTTACAAGTTTTACCCCAGGCGGAACCACTTCTTTGTCCTCTTCACTGATATCGTCTTTGGTCGTAGTGCGGCTTATACTTAGTATAATGCCGAAATAGACACAGGTCATAATTGTAGAGGTTCCTCCGCGACTTATTAATGGTAAAGGTTGCCCGGTGACCGGAAGAAGACTCACTGCTACTCCCATATTTATTAAGGCTTGGAGTACAATAATAAGTGTGGCACCCATCAGCAAAAAAGCATAGAAAGATCGGCTACATCGTCTTGCCAGAATACCTGCTCTGAACATCAGAATTAGATAGAGTGAAAGCACGAAGGTACCACCAATTAGCCCCGTTTCTTCTATAATTATTGCATAGATAAAGTCGGAGTAGGCTTGAGGTAAAAAGTCTCTTTCCTGACTATTTCCTAAGAACTTCCCAAAAACACCTCCGGTAGCAATGGCTATTTTTGAGTGAGAAACCTGATAATTATCGTCACTAAATACGATTTTCAGATCTGTTTCCGGTGTAATCTTCTCTGAATGGTTGGACAGGCGTTCAGTCCATGTCGGGAGTCGGCCTAACAAAGGAGTGTCACGAGGTATTACAGGGGCCAAAACAAATAAGAGAACAGCAAGAATACCTCCAATTATACCAGTAATAATCGCTAGTTTTATGATTGGGATCCTTCCAATAAACATCATAATGAAACTGATAAGTCCCAACATTCCTGCTGTAGAGAAGTTTTCAGGAAGAATAAGAAAACAGAATAAGAACGTAATTCCAAGAATGATCTTAAAGGTCCGGTTAATAGATTCCTTGTCATCTTTCATTCGGCTTAGTAAGAGAGCTATTGTTGCAATTACTGCAAGTTTGGCAAATTCCGATGGCTGGAACTGGATTCCGCCAATACTAAGCCAACGTGTTGCTTCATTTGCTTTTACTCCTAAGAATGGCGTCACGATAAGAAGAATGGCTGCGATTGGAATAAAGAGTACAGGAATAGCTCTAAAAAACTTAGGAGGGATAAAATGGATGCCAATAACCACGGCCGTCCCTATCATTAGAAACATAAAATGACGAACAAAAGGCCGCCAATATTCATGAAGAGAATTTGTCAATGTACTGGAAGCACTGAAGACTTCCAGCATGGAGATTGTCATAATAATAAGGTATATTGTCCATATTACTCTGTCTCCTTTTATGATAGTTTTAAATATCCCCATTTCTCTTTTTATAGTTTTAATACGCATTCTTTAAATTGGTCACCGCGATCTTCGTAGTTTTTGAACAAATCAAAACTCGCGCAACAAGGAGAGAGAAGTACAGTATCTCCTTTATGAGCGCTTGAATATGCTTTTTCTACGGCTTCCTTCATTGAAAGTGCATCAATCATTATAGGAACTTTTTCGTCAAAGAATTGATGAAGCTTCTTATTGTCGATACCCAGACAGATGATTGTATGAACCTTCTCCTTGACCAGGCTTTCTATCTCAGTGTAATCATTACCTTTATCTTTTCCCCCTAGAATGAGAATTACAGGAGTCTGCATACTTTCCAGTGCATACCAGCATGAATTTACATTCGTTGCTTTCGAGTCATTGATAAAACGAGTCCCTCTCACTGTTGCCACGTATTTTAGTCTATGTTCGACACCTTCAAATGTGCTTAATGCCTTACGAATATCACTCTTCTTAATGCTTACAAGATTTGCAGTTATTCCTGCAGCTAACGAATTATATAGGTTGTGAGTACCCGTTAGAGCCAACTCTTCTTTAGCAATTATCAGCGCCTCGTCCGAGATTTCAATGACTAAATTGTCTTCGTCGGTGTAACCAATTACATCGTCTGTTTTGTTTGCTGCAAATGGATATAATCTTGCATTGAGCGGGTGTTTTTGCAACTCTTTAGTTATGATTGGGTCATCATTCCAAAAGATAAAAGCATCTTCGTGGGTCTGGTTTTGGGTAATCCGGAATTTTGCGTCCACATAGTTTTGCATCTCATATCCATATCTATCCAGATGGTCAGGAGTGATGTTGAGAAGAATTGCAATGTCTGCTTTAAAGTTGTACATATTGTCAAGTTGGAAGCTACTCAGTTCGATGACATAATAGTCGTAGTTTTCAGTAGCTACCTGGAATGCGAGACTTTTTCCAACATTGCCGGCTAACCCAACATTTAATCCGGCATCTTTCAGAATATGGTAGGTTAGTAGGGTCGTTGTTGTTTTACCGTTGCTTCCTGTTATACAAATCATTTTTGCTTTTGTGTATCTTCCGGCAAACTCGATCTCAGAGATGATTGGAATTTTCCTCTCTTTAACCTTTTGAATGATGTGAGTGCTATCCGCAATTCCGGGACTTTTTACTATCTCATTTGCATTAAGAATCAATTCTTCAGTGTGCTGTTTTTCTTCCCATGCTATAGAAAAGGAGTCAAGGATCTCTTTTTGTTGAGGTAGGATAGCTGAATAGTCTGACACAAAGACATCAAAGCCTTTAATCTTTCCAAGGACAGCAGCTCCAGTGCCGCTTTCCCCAGCTCCTAATATGACGATTCTTTCCATTTATCTGACTTTTAGAGTAATGATAGTAATAGCTGCTAATATAATGGACACAATCCAAAAACGAATGACGATCTTAGACTCCGGAATGGGTCGAAGTGGAAATTGAAGGAGTGCATCAATACCAGCATTGCCTGCTTTTTGAAAATGATGGTGAATAGGGCTCATTTTAAAGATTCGCTTACCTATACCGGTTCTTTTCTTTGTAAACTTAAAATAGGAGACTTGTATTAAAACAGAGATACTTTCGACAAAGAACATGCCACATAAGATAGGAACCAATAATTCCTTGTGAATAATCATTGCAAAAACACCGATGATTCCACCCAGGGTTAAGCTTCCTGTATCACCCATAAAGACTTGAGCTGGATAGGAGTTGAACCAAAGGAATCCAATTGTGGCTCCGGTGAAGGCACTGATAAAGACAACCAGCTCTTCTGTTCCAGGAATAAACATTATATTAAGGTAGGAAGCATAGGTGACATGACTTGATACATAGGCCAAAATACCTAATGCTATACCAATAATTGCAGAAATCCCTGTGGCTAGCCCATCCAACCCATCTGTCAGATTTGCACCATTAGATACTGCGGTAACAACAATGATTGTCACTAAGACAAATAAGATCCATCCACCAATTTCCGCATAATCACCAAGCCATTTTGTAAAGTCTGCGTAATCAAGATTATTGTTCTTGAAAAATGGAATAGTCGTTATAGTAGATTTTATATGTTCAGGGCTATGAATTGTTTCAATATTCTCCCCTCTTTGGATTTGAGTGTTCTCGCGAATGACGACACTTGGACTCAGATATAGAATCATTCCAACGATCAAACCAAGTCCGACTTGTCCGATAATCTTAGTCCTTGCCTTCATGCCCTCTTTATGCTTTTTGAAGACCTTTATATAGTCATCCGCAAAACCTATACCCCCCATCCAGAGAGTCGTGATTATCATTAGAACCATGTAGATGTTGTCCAGTCGTCCGAAAAGCAAGACAGGAATTAGGATTGATATTATGATTATCACCCCACCCATTGTTGGAGTTCCTTTCTTGCTGAGTTGACCTTCAAGGCCAAGGTCCCGAATTACTTCACCAACCTGTTTTAGTTGTAGTCTTTCAATTATCTGTTTGCCAATCACAGTAGCCATAAACATTGCGATAATAAAAGATAATATAGACCGAAAAGATATATATTTGAACATACCACTTCCGGGAATGTCATATTGATCTAAAAGATTAAACAGATAGTATAGCATATATAGATATCTTAGTTTTCATTATTAAAGAGTTCTTCTACAATTTCTTTATCATCAAAATGATGCTTCACGCCTTTAATATCCTGATAGTTTTCATGTCCCTTTCCGGCAATCAGTATTACGTCACCTTTTTTTGCAAGTGCACAAGCTGTTTTAATTGCCTGTTTACGATCTTGTATCACCAATGTTTTTTTCTTCTCCTGATTAGTGAGTCCTTCCAACATGTCATTAATAATGTCTTCCGGTTCTTCAAAACGAGGGTTGTCGGAAGTAAGGATTACCTGATCACTTCCTTTTGTTGATTCTTTTGCCATAATCGGGCGTTTCCCTTTGTCTCTATTTCCTCCGGCACCAACGACAGTAATGATCTTCCCATTTCCTTCTACCACTTCATGGATTGCCTGCAGTACATTTACCAAAGCATCAGGGGTGTGTGCGTAGTCAACAATAGCAGTAATACCATCTTTAGAGTGTATTGTCTCAAATCTGCCAGCAACAGGATGGAGGTCACTTAACGCAATTAACACTTCTTCTGGGTCTTGTCCCAACAGAATTGCTGTCCCATAAATTGCTAGTAAATTGGAAGCATTGAACTTCCCAATAAATTGCACTTCAGCTTCTTTTCCGTTGATTTGAAGTAACATCCCATTTATATATTTCTCAAGAATCTTCCCTTTAAAGTCTGCTAAAGTTGACAATGAATAGGTGTATTTCTTTGCAGATGTATTCTGGAGCATCACAAGTCCGGTCTTATCGTCGAGGTTTGTCAAAGCGAAAGCTTGGTCTGGAAGCATATCAAAGAATAATTTCTTAGCATGCAGATAAGCATCTACAGTCTTATGATAATCCAAATGATCTCGCGTCAGGTTTGTAAATATACCTCCTGAAAAACTCAATCCATTAATTCTTTTTTGAACAACCGCATGCGAACTCACCTCCATGAAAGCATATTGACAACCTCTGTCAACCATTTTTGACAGTAGTTCATTGATTGTGATCGGGTCTGGAGTCGTATTAGTTGTAGCAAATTGCTCTTCCTCCACGATGTTGCATACCGTAGAAAGCAATCCGGCTTTATAGCCCAGCTTGCGAAAGAGATTATACAAGGAAGTTGCAATTGTTGTTTTACCATTTGTGCCTGTTACCCCTGTCAATAGTATATTATGTGAAGGATAGTCATACCATGCAGAAGCAATAAGTCCTAATGAATCAGCACTATCTTTTACAAGTACAAACGTAATTCCTTCTTTGAAGCATCCTTCGGGAATATATTCGCAAACAATGGCCTTGCATCCGTATTCAATAGCAGATGAGATATAATCATGACCATTAGAGGTTGTACCATTGACAGCAATGAACAGAGAACCTAAGGTTGCTTTGCGAGAGTCAAATCCGATAGAAGAAATCTCTGTTTCCAGGGTCCCCTTGATTTCTATGAAGCTGACATCTGCTAATAACTTTTGTAATTGCATAAATACTCTATTTTAGAGATAAACTAATTGTTGTACCTTTGTTAATTATCAATCCACTTTGAATAGACTGTTTGTATACAGCCCCCATACCGTTTATATTGACGTTCAATCCCGACTTCTCTAATAAGTATACTGCATCTTTAGCACTCATCCCAATAACATTTGGCACAAGTCTGTCAACAGTTCTAGCATCCATTAGTTCGAGATTATCTTCTTTGCTAGATTTTACTTTTGTCCATTCCGAATTCTGTGATTCGTTATCAGAATAGTCAATATTTAACTTTTTCAGTGCAGTGACCACTTCTCTATACATCCCTCCTTTAACTTGTGGAATAAGCAGTCTGTTTGAATCAACTTCAATCTCTTCTGGTTCTTTCCGGAGAGCTCTTGCGTAAGTCTGTTCAGCAATCGTTTTAACAACAACACCAGACATTCCACCTCCTGATGGATATCCGATACGGGGAGCACGAATCTGGCAAATACAGGTGTAAACAGGTTTATCTGAAGGGAAATAACCACAAAACGTAACCTGGTGGCTCTTTCCTCCTGCAGTATATCCGAGTATTCCCTGAGAGATTTGTGCAGTACCCGTTTTCCCTGCAATCTTGACAAAGTCTGAATGAACAGCTTGTGCTGTGCCACTGTCAACCACGCATTCCAACATCTTTTTTATTTCTTTCAATACACGGTCAGAACAGATGGACGAGTTAATGGTTTCTGTATCATATTCTACTATCGTTTCACCTTCTTTCTGAACACTTTCAACAAAATAGGGACGAATCATTTTTCCATCATTAGCAATAGCATTGAAGAATGCAAGGGTGTAAATGGGTGGAATATTTACCTCATATCCAATAGACATCCAAGGTAGAGCGGTAGCAGACCAGTTGTCTTTATTCGGATAACGGATTTTGGGTTTTCCAGCTCCCGGAATTTCCAAATTCATAACCCTATTAAGGCCTATTCGGTATAACCCATTAACAAATTTACCGGGGTTATCATGATAATTCTTGTTGATAATTTTAGAAACTCCGATATTGGACGAATACCAGATAGATTTTGCAGCAGTAATTGTCCCATACCCTCCTTTATTGGCATTGTGATCTCTCATGACTGAACCGTAGATTGGCCAAAGTCCATTGCCCGTTTCCACCGAATCCGTTGGTTGCACGACTCCGTCCTCCAAAGCTACCATCATCGAAGCAACTTTGAATGTTGATCCAGGTTCACCTTCGTCTGCTACAACACGATTCTTGACTTCTTCGTAGATTCCGGTCTCTACCCTATCCATGTTTACACATGCTTTAACTTTTCCTGTTTTAACTTCCATCAAAACAGCTACACCTGATTGTGCATCAATACTAACAAGCATATCAACCAATGCTTTTTCAGCAATGTCCTGTAATCCTATATCAATCGTAGAAACAATGTCCAATCCATTTTCAGGCTCAATCATATTCACATTTTCCCATCTTCCGCGAACTCTCATTCTGGTTGACTTCCCAGGTTTTCCTATGAGTAAAGAATCAAAAGAAAGTTCCAATCCGTTTTTCCCAATCCTATTACCTTCGCCTCTTTGATCATCACCGTAGATATCACCAATTGTGCGCGATGCCAACGAGCCAAAAGGTTTTACCCGTTGAACCATGCGTTTAGAGCTTAAGTTCCACCCGAATCGTAAGTAGGGAGCTTTGCATACCTCTTTAAATTGGAGATATGAAATCTTCGAACGACACAGAGGGAGCATTGTAGTCTTGCCATAATTGTTCAAGATATACCGTTTGTAGTCTGCTGCGCTACGCTCTTTCAAGACTATTGATAGCACTTTTGATAATGAGTCGATTTTTGCCTGTAATGTATCCAACCTCATTCCGTTAGCCTTCATATCCATATATACATAATACAAAGGGACACTGCTGGCCATCAATTGGCCGTCACTCGAATAGATGTTTCCCCTGTCCGGCTTAACAATAATATCTTCTTTTTTTAAAGTTTCGGCATATTTCCTCCACATGCTACCTTCAACGAAAACGGTCTTTCCAGCGCTGATGAGTATAAAAATGGCTATGGTAAATACTAAACCTACCACAAACATGTATTTGTTCAATATGGTTTTTTTGTCAATAGCCATTTGTAGTTATTATTTAGAGATTTCAATCGGAGGAGTCTGTGATGCCTCCAATTCAACGCCTCTCTCACTTATAATCTTCTGAATCTTTGACTGTTTGCTTTCACTCATCAAATCGCAGGAACGAATCAGTGATTCAAACTTTGCATCTGCCACCTCTCGTTTCAGTTTGTTGATATCGGAAATCTTCTGCAGACAAGAATAGCGGTTACTTATATAGAAGAATGCCAAGACAACAATCATAAGAATTAGCTTCCATTGCCGAACTAGTACTTCACTGGTAAGAAACTCACCACCTAAAATATCATCTTTTATTGCTTTCAGTTTCATCTTCTTTTATTTCTTTTCTGCAATTCGTAATTTTGCACTTCTTACTCTTGGATTACGAGCACATTCTTCCCCATTAGGTACAATGACTTTATTGTTGATTAGGTGGAATGGACTGTTAACGTTGCCATAAAAGTCTTTATCTACATCTCCGAGCACATTACCTGATTTCAAATAATTCTTTACTAAGCGGTCTTCTAAAGAATGGTAGCTAATTATTACGAGTCTGCCACCCGGTTTCAATAGTTGCTCTGCCTGTTTCAACAATTGGGTTAATGCATCCATTTCGCCGTTTACCTCAATACGTAATGCCTGAAAAGCTTGTGCAAGATTCTTTTTCTCCTGATCCCTCTTGGTTAAAGGGCGAAGGATATCAAGAAAATCAGTTATCGTTTCAATCTTCTGCTCTTTCCTTCTTCGTGCGACTTCAAAAGCTATTTTTCTGGAGTTTTTCAGTTCTCCATATAAATAGAATATTCGTGCAAGCTCCTCTTCCGGATATTCATTCAGAACATCAGCCGCTGTCTTTCCAGCGCGTTTGTTCATTCGCATATCCAATGCTCCTTCGAAACGGAAGGAGAATCCTCTGTTTGGATCATCAAAATGATGAGAGGAGACTCCGAGGTCGGCTAATAAACCATCAACAGAATTAACGTTGTGGTAATGCATAAAGTTGGATAAATAGCGAAAGTTTCCTCGAATGAAAGTGAACCGTTTGTCTTTCGGACAGTTTTTTTCGGCATCTTCATCCTGATCAAAGGCATACAGAGACCCTTTCTTTCCTAATAGAGAAAGGATCTCTCGAGAATGTCCTCCACCACCGAAAGTGACATCTACATAAGTACCGTCAGGATGGATATCCAAACCTTCCATGCATTGAGGGAGAAGTGCCGGAATATGATATTCTTGTCTGAGTTCTAGTTCGTCCACTGTTTTGGGATATTCTTTAGATGCACTTTATCCTTATGGAAAAAGATTGAATACAAAAATACAATTTATTCCATTTTCTCGTACATGTTTGCTTTGATTTTATTGAAAAACTTATCAACAACTTCTATGCAAAAGTCTTGTGATTAAACCTCGCGTAAGAATCAAGTCTTACAAATGTCGATTTCAAGCAGTATGTTTTTCGAAATTTTGAAGTTAGAATCTTCCTGTTTGATGTCAGTTTTGTTTGTTGTATCAATAGAATACTTATTTCGTTTTTAGAAACAGAATGTTGGATTTAGTAAAACGTATCTGATGTGATTATTTCATTAATTGTAACTTTGCGGGTTATTTATTTGTGAGTTTGGGCTGAAAAGTCGAATTTTGGTGTAAATTTGCAACGAAAACAAGAAAGTGATGGAACAAAATTCTTTTGAGATTGATGTTGAAAAGGTGTTGCAGAGTAAGCAAAAGGACAAAACCAAACGTCCTTCGTTTCTTCTCGTCTATTTCTTGAAATGGCTGATTCGTCAGGATGAAATAAATGGTTTTTTGCATTTGACTAAGGGTCTTGGCGGATATGAGTTTTTTAAAGAAGCGATAAAGTACCTCAAAATAACACTTCACGTATACGGTCAGGAGAATTATTCTCTGGATAAGAAATATATATTTGTAAGTAATCATCCCCTCGGAGGGATTGATGGAGTATCATTAGGATGTATAATTGGTGATCAGTACGGAGGAAAGTTCAGGTATTATATGAATGATTTATTGCTTCATCTGCCCAATGTGGAAGACATTGCTGTACCTATTAATAAATACGGATTATTAGCAAGAGACACCAATGAACGTATTGACGAAGCGTTAAGTTCAGACAGTCAATTAATAATGTTTCCTGCGGGATTCTGCTCCCGACTTGATCATTTTGAGTTGAAAGATATTCAATGGAAGAAAAACTTTATTTATTCATCAAAGGAATATAAAAGAGATATAGTCCCAATCTTTTTCAAAGGGAGAAACAGTAGGGCGTTTTACTGGATCGCAAAGTTGCGTGAGAAATTGGGAATCAAAATGAATTATGAGGTTATCCTTTTACCTCATGAAATGTTTGCGAATAAAGGCAGGAGTTTTGATGTCTATTTTGGGAAACCGATTCCTTGGCAGACCTTCCAGGATAATTCTAAGACGCCACTTCAGTGGGCTCAGTACGTGAAAGAAGAAGTATATAAAATTAGAGACAATAATAAGATAAAGAAAACTTTATGAAACAAGTTATACCTCCTGTTGCCCCGGAACTTATTAAGCAGGAACTAACACCGGACAAATTGCTTAGAAAGACAAACAAGGCTGATAATGAAATTTATATATTCGATTATAGCTCTGCTCCTAATACGATGCGCGAAGTTGGAAGACTTCGTGAAGAAGCTTTTCGAAAAGCGGGAGGAGGCACAGGGAAAGAGGTGGATATTGATGAATTTGACTGTATGGAAGTCCCTTATATGCAATTGGTTGTATGGAGTCCGGATGATGAGAAAATACTTGGGGGATACCGCTATATTGATGGGACAAACGTCCGTTTTGGAACAAATGGACAGCCAATCCTGGCAACATCTCATTTATTTCATTTCTCAGATCAGTTTCTTAAGAGTTATCTACCTTACACAATTGAATTAGCAAGATCATTTGTCACCTTGGAATATCAGTTTACGACAGCTGGAGCTAAAGGTTTATTTGCTTTGGATAATTTATGGGACGGACTGGGAGCTTTAATCGTGATGAATCCCCATATAAAATATTTCTTTGGTAAAGTAACCATGTATCCGAGTTATCATACATTTGGTCGTAATATGATTCTTTATTTCATTGATAAGTATTTTAAAGATAAAGACCACCTGGTTACCCCTATTAAGTCATTGCAGACAGGTATGGATGAAAAATCGATGGAACTGCTTTTTACCGGATCGTGCTTTAAGGACGATTATAAGATACTGAATACGGAAGTACGTCGCCTCGGATTTAATGTACCTCCTTTAGTCAATGCTTACATGGGACTTTCCCCTACAATGAAGATGTTTGGTACAGCAATAAACGATGATTTTGGTGATGTGGAAGAGTCTGGAATTCTGATTGCAGTGGACGAGATACTAAAAGAAAAGCGTGAGAGACATATTGAATCTTATCTGCAAGTTATCAGTTCGGAAATAAAAGGAATGACTGGCGAATAATACATGCCGTCAAAGTATCAAGTTCATCCTCCTTTTTTCCTTTAGGAGGATTTTGCTGTTACTCGGGACTCCTCTTTATTGTCTATTCTGCGCGACCTGTCTTTCATTGGGGCGCTTTTTTGCCCCTGACTCTGTTGTTTTTTCGAATTCCGAATTTAAGATCATTGAAAAAGTGCTATTTATCTACACCATCTACACCATGGACTGCCTCTTAGTGTGCTGTGTGGCATATCAGTAACGTCAAAAATAATTTGCTCTGTGATATTTGCATACAGTTTTATTTGCTAAAAGGCCCTTTTCTATGCATCTTTCATTGCTGAGCAATCTCCTGCTTGTATCTATTAATTGTATATAATAATCGAAAAGGTAGCCACCAAACTAATCGAAAAGATAGTAAACAGTATCTCCCATCTTCGAGCAAGAATGTATCAAATGGGATCAAAAGCAAGTATTCTTGTAAGCAATATGTAAGCGAGCAAGTAAGACCGGAACAATCCATGCTGCTCTATAGTATGCTGTGAGGTGGTGCTTGGTGCAGTAGTGCATTAAAAATGAGGTATCCGCCCATTCAGGAAAGTAAAAATAAGAAAAATAATTATTCTCTCAAAAGCCGACTGTGAGAAAGTCTAACTCTTCACCTTCCAAGGCTACCCCCTTCGTCATTGCGGGCTTGACCCGCAATCCCTTCACTCAGAAGCCGACCGTGAAAAGGATACTCTCAAAAAACGATTAGAAGCCTTCGAAAGAACTATTAGATGAAGTCGAAAGAACTATTAAATGAAAAGGGAAGGACATATGGTTCAAATTGGAAAAGCATGTCTAGCACTGATTTTAGTTGACTCTCAGAAGTTCAACTAAAAATTAGAAACGATGAAGAATCAAGGTCATTATTCAGATGAGTTACGCATATCCGCGGTCAAGGATCATCTTGACGGAATGAGTAACAAAGAGGTTTGCCGGAAATATTCGATAGCAAACCGTACTACGTTATTGAGTTGGATGCATACCTTTGCACCAGAACCAAATCAGGAGGATGAATCTATGAAAAAAGAACGGGAAAGATTAGAGTCCGAAGAGATTGCCAGATTGAAAAAGGAACTGAAAAAAGTAAAGATGGATTTGGAACATGAAAAGATGCGCGCTACGGCCTTTGATACAATGATAGACGTTGCGGAGGAAATGTTTCAGATTCCAATCCGAAAAAAAGCTGGCACCAAACAGTAGTAAGGCTTCACACAGGAGCTCCTTTGTATCATACAAAGGCTCTTTGCGGTCTGTTTGGTGTATCTAAGCAAGCCTATTACCAGTATCTGGATCACGGTTTAGAGAATGCTGCAAAGGTACAGTTCGTACTTGAATATGTACATGAAATCCGTGGAAAAGATCCCGGCATCGGTGGGGAGAAGTTATGGGTAATGTATAAAAGCTATTTTGGTGTGGAATACAGCCTTGGGCGGGATTCCTTCTGTAGGATACTCTGTGTTTATGGTCTGACCATAAGGAAAAGAAGAAAACGAATCCGGACGACGGATTCCAATCATCCTTATCTTTTATATCCGAACCAGATACAGGATCTGATTGTGGAGCACCCCAATCAGGTGTGGGTGAGTGATATCACTTATATCAGGATCCGTGAGAAGTTCTGCTTTCTCTCCTTGATTACCGATGCTTACGACAAGGAGATTGTGGGTTATTATGTCGCCCCAACCTTACAAACGGAGTTCACAATCCGGGCTCTTCAACAAGCTTTATCACGGATAGAAGAGGCTGACCGGCTTGACTTAATCCACCACTCAGACCGTGGTGTTCAGTATGCCAGCGACTCATATACCAGACTTCTAAAAGAGAACCATATACGGATAAGCATGACGGAGAAAGGAGATCCGAAAGAGAACGCGATTGCAGAACGTGTAAATGGGATCCTCAAACATGAATTCCTGGAGTATCGTGATTTTAAAGATATCGAAGAGGTGCGAACTGCCGTTGCAGAAGCTGTAGAGTTCTACAACACCCAAAGACCTCATAAGAGTCTGGATATGATGACACCGATGGAAGCTTCACTTATGAATGGACCCATCAAGAAAAGATGGAGAAGTTATCGGGAAGAATATCTGCAAAACAATTTGCCTGTGCAGATATAATATGTATGTTTGCAGAACAAACCTATCGGATATTTCCGAGCTTCAAAAGAGCAAAGTCAACCTCTTTTAGGGTCTTGTTCTAAAAGAGTCAACCGTAGTCAGAGATAAAGATAAAGGAGTCAACTGTAGTCAGAGATAAAAAATAAAGAGTCTACTAAAATCAGAATTAGAAGCTAAAAGAGTCAACCCCTTTCAGGGTCCTACAGCATACAGTGCCAACAATTCTTTTGTCCTACTGAATGGATCCGCGCTTACGGATGCGTATAGCGTTTGACAGTTGTCCTACGCAAGTTCCACAGTTGTCCTACGCAAAGTCCACAGTTGTCCAACGCTAGGTGTTGCAGTATGGAAAATTTTATGCGCTTAGATGCTGTCTAGGATTCATACAAGAGTTTGTGGGACCCTGAATGGGGTTGACTCTTAACTCTTCTAACTCTGATTTCAGTAGATTCTTTATTCTTTATCTCTGACTTTAGTTGACTCTTTCAGGTCAATACAGGTTGGTGATTATGGAACATCAGAGTGGACTTGCACCAGTTACCCTCAGGTTTTTCCGTTGATCCTGATCCATCCATGGTTGATCCGTTATATTCCAATGCACGGTACAACATAGAAAAAGTCTCTTACTGAAACCAGTAAGAGACTTTACATAGTGTTGCCCTACTATGATTCGAACATAGACTGGCTGAACCAAAATCAGGTGTGCTACCATTACACCATAGGGCAATCAAATGCTTCCTTAAAGCACCGCGAAGAACGTTGTTTAGATCGTCTTCGCTGAAGATATCGTTGTTTTTTAATGAAGAGCGGACTTTCTATAAAGTTGCCCTACTATGATTCGAACATAGACTGGCTGATCCAGAATCAGATGTGCTACCATTACACCATAGGGCAATCTAAATGATGCTCTTCGTTAAAAGCGTCGCAAAGGTACGTTGTTTTACCTTTTCTACCAAATATTTCTATCTGTTTTTATCTTGCGATCAGCAAATAGTAGTTCTTCTTTCCTTTCTGAATCAAAATGTATTTGTCGTTTAGTAAGAAACTCTGAGTGATAATCTCTTCGGGGTTGGTCAGTTTCTCTTTGTTGATAGAAACGCCTCCTCCCTGGATCAGTTTACGTAATTCGCCTTTAGAGGGGAATACCGATGCTTTATCAGTCAGAAGATCAGTTACTTTAATTCCGGAAGTCAATTCCTCTTTCGAGATCTCAAATTGAGGAACTCCCTCGAAAACGGAAAGAAGGGTGGCTTCCTTGAGTTTTCTAAGTGCGTCTGAGGTAGCATTGCCAAATAAAATGCTTGAAGCTTCCACGGCATTGTTGTATTCTTCTTCGCTGTGGACCATAACGGTCACTTCTTTAGCAAGGCGTTTTTGAAGTATTCGTAAGTGAGGAGCTTCTGCATGCTCTGCTATCAGTCCGTCAATGACACTCTTGTCAAGTATTGTGAAGATCTTGATATAACGGGCAGCGTCACTGTCGCTTACATTCAGCCAGAATTGGTAAAACTGATAAGGGGTTGTGTAATTAGCATCGAGCCATACATTGCCAGATTCTGTTTTCCCAAACTTTCCACCATCGGCTTTTGTAATCAAGGGGCAGGTCATTGCAAATGCTTCGCCACCTTTTATACGACGAATAAGTTCGGTTCCTGTTGTGATATTACCCCACTGGTCAGAACCTCCCATTTGTAGTTTACAGCCTTTGTATTCATAGAGGTGTAGGAAGTCATATCCTTGCAGGAGCTGATAGGTAAATTCAGTAAAAGATAATCCCTCTCGCGATTCGTCGCTGAGTCTTCTCTTTACTGAGTCTTTTGCCATCATGTAGTTGACTGTAATATGCTTTCCGATTGTTCGTGCGAACTCGAGGAAGGTAAATTCCTTCATCCAGTCGTAGTTATTGACAAGTTCAGCTTTGTTGGGCAGGTCTGATTCGAAATCCAAAAACCTAGCCAATTGATTTTTGATGCACTCCTCGTTATGGTGTAAGGTCGCTTCATCCAGCAGATTTCTTTCGGCAGACTTACCGGAGGGATCACCAATCATCCCTGTTGCTCCACCTATCAGGGCCAATGGCTTGTGTCCACTGCGTTGCAGATGTCGCAGCATCATCACACCACATAAGTGTCCGATATGTAAAGAGTCGGCAGTAGGGTCAATTCCAAGATATGCTGTTACTTTTTCTTTTTCAAGCAGTTCTTCTGTGCCGGGCATCATGTCTTGCAGCATGCCACGCCATCTTAGTTCTTCTACAAAGTTCATCGAATGAGTTCTATTTAGTAATATGAAGTGCAAAAGTACGACATATCCCTTATTATCACAAAGGAAAGACTCTTTTTTTGTTGGTGAGTGTTTGTTCTGCAAGCACTTGCTCACTTATATTTAATGTAGATGCGACTTGTCTGTAAACGGAAATGATAGAAATTGAGGAAACGTCTGTCTCCATGAAAAGTCGTTCAGGAGGAATTCTTTTTAAGGAGTCGGTGGAGTAATTGGGGCCAAAAGAAAAGTAAAGATTGCCTTCTTTCAAGAGTTGCGAGGTGAGTCTTGTTCCTCCACGATATCCGTGAATGACCATCGGGCAACAGTGAGAAAGTTTCTTTCGGATGGATAGCAAAGGATCAAATGCTTTTACGCAATGTATAATCAGTGGAACATGATATTTGTTGGCAAGCGTGATGTGAGCTGTAAATACTTTTTCCTGAAGCTCAAAGGGAGTGTTGCATACTTTATCAAGTCCGCATTCTCCTATGGCTGAGAGTTTATTTTGTTGTAAAAGGGATTCGAGAGTCTTAAGATCTTTTTCCCATCCATCATTGATAGTCCAAGGATGAATGCCGAAAGAGTAAATGGTACTGGAATTGGGCTCGGGGAATTCATTCAGGAGTCTTTCCTGAATCTCCAGATTGACGAGGCTGATACTGTCTGGCTCTTCACTCTGTTGATGGGTATGTGTATTAAAGTATATCATGGCACAGGATCATATCCGCTTTCACCCCAGGGATGACAACGAAATATGCGTTTAATAGCGAGCCAGCCGCCTTTGAACGGACCGTGTTTTTTGAGTGCCAGAACAGCATATTCCGAACAAGTGGGGGTGAAACGACATGAAGCGGGTTTCAGAGGCGAGATGCATCCTTTATAAAAATATACTGGTAGCAGCAAAAGCCATGTGAACAATTTTTTCACGGTAATCTTTCAATCAGATTGTTAAACATGATTTTTATACGTGCATCAAATTCTGATGACTCAAGAATAGTGCTGTCAAGATACAATAGTGCTATCTGAAGATTGTATTCTTTCTTTTCCAGTGCCTGATAAAGCGCCCCTTTGTTTAGTCTGTAGGCTTCACGGACACATCGCTTGATGCGGTTGCGTTTATTGGCACGTTTGAACTTTCTTTTTGGCGCGCTTATGAGCAGTTCGCAAGGGAAATCACCTTTCTTCGGCACTGTCAGCCAAACCACGCGGAATGGATACACGATAAACCCCTTTCCTGTTTGAAAAAGCGTGTCAATACTTGTTTTCCCGCAGAGTCGTTCTTCTTTGCAGAAGCCGTTAATTGGATTCATTCTGTTTCAGTCATTAATAGATTAAGAGCCCCAAAAGTCCGGAGGCTATCAGAAGAGTGATTGGTCCTATCTTGTATTTCCAGGAGGCCAGAAACACTCCTGTACAGATCAACACACTAATTATCCGCTCTGAAGTGGCAAAACCAAAGTTCGAACTGTCCATCAACAATAGTGCCGAGGCGGCGATCAGTCCGACTATGACAGGACGAAGTCCGGCGAACAGTTGTTTTACATTCTTATTGGCCATGTATTTCACGAGCATCTTTGCAATTATCAGCAATAAAATAAAAGAAGGCAGGCAGACCGAAAAGGTTGCGATAAAGGAGCCAAAGATACTAAGTAAATAATGTGTGAGATTGCTGATTTCTCCACTTGCTGTTGCTGTAGCAAGTTCATTGTATGTAGCCTGGTAGCCGGCATAGGTTGCTGAATTTATTCCAATGGGACCGGGAGTCATTTGAGAAATGGCAATGATATCTGTAAATTCGTTATTGGTCATCCATTTGTTCTTCTCAACGATTTCTTGTTGAATAAGTGGAATCATAGCATATCCTCCTCCAAAATTAAAGAGTCCGATCTTGAAGAAAGTAACAAATAGTTTAATGAATAGTATCAGCATGACTTATCGTTTTTATTTCCCTTTTTGCATACAAGGTTTCCATAAATTATACTGGATATTCCGACGAAAAGGATAATATAGACAGGATTAATATGCAAAAATGTAATGAGTAAGGCAACAGTGATTGCTAAGATGCCTGTCTTTATAGTCAAGCGTGAGGCTTTAGCAGTTGTAATCAATGGAACAAGAAGTAATGCAACGACGGCAGGCCGCATCCCTTTGAATATTCGGGTGACATACTCGTTGTCTTTGTAATCGGAGAAGGAGATAGCAATAGCAAGAATGATCAGAAAGGAGGGGATCACAGTTCCTAATCCACAGAGAATGCTTCCTCTCGTCTTATCTATCCGATGTCCGATCAAAATTGCTAAGTTAAAAGCAAAGATACCAGGCATGGATTGCGCGACAGTCATCAGATCTAGAAACCCTTTTTTGTCAATCCACTTATTCTTATCCACTACTTCCCTTTCAATCAGCGGAAGCATAGCCAAACCTCCGCCGATTGTAAACAATCCTATTTTAAAGAAAGTAGAAAAGAGAGTTAGTTGTAAATTCATTCTTAATCTTCATACAAACCAATGGAGTCGCAATATGCAATTTCACCTTGAACAATAAACAGAATCTCTTCTTCTGTATAAAGTTTGGTAAGCCTTTTAGGCGCATTTTTGATAATAAATTGAGCCATTTCTTCTTCATCGATATCAATTTCATCTTCCAGGTTTTCATCAGCAACTCCTTTACTATCATAGAAATCGTAAATTACATCCAGGAAATCAAAAATAATTTCTTTCGAAACTTTTTCTTTTAATTCTTGAGGTATACTGTTGATAATGTACTTTACAGCTTCATCGTCATTGTACTCAATGGAAACCTCATCTTCTTTCATAACTGTATTTTTTATTTTTTTTGTTTTAAGTGCTTCAAAAATCAAGCCTTCTAATTCTTCCGATAGCTCCGGATTATCTTTTATGCATTCTTTGGCAGCTTCTCTTCCTTGTCCAAGTTTTGTCTCGTTATAGCTATACCAAGATCCGCTCTTTTTAATGATATTCAAGTCGGAACCGAGATCGACGATTTCACCGACGCGGCTGATGCCCTGTCCGTAGATGATGTCAAATTCAGCTTTACGGAAAGGAGGAGCTACTTTGTTTTTTACTACTTTTACGCGTGTCTGGCTTCCAATAGCTTCATCTCCGTCTTTTAACTGTCCGATCTTTCGTATATCAAGTCTAACGGATGCGTAAAACTTCAGTGCATTACCACCTGTTGTGGTTTCCGGACTTCCAAACATGACTCCTATTTTATCACGAAGCTGATTGATAAAGATACACGTAGTATTTGTCTTACTTATTGCAGATGTTAGTTTGCGTAAAGCCTGCGACATCAGACGCGCCTGCAATCCCATCTTGGAATCACCCATATCTCCTTCAATCTCAGCTTTTGGAGTAAGCGCGGCGACGGAATCAATGACAATAATATCAATAGCCGCTGAACGGATCAGTTGCTCTGTAATCTCCAGCGCTTGCTCGCCATTATCCGGCTGAGACATGAGAATGTCGTCGGTTTTAACACCCAACTTCTCAGCATAGAAACGGTCAAAAGCGTGTTCCGCATCAATAAATGCGGCAATACCACCTGCTTTCTGGGCTTCTGCAATGGCATGAATAGCCAATGTTGTTTTACCAGATGATTCCGGACCGTAAATCTCAATGACTCTTCCTCTGGGATAACCACACCCACACCTAAAGCTGCATTCAGTCCGATAGAACCAGTCGGGATAACAGGAATTGCTTCAATGTTTTGCTCTCCCATTCTCATGATTGAGCCTTTGCCGTAGCTTTTCTCAATTTTATCCATCGCTGTCTGTAAAGCTTTCAACTTTTCATTAGTCACAGCTGCTTGTTTGTCAGTCTCTTTCTCTTTCATATCTGTTTATTGTTTAAATTCGAGTATTTGAGTGGCATGTTCCTTTGTCTTAATAGATTTCGGATTCATAATTTCTTCCAGGATCCCCTTTTCATTAAAGAGAAAGGTAGTTCTGAATATGCCCATATATTTGTGACCGAGCATCTTCTTTTCGCCCCATACGCCAAAGAGTTCCACGAGTTCGTGTTCCTCATCTGAGATCAAATTGAAAGGTAGGGCATACTTTTCAATAAACCGCTTGTGCGATTTAGCGCTGTCCACACTAACGCCTAGTACTTCATATCCTTTTTGTAGCATCGTGTTATAGTTGTCACGGAAACTACATGCTTCTTCTGTGCAACCGGGCGTGTTGTCCTTCGGATAGAAGTACAAAACGATCTTCTTGCCGATATAGTCGCTGCTGCAAACCACCTTTCCATCCTGATCTTTACCGAGTATCTCAGGAATCTTATCTCCAATTTGAATAGCCATAGTTTTGTGTTTAAATCAGGTACATATTTGATCTTTTTTCCTCACCGATAGTTGTCTTTGGACCATGTCCCGGGTAGATAACCGTCTCGTTGGGAAGAGAAAGCAATTTTTCTCTAATCCCTTTTAATAATGTGTAATAGTCGCCTCCCGGAAGGTCTGTTCTTCCTATACTTCCCTTGAAGATAACATCGCCGGAGAAAATAACAGATTCTTTCTCACAGTAATAGACAATACTTCCAGGGGAATGACCAGGTATGTGTACTGCCTTGAGAGTTGTATTTCCAAAGTGGATTTCATCGCCTTCATTTACATACGAGCCAATCTCTTGTGGGTCTCTTGGAAGCTTAATGTTGAATTGAGAAGCCTGAAGAGCGAGGTTTTGAACGAGGAAAGCATCTTTTTCATTGGCTGCTGTACTCAAACCATATTTCTGATAAATAAAAGCATTATCCATGCAGTGGTCAAAGTGCATATGTGTGTTTAATAAACAGGTCAGAATAAGATCATGCTGTTCAATGTAATGCACCAGCTCTTCTTCTTCTTTTTCAGTCCACATGCCTGCATCAATCAAAGCTGCGTGTTTTGTGTCGTCAAATAACAAATAACAATTGACAGGAAAGGGATTAAATTCAAACTGTTTTATCTTCATCTTTAAAATCTATAGTGGCAAATATACAACTTTCTTGGTTTCAAAGAATTCCTCTTTAAAGTAATTATTCAAAGAAAACAGTTGCGCTTTTTTTAAATATGGAGCAATTTCCTCTTGTAACTCCCCACCTTTCAGACAGATTATTCCATTAGGAAATGCATTCCTTTGCTCTTTTAGTATATTCTTTTGTGTGATCTTGACTAAATTGTTTAAAGGCATCACAGCACGACTAATTATAAAATCAAACTTTGTCTCTTCCTCTTCAGCGCGGCAGTGTCGGAATGTCGTATTTGTCAGTCCAATGGCATTACTTATTTCGGATGCAACTTTCAATTTCTTACCTATACTGTCAACAAGATGAAATCTGCAGTCAGGGAAGAAGATGGCAAGGGGAATTGCAGGGAATCCGCCACCAGTACCAACATCCATTAATGTAGAACCAGGCTTGAATCTGATTACTTTAGCAATTCCAAGTGAATGAAGAACGTGACGTTCATAAAGATTTTCTATATCTTTTCTTGAGATCACATTAATTTTTGTATTCCACTCAGCATACAATGCCTGTAGTGCCTGAATTTGTGTAGTCTGTTTATTAGTCAGTTCGGGGAAATAGTGTATGATTTGTTCCATAGTCCTGTAAAGTTATAACAGCGAAGAGATTGGACTTTCTTTCTTTAAAAGAAATCGTATTTCTTCGAAGGACAAAAAGACTTCGCAGATACCAATTGCATAACAGGCAATCTCATAGGCACCATATATATATGTAATGCCTTTTTCTGATATAAAGAAGTTGCCATTTGGCACTATCCCTTCAGTAAAAATAAATCCTAATTCTGATAATTCGTTAAGATCCTTTGCCTTGTTTTGAACTAGGAGTTTTTCAATAAGAGCATTTTTGAGAGCATCTGTGTACCCCTCGTTAAAGATATCATTTTCCTTAATGATCTTTCCTTTTTGAGTGATCGTATAGACTTTTTTTGTCATCATACCGTGAGCTCCGCCTGAATAGGAGTTAGTTGTGATTAATAAAGAGAGTATGTTGTTATCATTGTATAAAACAGAGTCTTTTATACTTATTGAATAACCAAGATCTTTTCTTACCTCAAGTTTATCTTCTTTAGCGTATTCCCTTAATTGGGAATACTCGCTCTCTAAAGTTGATTTTTTATCGTGGAATCTCTTTAAGTATTGCTTGATTGCAATATTCGGAGCTTGATTAGCGTATTCTTCACCAAAGAAGAGAGATATAACTGCTTTCTCAACAGATTGAATGCTATCTTTTTCGTTTTGGGTTTCAGGATATATAAATGAAATATCAAGCACAGAACCAATCATCTCCTTATTATCAAAAAGAAATATTGTGTCCTTTGATTCATATGAAGAAAATTTAAAATTTTCATTTTTTTGTACTGGTTTGTCTTTGCAACCAATAAGAATGAAAAATATAGAAACGGTGAATAAAAAGGTCTTGTTGTTCATAAACATGTTATTGTGATGATTTTGATACGATTCATAGACAAAGATATGTTTTTTTTCAATACAAATATGAGTAAGGTAATATTATTGGTAATATTAAAAGTATTCACTCCAAGATAACGTTGTTGCATCAATTACCTGAGTTCGGAATATGCGTTAGGAAGAAAATGTTGTAATATAGAGACTAGAAGTGACTATATACCGAACTATTGATAGGAAGTAGAAAGAAATATGATTGCAAAGTTGTATATTTGCAAAAAAAAATACTATGTCAGAAGAAAAGAATAAACAATTACAGATTGACTTAAGTCCTGAGGTTGCTGAGGGTATGTATGCAAACCTTGCAATTATAGCACATTCCTCCTCTGAGTTTGTTTTTGATTTTATCAGTGTAATGCCGGGGGTGCCCAAAGCAAATGTAAAATCAAGGATAATAATGACACCAGAACATGCTAAACGCTTACTGGCAGCACTGCAAGATAATATAGCAAAGTATGAAGCTCACTTTGGTCTTATTAGAATTAATGGTCCTGAAACAAGGGTTCCGCCCATCATGGGTTTTGGAGGGGATGCTTAATAAAACTTTTTTCAATTGGCGAAAGGGTTAAATTAAGATAAATCTATTGCAAATGCTTCTTTCGTAGGTCCTTTTAGGGAAATTATATTGCAAATGAATTTGTATTTCGAAAATATTGCGTACTTTTGCAGTCCGATTTATGAATAATAAAAAGAATAAGTAAAAACAAAGAATTAAACACTAAAGAAATGCCTACAATTCAGCAGTTAGTAAGGAAAGGAAGGGTGACTTTGGTAGAAAAGAGTAAATCTCCAGCGCTAGATTCGTCTCCTCAGAGACGTGGTGTTTGCGTGAGAGTTTACACGACCACTCCTAAGAAACCTAATTCGGCAATGCGTAAAGTAGCCAGAGTACGTTTGACAAACTCAAAAGAGGTAAACTCGTACATACCAGGCGAAGGACATAATTTGCAAGAACACTCTATTGTTATGATCCGTGGTGGTCGTGTGAAAGACCTTCCTGGCGTTCGTTATCACATTGTTCGTGGTACATTGGATACTGCAGGAGTTAGTGGACGTAAACAAAGACGTTCAAAATATGGAACAAAACGTCCGAAGCCAGGAGCAGTTGGAGCTAAGGGTGCTCCAGTTAAAGGTAAAAAGAAATAATTAAGTAAATCACGCTGGTTTGGGTTTCTTGGAATAGACTACATAAGGTTGAGTAAATAATCCAGAGGGGTTATTGAAGGCTAAAAATAAGCAACCAAAAACTGAATCGAAATTTTTTTTTAAAATGAGAAAATCAACTCCCAAAAAGAGGATCATATTACCAGATCCTATGTTTAGTGATGTGAAAGTATCTAAGTTCGTAAATCATCTGATGTATGATGGAAAAAAGAACACTGCGTTTGAAATTTTCTATAATGCTTTAGATACTGTAAAAGCCAAATTGCCAAACGAGGAAAAATCGGCTCTTGACATATGGAAAAAAGCACTAGATAATATTACTCCGCAAGTAGAGGTTAAATCTCGCCGCGTTGGTGGGGCTACCTTTCAGGTTCCGACTGAAATACGTCCAGATCGTAAGGAATCCGTTTCAATGAAAAATCTTATCTTGTACTCTCGTAAAAGAGGCGGTAAAACAATGGCTGACAAACTTGCAGCTGAGATTGTTGATGCTTTTAACGAACAAGGTGGCGCATTTAAACGTAAAGAAGATATGCATAAAATGGCAGAAGCTAATCGTGCTTTTGCTCACTACAGATTTTAATTGAATAAGTATACAGCAAATGGCTAAAGGATTAGATTTAAATTTTAATAGAAATATCGGTATCATGGCTCATATTGATGCCGGTAAGACGACTACATCAGAACGTATTCTTTATTATACTGGTCTGACTCACAAGATCGGTGAGGTCCATGATGGTGGCGCAACTATGGACTGGATGGAACAAGAACAAGAGAGAGGTATTACAATTACTTCTGCCGCAACTACTACTTTCTGGGAATATACAGGAAATAAATATAAGATCAATCTGATTGACACCCCGGGTCACGTAGACTTTACTGTTGAAGTAGAACGTTCCCTGCGTATTTTGGATGGTGCAATATCTACGTTCTGTGCCGTAGGTGGTGTTGAACCACAGTCAGAAACTGTATGGCGTCAGGCGGATAAGTATAACGTTCCTCGTATCGGTTATGTCAATAAGATGGATCGTTCGGGTGCAAACTACTTTGAAGTGTGTCGACAGATTAAGGAAGTCTTAAAGGCGAATCCTTGTCCAATTCAGATTCCTGTAGGATCAGAAGAAACTTTCAGAGGAATTGTGGATCTTGTCAAAATGAAAGCTATTTTCTGGCATGATGAGACATTGGGTGCTGAATTCGTTGAAGAGGCGATTCCTGCTTCTGTCTTGGAAGAGGCAATTGAATGGAGGGATAAACTATTAGAAAAAATAGCTGAATGTGACGATAAAGTCATGCAGAAGTATTTTGATGACCCTTCAACTATAACAGAAGATGAAATTAGAGCGGCTATTCGCAAAGGCACTATTGCTATGCAGATTGTGCCAATGACTTGCGGCTCATCCTTTAAAAATAAAGGAGTACAACCTTTGTTGGATGCAGTTTGTGCTTATCTTCCATCGCCATTAGATAATGGTCATATTATTGGAACAGATCCAGATGATGCATCAATTGAGATTGAACGTCACCCTACATCAGAAGAGCCTCTCTGTGCTTTGGCTTTTAAAATAGCAACCGATCCATATGTTGGACGTCTTTGCTACTTTAGAGTCTATTCCGGAGAATTGACAGCAGGTTCTTATGTTTTTAATACGCGCTCAGGAAAGAAAGAACGGATTTCTCGTTTATTCCAGATGCATTCAAACAAGCAGAATCCGAAAGAGTTTATTTCTGCTGGTGATATAGGTGCTGGTGTAGGTTTTAAAGATATACGTACTGGAGATACATTGTGCTCTGAAGATGCACAGATTGTGCTCGAATCTATGGATTTTCCGAAGCCGGTTATTGGTGTCGCTATTGAGCCAAAGACTCAAAAAGATATGGACAAACTTGGTAATGGTTTGGCCAAATTGGCTGAAGAAGATCCAACTTTCCATGTTAAAACTAATGAAGAGACAGGTCAGACCGTTATTGAAGGTATGGGTGAACTTCACCTTGAAATCATTCTTGATCGTTTGAAACGCGAGTTTAAAGTCGAATGTAATCAGGGTGCTCCACAGGTTTCTTATAAAGAAGCTATTACTAAGGAAGTTCAGATTCGCGAAGTGTACAAAAAGCAAAGTGGTGGCCGTGGTAAGTTTGCTGATATTATTATTAAAGTTGGACCTGCAGACGCTGATGTTGAAGGATTACAGTTTGTTGATGAAGTAAAAGGAGGTAACGTGCCCAAAGAATTCATTCCGGCAGTACAAAAAGGCTTTGCTACAGCTATGAAGAATGGTGTGTTAGCAGGTTATCATCTTGACTCTTTGAAAGTAACATTGATTGATGGTTCTTTTCACCCTGTTGATTCTGATCAGCTTTCATTTGAAATATGTGCGAATATTGCATTTAAAAGTGCTTGCTCAAAAGCTTCCCCAGTACTTTTGGAACCAATTATGAAATTAGAAGTTGTTACACCTGAAGAAGGCATGGGTGATGTTATTGGTGATCTTAATAAACGCAGAGGACATCTTGAGGGAATGGACTCAAATCGTTCTGGTGCACGTGTTGTAAAAGCAAAAGTGCCATTGTCTGAAATGTTTGGATATGTTACATCTCTTCGTACAATTACGTCGGGGCGTGCAACATCCACTATGGAGTTTTCTCACTATGCAGAGGTTTCAAAATCAATAGCAAAAGAAGTATTGACCAATGCTAAAGGCCGTGTAGATCTGTTGTAATAAAAATATTAATAGTCGAAATAACATGAGTCAAAGAATTAGAATTAAGTTAAAATCTTACGATCATAATCTAGTAGATAAGTCTGCTGAAAAGATTGTAAAGACAGTGAAGACGACAGGCGCTGTTGTAAGCGGGCCGATACCTCTTCCAACCCATAAACGCATTTTTACTGTTAACCGCTCTACTTTCGTAAATAAGAAATCAAGAGAACAGTTTGAACTGTCATCTTTCAAGCGATTGATTGATATTTACAGCTCAACCTCTAAGACAGTAGATGCATTGATGAAACTCGAATTACCAAGCGGAGTTGAAGTGGAAATTAAAGTATGATTTTATAAATAAAAGTGAAATGCCAGGATTATTAGGAAAAAAAATCGGAATGACATCCGTCTTCAGTGCCGATGGGAAAAACATCCCATGCACTGTAATCGAAGCAGGTCCTTGTGTTGTTACTCAAATCAAGACTGTCGAAAATGATGGTTATCAGGCTATACAGGTAGGCTTCCAAGAAAAAAAGGAGAAGCATACAAACAAGCCTGAAATGGGGCTTTTTAAGAAAGCTGGAGTAGCTCCTCAAAGACACTTGGCTGAGTTCAAGTATGAAAAAGAGTTTACCCTAGGTGAGGTTCTTACAGTAGAACTTTTTTCCGACATTACATATGTAGATGTTGTTGGAACCTCAAAAGGTAAAGGATTTCAAGGTGTAGTTAAACGTCATGGGTTTGGTGGAGTAGGTCAAGCTACTCACGGCCAACATAACCGTGGCCGTAAACCAGGATCAATTGGTGCCTGTTCATATCCTGCAAAAGTTTTTAAAGGAATGAGAATGGGTGGTCAGACTGGTAATGCTCGTGTAACTGTGCAAAATTTGCAAGTGTTAAAAGTAATTCCGGAACACAATCTTTTATTGATTAAAGGATCTATTCCGGGAGCTAAAGGTTCAATTGTAATAATCGAAGAATAAATATGGAACTGAGCATATATAATGTAAAAGGTGAAAACACCGGAAGGAAGATTACGTTAGACGAGTCAGTCTTCGGCATTGAGCCAAATGATCACGCGCTTTATCTTGATGTTAAACAGCATCTAGCTAATGCACGTCAAGGAACCTCCAAAGCTAAACAGAGAAGTGAGATTGCTCATAGTACTCGAAAGATAAAAAAGCAAAAAGGAACTGGAGGTGCACGTGCTGGTGATATTAAATCCCCAGTATTTGTAGGAGGTGGACGTATTTTTGGTCCAGTTCCGAGAGATTATAGCTTCAAATTAAACAAAAAAGTGAAGTCGCTGGCTCGAAAGACAGCGTTAACTTATAAAGCGCAAGCAAATTCTATTATTGTTTTAGAAGATTTTACATTTGAAAGACCAAAGGTGAAAGATTTTATTGCAATGGCTAAAAACCTTCAAGTAGCTGATAAAAAGTTGCTTTTGGTTTTCCAAGAACAAAATAAAAACGTATATTTGTCGGCTCGTAACTTAAAACAGTCTTCTGTTGTTACCGTTTCCGAGCTAAACACGTATAAAATATTGGATGCAACTTGTTTGATTTTAACCGAAGGTTCTGTTGCTTCAATCGAAAACAACTTAAAATCTTAATAGGAAAATTAACATATGGGAATAATTATTAAACCAATTGTAACGGAGAAAATGACCGGTATTTCCGAAAAATTCAACCGTTACGGCTTTCGTGTTAGTCCAGATGCTAACAAAATCCAGATTAAGAAAGCTGTCGAAGAGATGTATAATGTTAAAGTAACTGATGTCAATACAATCAATTATGCAGGAAAAAAGAAATCACGTTATACCAAAGGTGGTGTAGTAGTTGGAAGAGTTTCTGCCTACAAGAAAGCGATTGTGTCAGTTCGTGAAGGTGATAAAGTAGATTTTTATAGTAATATTTAATTATTAAAATGGCAGTACGTAAATTAAAGCCTACAACACCGGGGCAAAGACACAAGATTATTGGTGCTTTTGATAAAATTACTGCGAGCGCACCAGAGAAATCCCTAGTTACAGGAAAGACTCGTTCAGGAGGTCGTAATAACGAAGGGCATATGACTATGCGCTACATTGGTGGTGGTCATAAAAAAAAGTACAGATTTGTAGATTTCAAAAGAACTAAAGACGGTGTTCCAGCTACAGTAAAGTCAATAGAATATGATCCTAACAGATCAGCACGAATTGCATTATTGTACTATGTAGATGGTGAAAAAAGTTACATTATTGCACCAAATGGATTGGAAGTTGGTCAGACGTTAATGTCTGGTGAAAACGCAGCACCTGAAATTGGTAATGCTCTTCCTCTTCAAAATATTCCAATTGGTACTGTTGTGCACAATATTGAACTCAGACCTGGTCAAGGAGCTGCTTTAGTTCGTTCGGCCGGTGCTTTTGCTCAATTAACTTCGCGAGAAGGGAAGTATGCACTTATCAAATTGCCTTCAGGAGAGATAAGAAAAATCTTGTCAACATGTAAAGCAACAATTGGTAGTGTTGGTAACTCGGATCATGCACTCGAAAAATCAGGTAAAGCTGGTCGTTCAAGATGGTTAGGGACTAGACCTCGCAATCGTGGTGTTGTTATGAACCCGGTTGATCACCCTATGGGTGGTGGTGAAGGACGTCAGTCTGGAGGTCATCCTCGCTCACGTAAGGGCTTATATTCTAAGGGCTTGAAAACAAGGTCGAAGAAAAAAGCTTCTACTAAGTACATTATTGAAAGAAGAAAAAAGTAAACTGATTAATTGAGAAAGTTATGAGTCGTTCATTAAAGAAGGGGCCTTATATTAATTTAAAGCTCGAGAAAAAAGTGCTTGCTATGAATGAATCTGGCAAGAAGGCTGTGGTAAAGACTTGGGCGAGAGCTTCAATGATATCGCCTGATTTTGTAGGCCATACAATTGCAGTTCACAACGGAAATAAGTTTATTCCTGTGTATGTTACTGAAAATATGGTTGGGCACAAGTTAGGTGAATTTTCACCAACACGTACTTTTAGAGGCCATGGTGGTAATAAGAAAAAATAAGAAGCGTACAGGAATAATCTACGAATCTGAAATATAAAAAATTACAATAAAATGGGTGCAAGAAAAAGAATATCTGCTGAAGCTAGAAAAGAAGCACAAAAGACGATGTATTTCGCAAAATTGCGGAATGTTCCTACATCCCCGCGTAAAATGCGACTAGTCGCAGATTTGATAAGGGGATTGGAAGTTAATCGCGCTTTAGGTGTATTAAAATTTTCTTCTAAAGAAGCATCAGCGAGAGTTGAAAAACTTTTACGCTCTGCTATCGCTAACTGGGAACAGAAAAACGAACGTAAAGCTGAAAGTGGGGAATTGTTTGTTTCTACAATATTTGTTGATTCGGCATCAATGCTGAAACGACTTCGTCCAGCTCCGCAAGGAAGAGGTTATAGAATTCGTAAGCGTTCGAATCATGTAACATTGTTTGTAGACACAAAAAGTAATAACGACAATCAAAATTAAAGCTAGATGGGACAAAAAGTTAATCCAATTAGTAACCGTTTAGGAATCATCAGAGGATGGGATTCTAACTGGTATGGTGGTAACGATTATGGCGATACTTTGTTAGAAGATAGTAAAATTCGTAAGTATTTAAATGCCCGTCTTGCTAAAGCTAGTATTTCGCGTATCGTTATTGAAAGAACTCTGAAATTAGTTACCATTACTGTCTGTACTGCTCGACCAGGTATTATTATCGGAAAAGGTGGACAAGAAGTTGATAAATTGAAAGAAGAGTTGAAAAAGATCACTGATAAAGACATTCAAATTAATATCTTCGAAGTGAAGAGACCTGAATTGGATGCTGTGATTGTAGCTAACAATATTGCGCGTCAATTAGAAGGTAAAATTGCTTATCGTCGTGCAACTAAGATGGCTATTGCCTCTACCATGAGAATGGGTGCGGAAGGTATCAAAATTCAAATTTCAGGACGATTAAATGGTGCTGAAATGGCTAGGTCGGAAATGTATAAAGAAGGGAGAACTCCACTTCATACCTTTCGTGCTGATATCGACTATGCTCAAGCTGAAGCTTTAACAAAAGTGGGCTTGCTTGGAATCAAAGTATGGATTTGCCGTGGTGAAATTTATGGTAAGAAAGATTTAGCTCCTTCTTTTGCTGCTTCTAAAGAATCAGATCGTAGTAATAATACACCAGCTGGGACAGGCGGAAAGAATTTCAAGAGAAAAAGAACCAACAATCGTTAAACGAAATTTGAATTAAAATAAGATGTTACAACCAAAGAAAACAAAGTTCAGAAGATCTCAAAAAGGTCGGATGAAAGGTTTTGCCCAACGTGGTAATCAGTTGTCTTTTGGCTCGTTCGGAATCAAGTCCTTACAGTCAAAGTGGATAACTGGACGTCAGATCGAAGCCGCACGTGTTGCTGTAACACGCTACATGCAACGTCAGGGACAAATCTGGATTCGTATTTTCCCAGATAAACCAATTACTAAAAAACCCGCAGAAGTTCGTATGGGTAAAGGTAAAGGTAGCCCCGAAGGTTTTGTTGCTCCGATAACACCCGGAAGAATGATAATCGAAGTTGAGGGCGTATCATATGAGATAGCAAAAGAAGCTCTTCGCCTGGCTGCGCAAAAACTTCCTGTTACAACAAAATTTGTTGTAAGACGTGACTATGATTTTGAAAATAAAAATGTGTAAAATATGAAGATTGCAGAAATCAGAGAACTTTCAGCTCAAGAACTAAATGAAAGAGTTGATGCTGAAATGAAACGGTTAGATCTAATGAAGATAAACCATAGCATTTCACCATTGGATAATCCTGCTCAAATTACACAATTGCGCAAGGACGTTGCTAAAATGATGACTGAATTACGTCATAGAGAACTTAATAATTAATTTGAGTCGGATGGAAACCAGAAATTTAAGAAAAGAAAAAGTTGGTGTTGTTTCCAGCAACAAAATGGATAAGTCAATAACTATATCTGTTAAATGGAAAGAAAAACATCCAATTTATGGTAAGTTTGTCAATAAGACAAAAAAATTCCATGCTCATGATGAGAAAAATGATTGTAATATTGGAGATACAGTTAAAGTCATGGAAACTCGTCCTTTGAGCAAAACAAAGAGATGGAGATTAGTAGAAATAATCGAAAGGGCTAAGTAAAATGATACAACAAGAATCAAGACTTACAGTTTCAGATAACAGTGGAGCAAAGGAATGTTTATGTATTCGCGTTTTAGGCGGTACAGGAAGAAGATATGCTTCTGTTGGGGATA
>CAXXFJ010000039.1:0-120416 GCA_963677415.2 Bacteroidales bacterium | reverse complement strand
TGCTTCCTTCAATGGAAACAAATAGTTATGAGATAGTAGATCAAAACGATACAATTTTGATAGATGGATTAAGATACATCATTAATGAAAAGGATATTACTGCCCTTTTAGGTGAGCAGGAGGGAGACACGCTTCCTGAAGAACTTATCATTCCTTCTGAAGTTACTTACCATGACGTGAAATATCCTGTCATTGTGATATTAGCCTCTGCTTTCAGAGGATGTTCCAATCTCAGATCAATCACTATTTCATTTGGAATAAAAATAATAAGAGAGAAAGCTTTTGCCGGTTGCCGCAACCTTTCCAGCATTACAATTCCAGCTAGTGTCAAAACTATCGGTTTAAATGTCTTTTTTCGTTGCAGTAAGTTGCAGAAAATGTTTTTCCATGGTGTTGTACCTCCCGCAGTAGTTGCTCCTGAGTTGTTTATTTTGGATGCTAGTACGACGTGTACATTATATGTGCCAAAAGGATCAAAAACAGACTATGCACAAATGACATGGTGCAGTGGTTTTAAAGCCATTAGGGAAGATGGAGTTAATTCAGAAAAAGCAACATCTTCGTCTTTTACTCAGCCACTTTTCTCTGAGGGAATCCAAGATGAAGAAATTGATATCGTATGTGCATCAGAGAAATCAGAAACTCCTGATTTCGTTTCTCAACCACTTGTGAAGCAGACTGAGAACCCAATAGTGATCAAAACAGATCAACCAGTTGTGACTCAGACTGAGATTCCAGTTGTGACCCAGACTGAGATTTCTGTTGTGACCCAAACTGAGCAACCAGTTGTGACCCAGACTGAGCAACCAGCTATAACCCAGGCTGAGGATTCAATAGTGACCCAGAATCAGAATATCCTGATAAAGAGAGAAGCGTCGCCTACTTTAACTAAATCAACCCCTAAGGTGAGAAAATTAGATAAGAATGCATTTCTTGTCAAAGGGTTGAGATTTGTCATTGATGAAAGAGGTATTTATGTCAATGTTTCTGCACAAGATCCGCTCACTCTTTCCGAAGAGCTCATCATTCCTTCTGAAGTAGAATACCTTGGAGTCTTGTATCCCGTTGCATCAATTATTGCATCTGCATTCAAGAATTGTACCAATCTAGTGACTGTGAGAATATCTGATGGAGTCACGATAATAGGAAATGAAGCCTTTTCAGAATGTACTCGCCTTACATATATGACCATTCCTGGCAGTGTGAGTATTATTGGAGAGAAAGCCTTTAAAGGTTGCAGAAGACTATCTGAACTTATTATTCAAAACGAGGAGCCACCTACTGTAGATTCCAATGAGTCTATTCTGGATGATGCTTCGTTTTGTACTTTAACTGTGCCGAAGAAATGCAAGAATGCTTATTCTCAAAGAAGATGGTGTCGTAGTTTTATTAGCATTCAAGAAGAGGGAAGTGTTGAAGAAGAAGAAATAGATTTAGCTATCAATCATTTCGAAACTGCTGAAAATAAGAGAATTATATATTTTGAAGGTTTGAAATACTTCTTAGATGAAGAAGGCACATCTGTCAGCCTCTCTGTTCAGGACAGAGACAAAGTTTCCGGAGATCTCTATATCCCGTCAGAAATAACATCTAAAAGGGTAAATTATCCTGTTGAATCTATTGTAGAGTCAGCATTTAAAGATTGTGTTAATCTCATATCTATAACTATCTCTTCAGGTCTCACGATAATCGGAGACGGAGCTTTTAAAGGATGTAATCGCCTCAACAACATCACGATTCCTTCTAGTGTAAGAATATTAGGAGACGATTCCTTCGTCGGTTGCAGAAGGTTAGAGAAAATATTTATATTGAACATAGTACCTCCCACAGTAGTTTCCCGGAGATCCATTTTGGATGAAGGAGCATTGTGTACTTTGTATGTACCTGTTGGATCAAAAGCTGTTTATTCAAAGACAAAATGGTGCAGTAATTTTCTGAGCATAGAAGAAGAGAGAAATGTGGACGAACTCTCATCTCAAGCTAATCTATCAGAAGTAGAAGAAGAAAGTAATATCTTTTTTGTTGACGGATTGAGATACTTCAAAAATGAAGAAGGAAATTCGGTTGACCTATCTGATCAAGAAGTAGAAAAGCTTCCCAGAGAACTTGTAATACCTGCATCTGTGAAATATCATGGAGTAGTATATCCGGTAAATTCCATCGCTGCTTCTGCCTTTAAGGGCTGTACCAATCTCAAAACCCTGACTATCCTTTCAGGAATCAGAATAATACGAGCAGAAGCATTTGCCGATTGCAGTAGCCTGAATAGCGTTACTATACCTGCAAGTGTAAGAATAATAGGATTAAATGTCTTTTCCGGTTGCAGGGAGTTGCAGAAGATGTTCATACAGAGTTTCGATCCACCGGCCGTGGTAGCTGAGTTGTCTATCCTGGATAGTGGCACCTATTGTACGCTATTTGTTCCAGAAGAATCAAAACCTTTATATGTCCGGACAAAATGGTGCAAAGGGTTTAAGAGTATCCTGGAAATAAGAGATGTGGATGAACAAGCAGATTCCTCTTTCCGGAAAACGGCTTTAGAAAGAACGAAAGATGCTAATAAGTTGTCCAATGGAAAGGGTGCCGACAAACGATCTGCAGATTTCTCTTTCACTGAACGCCTGAAGAATATTTTTGAAAAGAAGTAGGTTCTATCATAACGTTTGCTAGGGTTCCTTCTTTCGGATATTTCCTGATGGTGAGAATAATTTATTTGAAATAAGTCCACGGGGCTAAGCGGAAGTAATGCCGAGTGGATTTTCGGTCAGCTTGTTATCGACGATATAGTATTGAAATGCCCACAGAAGATTTTCATTCATAATGGAATGGAAGGTTGTTACCTTAATAATAAATACTTATGAAAAGAAACTATTTTAATTTAGTTGTATTCATCTTTATGATGATTTACCCTCTTCTTTTAAAAGCAGAAAAGACTATTCAGATTTCCCCCGATGGGATAAACGATCTGCTGGTTATTAAAAATGCGATTGAAACAGCAAAAACGTATATTGGCGAACCTGTAATTATCAAGTTGGGTGGTGGAACCTACAATTTAAAACGCAATCAAGCCACAGTTGTTAAGTATTTCATCTCTAATACACTTAGTTGGGGTGCCACAGTTGATAACTTGAAATACATTGGTATCTACTTCAAATCAGCTAGTAATATTACGTTGGATGGGGAAGGGGCAAAACTTATTACTCATGGAGAGATGACGAGTGTTGTTGTTGATGAAAGCGAAAATATTACTCTTAAGAACTTTTCTATTGACGCGGCTGATCCTTCTGTGACGGAAATGACAGTTGAATCTATTACGGGCAGTGAAATCATATACAAGGCACATCCTACCTCAACTTATCAGATTATAGGAACAACTTTGAAATGGGTTGGAGAGTATGGATGGTCTATTAATAGTGGCGGTCCGGTTCAATTGTATGACCCTGAGCAGGATATTACATGGAGAACAGGTTCACCAACAGATAATGTAACATCCATAACAGATTTAGGGAATAAGCGAGTTCGTATAATATATAGTACGATCCCAGGTGTGAAGGTTGGCTATACCTACCAAATGAGAGATGGTGTCCGTGATCAGGTTGCTGGATTCATCCATAAAAGTAAGAATATAGTCTATGATCATGTCAATCTTTATTTCTTAGGAAACTTTGGTATTGTAGGTCAATATTCAGAGAATCTGAGTTTCTTGAATTGTCGCTTTGCCCCGGAGGAAGGTTCTGGAAGAACCAATGCCGGCTTTGCAGATTTCTTGCAAGTATCAGGTTGCAAAGGACTATTGAAGGTTGAAGATACTTATTTTTCCGGTGCTCAAGATGATCCCATTAATGTTCATGGAACGTATCTGAAGATTCAGAATTACATATCTTCCACTCAGGCAAAAGTTAAGTTTATGCATGACCAAAGCTGGGGTTTTGATGCATTCTTTGTGGGAGACTCCATCGATTTTGTTGACGTAGCATCGATGATAACTATGCAATCAGCTAAGATTACAGCGGTGCAACGTAACGATGACCAAAACATAACACTCACATTCGATAAAGAGATTGATGTTACCGCCTATAAAGCAAAAGCGGCAGGAGTTGTCATTGAGAATATTTCCTGGACTCCGGAAGTGGAAATTCGCAGAAACTACTTTTCCCGAATTCCTACCAGAGGTGTTCTTCTGTCAACACGTCGTCGCTCTGTTATTGAAGATAATACATTCTTTAGAATGCAGATGGCCGGTATTTATGTGTCTGGAGATGCTGCAAGCTGGTATGAATCAGGAAAAGTGTGCAATCTGACTATCCGCAACAATACTTTTATAGAATGTGGAAGTCCGGTTATCTTTTTTGAACCAACAAACTCTGTAAACAATGGTTTTGTCCACTCAAACATATTAATTGAGAATAACACCTTTAAAATTAATTCAGGAAGTGCAGTAGGAGGGAAATCTGTTGATAACCTTCAGTTCATTCATAATACAGTCATACAGAGTGGTTCCACTCCTGCCGACAATTATGTCAGTTTGAGTAATAGTGGTACAGTGACAATATCGGGCAATAAAAAGCAGCAACCGGGAGCAATATCGATCAAAGAACTGACTACAGATGCAAGTTCAAGTAGAACAACAAACGATAAATCACTTGCAAACGATGAGAGCAGCACTACTTCTTGGAAATCAACAGTTGAAGACCTTGAGAAATGGTGGTCTGTTGATCTGGGAAAAACGTATTGTTTGAATAGAATCCAGCTCATCTTTCCTCAGACATACCTCTGGAAGTACGTGATTGAGGTGTCGTCCGACAACTTAAACTGGCAAAAAGTAATTGATCAGAGTGCCAATACTATCAGTGCTACATCGCATTTTAATACAGGAAATTTAGGCCGGAATATCAGATATGTAAAGATTTTGTTTAACTCAACTACCGCAGGTCTTTCTGAAGTTAATCTATTTGGAAGAGAAGTGTTACCAATTAAAAACAATCTTTTAAACGGTACAGTTATAGGCACAAACGGTTCGTGGAATAATGATTCCGGAGCGACTAAAGATGCTGTTTTTGATTTTAATACCGGGACATATTTTGATGCTCCTGTAGGCACAGCATGGGTAGGACTGGATTTAGGAAAAGATGCTGCCTACAAAATTGATTCTATCCGATTTGCCCCCCGAAGTGGTAATGAAGGGCGGATGATAAATGGTACCTTTGAGATATCAAACAGGTCTACATTCTTGACTAAAACTGTATTGTACACTATATTATCTAGTCCGGCTGCCGGATATACGCTTGTTCCAATCAACAACTCTGCGAGTGGAAGATACGTCAGATATTTCGGTCCAAGTGAAGGATATGGAAACATTTCAGAAGTTGAGTTTTATGGCAGTCCGATTCCAACCGAGCAGGCTTCACTAAATATAAAAGACACACATCCTGTTGTAGATGTTGACCGAAAAAGAGAATGTATCAATATATCTTTTAACGAAATAGAGTCTTCAGACTATTTAATCTCAGTGATCAGCATACCGGGTATTTTGGTAAGTCAATTCAGGACCTCAAATAATGCAGCTGTGATAAACTGTGATAAATTTCCATGCGGGAATTACATAGTGCAAATATCAAACAGTAAAACGCGATACAGTGTAAAAGTTTCATTGTAGAATGGAACGGAAACTTCTTTTGATTTGAATTAATCAATGATTGTATTAATTTTGCCATCAATTAATAATACTTGAAATAATATGAGAAATCACTTCATCCTTCTTCTTCTTTTTGCAGGTCTTTCCTTGCAGCTCTTTAGTAAGAATATAACGTTAGTCAGGGAGGTGTGTCAGATTAGTAGATATTCTGTCCAAATGCCATTTCAGATTGATAGTACGGATGTAAACGGGGCGAAATTTAAGACTCAGCAGTTGTTATCTGCTTTTGTCCCTTCTTCAGTGTCTGATTATTCAAAATATCCGATTGTGAATACTGATACTGCAGGTGTATTCAATCTGGAAAAACCGACAAAAGGAACAGAACTTTGCTATGTGGAGTTTCAGGTGTATGCTAACCGTTATACTAAATCAAAACTGCATGTTGCTTCAACCAGTGATTTTGTTATTTACCTTAATGGTGAAAAGAAAGATGGATCAGCCACTACTGAACTGGCTTTACCTAAAGCCACAGAGAAATCAATAGACCTGAGTCTGATCCCTCAAAATTATTCAATTGGTGTTTGCTGCTTGTTGAATAGTGAGAGTGAGGCTGCGCCTGTGCTGAAGATTGCATTTTCAGACGATAGTGCGCATATTGTGCAGGTACCTCTGAATCTAGCACCACATCGTAAGATTTCGTTTGAAGATATTGTCAATTACACTACTTTAAGTGATGTAAGCATTTCATACAAGGGTACTTTTATGATGAATAAAATGTCCACTGTTGAGCAGGGTGGAGAAACAAATTCTTTTCTTGAAATAATAGATCGTGAAAGTGGAAAACGTTTGATGCAATCCAGCGATCATATGGATCTGACTTGGATGCCCAAGAGTGAGAAACTCTATTTTATCGAAAAGCAAGGAGGGGAGAGAACGCTGAAATCCATTGATCCGAAGACTCTGGAAGTAAAGCCATTGGCTAAAAATATCCCTGAAGGTTACATCACATGGTCACCGGATGAAAGTTACCTGATCATAAGCAGTACGGATAAATACAAAGGGAAAGATTCGGATATAAAATACTATATTTTACCTCATGATCGGTTGACTGGGTGGCGAAACGGAAACTCTTTGAGCAAATTTGATTTGGCGACCGGTAAGGTTCAACAACTAACTTTTGGCCATCATGATTTGTCTTTGCAAGACATTAGTGAAGATGGTAAGAGGCTTATTTTTAGTGCATCAGAGACGGCTATTACTGAACGTCCCTTTACGAAATCCTCTTTCTTCCAATATGATCTCACAAGTAATTCAATAGATTCTATTTGGATAAATACCTCGTTTATCAGTAGCGTAAAATATTCGCCGGATGCCCGACAATTGTTGGTATTGGGTGCTCCAGCAGCTTTTAATAAGTTGGGTGAGAATATTGGAAAACATACTTATTCAAACGATTACGATGTGCAGGCTTATCTGTATGATTTCTCAAGCAAGAAAGTCACGCCTCTTACCCGCAACTTTAATCCCACCATTGATCAAGCACAGTGGAATGCAACGGATAACAGCATCTATTTTAAAGTAACCGATCGCGATTATGTGCGAGTGTATCGTTACTCCATATCGGATGAAAAATTTGAGATGATTCCTTTATCAGTGGATGTAGTTCAGCAACTCGAAATCTCTGGCAATGGACTGTATGCCATTTACAGGGGTATGTCTGCTTTGTACCCATCCAGATCTTTTGCATTGGATATGAAGAGCAAAGAGTCGGTTGTGATTTCTGATCCGGAAAAAGAAAAGATGAGTGGCATTGCTTTAGGCAAAATGCTCGATTATAATTACAAAGCAAAAGATGGGGTGACAATCGAAGGTCGTTATTATTTACCAAACGATTTTGATGCGAACAAGAAGTATCCGATGATTGTATATTATTATGGTGGCACAACACCGACACAACGTACGTTCGGTTCACGCTGGAACCATAATTACTGGACGGCTTTGGGTTATGTAGTCTATGTGATTCAGCCAAGCGGTACAATCGGATACGGACAGGAGTTTTCTGCCAGACACGTAAATGCCTGGGGAGAAAAGACGGCGGATGATATCATATTAGGTGTGAAAAGTTTTTGTAAATCGCATTCGTTTGTAAATACCAAGAAGATTGGCTGTTTAGGTGCTTCTTATGGTGGGTTTATGACGATGTATCTGCTCACAAAAACGAATATTTTTGCCACAGCCATTTCCCATGCCGGCATTAGCGCCCTTTCAAGTTATTGGGGTAATGGTAACTGGGGTTATGGATATAGCGGTGTAGCTACAGCAGACACTTATCCGTGGAACAATCCGAAGTTTTACACCGACCACAGTCCGCTGTTTCACGCAGATAAGATCAACACACCACTGCTGTTGATTCAGGGAGAAGTGGATACAAATGTGCCACCGGGAGAGAGTATGCAGATGTTTACCGCTTTAAAGATACTTGGTAAGCCAGTAGCCATGATCCGGGTAAAAAACGAAGATCATATTATTGCGCAATATCAACATATGAAAGACTGGAACTATTCAATAATGGCGTGGATGGCAAAATATCTTCAGGATGACAGTGCCTGGTGGGAAAGCATATATCCTGAGTCAACTACTGCGGCAAAATAGGATTGATTTATTTTCAATTGATTTATATCTTTTTTCTTGAATATTCACATGTATACAAAAATAATACTTTACTTTGTGGAATCATCAATCAGAATGAGTCTCTATTATTTTGATTAGTTCGATGAACCATAAACTAAAAGCTGGAAATCATGAAAACTGTGAAGCTGTGGGCTGTTGTTCTTTTTGGGGGATTACTACTATCCTCATGCGTACAAGATGAGGAGGATCTGGGAGGAGACGAAATCGTTAAGACAAGTATTGCCGGCGTGGTTCAAAAAGGACCATTCATTAACGGTTCCTCTATATCTATGTATGAGTTATCAGATGCTTTAGTTCCTTCCGGGAAGACATTTAATGGACAAATATCTGATAATCAAGGATCATTTGAACTTGAGTATGGTACACTTTTGAGCAACTATGTGAAGGTAAGAGCAGACGGATATTATTATAACGAGGTTTCCGGTCAGATCTCCTCTTCACAATTGACCCTGTATGCTCTGTCAGATATTTCAGATAAGTCTTCGATAAACGTCAATCTTTTGTCCTACATGGAATACCAAAGAGTAGAGTACTTGGTATCACAAGGTGAGTCGTTTTCCAATGCAAAGAGGCAGGCAGAAGCTGAAATTCTACAGGTGTTTTCAATCACGAAAGAGGATATTCAGGTTTCTGAGTCTTTGGATCTTTTAAAAGAAGGAGATGACAATGCCATTCTTCTGGCTATCTCGGCGATACTTCAGGGATACCGTTCTGAAGCAAATATGACGTACTTACTTGCGAATATTATAACCGATCTGAAGAAAGACGGTATGCTGGATGATGCAAACCTGGGAACTCAATTAATTACTGATGCGAAATTATTAGACCTGGCCGCCATCCGAAAGAACATGGAAGAGCGTTTTGCATCCGATAGCACTGTAATCCCGAACTTTGAAACGTATATTCATCTATTTATTGAAAATACGTCGTTTAAGCCGATAAGTATCATAGATTATCCGGATTCAACAAAATATGGATTTAATATTCTATCTGGCGATGCTGATTCTCTAGCCGTTTCAATTTTAAACAAATATAGTTTTTCCGCTAATGTTTCCAAAGGTGGTTCGTTGAAGATTGTAATGAGAGGTGGGTCCTGGCGATTTAATGTAATGCCAGATCCTCCAATAAATTGGGATATATCTATTTATGATGATGCTAAACAAGAGCAAACATTTACTGTAACTGAGTCAGCAAAGGAATCAAATTTGAAGATATTCTTTGATTCCGGGAATCCTGTTATTGAATATTATGAGAATAACTCGTTGGTTCCTACCAAAACAAAGAATATTGTAATTGAAGATGGACCACCAATAATTGTGGAGGATTCAACTTCCTTCAGATAGTGAAAAACAAAGGGTCTAACCCGTGTTATTTTCCGATCTTCTGGTAGGCATACCAATAGACTCCTCCCACAAACACGGCTCCACCCACGATGTTACCAAGAGCCGAGGGGATGAGGTTGTTATATACAAAGGCACCCCAGGTAACGGGTGCCCCTTCAAAGATACCCATCGGAATGTAAAACATATTGGCGATGCTGTGCTCGTAGCCAAGCACGACAAACGCCATAACGGGCCACCATATTCCGGCAATCTTCCCGGAGGTGCTCTTCGCTGTTAAGGCAAGCCACACTGCCAGACAAACCAACCAGTTGGCTCCGATACCTTTCAGAAAAATGATATGCCAGGCCTGTGTCGTCTTCAGTTCGGCGATGTGAATGATGGCGCTTTGCCACGGATCATGGTCAAACAATCCGGTGATATGGACAAAGAGATAGGAGAAAAAGATCGTTCCGACAAAATTGCCTCCGAAGACCAACAACCAGTTTTTTACCACAATATACCACTTGATCTTCCCATTGAGCAATCCGGGGATAAGTGTGGCATTGTTTCCGGTAAAGAGTTCGGCACCGGCAAGAAGTACCAGCATGAGTCCAATAGGGAAGGTAAGGCCGGCAAGAAGTTTGGGCAATACAGGGTTTCCTGCACTGATGCCTGGAAATCCGCTACTGACATAGACAGCCAGAGTGGCTCCCATGGCAATATAAGCACCAGCCAGAAAGGCCAGCACAAAAGTCTTTTTCCAATGATAGTTTGCTTTGTCGATTCCTATTTGTTCCGCTATTGCAGGAAGCTCTTTGGGGGTATATATGCTCATTGTTTCTTATTTGGGGTACAAAAGTACAAAATAGTCCTTTTATCTGAGACTGAAAAGAGAAAAAACAGGCATAAAACACCTGATTTTAGATTTAATAGTATCTTTGGATGTTGAAACCCAAATATTCTAAATGCAATGAGTCTGATTAAATCTAATTATTGATCACATGAAAACCTACAAAAGTTTCTTTCCTTTTTCAAGGATGAAAGCATTCTTCATTCTCATAATTCTAGTGTTATCATTGAACGCGAAGGCTCTTCCTGATACAACATTTGTGGGCAAAGCTATTAAGACCGTTCTCCGTGATACGAACTTGCTCAAAAGTCTCGTTGCTGATATGAAGAATCCTGTTTTCTTTATTGACGGAAAGCGTTGTTTCAGGTTAGGATATTTGCCAAAAGATTTAAGTAATTTGGCAGATCAACTTGATCTGGATGCAATTGACACACTTTGTTTCAGTAAGGGGTTTTATGAAAAACCATCTCCTTCTACCCCTCAAACGCGGGCTTTTGCGACTCCAAAGATTGGTACTATAAAAATCACATTCAAGAAGAATGCCCAGCCTAAACTGGTGCCATTTGAAGTGACAGATTCTTGGCCTATATTTAGTGCGAGTGATCATAACTTTGCTATATGGATTGAATCAACAGGGTTATATAATGACACGGTGATTGTAAGTGATTTAATAACTGCTTCGTTTATCATCGGTAAGGATGGGAAAGTGTCAAAGGGGAAGATTCTGGCAGATAATCCCAGATATCCGGAATCAAGTGCGGAATTACTCCGACTCATCAGCATCATGCCGGATTGGAAGCCGGGTACATACAACGGAAAGCCTGTAGATGTAAGTTTCGTCGATTTTTTCTTATGTACCCCAAAACATCTCAAAGGAGATGATATCGTGAAACAGAAGAGACATTCAGAGAGCCGGAAGGCTAACCCCAATAGAATGGTCACTGAAGATTGATTTGATTAGACCATCATTTTTGTTCTTACTTTCCATTTCGCTCTAAAGTCCATGATGGTTTAAATGAGATGGAATTAATAGTAGTATCCGATTGAGACAATGCGGTGGAGCCATCAGGTTTCATGAATTTTTTCTTACAGAAACCCCTAGCGTTTGACAATTGTGGTCTTAGCGTAGGACAACTGTGGTCTTAGCGTAGGACAACTGTCAAACGCTACACGCTTCCGTATGCGTGGACCCATACATACGGACGCATGAATTCATTCATCCGTATGCCCGATTTGAACCGTATAGTCTCTTGATTTGTACTGTATGTTCTCCCAATTTGTACTGTATGTTGTTCCGGTTTCATCCAATAGTTTTTCAAAGTCTTCCCTTCCTTTTGCCGAAGACATCCAATAGTTTTTGGCGATTGGAGAATTCCTGTTGTTTTTTCAAATTTGCAATTTGAAAACAGTAAAAAAGTACTATTTATCTGCACCATCTACACCGAGATGTGCCATAGAGAGCTTGTATGGCAGTTCATTTACCCACAAAAAACATTGCTCGGCGATTTTTGCTTACAGTTTTATTTGCTATTTCGTCAAAATGTATGCATTCTCATTTGCTTCACTAACAAAGAATGTATACAAATAGCCTTCTGAGCAAATAAAAATGTATTCAATTTGTGCCGAGCAAATTAAAAAAGAGGAGATTGACATGCCATACAGTATGCTGAGAGTCACTTCATGGTGCAGTGGTGTAGATAAAAAGTACTTTTTTACTGAAACTAAATTACGAAAACGAAAAACAACAGACTTGAAACACAGGAATGGATGAATACGAAGACTAAAAAACCAAATATCTGAAATAAAGAACATTATTTCAGCCCTTTTCAATACTCACGAGGCATCGGTATTACAAAGTGACTAGATCACGGATTTTAATAAATCGGTATTTTCGATACGAGGTATGAGTTGTTAATTGACAATATAACTAAATTTTATTGAGAAAAGTTTATAAGGCTACTCATTTCTTTATTAACTTTGGAACACTATTCTATTAATGATTCATATACCATGAATAATCGATATCTTGCTTTTCTTCTGATTCTAGCAATCAGCAGTGTCTTCACGAAAGAGACACATGCTGAAGACCAACTTCTTTCCATCTTAAAAAACGAACTGCAGCGTGAAACCGAGCAACTTAAGGCAAATGGAGAATCTGTGCCTTACTTCATTTCGTATCGTGTGGATGATCTTTTGGAGGCTTCGGCCACTGCAAGTTTTGGGAGCCTTCAGTTGAAGACACAAGGAACTCGTAACATAAGTTTTACTCCTATGGTACGGATCGGATCCTACCAAATGGACAGTTATCGATCTGGTAATGCTTTTCATATTTTCTTACCACTCCCTCTGGAGGATATTGAAGGCGATGCAACAAGAATGGTACTCTGGAGAGGTACACACCTTATGTGGAATACTAACATTCAAAATTGGACGCAAGTTAAGTCTAAGGCACAGATAAGTATAGCTAACGAAGATAAATCGGACGACTTCTCAAAGGAGAATCCCGTAAAATATGTAGAAAAGGAGCTTTCAGAGAAACAATTACGTTTTGACACGGCTCGTTGGGAACAACGCATCAAAGAGTACACGGCGATCTTTAAGGAATATCCGGAGATCCGCACAGGAGAAGCACGGTTCAAATTCGAAAACTTGCGAAAATACTTCATCTCTTCGGAAGGGAGTGAGATAGCACAAAATTTGCGTTATGCCCGACTTATTATCCAGGCGGAAGTGGTTGCGGATGACGGGATGAAGCTGCCTCTTTACCTCTCATACTTTGCCTATACTCCGGAGGGAATAACCGATCATAAAACGATTCTCAAAGAGACACGCGAATTGGCAAAGAAATTAGTAAAACTTCGCACGGCTCCCTCTGCTGACTCATACTCAGGGCCGGCAATTCTTTCACCGGAGGCTTCAGGCGTTTTCTTCCACGAAATATTCGGTCATCGCATAGAAGGTCAACGTTTGAAGAACGAAAATGACGGACAGACTTTCAAGAAGAAAATAGGCGAACTGGTACTTCCGGCTGATGTTTCTGTCATCATGGATCCGACAATTTCTTCCTTCAAAGGGCAGGAATTGAACGGATCGTATCTATATGATGATGAAGGCGTAAAAGCACAAAAGGTGGATGTCGTGACGAATGGAGTCCTGAAAGGGTTTCTGATGTCGCGTACTCCGGTTGATGGCTTCCCTGTATCCAACGGACACGGGAGGGCAGCTCCGGGAGCAACCCCGGTAACCCGTCAGTCCAATCTGATCGTTTCGACCTCGGCCCCAAAGACGAGTGAGGAACTTCGAACTCTATTAAAGGAGGAGGCAAAAAAGCAGGGTAAGGAGTATGGATATTATTTTGTAAAGGTATCAGGAGGAGTAACCCAGACCGGACGATTCAATCCGAACGCATTCAACATAATTCCTTTGGAAGTGTATCGTATTTATGTAGATGGACGGCCTGATGAACTGGTACGTGGTGTCAACCTGATTGGTACTCCTCTTTCGATGTTTTCACAGATCAGTGAAGTGGGAGATACTCCCGGCATCTTTACCGGCATTTGTGGCGCGGAGTCAGGTAGTGTTCCTGTAACTGCCATCTCTCCGGAGCTTTTTGTGCGTGTTATCGAAACTCAGAAAGCTGCTAAGTCCAATGAAAAGAATCCGATCCTTGCACGACCGAATAGTACTCAACCTAAAGAAACCAAGTAATCATGAAAGTCAAATATATATTGTTCTCTATCTTAATCTTTACTTCTTTTGCTTCTGTTGATGCTCAAATGGAACAGGAAGCTATGCTTTTCAAGGCAATGGGTGATGAACTGAAACGTTCAATGGACTCACTCTCACTGCCTGGAATGCAAAAACCATTCTTTATGGCATATACAATTAATCGATCTGAGGGATTTACTATCAATTCCTCATATGGTGCAATAACATCTACGAATCTTGCTAACACGAATTGCGAATATTCGTTTCGGGTTGACCTGCTTGTTGGTAATTACCACCGTTCCAATATCAATTATACGAATGTCGGATATGTGAACAATCGAGATCAAATCGGCCAGATACCTGATGATTGTTGTTACGATGAAGTGAGAAGAATGCTTTGGATGACAACTGATCGTGCTTACAAAAAGGCTGTCACCGAATATGATCAAAAAATGATCAAATGGAAACAAATGAATGTATCACCCGAAATGGAAGCTTTGGATGACTTATCCAGAATCACACCGATTGAAAAGAAAGTGAAACACCTTTTCAATCAGACTTTCGACCGTAAAGAATACTGGAAGCAAACACTAAAAGCCACCTCATCCCTCTTTACAAAATATCCTGATATTATTGATTGTAGTTCTAGAATTAAAGTAATTTCTACTGACAGATACTATTTAAGTAACGAGGGAAGCAAAATTATCTACCCGCAAGATTGCACCAATTTTTCAATCAGTGCGACTGTTCGCAGTGAAGATGGTGGAGACATTTCTACCTCAATAAATTATAATGTAATGAATGACTCTGATATTCCATCGAGAGATTCTCTGATGCGAGCAGCAAAAAAAATAGCCCAACGCATTATCGCATTAAAGAATGCTCCAAGAATAAACGAAAATTACACCGGTCCTGTGCTCTTTGAAGGAAATGAAGTAGCAAACCGATTTTCTATTTTACTTAAATACAAATCAGGAATGACAGGCTACAGGATTCCATTGACTATCAATGGGAGCAAATCTCTCGAAGATAGGATGAATCAAAAGATCCTCCCAGACAATATGACTGTTACTAGCGAACCAGGATTGAAGTATTTTAATGGGAAAGCATTATGGGGGAACTTTGAAGTTGATGCAGAAGGTGTTATACCTCCTGAAAAAATGATTTTAGTTGAAAAAGGAATTCTTAGAAATGTGGCAAATGGTCGAATACCAACCCTCAAGACAGCTTTTTCCAATGGACACAATCGACCTTGTATAAATGGAATAGGAATGAGCTTAACTCCCGGCGTGATTCGCTTTGAAGTAACTGAAGGAGAGAGCAAAGAACAACTTAAAGCAAAGCTGATTCGTCTCGCTATTGAAGGTGGAATGAAGTATGCGTATATCGTTCGTTCAGAGTCTTTCTCTGATCCAGTTATTTATAGAGTAAATGTATCAGATGGAAGTGAACTCCTAGTCCGTGGAGGTGCAATCTCAAAAGTCGATATTCTAACAATGAAGAAAATTGCAGGAACATCATCGGAGCAAAGTGCATACAATATGTATAACGATGATAGTACGATATCAATCATTTGTCCAGTATCAATTATATTGGAAGATATTGAAATTACAAATGATGGTAAAAAGAATCTCATTAAAAAACCGGTGGTGACTTCACCACTTGCAGACAAACAGAAAAAGGCCAAAAGCAAGAAGTAAATTGAGTTGACTTTGACAACATAGTTCACTTTATATGAATAGACACAGACATCTTTGCGCTAGTTCATTGCATTCTTCTTATCGTTATATCAGTTTCCATGCTCATTATAGCTTGTTTGTTGTTAAGCAATAGGGTGGTCAAAGAGCACTGTTAGAAGCCTATTGCCAATAAAAAGACGGCGGCAAGCAGACCATCCGTCTTACTTGCCGCAGTCTGGCGTTATCTGAGGTTTTGCTTACTTCATTTCAATCGTAATATTCGCGGCTTTCACACCTTTGGCTGTTGCCTCGAGTGTCACAGTTCCGGCTTGTTCCGCACTTTGTACGAAGGCAGTGAGCTGTCCGCTGAAGAGCTTCATGTGAGGTGCCTGGAAGGATTGCAGATTGGTAATTACTATTATTTGTCGGTTATTTTACGTTTTGGTATCCGACCACTCTTTTGTAACGCCTGATCAAGTAAATAAAGAATTTGTCCGTTTGTACTGCGAAACTCATCCGCAGCCCACTTTTCAATAGCCTCCATCACTTCTGCATCAATGCGCAACACAAAGTTTTTATTTTTTATTTCTTTTGCCACAACAAAAATAATCTACATCATTAAAATCTCAATCAAAATGGAAAACGGTTTATTATTGGTGCAAGGTTCCGGTGTTAATTACCGGCTGTGCAGATTCTTCACCACACAAAACAACCAATAAATTGCTCACCATCGCTGCTTTCTTATCCTCATCCAAAACAACAATACCATCATCAGAAAGTTTTGTTAATGCCATTTTGACCATCCCAACAGCACCTTCCACGATTTTTTCCCGTGCGGAAATAATAGCATCTGCTTGCTGACGTCGTAGCATCACAGCAGCAATTTCCGCAGCGTAGGCCAGGTAATTAATGCGAGCTTCCACCACTTCAATTCCGGCAATCGACAAGCGTAAATTTAGTTGGGTTTCTAAAATCTCATTTATTTCCTCTCCGCCCGATCGCAAAGTCATTTCATCTTCATTACCTTGGTAGGTTTGATCATAATTATACATTCCCGCAACATTTCGTAAAGCGGCATCACTTTGTACTTTAACAAAATTCTCGTACGACTTCATCTTTTGTCCGATATTATCAATCGCTGTGCCGGGTGCCGGAAGAACATTCATTGATGCATTGTCAATATCAAACGAAGCTTTGTAGGTATCAGACACACGCCATACCACAACTACACCGATCATAACCGGATTTCCTGTTTTATCGTTCACCTTAATTGGGTCAGCATCTAAATTCCGCGCTCTTAAGGTCAGTTTCTTTACGGTATAGAAAGGATTAACCCAGAAGAAACCATTTTCTTTTACCGTACCTTCGTACTTTCCGAAGAAAATCATAACTCTCGCCTCATTAGGTTCAATTTGCATAAATCCTGTCCAATTAATTATGTTTATAATTAACAGACATAGATCCACAATCACCAGAACAACTGATGATGTTTTTGAAATTTCATTTGAATTGACACTCCAAATAAAGAGGGTAACAATTCCAATCATAAGGAGAAAATTTAAAAGCAACATAGGTATGCCTGGTAATTTTACCCCACTAAAAGCTTCTTCTTTTGTTTTCATAAGTTTCGTTGTTAATATGATATTATTTTGATATCACAAAGATTCAGAAAAAGATTCTGAATATCAAAATTTTAGACCAAATAAAATGAGATACTTTTCAAATAACTTGTAGATAGAATGAAACGAGACTTTTTGCCTAACCAATAAAAGAACGGCGGCAAGCAGACCATTTGTCTCGCTTGCCGCCGTCTGGCATTATCTGAAATGTTGCTTACTTCACTTCGATTGTAATCTTCGCGGCTTTCACACCTTTGGCTGTTGCCTCGAGTGTCACTGTTCCGGCTTGTTCCGCACTTTGTACAAGGGCGGTGAGCTGTCCGCTGAAGAGCTTCATGTGAGGTGCCTGGAAGGATTGCAGGTTGGTGGCATCTCCATTGGCTACGGCTTTGAATGTGCCGGCACCTTTGACTTTGAAAGATATTTCGCGATCTTCCGTGGGACAGAAATTACCGTCTTTATCAACGATCTTCACATTGACGAAGGTGATATCTTTGCCATCGGCTGCGATCTGTATCCGGTCGGCTTCCAATACGATTTTGTAAGGTGTGCCTGCGGTCTTCATCACTTCTTCTGCAACGGCTTTTCCGTTGGCATCATAAGCCACGACTTTGACTGTGCCCGGTTCGTACTTTGTATCCATCCACATCAGACGATAGCGTTTCTGACGGTCCAGGTTCTTTCGAGCGGCATCCGTATCGCTGCTGTCAATGTTGATAGTGAGGTCTTTGGTACGTTTGCCCTGACTCTTACCGTTGATGAAAAGTTCGGCAGAAGGGTAGTTGGTGTACACAAAGATCGGAGTAACTTCACCTTCGCGACCTTTCCAGTTCCAATGAGGAAGGATGTGCAAAGTCTCGGATGATTTGTTCCAATGGCTCCGATAGAGGAAATAACGGTCTTTAGGAATACCGGCTAAATCGATGATACCAAAGAGCGAACTGTGACTTGGCCAGTTGGAATAATATGGACTGGGCTCTCCAAGATAGTCAAATCCTGTCCATACAAATTCACCCATGCAATAGGGGAGATCTTCGTGTTGGATATAGTCATCTTCGGGGAGATTGGACCAGCTGCAATGTTCGAGGTCATAGGAGGAGGACTGATTGTCGTCGTACATAGCCATTGCTTTTCGTTCAACGGGAAATTTGTAGACACCGCGCGAACTAACTGTAGAGGCTGTTTCTGCGCCAAGTACAACTTGCTGAGGCAGTTTCTTATAAGCTTCCTGGTAGTACTGGAGACGGTAATTGAAGCCGGGGACATCCATGACTGCCGCATAGTTGTTTTTGATGACGGTACCTGCATTATCCATTCCTTGAGTGACGGGACGGGTAGGGTCTTCGCGGTGACAGATGTTTTGCAGGAAAAGAGAACGTTTCGGTCCCTTGTCTGAATCACCCTGATCGGGCACTTCATTGCCAATACTCCACATAACCACGGAAGGATTATTACGAAAATGACGCACAAGGTTGACGATGTCTTTCTCTGCCCATTGTTCCCAGAAGAGATGATAACCGTTCGCTACTTTTGGACGTACCCATTCGTCAAAGCTTTCCGGCATGAGCATCATACCCATTTCATCACAGGCTTTGACCAGTTCGGGTGCAGGCATGTTGTGGGAGGTACGGATGGCATTGGCACCCATATCTTTCAAGATACGCACCTGACGGCGAATGGCTGCTTCATTGACTGCTCCGCCCAATGGACCTAAGTCGTGGTGGTTACATACGCCTTGAAACAGAACTTTCTTACCGTTGAGGAAGAAGCCCTGGTTGGGCACTATTTCGATGGTGCGGATACCAAAAGTGGTGGTGTATTCATCGACCAGTTTATCGTCGGCATATAGTTTGGACACAGCTTTATATAGTGCCGGTTTGTCCAAAGTCCAGAGCTGCGGATTGGTTACCTTCACGTCTTGATTGAACTCCAGTTCATCCTCAGAAGGCACTGCTGATTCTGTTTTGGATACTACATTGCCGGAGGGATCGAGGATCTCGGTTGACAGTTTAAAAGATCCTTTGGAACCAGTATTCCCTTCTACTTTCGTATTTATCAAGACTCTGGCATATTCCTTCTTTACGGTCGGTGTAGTGACAAAAGTGCCCCAGATGGGGATGTGCACATCGCTGGTCTGGATGACATGTACATTGCGATAGAGTCCCGATCCGGGATACCAGCGTGATTGCTCAGAACGGTTTTCAAGACGGACGGCAAGTGTGTTGGGTGTGTTGTCTTTATTGAGAAATTCGGTGATGTCGAAATAGAAGGAGTTGTATCCGTAAGGCCATTCTCCGACTTTCTTTCCATTGACGAAAACCTGCGAATTGGACATGGCTCCGTCGAATAGCAGACTGACACGTTTGCCTGCTTCATAAGCGGGCAGGTTGCCGGTGTTTCTGTACCAGCCGACACCTACGAAAGGAAGTCCGCTGGTGCGGCCTGCATGTTCAGTTGCTTTCTGTTGTCCATCTTGCACAATGGCGACATTCTGTTTGTCGTTATTGGAACTGAATGGCCCGTAGATAGCCCAGTCGTGAGGTACTGTGACGGTTTGCCACTTGCTGTCGTCGTATGACGGATCTTTCTGAGCCGGATCGTCCGTGCGGACAAACTTCCAGTTCTTCTCCAGCAAATACTCTTTGCGGCTTTGTGCAAGTATGCTTGCGGAAAATGAAACGCCAAGAACCGCCAGCATTAAAAGTCGTTTTTTCATGGATAAATGGTTTTGTAGTTGATTTGAATTCTTTTATGAAAGGACAAATATAAGTATTTGTAGGAAATTAAAAACAACCTCTGTCGGTAATTATTCATTCTATAAGATAAGCGTGCTGCTGAAGGAAGTTGATAGCTACTTATTGTCATTTATTTTCAAATGAATACAGAATTGTAATTATGCTATATGGTACTACGGTGAAGCATAAAAAAAAGCAGGGCAACTTTAATGACAAAGTTACCCTGCTTTGTAAGAAAAGCTATGTGTTACGATAAAAATGAAATAAGCACACCAGCAGCAACTGCGGAGCCAATTACTCCGGAAATATTACTGGCCATGCAGTATTGCAATATATGATTGCCCGAGTCGTGTTTTAAAGCCAATTCGTTTGCCACGCGTGAGGCCATTGGTACAGCACTTAAGCCGGTAGCTCCAACCAATGGGTTAATTTTCTTTTTAGCAAATAGATTGTAAATTTTCACCGCGACAATGCCACCTGCTATTGATATCGCAAATGCAATAAAACCTCCAACCACAATTCCAAGTGTTTTTGGCGATAGAAATACGTCGGATGTCATGGTAGCACCAACCGATAAACCCAAAAAGATGGTTGCAGTGTTCATTATTGCACCGGTAGCAGCATCAGCTAAACGGAAAGTGGCTGCTCCAATTTCTTTCACTAAGTTACCAAATAAAAGCATCCCTAACAACGGCACTGATGAAGGAACAGCAATTGCTGTAATTACACCCAAAACTATTGGAAAAATGATTTTGACAGCTCTCAGGTTTTTAATTTTATGTTTAGATGGATACTGTTTATCCATTTCGCGCATATTAATCTTAAACTCCTTTTTGGTTATTAACAAATTGGCAACCAAAGGTATAATTACCGGAACAAGCGCCATGTATGAATACGCTGCTATGGCAATAGGACCTAACAAATGGGGTGCTAATTTAATAGTAGTATAAATGGCTGTTGGGCCATCGGCTCCACCAATAATTCCAAGAGATGCTGCTTCTTTGAGCGTAAATCCCATAAGCACAGCTACCAAAAGTACCGAAAAGATTCCGATCTGAGCCGCGGCACCAAATATGGCCAACTTCAAGTTGCGGAGCATGGGACCAAAATCAGTTAATGCACCAACTCCCATAAAAATAATAGGAGGTAGAAATCCTGTCTTGATTAATCCATAATACAAATAGTTCATGATTCCGTATTCATGAGCAATCTCGAACAGGTTTTTGTATCGGCCACCCTCTAAAGCAATATTCTCGGCCGGAACGATTCCCATTCCACCGCCAGGAAAGTTTGCTAAAAGTACTCCAAAGGCAATGGGAACAAGTAATAAGGGTTCGTACCCTTTACGAATACCCAAATAAAGTAGTGTAAATGCAATAAGCCACATAATCGCCACCTGATAGGAGAATCCTCCCAGTGCCGTCATGTCATATAATTTAGATAATATTTCCTGCATTTTTATTGGAGTTTAAATAATACATCATCTTCTTGAACCGAATCGCTATTGTTTAAGCAAATCTCAATTACCTTTCCGTCGAATTCTGATGAAATGGCATTGTAAGTTTTCATTGATTCAATGTAGCAAAGCAAATCGCCCTTTTTAATAACATCGCCAACTTTTACAGCTGTTTCTGACGAACTATTGGTCAGGTAAAACTTGCCTTCGAGTGGGGCTACAATCTCCTTTACTTTATCCGATGAAATTATTGGAGCAGTTGAGATTAATTCTGATTTTGTTTCAGGATCAGATTTAGCGTCAGTATAACTAATTTTTACGAGAAACTTCTCTCCGTTAACTTCTACCTGAACGCTTTGTTGCTCAATTAGTGCCGGCGTGCCTTCTTTGCAATTTTTAGCTTTGGCTTTTTGCTGAGCTAATTCAATTTCGAAATCAGCTTTGGCTTTACCGGATCTGAATGCACGGTATTGTTCGGGGTGCATAGCCAGTTCAAACAATTCTTCGTCATCTGGACCAAAATCCCAGCCTTTTTCCACCATCTCAGCTTTAAATACGTCGAGTTTATCAGAATAAAGTGCTTGTGGGTCACCAGTATAAAATTCGCGTCCTTGCTCTTTTGCCAATTTTTTAATGACTGGATCAACATCTCCCGGTAGTTTTCCGGCTTTGCCCAACATCATGTCCCAAATATTATCGGCAATCATAGTCCAACGCTCTTTTCCTTTGGTAAGTTGCATAAGGTTGAACATAGCAAGATTTTTTACATATTGCGAAAAAGGAGTAACTAAAGGTGGATAACCGACACGTGGCCATACGTAAGCTACTTCATCGAACAGTTTAATAAGAAGCTCATCAATAGTCAATTCGGCTTCGCCTCTTTTTGCTAACGATTTATTTACACTTACAAGGTTGTCTTTCAGGTCGTTCATTAGACTGCCCATCATTCCACCTGGCAAACCAGATGCAATAAGTAATGATTGCAGACGACGATTTGATTCAGGAATAAAATACCCCAGGAAATCGTCCATAAATTCCTGAGTAAGAGCTCTGGCTCGCATGTATGCAGCCATATCGATTTTGGGAACTTTAAATCCAGCGTCTTCAAGCATTTCGCGTACCATAATTACATCGGCATGTCCGGTTCCCCACGATAATGGTTCCATGCCCACATCGATAATATCGCAACCATTACGGCAAACTTCTAAAATAGAAGCAGGTGTAAAACCAGGGCCAGTTTGACCATGATATTGGACAATGATTTCTGGATTCTTTTCTTTAATGTACTTTACAATTTTTCCAAGCGTAGCCGGACGACCAATTCCTGCCATATCTTTCAGACAAATTTCATCAGCACCGCCTTTAATCAACTCATCAGCTAAATTGCAATAATATTTAATGTTGTGAACTTCCGAAACAGTAATTGACAAAGTAGCTTGTGCTATCATTCCGGCTTCTTTGGCATATTTAATTGAAGCAATAATATTGCGTGGGTCGTTAAGTCCGCAAAAACAGCGGGTAATGTCTGTACCCTGCGCTTTCTTTACTTTGTAAAAAAGTTTGCGAACATCGGCAGGTACAGGACTCATACGCAAACCATTTAATGAACGGTCTAGCATGTGTGTCTGAATACCGGCTTCGTTAAATGGGCGACACCATTCGCGAACCGCAATATTGGGATTCTCGCCAAAGAGTAGGTTTATTTGTTCAAATCCACCTCCATTTGTTTCAACGCGTGCAAAACAACCCATTTTGATAATTTCGGGAGCAACTCTAACTAACTGATCAACTCGTGGCATGTACTTACCGGAACTTTGCCACATATCCCGATATACTAAGGAGAATTTGATTTCTTTTTCCATTTTGTAGTGAATTCGCTTAAATTTTTGTGATATTTGTAACCGTGCCTTTGCCTTTGGTTGCCAGACTTATGGCTGCCTTTATGGCCGCATGGGTATTGTTTGAGGGGCTGTGTGATTTTTTAGCTTTGATTTCAAGTACTTCTTCAGGAAGATATTTATTACAAAGGCTGATTAATATATTCCCAATAAGTACAATTGAGAAAAGGATAAAAAAAACAGTAATCATTCCCACCACCATAAGTGAGAGAGCTTCATTGAATGGTTGCATTGCTTTAAAATATTTAATTTAAATGTAGGTTTAAGGCAGAAAATCGAAACGTATGTATGGTTAAAACATATCAAACTGTAATTATCTATGGCAGTAAAACAACATTTTGTGCAAAAGTAGCAATTTTTCTTCGTTTTTTGTTCGAACTGTGTATGTATGATTTGAAATTAACAAGAATTAGAGTCATAGTTGACAATTTAAAGTGAATTTGTATCTTTGCATCAAATAGAAATAGTTGGAACTATGAAACAGATTTTTGATTTCTTGAAGGAGCTTGACGCGAATAACAACAGGGAATGGTTTCAGGATAATAAGAATAAATACCTAGAGGCAAAAGCTCTGTTTGAAGAGTTTGTCGGTGAACTGATAAAAGGTCTCAGTCGTTTTGATCCGGAGATCTCTGGCGTGGCTGTGAAGGATTGCGTGTTCAGGATCTACAGGGATTTACGCTTCTCACCGGATAAAAGACCTTATAAAATATACATGGGTGCTTATATGTGCAAAGGTGGCAAATGTAGTCCGTATGGAGGTTATTATGTGCATATGCAACCAGGAGAATCATTTTTTGCCGGTGGGGTTTATGATGCTGATCCTAAATTAATAAAGGTAATACGAAAAGAGATTTACGGTACTATCGAAGAGTTTAAAGCGATTGTTGAAGATGCCGAGTTTACACGCTATTATTCCTTGTTTGGAGAGAAGCTGAAGAAAGTACCAGCTGATTTTCCATCTGATTACCCGGATGGGGAATGGCTTAAATATAAGCATTATTCTCCGGCGAGTTTTGTTGATGAGACCTTCTTTGAGGGTAGTGATGTGGTGGAAAGGTGTGTCGAAAGACTGACATTGCTGCTGCCGATAAACCGTTACCTGAATTATTCGGTGGACGAATGGAAGGAAGTGACCGGCAAAAGGTAAGCATTTAAAAAGAACCTAATAATAATAATATGATAAAAACTTTTTTAGCTACAGTATGTAGTTTGTTCCTTTCGGCAAATATGATGGCCCTTCAACAGTCAGACGTGGAAAGCAAGATGCAGAAAAAAGCGACAGAGATAATCGGTCGAATGAGTGTGGATGAGAAGATCAATCAGATGATGAATAGTGCTCCGGGCATTGAGCGTATTGGTATTAAACAATATAATTGGTGGAGTGAGGCTTTGCATGGTGTGGCGCGAAATGGTCGTGCTACTGTTTTTCCTCAGCCTATCGGATTGGGAGCAACTTTTGATACGGATTTAGTAAAGCGTATTGCTGATGCAATTTCTACTGAAGGTCGTGCGAAGTTTAACATTGCGCAGAGAATACAAAACTATGGAGTCTATGCTGGCTTGACTTATTGGTCGCCGAATGTGAATATCTTTCGGGATCCACGCTGGGGCCGTGGGCAGGAGACATATGGGGAAGATCCATATCTGACTTCGCGGATTGGAGTTTCTTTTGTAAAAGGTTTGCAAGGGGAGGATTCTTTCTTTCTGAAGGCTGCTGCTTGTGCCAAGCATTATGCAGTGCATTCGGGTCCGGAGGCTCTGAGACATGAGTTTGATGTGAATCCTTCAAAAAAGGATTTGTTTGAGACGTATCTTCCTGCTTTTGAGGCATTGGTAAAAGAGGGCCATGTGGAAGCCGTGATGGGTGCTTACAATCGCGTATATGGCAAGAGTGCTTCGGGTAGTTCATACTTGCTAACGGATATTTTACGTAAACAATGGGGATTTAATGGTCATGTTGTATCAGACTGTGATGCTGTTGCTGATATATTTAGCGAACATAAGATTGCAAAGGATGCGGCAGAGGCTTCTGCTATTGCTGTAAAGGCTGGTATGAACCTGAATTGCGGGAGTACTTTTCGTGCATTAAAGCAGGCATTGGAACGTCACTTAATCACGGAGGAGGATCTGGATAATGCTCTGATGCCTTTAATGATGACACGTCTGAAACTGGGTAATCTGACTGACAGTGACGAATCGCCTTATAGAAATGTGCCGGATAGTGTGATTGCGTCTGCAACTCATGCAGCAATTGCGCTTGAGGCTGCTCAAAAAAGTATGGTTCTGCTGAAAAACAGTAATAATACTCTGCCTCTTAAGAAGGATATTAAGTCGATCTATGTAACGGGACCTTTTGCGTCTGATGCTACAGTGATGCTGGGTAACTATTATGGAATGTCACCCAGACAGAGCACTTTCTTGCAGGGAATTGTTGCGAAAGTGAGCGGAGGTACGAGTATCAACTATAAAATAGGGATTCTTCCTACAACTCCGAAAGTGAACCCGATTGACTGGACTGTGGGTGAAGCGCGCAATGCGGAAGTTGCTATCGTGGTGATCGGTATTTCCAATCTCACAGAGGGCGAGGAAGGGGATGCGATCGCTTCTCCTTATATGGGTGACAAGATTGACTTGAAGTTGCCGGAACATCAAATTCAGTTCTTGCGTGATATACGACGTGGCAACAAAAATAAAGTGGTAACTGTGGTGACGGGGGGTAGTCCGCTGGATTTGAAAGAGATTTCAGAACTTTCTGATGCGGTGGTTTTGTCTTGGTATCCGGGTCAGGAGGGTGGCTTGGCTTTGGGAGATTTGCTTTTCGGTGATGCCAGTTTCTCTGGTAGATTGCCGGTGACGTTTCCTTTGAGCAGTGACTCGCTTCCGGCTTTTGAGGATTATTCGATGAAGGGTAGGACCTATAAATATATGGCTTCTAATGTTATGTATCCATTTGGTTATGGGCTGACCTATGGCGTTGTCTCTTACAGTGAGGCTAAAATGCTGAATCCTAAGAGTAAAGGGAAAGAACCTATAAAGGTGGAAGTAATATTGAGCAATGAAAGTAATCGACAGGTGGATGAGGTAGCTCAGGTATATCTTTCTGCTCCAGGTGCTGGTGTGAATACTCCTATTGAGTCTCTCGTATGCTTCAAACGGGTAAAATTGAAGCCAAACAGTTCGCAGACTGTTCAGCTGACCATACAACCTGAACAGCTAATGATGGTACAGGAGGATGGAAACAAGAAGCTATTGAAAGGGGAGTATACAATCACAGTGTCTGGCGCTGCTCCGTGTAAACGGAGTACAGAACTGGGCGTCAAAGCTTCAAGTATTAAGTTTACAATATAACACTTATTACAGCGATCCATATTTGGCTCTTGTGTAATCCTCATGAAATCAATTTTCAAAAGGGATGAAAGTTTTTCATCTTATACAAACAATACAAATTAAAAAAAGGAGATACAACATGTTTAACTTTGATTTTTATAATCCTACACGGATTTTCTTTGGTAAAAACAAGCTTGAGGTTATTGATAAGAATATTCCGGCTACTGCCAGAGTATTGATCACTTTTGGTGGTGGTAGTGCAAAAAGAAGCGGTCTAATCGATAAGATTAAAACCATTCTTGGCGATAGAGTGGTGGTAGAGTTCGGAGGTATTGAGCCCAATCCACGTTACGAGACTTTGGTAAAGGCTGTGGATATTGTGCGCAGTGAGAAAATAGATTTTATCCTTGCTGTTGGCGGTGGTTCTGTGATAGACGGAACGAAGTTCATAACGCTTGCTTCAAATTATAAAGGTGATCCGAGTGAATTGCTGAAGTTTGGCTTTATGTCTATCCCTTTGGATGTTGTGAGTAAGGTCGTGCCATTTGGTACAGTATTAACATTGCCTGCTACAGGCTCTGAAATGAATGACGGTGCTGTCATCAGTTATAACCATGGTAAGTTTCCTATAATGTGCGAACTTTCATTCCCGCAGTTTTCAGTATTGGATCCAACGATTACTTTCACGCTACCAAAGATTCAGGTTGCCAATGGAGTGATTGATGCATTTATACATACAGTAGAGCAGTATATCACTTTTCCTGTGGATGCGAAAGTACAGGATCGTATCGCTGAAGGTATATTGCAAACATTGATTGAAGTTGGAGAAACAACAGTTGCTGAACCTGAAAACTATGATGCGCGGGCTAATCTGGTATGGAGCGCAACCATGGCACTGAATGGAATTATTGGTGCAGGAGTGCCTCAGGACTGGACGACTCATATGATTGGGCATGAACTTACGGCACTGTTTGGAATTGATCATGGTCAGACATTAGCGATTGTATATCCGGCATTGCTGGATGTGAGACGCGAAAAGAAACGTGCTAAACTGCTTCAGTATGCTGATCGTGTATGGCATATCAATAGTGGCACTGAAGATGAGAAAATTGACCTCGCTATCCTCAAGACGAGAAGTTTCTTTGAAAGTCTGGGTGTAAAAACTCATCTTTCTAACTATGGTGTTACAGCTGATAAGATAGATGTAATTGTTGAACAGCTTGGTGCGCACGGCTTGACAGCTCTTTCGGAGACAGGAGATCTTACGCTTGATATAAGTAGAACCATTCTGGTGAAGGCCTTTTGATTGTCATCAATGATGGATCGTAATGAATAAAAGATGAGGCTGTCTCAAAATCCAAGTTGAGTCAGCCTCTTTCGTATAAAATAGAAAAATGAATTTCTTCAAAAAAGAATCATCTGTTCAATTCTCAGAAAGAGATTTTTTAGGATTAGTTGGTTTTAGAGCAAAAAACAAGGATTTCTCCTGTTATTTGTTCATATTTACGGCATATTTCGCCAGATTATGAGATATGCATAGCAAACCAAACTCAATGTCGACCTTTTCCAGGCCACGCAGCAGGAATCTTTTAAAGTTTTTGTTGGCTTTGAGGTTTCCGAAGGTCTGTTCTACATCTGCCGGTCGCTGACTTCGGTGTTTTAAACCTTTTTCGCTGGTAAGCAACCCCTTTGCCCAGTTTTTCAAATCTTTTAGTCTGTGGTTGATTTGAACTATTCGCTCCTCTTTGGCATCGTGGCATAAACATCGTAATGGACAATCGGCACATCGTTTAGCCTGGTACAGTGAGGCGGTTTGAATGAATCCTGTTTTTGTTTTTGTAGTTCGCTCTCCCACCTTGTGCATTTCTTGTCCCATCGGGCAATAACAGCAATCCTTTTCTTTGTTGTAATAGAAGTTGCTGCTTTTAAAAGGGTCATTCTTCCATTTTTTTGTTTGTTCTTTGTGGAAGTAGTTATATTTGATAAATGGTGTAATATCGTTTTCTTTTGCAAACAGGTAGTTTTCTTCGCTACCATATCCGGCATCTGCTATGCTTTCTGTGGGGTAATGTCCATGCAATTCTTTGAAAGCAGCCATGTGATCCTGATAGGTGGTTGTATCGGTTGTGGTTTGGTGAATAGTATAATTGGTGACAAAACCCTCTTCGGTTGAAATCTGTGTATTAAATGCAGGCTTGAGCTGACCGTTACCCATGTGGTCTTCCTTCATGCGCATGAAAGTGGCATCCTCATCGGTCTTGCTCATGGAGTTTCTATCCCCAAGTTCCTTGTTTTGCTCCTCGTATTGTTTGATCTTTCCCGGCCAGTTCTTTTTGATATAACGGATTTTACTCTTTACTTTGGGGTCTGTTTCAACCCCCTGAAGTGCCTGATCTATTTTGTCTACCAATCCTTCCAGTTGCTCTGATGTGATATCCTGATAAGTAATGGGAGTTTTATCCAGCAATTCTTCTTTGGTAACCGCTTCGGCATATGCCCAAAGTTCATTGAGTTGTTCGGCCATCTTGCCTATGCGGGTTTGAATGGCTTTACCCCATACAAAACTATAGCGGTTGGCATTGGCTTCAATCTTGGTGCCATCAGTATAGGCTTTTTCCAGACTTACCATTTTTTGTTCCACCAGAAAATGGACTATCTGTGCAAATACTTCTTTTAATGTGCCTTTGAGTTTCCCGCTGCGAAAAGTATTTATCGTATTATGGTCGGGACGCTGCATCCCTGAAAGCCACATGAAACGGATATCGTTGGCTGTAAAATCCTCTATCTTTCGAGAGGAGTAAGTGTTGCGCAAATAGGCATAGATAATAATTTTCATCATCATCTTTGGATGATAACCCGGACAGCCTACATTTTTATACCTATTTAGCAGTTTTCGCAAATCCAGATGCTCAACTATAGAATCTACTATCCGAACCGGATCGTTTTGAGGTATAAAATCATCAAAAGTATAAGGAAATAACTCTTGGTTGTTCTGAATATATTCTTTAAATCGCATATATTTAATTGTATATCAACGATATAAAGATAGCGACTCTTTTTTAAAACAACAAATTATTGAGCATAAAAAAAGAGACTGACTCAAACTATTTTGAGACAGCCTCATCTTTTTTGCTTTCGGGGTGTGTTTGTAGCTTACTCTCCGGAATAATTAGTCCGGCTTTCCAAACAGACCGACCTGTACATTGCTGGCTGCGACATAGAGGGTGAGTAGTCGTATAGCTTCACTGACAGCCTCTATAAGTGCTTCATCGCCGTTGTAACTATTGATTATCATCAGGAGATGGGTACTCTCTTCGGAGAGTTTAGTACGCTCATTGTCGCTTGTTGGAGTGCCTACACCACCGATGGCATCGCGATAGATAGGCATACCCTCAATGTTTAGTTCGCCTCTGCCGATACCCTCATAAGGTTCGTCCTTTTTACCGATACCAAGAACAAGTGATTCTCCTTCAATCTTGTCTGAATCAAATCCGCCGATGGAATAGCCGCTCTCCAGTGAGAGAAGGTTAATCAGATCAACAGCCGTGCTTACTTCATAGAGAGGTAAACCACGGAGTACACGACGACAGAGTGCTTCTGCAGCGGGACGGTAGCGATTGGGATCTTTCCCTGTGGCTTTGTAACCTTCCCTGGTAGCATGTATCGTGGGACGTTTATTAATATCTTCGATCTTGAAGTGGGAACGAAACCAATCTTCAAAGGTTCCAATTTCTTGCCAAAGCATCGGATGGTGCAAACTGTTGGTTATAGTGGCAAAGAGTGCCACTCCTTTAAAGTGCGGACAAGCCGCCTTGAATTCTTCGCTTACAGAGATCTTTATCATGTTTTTTTAGTTTTGACGCATCATAATGCCTGAGAGTGTGCGACCGGATTTGATACCGAGACGCCGGGCGGAGAAGAGTTTCTCTTCGTTCTTCCAACTACAAAGTCCGGCACATTCCATCTGTGAGTCGGGTATTCCAGCTTGCAACAATTGCCAGCGGTTTGCTTCCCATAGATCAATGTGATACTTTCCAGCCCCTGCATGCCATTGGGTGATACGTGCCATGGGGAATCCGGCAGTTTTGAATGTATCAAATACTTCCGGACCCACTTCGAATGCTTCTTGTGAGATACCCGGACCAAAGCCGACGATGAGTTCTTCCGGACGGGTGCCAAAGAGTTCACTCATCTTTTGCAATGCCAGGACGGCTATCTTTTGAACTGTACCACGCCAACCTGCATGAATTGCAGCTACTATATCATGTTCGCGGTCATACATCAATATTGGTATACAGTCTGCCGTGGATACACAAACGCAAATATTCGGAAAGGCAGTTATCACACCATCTATCCCCTGAAGTTTGGCGTGCTGATCTTCTTCAGACAGATTTAGAAATAAAGCATCAATATTCAGTAGATTAGTGCTATGTGTCTGATAGGGGAGTATGAGTCTGTTTTCTTTAATCTGGAGGGCGTGGCACAAGCGCCTTCTGTTTTCAGCCACATGTGAGGGATCATCACCCGTGTAGGGAGTGACATTAAGTGAATCGTAATTGCCTTTACTGCAACCTCCGCTTCGGGTGGTTACAAAATGAACAATGCCGGGATATGGCTTTAATAAGTCGTATCCCAACAATGTACAAGTATGTAAGGTTTGCTCTGTCATTCTTATTTCAAGACACCCATCTTTGTGCCGATCTTAACAAAGGCAGCAATACATTTGTCCAGGTGTTCCTGCTCGTGAGCAGCAGAGATCTGAACGCGGATACGCGCTTTATCTTTTGGCACTACGGGATAATAGAAACCGGTGACATAGATTCCTTCTTTCTGCAGTTCGGCTGCCACATCCTGCGACAGTTTGGCATCGTAGAGCATTACTGCACAGATAGCCGATTGGGTAGGCAGAATATCAAATCCAGCATCTATCATCCTGGTGCGGAAGTATTCTACGTTCTTGACCAATTTGTCATGGATCGCATTGCTCTCTTTGAGAATCTTGAATACTTCGGTGCCTGCTGCTGCTACCATTGGAGGAATGGAGTTGGAGAACAAATAAGGACGTGAGCGCTGACGCAACATGTCGATAATCTCTTTGCGACCGGTCGTAAACCCACCGACAGCACCACCAAAGGATTTACCCAAGGTGCCAGTGTAGATATCCACACGTCCGTAGGTGTCAAACTTTTCGCTGACACCGTGACCTGTCTTACCGACCACTCCTGCGGAATGTGACTCATCTACCATAACCATTGCGTCATATTTTTCTGCAAGGTTACAGATCTTATCCAAAGGAGCCACATTGCCATCCATGGAGAAAACTCCGTCAGTAACAATCAGACGGAAACGTTGTTCCTGTGCATCCTGTAATTGTTTTTCGAGGTCTGCCATATCAGCATTTGCATACCGGTAGCGTTTTGCTTTACAAAGACGAACTCCGTCAATGATGGAAGCATGATTTAGTGAGTCAGAGATGATAGCATCCTGTTCGCCCAACAAGGGCTCAAATACACCGCCGTTTGCATCGAAGCAAGCTGCGTAAAGAATGGTATCTTCCGTCTTGAAAAAATCCGTAATTGCAGCTTCCAATTCCTTGTGAGTGTCTTGAGTGCCACAGATAAAACGAACGGAGGACATGCCATAACCTCGTTCGTCCATTGCTTTCTTGGCGGCAGCAATCAGTCGGGGATCATTAGATAGCCCCAGATAATTATTAGCGCAAAAGTTTAGTACTTCTTGTCCATTTCCCACAGTGATAGCAGCTCCCTGAGGAGAGGTGATGATCCGTTCATTTTTAAATAGACCGGCTTCCTGAATAGCGGATAATTCATCAGTCAGATGATTCTTGAAATTTCCGTACATATTTCTTAGAGTTTAGAATGTTTTGAAAACGACTTCAAAATTAGACATTCTTTTGCTGAAAGGGAAATGAGTTGTAAAATAAATTCTCTTTTTGAGAATATTTGATCAAAACATTCTCTCATATGAAGAGGAATAACTAATTTTGCAGGCTGAAAATCCTACTTATATACATATTGTAAATTTATGAAAAATATTCTTGTAATCGGCTCTACCGGACAGATTGGTTCGGAGTTGACGATGGAACTTCGCAAACGCTATGGAAACAATCAAGTAGTGGCTGGCTATATTGCCGGATGTGAGCCTAAAGGTGAGTTGAAAGAATCTGGTCCGGCTGAAATCGTAGATGTAACATCTAAAGAAAGTATTGAGATTTGTGTAATTAAGTATCAGATTGATACTATTTATAATCTGGCAGCATTACTCTCTGTGGTTGCAGAAGCAAAACCTTTACTTGCTTGGAAAATTGGCATCGATGGATTGTTTAATGTTTTGGAGGTGGCTAAAGAACGCAAGTGTGCCGTATTTACGCCGAGCTCTATCGGTTCATTTGGTCCGGCAACTCCGGCAGATGATACACCTCAGGATACCATTCAACGTCCACTGACTATGTATGGTGTAACAAAAGTAACGACTGAGTTGTTGAGTGATTATTATTATTATAAATATGGAGTAGATACCCGCGCAGTACGTTTTCCGGGAATCATATCCAATGTAACAGCTCCGGGTGGTGGTACTACGGATTATGCGGTAGATATTTATTATGCAGCAGTCAAAGGAGAAAAATTTGTATGTCCCATTGCAAAAGGAACATATATGGATATGATGTATATGCCGGATGCTTTGAATGCTTGTGTGAAGCTGATGGAAGCTCCTGCTGATAAGTTGATTCACCGTAATGCATTTAACATTGCAGCGATGAGCTTTGAGCCGGGCATGATATATGATGCTATCAAAAAGCATATCCCTACCTTTGAAATGGAATATCAGGTGGATCCGTTGAAAGAAAGGATTGCAAACTCATGGCCAAATTCTTTGTGCGATAATGCCGCACGTGAAGAGTGGGGTTGGGCTCCTGAGTTTAATCTGGAGTCCATGACGGAGGATATGCTCAAAGTTTTGAGAGAGAAATATTCTAAGGGAGAACTTTAAAAAAGTCTCCTTAGTGTCTAAAAGTAGAAATAGAATAATTACCTTCGTGTCAAAATATTTTAATTATAAAAAATGGAAGCACCATTCAAGATTTTTTCGGGAACGAATTCCCGCTATGTAGCTGAGAAGATAGCTTTAGCTTTGAACGTAGAGCTTGGTAATCTTAGTATTACTCACTTTGCTGATGGGGAATTTTCCGTCTCTTTTGAAGAATCAATACGTGGAATGGAAATATATCTCATTCAGTCCACGTTTCCAAATAGTGATAATCTTATGGAATTGTTGCTGATGATTGATGCAGCAAAAAGAGCCTCAGCTAAATCTATATGTGCCGTAATGCCATACTTCGGTTGGGCACGTCAGGATCGTAAAGACAAACCAAGAGTTGCTATCGGAGCCAAACTGATAGCAGATTTACTTAGAGTAGCAGGAGTAGAGCGAATCATGACCATGGACTTACATGCAGATCAGATACAAGGCTTCTTTGACTGTCCGGTAGATCACCTCTATGCTTCCACCATTTTTGCTCCTTATATAGCATCACTGAAGTTGAAAGAACTTGTGATTGCCGCCCCAGATGTAGGTGGTTCGAAAAGAGCTGACTCCTATGCTAAATATTTTGGAGTGCCAATGGTACTTTGCCACAAATCGAGAATCAAAGCCAATGAGATCTCAAGCATGCGTATCATCGGTGATGTGAAAGGAAAAAATGTAGTACTGATTGATGATATGGTAGATACTGCCGGTACCATCACTAAAGCTGCTGACCTGATGATGGCTAACGGTGCTCTCAGCGTTCGTGCACTTTCGAGTCATGCGGTGATGAGTGACCCTGCTTCTGAGAGAGTTCAGAACTCTGCCCTGGAGGAAATTGTCTTTACTGACAGTATCCCTTATTCAAATAAATGCAGCAAGGTAAAAGTACTTTCTGTAGCTGATATGTTTGCCGATACAATACGTCGTAATAACGAACATGAGTCAATTAGTTCACAGTATTTGTTTTAGAAGTTAATCGTACTTAATATACAAAAGGTTCACGACATTTGTGCGTGAACCTTTTTTTATTTATATTTGTTGCATTGAATACTTTATTAAACCATAAAGACTATGAAAACATCTTCCAATCTTCTTCTTTGCTGCCTGCTTTTTATAGGCTCGACCTCTTTTGCTCAGCAGTTGCCAAACCGTACAGAGACTTTGCGAACAGTTGTTTCTGTAAATGATTATTTCATGCAAAAATATGCAGATTGTACCGCTCCATCGAATGTAGGAAAAGAACGCCCGAGCAATATTTGGACACGTGCTGTCTATTACGAGGGACTTATGGCACTCTATGCTATCTCTCCACGGCAGGCTTACTACAATTATGCATCCAAATGGGCGGAGTTTCACAAATGGAGACCGAACAATGAGAGTGTTACCCGCAATGCAGATGACCAGTGCTGTGGACAAACGTACATTGATCTCTATCGTATCAGTCCGCAATCTGAGAAGATTGCAGCCATAAAGAGTTGTATGGAGATGCTGATCAATACCCCTCAGGTAGGTGATTGGACCTGGATTGACGCTATTCAGATGGGTATGCCGGTGTTTGCCAAACTAGGTACGACGCTCAATGATACCAGATACTATGACAAGATGTGGGAGATGTACCGTTTTACCCGTAATGATATTGCAGGAAGGGGGCTCTACAATAAAAAAGAAGGATTGTGGTGGAGAGATAAAGATTTCTTGCCACCATATCTTACTCCAAACGGAAAGAACTGCTACTGGTCGCGTGGCAATGGATGGGTGTATGCTGCACTGGTGAGGGTGATTCAGGAGATACCATCCAAAGAGAAACATCGCCCGGACTATATCAAAGACTTTCTAGCAATGAGCAAAGCTTTGAAGAAGTGCCAGCAACCGGATGGATATTGGTATGCCAGTCTGCATGATGCGGGTGACTTTGGAGGAAAGGAAGTGACAGGTACATCTATGTTTGTCTATGGAATGGCATGGGGTATCAATCAGGGATTACTAAAACGGAGTGAATATCTACCTGTGCTGCTTAAAGCATGGAATGCTATGGCAAAAGAAGCGGTTCATCCCAACGGTTTTCTTGGGTATGTGCAAGGTACAGGTAAACAGCCGAGCGACAGTCAGCCTGTAACATATGATCGGGTGCCCGACTTTGAGGACTTTGGTATCGGATGCTTCCTGCTTGCCGGTACAGAAGTGTATAAAATGAATTAGACAATGCGCAGATTGGCTGAGAGATGCGCAGTTATTCCCTTTCTTCTTTCTAAGAAATGTACATTTTACCAAATGGATTCAATATACTAAAGATTATGAAGAAACTAGTTCTCCTTTCCGTTAGTCTGTTTTTCTCCTTTGTGATACAGGCAGTCGATTTTACTGTCGACAATTTGAAATATAAAGTCAATAATGATGGAACAACGGTAAGTGTTCCCAGGCAAAGTATTGACCTCTCAGGTGAAATAATAATTCCTTCATTGGTGACTTATGATGCTAAAAACTATGATGTTACAGCTATTGAAAGCGCCGCTTTTGGCAGTTGCAGTAGTATTACTTCTGTAACAATCCCTGCTACTGTTACTTCTATTGGAACAAATGCGTTTATGAGTTGCACTTCGCTAGTAACTGTGATTTTTTCTGAGGGGTTGATCGCTATAGGTGATTATGCCTTTTATGGATGCTCTTCACTTGCTTCGGTGTCACTACCACAGACAGTCACTTCAATAGGCGTAATGGCTTTCGGTTTTTGTTCATCAATTACTTCAGTGACGATTCCTTCAAATCTTATTTCCATGGGACTGAATGCATTTGGAGGCTGTAGCGCTTTGAAAGGGTATGTAGTTCCAGAAGACCAACCACTGTTTTCAGCCATTGATAGCGTGCTTTTTTCTAAAAATGGAGACACTATCATGTCGTATCCTGCTGCGAAATCAGTTGAATATTCCATTCCTTCAGGAGTCACTACTATAGGGCAGTCTGCTTTCGGATTTTGTCGTTCACTTACTTCAATTACTATTCCGGAGAGTGTAACTACCATCGGCGATTATGCTTTTTCTAATTGTCAAGGCATTACTTCGATATCCATTCCGATGGGGGTCAAGATTATTGGTAGCAGTGCCTTTGAACATATCCACTTCCTGACTGATATTGAGATCCCATCCAGTGTGGATTCGATTGGCAACAACGCTTTTTTTAGTTGTTGGGCACTTATGAATCTGGATATTTCGGACAGTGTAGGGTTTATCAATCAAGGTGCATTTATTAACTGTCGTTCTCTTAAATCTGTGAGATTGCCTGTCAGTTTGACGATGATTTCAGGGTATTTATTTCAAAGATGTGATAGTCTCGTTTCAGTAAGGATCCCTTCAGGTATCACTTCTGTGGGCGACTATGCATTTGATGGCTGCAGCAGCCTGAATTCAATAACTCTTCCATCAGGTGTGATTTCGATTGGAGATATGGCTTTTAATACGTGCAATATGTTACGTGGATTCACTTGTTTAAATCCTATCCCTCCTGTAGTCGGGAGTAATGCTTTTAATGAAGTCAATCTTGATTCTTGCACCCTGTATGTGCCTTTTGATAGATTACCTGCTTATGAAGCTGCAAGTCAATGGAGTGATTTTATAAATATAAAGGAAGAACCATTGAGGTTTTCTGTTGGAGGATTAAACTATATGACGAATGAAGACAAGATCTCGGTGTCTTTTGCCGTGCAGGATACATCTCTTTCCGGTGCTGTAGTTATTCCTTCCAGTGTATCGTATCAAGGAACAGACTATCCGGTGACTTCGATAAGAATGAATGTATTTAATCGTAATATGAAGATTACTTCTGTGATAATCCCCGAGAGTGTTACTCAGATTGAACCTATAGCTTTTATGAATTGCAGAAACCTGACTACTGTGGATCTTCCTTTAGGTATTTCTTCAATTGGTCTTGGGACCTTCGCCTATTGCCAAAGTCTTACTACTATTAATATTCCTGAAGGAGTAACAAATATAGGATACCTTGCTTTTCTAGGTTGCATAAGTCTTTCTTCTGTTACTATTCCTTCAAGCGTGGATACGATAGGTGTGGGTGCTTTCAGTATGTGTAGTTCCCTGGATTCTCTTTCAATTCCAGAGGGTGTTAGTGTAATAGAAACTACCGCATTTGCTAGTTGTGAGAGCCTCGTGTATGTGACAATCCCAGAGGGTGTTACTGTAATTGAAGAAGCTACATTTGAGCGTTGTAGTAATCTTAGCTCTATTACTTTACCTTCAACCATCAGATCTATCAGAGAGTGGGCTTTTGAAAGCTGCATAAAACTTAGCTCTGTAACGATTCCTGAGGGAGTAGACTCTATCTATGAAGGAGCTTTCGAAGGCTGTACAGCACTAACCACATTTGCAATTCCATCAAGTTTAACTTCGATTGGGAACGGTGTATTTGGAAATTGTCATGCCTTGGAAGAGTTTATTGTTGCTGAAGGTAATCAGTCATTTAATGCGACGGATGGTGTTTTGTTTAGTAAGGATCTATCCACAATCGTGGCGTATCCGAATGCTAAAGCAGTGAGCTATATGATACCAGAAGGTGTCAACACAATTGCCAATGGTGCATTTGATGGCTGTTCGGGACTTACTTTTGTAAATATACCGGTGACTGTACATACAATTGGAAATTACGCTTTTTGGGAGTGTACTGCTCTTACTTCTGTGATAATCCCAGAAGAAATATCCCTGATAGACCAGGAAGCATTTTATGGATGTACTGGTTTGAAGCGGGTGAAGGTGTTAAACTCAATTCCTCTTGCTATTGATTCTACCGTCTTCTTTCAAGTTGATAAAGACTCTTGTATCTTATCAGTTCCAATCGGTTCGAAAGCAGCATATGAAACAGCAGAGGGCTGGAAAGAATTTACACATATAGTGGAAGAAGAGACAGGTGTACTTGATAACCAGTCATTGTCACTAATTATTACTACTGACCGTGATGGCATTGTCGTGAGAGGTGCGACAGTGGGAGAGAATATCACGGTCTATACTGCTTCTGGAATGCAAATGTTATCGGTTCCTGTATCTGGAGATAATCAACGGATCACACTTCCAGCAGGTGCACTTTATTTCGTTAGAGTAGGCACCAAGACTTTAAAAGTTGCTTTATAGATTTAGCTCTTTCTCTAAGTTTATAAGTTACTTAAAATCATAGATTTGTTTAGAAGAACGGAATGAGTTTGAAATGCTTGTTGTATTGCAATAAAATGCTTTTATTTGCAGTCAATTTCAAACTCATTCCGTTTTTATTGTAAATCTGGTTAAACCAATTTTGGCAACAGGACAAACTGAAGTATTTATTTAATATTATGGCAATAAGTAATTTAACCAGATGATAAATCGCTCTTCTCTCTTCATTCAGCTACTTTCCATTTTAGTGCTTTTGTTTGTGGTAAGCGATGTAAATGCTTACGATGCCACTCGGATAGTGCGTCCATGTCCTTCTGGCACCAGTGATGCTCTTCCTGAAGGATGGCAGTTTAAGGACTTAGGGAATATAACACCATCGACAGATTGGTGCTATAAAGCTTCCAAAGGCGTATATTATATTAAGTCATACGGAAATCATATCTATGGAAATGGAGATGATCAGTGTGGTTTTATTTATTTCCCTACCGATCAGGATAGGCAGTTGGTTGTGCGTATCATGGATGGAGAAATGGTAACAGGGAGCGGAGCTTCTGGCTTCATCATGCTCCGCGGGGGATTGAATCTCGATGATCCAATGGCTTATCTTGAAGTGGATGCAAAAGGAAATAAAGTCCGTTTTAACTGGAGACTGGAAAAAGGGGCAGCAAATCACTCTTTAGGGAGTTTTTCTGTCAATTCTGGTACAAAAGGTAGCACTAACACCCCTCCGAATTGTTTCCCGCGATGGCTGAAGTTTGTACGTCAGGGCTTATATGCTATTGCCTATCACAAAGATGATGTGGAAGGAGCCTCTTGGATAAAGATTGATGCAGTTAAGAAACTGGGACTTAAAGGCAAAGCATATATGGGTATTGGTGCTTGTTCGGCGATGAACAGCTCGGCTTACAATGGAGATTATACCAGACCAGGTATCTTTATGTTTGATAACGTCGAAGTGAGTGAAATAGTCAATCCATATGAACTACTCAATCCGGAGTCTGTCGAAGAGTTTTTTGCCGAACCAATTAAACCGGGGAAAACAAAGAATATTGATATCACTTCTGTTTTTGGACATGCGCTCGGAGAGTATTTTACCATTGACTGTGAGTCTGTTGATCCGAAGATTGCTGAAGCCTATTTCTATGAAGTTGCTGTGAAGAATCCCCGTGACGGGGAGGATTTTCGTAAGTATGTAAGGATAAAGTCATTTCAGCAAGGAGTCACCTCAATTAAGTTGACCTGTACCATCAATGGATTTACTATGACTACGGATTATGCCTTGTGCGTTTCAGACTTGAAAGCGAAGAAAAAAGATGCCAACACGACAGCTCCATACGGTTGGGAATTGAAGAGTCTGGAAGTACCCGTTGACAAGGATATGGTATGGGGTGATGAGTTCGTGTACAGGAATCTGTTGATAAGTAAACGATATCCTTCCTTCATTGGGAGTTGGGAATATGATTGGGGTGGTGTAGGTGTGGGCAACTATGCAAAGACTCCCGGCAATAATCCTCCTACAAGAGTCTCTACATCCGAAATGTATGTTTCAGGTGCGGAGACCTACGATTTTCGGGATATGCTGTTGGATTATTCACAGGAAGGCGGATTTGCCAAAGATACACTTCGCGCTGAACAAGGAGGTGCTACTGGATCATCCATTGATCTTGCTTTCGTGACGCGCAATGATACCAATGTATTTGCGGTCAATAGTATCTATTTTCAACGAAGTGTAGATTCTAAAGACTCTATCATTTGGAGTGAATGTCGGGGTTTCTGGACTGAACGAATTGGTTACGTGAATCCGAACACCAAGATGGGCGTTCGTGGGTTTCCATATATTACCAATATTCAGGCAGGTGACTGGGTGGCATATACTGTTTATGCTCCACGTTCCGGTTATTACAGAATTACCCCTATTGTTGCCTGCAAACTGGAAAACAAGAGTATTCGTCTTGATGTGAATGGTATCACGCAAGTGAAAGAGCTGGCTCTCATTAAGGGGAAGGGTGGTATTGACTGGAAAATGGCTACTACAGAGTCCATTATACTGAATCAGGGAAAGAACCAATTGAAGGTAGTGGCAAATACACGCGACTTTAATCTCCTGGGATTTCTTATCACATTCAAGCTAGCAAGCAAGGAGCCTTATTCTGGGCTTTCATACGACACGAACAAATACTTCCAGCCTGAAGAGCGTATTGACACGTCACTCATGGCAGAAGATGAAATGATATCCTATGATTCTATTCGTGTAATCTATGATACTTCCGCTGTAGAACAAAAGATCAAGATGGACTCCATTCTGCTTAATTATCCCAGAAAGAAGATTTACGTCACTGATTCTATTATTGCGAGATATAGAGCCCGACTTGATAGCATGAATATTCCTATAACTACATTCAACGACAAACTATCGGCTCTGGATACCATCAAACGCAAACTGACAAGTTCAATAGACTCAGTCACTATCTTCACTTCTCAGCAGACTACAATGAAGCATATCGATGTGACGAGCTATCTCTTTAAGAAAGGATATGATCCAACAAAGCCTATTGAGATCTCAATGAAGATTGACACTATTACCAATTCGGGGCGTGGCACTTATTTAGGCATTATGCTTCGTACACTGCTCAATGATGAAGTGATCGCTAATTCACCTGCAGCTTCCTTTGGTGTCGGTTCATATGAAGGTGGCCGTTTCAGTTATCGTTGGGGTTACAGTTATGATTACGATAAGTTTGATTTTGCCAATATAGCTCAAGATGTTTATATAAAGGTTCGTCTTAATTTCTATGCGCCCGGTTATATGACTGCCTATTATTCCTATGACAACCTCTTTTGGTGGGAGTATCTGGAAGATCCGATGCGAATAGATTTTCTTTCAGACGAGGAGGTAGATGATAACATTGCGATTGGTATGTATTTAACCGGTGGTTCTTTTACCGGCGATGCCTGTCTTGCCTTTGGAAAGGCCAAAGACTTTACAATTCGTCAGTTTGACAACGTAGAGGATTTCAACAGGCAGTATTCTCAAGCAGAGATGTATAGCTGTGAACTCTCCATGAGTTCGACAAGATTAAATGGGAGTGATCCGGTTGAAATAACATATGATGTGATTAAACCCGGTCAAGTCTCAATCAAAGTATATGACGTATTTGGCATGCTCAAAGAGGTTATCATGGATGAAGATATGCCTTTTAGCAAAGAACCTCTTACACTGACACACTCATTTACCGATTTGACAGAATCAGGTGTCTATCTGCTAAGGATACAAGGACCCGCCAACGAACAATATATCCGCTTCAGGTATACCACAGAATAAGTATCTCAAGAGAAATAGTTCAAGAAAAAGCGGCAAGCGGAGTCATTCTCCAGCTTGCCGCTTGCTTGTGTGCCGTGCATGATTATTAACTCGGTGGTGTAAGTCCACTATGGGGGTATGTAGCGACCAACCATTAGCCAATAGCAAGGGTGTCTACCGTGAGGAGAATCTGAAAGAAGCTGGCGGCAAAGTTCCGGTCTGAGTAATACGAACATCATATAAGGTCTATCCCGTTGGATGAGTTTGCAAGCCAAAACGAAGTCCTAAAGCTACACGGAGACGGTATGGATAAATGATGCGGATATATGGAACGAAAGTTATTAATCTTACCACGGGAGATCTTACGGACGTGCCGACGTTTTTTTTTCGGGAGCACGGCTAACAATTGCCGTAAGAAGTCAGCCGAGGACATAGTACCTGATACTCGACTATCAGGGAAGGTCTGAACCTTAATTAAATGAGTAGTAAATGAAAGTTACCCTATGAAGGAAAGAATGCAGAAAACATTGGAAAATGGCTGCCTACGGATGGATAGTTCGGAAAACGAAGACTATGTAGGAGTGCAGACTTTTATGGGGATAACTGAAAACCACCTCATGGAAGTGCACTTTACGAAAGATGATTTATTAGAGCGTATTATTTCGTCCTCTAACTTGAATCTGGCTTATAAGCAGGTACGAGCTAACGGCGGAAGTGGGGGTGTCGATAAGATGGAAACGGAAGATTTACTTTCTTACCTAAAAGCCCACAAGGAGTTTCTAATAGACTCTATCTTGGATGGTAGTTACCATCCTAATCCCGTCCGACGGGTAGAAATCCCTAAGGACAATGGTAAACCCCGTCAACTTGGTATTCCTACCGTTGTTGACCGATTGATCCAACAAGCCATTTCTCAAGTTTTATCACCGATTTATGAACGTGAGTTCAGTGATACCAGCTATGGATTCCGTCCTAAACGAAATGCTCATAAAGCCCTTCGCAAAGCCCAATCTTATATAACAGCAGGATATAAGTATGCTGTGGCTATAGATTTGGAGCAATTTTTCGATACTGTGAACCAGAGTAAACTGATAGAAGTTTTATCGAAGAAGATCAAGGATGGAAGAGTCCTCTCGCTCATCCATAAATATATGGGTGCAGGAGTAGTGTCTCATCACAAGTTTGAAGAGAGTTCAATGGGTGTTCCCCAGGGCGGTCCGCTGAGTCCATTGTTGAGCAATGTATTGCTTAATGAATTGGACAATGAGCTTGACAACAGAGGTCATAAATATGTCCGTTATGCGGATGATGGAATGATCTTTTGTAAAAGTAAGCGTGCCGCAGAACGTACAAAGGAGCATATTATTCACTTTATAGAAAACAAACTCTACTTAAAAGTAAATCGATCTAAAACAAAAGTAGGTTACGTACAAGGGATGAAGTTTCTGGGCTATTCCTTTTATGTAATGAAAGGAATATGCCGACTGTCTGTCCACCCCAAGAGTGCTGAAAAGATGAAAACCCGATTAAAAGAGTTGACTTCCCGAAGTAACGGATGGGGCTATGAAGTAAGTAAATTCAGACTTAAACAATTTATTGTTGGTTGGACTGAATACTTTAAACTAGCGGACATGAAACAACTTCTGAGTCGCACCGACGAATGGCTACGCAGACGAATCCGTATGTGTATATGGAAATTGTGGAAGAAAAACTCTACGCGATTTAGAAACCTTATACGCTGTGGAATCAACAAACATTATTCTTGGATGTGGGCTAATACCCGAAAAGGGCTATTGGCATACTGCTGGTAGTCCAATACTGGAACGCGCCATCAATAATGATAATTTGCGAAAAACTGGATATGTCTTGCTATCGGATTACTATTGTAAAGTGTCATCGTAAGTAAGGAACCGCCGTATGCCGAACGGCACGTACGGTGGTGTGGGAGGTCGAAAACAAAAGTAGGAGAAAACTACTTTTGTTTTCTCCTACCCGATTAAATATCCATCGTTATGATCTGGCACGACTAATTATGCTTCTTAGCTGTGATGCTGCATCTTTGGGATTGACCGCAGACATGATAGCCGACACGACTGAGATTCCGTCTGCTCCGGCTTCAATCACTTCTCTTGCATTTGCCGGATGGATGCCACCAATGCCCACAGCAGGGTGCCTGGATATACGGGTAATTTCACGAATACCCTCCAGACCAAGGGCAGTTGCTGTATCTGTCTTGGTAGCTGTATTGAACACGGGTGAGATGCCAATGTAATCAATATCAAGTTCATTTGCATCAATAGCATCCTGCACATTCTCGACAGACAAACCGATGATTTTATCTTTTCCCATCAATTTGCGTGCGATGGAGTAAGGCATATCACTTTGTCCAATATGTAAACCCTCGGCATTACATGCCAGAGCTATATCCAGTCTGTCATTGATAATAAGAGGAACACCATAAGGTTTCAGGCACTTTCTCAAGGTTATAGCCAGTTCGTAAAACTCTCTTGTAGTGCAATCCTTTTCCCGGAGTTGAACCATAGTAACCCCTCCTTGAACAGCCTCCTCTACCACCTTTTCCAAGGAACGCCCAAGCGACAGAGAGCGGTCTGTAACCAGATATAAGCTAAGATCAGATAGTTTCATCAGGTGTTGGTTGTTTAATAGTATTTCTTACAATCTCTTCGTTAACGCGACAGAGTTCGTCGAGGAAGTTGACCTGTAAGCTTCCCGTTCCAAGCGACCGGGATGCGGCAATCTCTCCAGCAATGCTCATGACTGTCATGCCATGAGTTGCAGCTTCCAACCAATTGTTGTTAACCGCTGCGAAGGCAGCAACTATTGCAGTGGCAGTACATCCCATTCCAGTAACGCGTGTCATCATAGGATTGCCATTCACCACTGTTTTCACAAGAACGCCATCCGTAATATAGTCGGTCGGTCCACTAATGACAACGACAGACTTAGTCTGTAAAGCCAAAGCCTTTGCCGAATCGAGTGCTGAAGCAGAAGATGCGGTACTATCTACTCCTTTTGTATGCGCATTTGCATTACTCAAAGCAATAATCTCCGATGCATTTCCTCTTATGATTGATGGTTTGCATTCTTCAATGATTTGTTTGCACACTTTTGTGCGATAGGAAGTAGCTCCTGCACCCACCGGGTCAAACACGATAGGAATGTTTTTAGTTGAAGCTGTTTTACCTGCCAGCAACATGGACTTCACCCACTCGGAATCCAGCGTTCCAATATTGATAACCAGAGCAGAAGCTATGCTTGTCATTTCAACTACTTCGTCCAGAGAATGAGCCATTACAGGTGATGCACCGATCGCTAATAGTGCATTGGCCGTGTTATTCATTACCACATAATTGGTAATGTTGTGAACCAGAGGAGCTTTCTCTCTAATCCCTTGGATATCCTGCACCAGATCTTGAATGTTGATCATATTCATTTAATTAATTATTATATTATGAACAAATAAAGCCGCTTCGCACAAACGAAACGGCTTTATCGATGACTTATACTATTTATAAAGTTACCATGTAAAACTCCATTTCCCTCCGATGTCAAATTACAACATTTCAGGTTCAAGGGTATAATCTCAGCTCATTTTGAAAGAGCACCCCTAACAGTGATGGAGCAAAGGTAAATAAATTATCCGAGATAGGAAAGCAGGATGCTTTTTCTTTCACTCAGCTTGATCCGTTTGATCGCTTTTTCCTTGATTTGTCGCACCCGCTCACGTGTAAGATCCATTTGATAACTGATCTCATCCAATGATTTTGGATTCTGACCAATGCCAAAGAACATACGTAATACACATTGTTCCCTATCGTTAAGTACTGTTCCAAGTACTGCGTCAACATCGTTTTCCAAAGACTCTCTTACCAAAGAAGCATCTGGTGAAATGCCCTGTCTATCAGGCAACACATCAAGCAGGTTGTTTTCTTCTCCATCAACAAATGATTTATCGACTGAGAGGGTGGACCCGGAGGACTGGGCAAGCTGAGAAATCTGATCTTCAGGAATTCCGGTTACTTCGCTCAGTTCGTCAAGTGAAGGCTTGCGCTGATTTTCCTGTTCGAATCTAACGGTAGCCTTATAAATTTTCGAGATGGAGCCTACCTGGTTTAATGGTAAGCGGATCATGCGTCCTTGCTGGGCAATAGATTGCATGATGCTTTGGCGAATCCACCACACGGCATAACTGATAAAGCGGAAGCCCCGCGTTTCATCAAACTTTCGGGCAGCAGTGATCAGTCCAAGGTTACCTTCATTGATAAGATCGGTAAGTGGTATTCCATGACCCTGATATTGTTTCGCTACTGAGACTACAAAACGCAAATTTGCACGCACTAGTTTACTGAATGCTGCTTCATCTCCCATTCGTATGCGGCCTGCAAGATCTACTTCTTCCGTTATAGTAACCATTTCCTCGTGACCGATTTCGACCAAGTACCTGTCAAGTGCCTCACTTTCACGGGAAGTGATGCTTCTGCTAATTTTTAGTTGTCTCATTATTTGTTCAGACTTTTAATAAGCCTGGACAAATGTACTATAAATTACGCACATGGGCAAGTAATATCACGTTGCTCATTGATAATCAAATTTATTGATAATCAATAATTTATAAAAGTTAAATAACCAGAGAGCTTAAAATCAGCATGAAAAACAGAAGGTAATCTCTAAAGCGAAATACAATCTTTTATTTAGATCCTTATTCATCAGATCCCTTAAACTCAACGTCTTCCACATGCGTACCGATAAAGATATTGGCTACATCTGCAAGTTGCATGTAGCCCCGTTTTTTCATTCCATCCTTAATCGTTTGTCCGTTGATGATCAAGTTCTCAAAGGTCACATTCTTGATTGCATGTGATTCATCATATCCCTGAATAAAAGGAGGTATTGGCACGGGTGCCGTTATAAGTAATATTTTTGAAGAGAATGTTTTCGATACCACTTCCTGGAGCCTTTGCATATTTCTTGTTGTATGCCACTCTGAGATTGACCAGCTGTCCCAGTTCGATATCTTCCACCCTGATATCCTCAAACCGAATGTTGCGCGCCATATTTCCATCTGACACATTGATGCTCATGCATCCCTGATAATCAAGCTGAAGTTCATCTTGATTGAGAATATCAATGTTTGAAATATCATGTTCTCCAGTGTCTCTCCTTTGCCGGGTTCCGGATTGCCATGTGTGCCGAGCAGTATTGGATGAGCCACATCAGCCCAGAGAGAAGAGTTGCGTACTATCACGTTTTTGCAGTCACCATAAAAATCCCAACGATGACAATAGATGGCTATACAATCATCAGAGTTGCGCATGAAGACCTCTTCAATCAGCACCATTGTCGCAACAAAAGAGATCGATGCCATCGCCCAACCCTGCGAACTGAACGATCGGATATTCTTGACGCTTACATTGGATGATTGTCCCAAAGTCAACGTATTGTATCTCGGATTGATAAAATAAGATCTTCCACCTTCAAGTCGCTTGAGTAGTTGATCTCACCTCCATTGCTTGGTTTGTAGATGATGCCACGTCACAGATCCGTACATTCTTTGCATTGACACAGCTTAGCTGGCATTGAGTATGCACCACCTGCCAGGTACAGCGTCTTTCCGCTTGGATATGCAGTACACCCCCTTTAACAGTATGAAACCCGGGAGCGAAATAGATGACGGAGCTATCCTTTGGATCAGGCTTGTTGGTCTCAGGCAGATTGGTGAAAATATGCAGATTATGAAAGATATCCCCGTTTACTTCCAGCGACAAATTGCTTGGTTTTGTGAGTGTCAGGTGGATCGTATTCCCGTTCACTTCAGGCTGTATCTGATACGAAAGTGTCGGATACGAGCGTTACTGACAGTCGCTTTGTTGCTGGTGATAGCGAGTTCGACGGTTCCTTTAAAGTCAAACGTCACCATGGACGACTTTTGCACTTTGTGCATGTCAACTTGCACTTCATATTCGTACAGATCCTGCCATTGTCCACCGGGCACCCGTACTTTGACCGAGAAGTCATCGTTATGAGGAATACTATCCGAAGCCGGGAAGGTGATGAGCTCCTGTGCAGATACTATACCGATGCTCATAAAGTGAGCAGCAAAAGAACAAACTTATTGCAGCGAATAGGGAAGAAGGAGCTTTTTTGATTACTTGTTTTCATGTGTTGTGGTACTAAGTGGTCCAATGTATTTTCTTGCCATTACGAGATGATCGAACTTAATATAACTGGAAGGAGCATCCGGTTTGTCGTGATAGAATTCAAACCAGACCCAATTGATGATGAGATTGGGATCTGTACGCCAGCGGAAACCTTCAAAAGGAGGGTGAGAAGCACTGTTGATCCACTTGTCCGCATACCAGTATCCATTGGGAAAGCCAGGTCCCCAGTGACCCACTTTCACACCGTTTTGCCATATTGCCAACTCACCGTTATAGGCTGTAACAGGATTATTCAACTTGATCATGATCTCCACACACATCCATTGATCCAGCGTATCTACAGGTGGAGTGCTGGTAGGAGGTCCGTCCCAAGTGGTGCGACCTTGCGTTATCATTGGATTGCCGTAACTAAGTCCACGGGCACTACCTTTCATGTCGCCCCAGTAGAGATAGGTATCCATGCCCGGATAGTCGCCCTGCCAGATGTTTTCATAGGCAATACTTAGCCGGCTGTCACCAGTCCGCCGGTACCTGCCCGAGGGTTGGCCAGTTGGTAGCAGGATTATATCCTCCAAACCATACCCCCTCGTGATGAAAGTATCCCTTAGAGATAGCAGGATATTTGACATAGTAGCGCACATACACTGTGCTGTCAAAGCCGCGACTGAAGCGTTTGAACAGATGACCGCCCTCATTCACACCTTGTTTACTTGTCATTCGGATGGAATACGGTCCCTTGCTTCCCAGTGGCACATCACTATCCAGCGACATCCCTTCCTTATTGACAATATCTTGTATAACGGCTGAGAATGTTTACCATCCCATCATCAAACTTCTCCACATAGAGCACATCGGGATCCTTTTCAATGCCGATATCAGCAGGGTAAAGATTGGCCAGTTGAGCCATTGCGGTGCTAACTGTCCAATACCCACAAAGTGGAAAGGATCACTACGTATTTGTTCATTTCATCGTGATTAAGCAGTATAATAATTTTGTCCAACCCAATGTAAATGTGTGCTAATTTCCTATATACGTTATCACGCAAGTAACTACTTAATCGTTTTTTTGTTTTATAACGTTTAGTGTATTGTTGGGTAATCAGGATCATTGAGCAAAATGGAAGTTAATAGACCACCTTTACACTCTCTGCACCCACTTTTACCATATAAGCTCCTTGTACTGGCAGGCTAATCACTACGGTTTCTGTATCTGCTTTTTGGCTATACAGAGTCGCACCTTGCAGAGAATAGACAGTAATAGTTTCACCCACTGTGGCACCGCTTATTTGCAACTGTCCGTTTTGTACGCTTACTTTTACACCAGAGACAGAAGGGGTAATGACACCAGAGATCGCATCATCCACTATATTAACGAATGATTTCCACTGAATAGCCGCAGCATACAAATCTTTTGATCCAACAGGCACATGTAGCACACAAGTCATCGTATCTACTCCCAAAAAAGCATCATTTGAAGTTTCCTCGGCTGAACTCAAATCTACCGGTATCACAGGATAGGCATAGAGTGAAGTTAAGCCCGTACAACCGGAGAAAACCTCTGAACGAATCATAGTTACCGATGAAGGAATGGAGATCGTCTTTAAACCCGTGCAGCCTCTGAAAACACCACTTCTGATGTACGTTACCGACGATGGAATAGTATAACTGCTCCCTGATTTACTTGGAGGGTAAAAGATTATCGTTTCTAAATTCTTTTTAAACAAAACTCCATCTACACTCGCATTATATAAGTTTGAAGGATCTACATAGATAGCTGTTAATCCCGTGCAATTATAGAAAGGATTATTATTCAAGTAAGTAACCGAACTTGGAATAGTCATCGAAGTAAGGCCTGTGCACTCGCTAAAAGCAGCTGCTGTAATGTAAGTAACGGATGTAGGAATGGTAATTGAAGTCAAACCTTTGCAATAGCCAAAAGCAAAACCACCGATCGTATCCACGGAGGAAGAGATTGTATAACTGGTACCCGGCTTGCCGGCAGGGTAAACGACTAGTGTCGTTTTGTCTTTGTTATACAACACCCCATCTTCACTGCTAAAAGTAGTATTGGTAGCATCCACACTAATCCCCGGTAATCCGGTACAACCATAAAAGGCATAAAGACCTATTGAATCGACCAATGTAGGAATGGTAATATCCGTTATACTTGTGCAACCCCAAAAAGCGCCATTATCTATCAAAGTAACCGACGAAGGAATCGTGGGAGCAGTAAGAGCGGAGCATTCCACGAAAGCCCAGGGTTGGATCGAAGTAACTGACGATGGAATACTAACGGAGTTGAGATTTGTAGAAGCGGCAAAAGCATACGCACCAATAGAAGTAACCGAATAGTTTATATCGTTAAAAGTGACAGAGGAAGGAATAGTGACATCGCCCGAGTAGCTGTTGGCTTTGTCTGTTTCAACCGTAACCTCCACCGTGTAGGGAGAGACAGTAGAAGTTCTCTTATAGAAAATACCATCTACAGTAAAATCATACGGTTTGGTATTGTCATCAGCAGTAACGCCACTTCCGCTTTTCCTTGTTGCAAAACTAACCCCCTGTACAGTTGGTGGCCAACCTTGAGTAGAAAAAATAATGCTCCAGGTTGCGTATGATATTCCATTGTGAGCGCTCGCTGTTACATTCAGTGTAAAAGGAGACGTTTTGTAGGGTGCAGGTATACTCGGATTCGGATTTGTAGCAGTACCGGTGGCTGTAAAGGAGAAAATAGTGTCAGAAATAATTACTGAAGCATTTTGAAAGGGACAGTCCACTCCATCAACGTGCCAATTGCCGCTTGATATAATGCTTCCATCACTATTTAATTCAAAGGTTTGTTGACCATAATTTGCGGAGTCATTATCCATGATTACTCCCCATTCTTCCGTTGCAACAACTGTAATATCATCAGTAGTTGTCCTGCTTATTTGCTGAGCAGAGTGGACTTTAGTTGTAATTGACATTGCAATTAAAACTGACAAGATACATGTAAATTTCATCATACTATCTTTGTCAGTGATTATAGTGCTGACTCCGCACTTTCTATATTAATTAGTCCCCAATCTCAATTTTATCTTTTAGTAGTATAGAACATGAATACACAAAGAAGTATCACTATATGCTTCAATTCTGGTATTATCAGAGAACGACTATCGTCTATTCTATGTGTTCTATTTATTGGTCAAAGATATAGAATAAAACAATAATAATAATACACTATTTCAGTAAATATTTAAATACTCCTTGACGGGGTTTTTCGCTTAATTCTTAAGATGTTAGGTGCCCGGTGCTTCCATCAAATCAAAAGGAAAGCGAGTAAGTTAATAGACTCCATAGCGATGTGATCTACAAGGTATTGTAGGCCATATCATGGTGCATCTGATTTGTTGAAAAGAAGGTATTTGCCCATTTGGGAAAAGCATACGCTTCAAACAATCCGTTTGCCCAGATGCATGAATCCACGCTCACGGAAGCGATTAGCGTTTGACAGTTGTCCTACGCAACTTCCACAGTAGTCGTACGCAACTTCCACAATAGTCAAACGCTAGGGGCTTCAGTATAGAAGGATTTAAGCATATAGGTGCTGTGTAGGACTCATATCTGGGTTGTCTTTCTAGCTTCTAACTCTGATTTCAGTAGACTCTTTATTCTTTATCTCTGACTACGGTTGACTCTTTTGTAGATGAACTTAATTAACAGTCAGTGGCGACAGGGATACAAATTATCTCCTTATATTTGTTGTTTGAAACAGAACAGATAAACCTATGAAATATTTGATTATTGGAGCCGGAGGTACCGGTGGGAGTATTGCGGCTCAAATGACTGGTGCCGGAAAGGATGTTACAGCCATTGCCAGAGGAGAACATCTGAAAGCGATTCGTACCAATGGACTGAAGATGGAAAACTATTCAGGAGAAAGCATCACAGTTCCGGTAAAGGTCCTTGATATGGAACATTATGATGATTATCCTGATGTGATTTTTATCTGTGTGAAAGGTTATTCCCTCCAACAAACCATCCCATTTATCAAAAGGGTAGCGCATAAAAATACGGTTGTCATCCCGGTATTAAATATTTACGGTACAGGAGGTAGGATGCAAGAACTACTACCTGAACTGTTAGTGACTGACGGGTGCATCTATATCTCTGCAACGATCAAAGAGCCGGGTGTAATAAGCCGCCTCCGGAGATATCTTCAGGATTGTTTTTGGTGTCAGGAAGCCTGAAGAGTACCGTCCTGCACTTCAGCAGATAGCTGATGATCTGCAAGATAGTGGTATACGGGCGATTCTTTCTGACAATATTCTCAGAGATGCATTTCAGAAGTTCACCTATATATCGGCTATGGCTGCCTGTGGCGCTTATTATGATGTAAATGCCGGAGCACTTCAGGTGGAGGGCAAGGAGCGTGATCTGTTTGTCGCACTGACGCATGAGATCCTTGCACTGGCTGAAGCAATTGGCATTCATTTTACTGTGGACATACTGCAGACCAATCTGAAAATACTGGGCAATCTTGCACCTACGGCTTCTGCCTCCATGCAGCGCGACATACGACAGGGCAAGGACTCTGAGATTGACGGACTGGTGTTCGAGGTGGTTCGTATGGGTAGAAAGTATGGGGTGAAGGTGCCTTTCTATGAAATGATTGCGGAGAAGTTTGGATATAAAGATATCTGAACACATCCCGGAAAATTCGAAATGACAGTGTTAATTTCGATAAGAATATAGCCAAATGAAAGTAGGTTGGTTATCTTTGCATTCTATATAGTAATAATTAAAAATGATTATCATGGACAATAACATCCTTATAACAACGACTGATACCATCGAGAATGCCATAATTGAAAAGTATATGGAATTGATTACCACGAATGTTGTAGTCGGCACAAATGTCTTTTCAGACTTTGGGGCGTCCTTAACAGACTTCTTTGGCGGAACCTCCCAAACGTATCAAAAGAAATTGCAGAAGATTTATGAAACTGCCTTCAACAATCTGAGACAACGTGCCATTGAGCTTGGAGCCAATGCAATAGTTGGAGTAAAGATTGATTTTGATGAGATATCAGGCAAAGGAAAATCGATGTTTATGGTTTCAGCGATAGGCATGGCTGTTTTGATTAAACGCAAGACTATTTAAAAGAGCTGTGATGAAAACAAACATTATTGTATCCTGCCTGTTTTTTCTTCTTTCTTCGAGTTCTCTTGTTGCCTCACCCAAAGATATTAGTTTTCGTTTTGAGCTAACCGGATGTAAGTACGACAGCTTGGCAGCTGTGCTTTTTTATGGTCCTAATCCAGAGGGAAAAGATCTTGAATATCGCGTAAAGGGATCCTCGGCAGATGGCTCTGACTGGACTTTTACAGTGCCAGATTCAATTTATCGGATGACATCCAACCTTAGACTTCGTGATTTTATGCCCGGAGGATTTATCCGGTTTGCTATCGAAGGTCATTCCGGATCATTACCATTTGTTACCGACGAATCGGTGGGAATGCATATAAAAGCCAGTTTTATAAGTAGGGATGAGGTTAAATCCGCTACAATGATAAATGACAAGTTTAGGATCGATAATCCAACTTCGGAGTTTACTACAGGTGAAATTGCACCTTCTTCTTTCTGCACCTTTATAGATAGCAAAAATCCACGAAAGTCTAAAGAGGATCTACTGCAAGAGTATTTGACGGTTATCAAGCAGAATCCTCAATCAAGGGCTCTTTTCAGAAAGGTGTATCTTAGTATTGCTAAGTTTCCTGATCAGGAGAGCCTTCAAAGAGTCTATAATGCCTTTTCCACTGAGGCAAAGGCGACATACTATGGGTTGATGATCGAAAAGTCAGTTCCTTTCTTTAAAGCTTTTCAGCTTGATGTGAAGCTTACCAATTGTAAGACTAAGCAACAGGAACTAGTGCTAAGCGATTTTTCTAAACCCAATTTGCTCTTATTCTCAGCTTCCTGGTGTGGACCGTGCCATTCAGCTATACCTCTTATGAAGCAGATTTACAAAGACCTGGGTAAGGATATCAACATGACATACGTCTCATTGGATGAGCCGGATTCGCGGTCTCAATGGTACGAACTGGTGGAAAAGGAACAGATACCCTGGCGCTGTATGGCTGTTGAAGATAATTTGACTGTCCGACAAGTACGCGATAATTATTCAGTGACAGCCATCCCAAACATGACTCTTGTGCTTCCCGATAAGACTCGGAAGGTGATTGACTTGCGCAATGAAGCGGATAAGGAATGGCTGTATAAGTTGCTTGGGAAATAAATTGAGAAAGTTGGGGTAACGTTATTTATTCAAAGGTAACTGATGGAACTTTTATAAATATCTTTATCTTTGCGCTACGATTATAATAAAAATGATGAAAATGATGAAACAGATGAAAAGGATTTCAGTCCTAATGTTAGGAACTGTGTGTTTAGTTTTTGCTTCTTGTAATCCGATGACAGAGGTAACTGTAAAAGATGCAGGTACACTTCTTACTCAGTTGAAAGCTACCAAAGCACTTGAGGAAATAAACACAACTGACAGTAAAAGGTCCGCTCAATGGAGATGACGTGTCAACACTACGGAGTTTAAATAATTTGACTATCCTGGATCTGTCGCAATCTTCAATAGTAGCGGGTGGGAGTTATAAAGTTGTAGTAGGAAAGAACACTGAAAAGGTTCGTGCCAAAGAGAATGAGATAACAAAAAGGATGTTTTCCCATTGTACAAACCTGAAATCAATATCGTTGCCCTTAGATATCGTCGCTATTGGTATGTCTGCGTTTGATAGTTGTGTCGGACTGAGGTCATTATATATTCCTTCTCAGGTAAGATTGATAGCCGACCGTGCTTTCTTGGGTTGTGACAGTCTTACCGGAATCTCTGTTGCTCCTGATAATGAGCTGTACACTTCTGTGGATAGCGTTGTCTATTCGAAAGATAAAAAGAGATTGGTTCTATATCCTTCTGGAAAGCAAGGAGGTTTCAATGTGCCTGAAGGGGTTGAAGCAATTGGTGGAGGTTCATTCAGAGGTTGCAAAGCCTTGACAGGAATCACTTTTCCATCCACACTGAATAGAGTTGAGTTTTTTGCATTTCAGAATTGCACAGGACTAACCTCTCTGGTTGTTCCTGATGGGGTTACTTCGCTTGATTTCTTTTCTTTTGAGGGTTGTTATAAGCTAGCTGATGTTACTATTGGCAAAGGGAGTGATAAAGATTGCCGAGGGTTGCTTCTGGGGATGTCAAGGTATTACTTCTCTCTCTCTTTCTGAGGGGTTGGCATCGATAGGTAAGGGTGCTTTTCCTATAAGTTTGTTCCTTGTCTCTTTGAATATCCCTGCCAGTGTAAAAGAAATAGGCGAGGATGCTTTTTTGAATTGCAAGACTTTGTCTGAAATTGTATGTGCTGGATTGGTTCCTCCGACTATAGCTGCCACTACGTTTGAACAGGTTGATAAGACTACTTGCAAACTGGTGGTTCCAAAGGGATCAAAGAGTGCATATATAAGAAGCAATGGATGGAATGCATTTAAGAATATAACAGAGATCTGATAACGCCAGAGAAAATCTTTGGCTCTGTTATTTCTATAATTACCATCTATCAAAACTATTTTTATATATCTTTGCCTAAAATAAATAGAGGAATACTATGGCACATCATCAGTTAGACGAGTTAGACGAAAAGATCCTCAAAATGATCGTGGATAATGCGCGTGTCCCTTTCCTTGAAGTGGCACGGGAGTGTGGAGTTTCAGGAGCAGCTATCCATCAACGGATTCAGAAGTTGACTTCGCAAGGGGTAATAAGAGGTTCTGAGTTTGTTATTGATCCTGTAATGGTGGGTTATCAGACTTGCGCTTTTGTGGGACTTTTCTTCAAAGATCCCAGTCACTTTGAGGAAGTGCTGGTTAAACTGAAAAAGATACCAGAGGTAGTCGAGTGCTATTATACTACGGGTGGGTATGATATGTTTATTAAGATCTATTCAAAAAACAACCAGCATTTGCTGTCAATTATTCATAACAAACTCCAACCTTTAGGACTATCCCGAACAGAAACAATCATTGCATTTAAGGAGGCTTTTCGCAAACAGGTGCCACTAGATGATCTAGAAACGGAAAAGTAAAAACTACTAATGCTCAAACAACAACTACAGCAGAAACTGGTTCAACGACTCTCTCCACAACAGGTGCTTGCTGCCAAACTGTTGGAGGCAACGGCTGTGGAGATGGAAGACCTCGTGCGCAAGAATATCGAAGAAAATGAAGCTCTGGAGGAATGTGGTAATGACGATCTTTCTCCCTCCGAGAATGTATCTGAAGGGGATGATGTTGAAGCAGGACTCGAGTCAGCGGATGATCTGATACTCGGCGACTACATGAGTGATGATGATATTCCGGACTATAGGTTGCAAACGAATAACATCTCTAAAGGAGAGAAGCTCGAGGAGATCCCTTACTCTGCCGGTGTCTCTGCCATAGAAGGGGTACTGGACCAGCTGAAAAGCAGAGAGCTAACCGATGATGATATGAAGATCGGTGAGTTTCTGATTGGCAATCTGGATGAAGATGGATATCTGCGAATACCTCTCGAACGACTTTCTGATGACCTTGCTTTCTCGGTGGGTGTGGATATTTCTATCCAACAACTGAATGCAATGTTGGAGGTGATTCAGGACTTTGATCCGGCTGGCATAGGAGCACGTGACCTGAAAGAGTGCTTATTGCTGCAGATAGAAAGACTTCGTTATACACCTGTGCGTAACAATGCGTATCATATTTTGGAAGAATGTTTCGACGACTTTGCAGCACAACGGTATGAGGCCATAATGGTCAAGCTGGAACTGGATGAGCATGAGTTAAAGGAGGCTATCGAAATAATAAAGAAACTTGATCCAAAGCCATTAGGTGGTATGGATGAAGGTGGCAATGAAAAATTGATGCATATAATTCCAGACTTTAGTGTGGATGTGGATGATGAGGGTGAATTGTCTGTTTCCCTGATCAATTCACGGATCCCTGAACTAAAGGTTAGTCCTTCTTATGTGGAGATGGTATCAGACTATCAGTCGAATGAGAAGAATCGCACTCCTGAAAAGCGTTCTGCAGTGACTTACATCAAACAGAAGCTTGAAGCTGCCTCTGGATTCATAAATGCTATTAAGCAACGACAGACGACTTTGCTTGCTGTAATGATGGCGATCACGAAGATTCAGCGCAGGTTCTTCTTTGAGGGGGATCCTTCCTTGCTGAGGCCGATGATTTTGAAAGACATTGCAGACATGACCGGATATGATATATCAACTGTGTCACGGGCTACAATTAATAAATATGTACAGACACGCTATGGTATTCTTCCTTTGAAGTCCTTTTTTAAAGAGTATCTGCTAAATGACAGAGGTGAAGAGACTTCATTTAAGGAATTAGAGCAGATGATTATAGCTGCCGTGAAAGAAGAAGATCGTGAAAATCCACTGAATGATGATCAGTTGGCTGCGATTATGAAGGAGAAAGGTTTTACAATGGCAAGACGTACGGTGGCGAAATATAGACAACAACTCAATATCCCTACATCAAAGGCGAGAAAAGAGTCTTATAACTTATAATATATGAATAATCTTATTGAGAAGTTCTGTGCTTCATTCTTTTCCGCATTGGTTCATCCGCTCTTCATGTTGCCGTATGGCATCTTACTGATGATGCAGTTTACCTTTATGGCAATGCTTGATGTACGCACCAAACTGATTTTTGCAGCAGTACTGCTGGGCTATACGATCGGTATTCCCATTCTCATGTTTCTGATGATGAGACTTTTCCATCTGATTGAAACTCTTTCTATCAGGGAACGCAAGGAGCGTATTTTCCCCTTTATCACCGTGATTCTTTCATATGGTGCTCTTGCTGCAACAATCCACCGTATGCATGTGCCTGTTTTTGTGATTCACTACGTATTTGGAGCTATGCTGGCATTAATTGTCGTAACGATAATTACCTTCAAATGGAAGATCAGTGCTCATATGACGGGAATTGGAGGCTTACTTGGTGGAGTTATATCTGTGAGTGTTCTAATGCACCTGATGCCTTTGTCGCTTATCGTTAGCATTATCATATTGGCTGGCTTTCTGGCTTCATCCCGTATTGTGCTTCTGGCTCACACTCCTGCTCAGGTTTATGCGGGATTTGTTGTTGGATTGGTCTGTGTGGGTGCCAGTCCGCTGTTTTCAATGATTTCATTTTAAAAGAATAGATATATGAAACCTGTAATTAGTATAATCATGGGCAGCACATCGGATCTTCCGGTAATGAGCAAGGCTGCTGAGTTATTGAACGATTTCAAAATCCCTTTTGAAATAAATGCTTTGTCTGCACACCGTACTCCTGAAGATGTGGAGAAGTTTGCCCGCAGTGCTTCGGATCGGGGAATTAAGGTTATTATTGCTGCTGCCGGGATGGCAGCACATCTACCCGGGGTCATTGCTGCAATGACGACAGTCCCTGTCATTGGCGTACCGATCAATGCTTCTTTGGATGGTATGGACGCGCTGCTGGCTATTGTGCAGATGCCTCCTGGAATACCAGTTGCTACAGTTGGTATCAACGGGTCACTGAATGCAGCTATCCTTGCGGTACAGATATTGGCATTATCTGATGCTGAACTGCTTACTCGTTTTGCTGCTTATAAAGAGGATCTGAAGAAGAAGATTGTGAAAGCGAATGAGGAACTGACACAGGTGAAATACGAATACAAAACGAACTGAGAGGAATGAGTTTCGTGGCTGATTTGTTTAATTACAGACGGAGGGTGTCTTCTGAAGTTTCAGTAGGTGCTATCCCGCTGGGTGGCAGCAATCCGATACGGATTCAATCGATGGCAAATACGTCGACGATGGATACTGAGGGGAGTGTCGCACAGTGTATTCGGATTATCAATGCGGGGGCAGATTATGTACGCCTGACTGCTCAAGGTGAACGGGAAGCCACAAATCTATCTGAGATCCGAAAACAATTAACAGCTCGGGGGTTATAATCAACCACTTGTTGCAGATATCCATTTCAATCCGAAAGCTGCCGAAGTGGCTGCTGCTGTAGTGGAGAAGGTGCGTATCAATCCGGGAAATTTCGTGGATCCTGCACGTGTGTTCTCTGAATTTACTTACACAGAGGAGGAATATGCCGCGGAACTTGCCAGACTGAAAGCTCGTTTTTTACCGTTGCTGGATATATGCAGGAAGCATCACACGGCTTTGCGTATTGGCGTGAACCATGGTTCGCTGTCTGATCGTATCATGAGCCGTTATGGCGATACTCCCGTTGGGATGGTGGAGTCGTGTATGGAATTTCTGCGGATATGCAAAGAAGAGAACTTTCCAGATGTGGTGATTTCTATCAAAGCGTCCAATACGGTAGTTATGGTGACCACTGTGCGTATGCTCGTGGAAAAGATGGAAAAGGAAGGGATGCATTATCCGTTGCATTTGGGTGTGACGGAAGCGGGTGATGGAGAGGATGGACGTGTGAAATCGGCTGTCGGTATCGGTGCTTTGCTGGCAGATGGTATTGGTGATACGATCAGGGTATCACTGAGTGAAGATCCGGAGGTGGAAGTCCCGGTGGCTCGCAAACTGGCTGAGTACTTTATTGAACGTGTCAATCATGACTATATCTCGGGCTATTGTCCGGTGATTTCCACATTGACGGGAGGTGAGTTATTTTCGCCGGAAGGTACGAACGATTGTCGGGTGCAAACTGACCTTCCCACTTGTTGTGAGTCGTTCTGCTCAGAATGCTTGCGGTTTGCTGAAAGCGGATGTGGTGCTGCCTGGTGTGGTTTCTTCTTCTGTTATCTATGCCAGAGGATTGCATTTTTATCTAAGTGACTATGTGGGACTGACATCTGAACTGATTGCAACGATGCAAAAAGATGAGCTAGCTGTGTTGCTGCTCGAAACAAAGCATTGTAATGGAGTAGGCGAACAAAGGGCAGCGATTTTTCAACTGATGAAAGCGGATTGTGATGTTCCTGTAGTGCTTTCTCGTACCTATCATGAGGATTGTCTGGAAGATCTTCAACTGAAAGCAGCAGCTGATACCGGACTTTTCTTTATTGATGGACTTGCAGATGGATTGTATATTCAAAATGACGGCAAAGTGCCCGATGAGGCTTTGATTTCGCTTTCTTTTGGTATTTTGCAAGCTGCACGTAAACGTGTTTCCAAAACAGAATATATCTCTTGCCCGGGATGCGGTCGGACTTTGTTTTGACTTGCAACAAACCATTGCTCGAATCAAAACGGCTACTTCACATCTTACAGGTTTGAAAATAGGCATTATGGGCTGCATTGTAAATGGTCCCGGAGAGATGGCAGATGCGGAATTATGGCTATGTGGGTGCGGCTCGCGGCAAAGTGAGTCTTTATAAAGGGAAAGTCTGTATAGAAATAGAATATTGCTGAAGACGAGGCTGTGGACAAACTGATTGCACTGATCCAAGTAAATGGTGACTGGAAAGAACGGGTTTAAGATCCGACTAGATAAACAAAAAGAGCGGCTGTAATACCGCTCTTTTTGTTGTGGGAAAGCAACGAGAAAACATATCTTTGAAGTATGTATTCGTTGTTGGATTATTACTTGACTGAACGAATGACTCCTCTGAAATATCCAATTGATTCAGCTATTCCCATAAAAGGATCTGACATATCTTTTTCGTGCTCGAGACTGCACATACCTGAATAACCAACTTTGCGAAGCATCTTTACAAACGCAGGGAAATCGATGATGCCACGACCTACCTCAAGAGAATATCCTAGTTTTGTTTTTCCTGTTACATCTTTGATATGTATGTCAAAGACACGTGATTTATATCTTTTCAGGTCAGCAACAGGGTCTTTTCCATTTCTTGTATCATGGCAATATCAAGGCACATACCAATTCTAGGATCAAGGTCTTTCACATGATTCCATACATCTTCAGCATCGGGATAGGTTGCAATATCCGGTCCGTGTAGGTGTATGGCGTAATTGAAATTATATTCTTTTACTTTCTTATCCACATAAGGTAGAAGATCATAATTGGGAACTCCAATAATCAGTTTGACTCCAACTCGCTTTGCATATTCAAACGCTTGATCTATTTCAGCCTCTGATTTCATATATATAGGACCAACAGCATACCCCGTTACTCCTTTTGCTTTCAGTTTGGCATGAAATGCTGCGATTTGTTCGTCAGTGCTTTTTAATGGAAGGTGAAAGTCTTTGATACAAAGATAATGGACATCTTCCCGCTGCATGGTCTCGAGCGTTTTGTCAATATCAAACTTAGCAAAAGTGTAACCAGCCATTCCAATTTTAAACTTCTCTCCAGTCTCAGGTGATGGTTGAGGTCCCGGTCGCTGTTGCTGTGACATCGCGACTTGTGCAGTCATTGACATCAGTGCAACCATTAAAACAAATACTTTCTTTCTCATCTTGTTCTTCAATTATTGGTTAATGATTATTACATACTGAATATTCTACTTTCTTGATTTCTTTTTTTAGTTATTCTAAACAGTTGAATGTTCTGTTTTATCTCCTGCAAATGTTCTTAAAATCACAATAAAGGCAATTACCTTCTGCTTTGGTTTGCTCAAAAGGTATATCAGGGTTAAAGAGATTGCATAGCAACTCGTTTAAGTAATGGATAAACTCGTCTTCGATATCTCTGATATCAGTGACGGGACCATTGCCTGTTATTTCAATGGCCGGAGAATAACCAGCCACACCCGCTTTGTGAATGTAGAGCAGGACAGGAGCTATCTGATCATATTCTCCCCTTACGCAGCAAAACCAGACAGTAAAGAAATGCCTGGAAAATGTAATTAGAGCGCTTCTCTTTTTGTTCGAAGAGTCCGGCTAGATTTGGCAGTCTTGAAGGAGTGCCTCCAGTCTTGTAATCTACGACCCGCAATGTCCCATCTTTCAGATCCATACGGTCAATCGTACCTCCAATCAGTAGAGATACCTTGCCGGATGGTGTCTCAACAGGAAGTATTTCGCGTGCTTTATCATATTCCATCCCCACGATTGTGAATGGAGCATATTCCCTTGTCGAGCTTAATTAGATTGTGCATGAAGTCAATCACCACTTTGCGGTTGATAAGCTGCAGACCATTGTAATCTTCAAGCAGTGTCTCTTTCTTGAAGAATGAGTCTGAAAAAGCGCGTGCTACAAGAGTCCTCAATCTGTAATGGGTTCTTTTCGTACAGCTCCAAGTATTCTTTTGTAACGATTCCTCCGGTGCGTGCTTTGATCTCCTGGTAAAGTAGTTCGGCACTTTTATGAAAGATGGTGCCAAACATCGCATTGTCAATATCTTCGGTCACTTCATCTTCCTGCTTCAGTCCGGCAATGTGGTGAAAATAGAATTGCAGTGAACAGTCAATCAGTTTATTCAGTGCAGAAGGGGAGAGTATCTTTGCCTTCGGATTACATTCCAGATCATATTTCTGATGCAGGATCTCAATTATTTCCGGTGTCTTGGGGATAGAGATTGTCTTTTCCATCGGAGCAGCTACAACGGAGTGTACTTCCAGTTGGCGTACCGGGAAATCGCTTTCTGCAAGCAGTTGTAAAAGGAAGAGGCTCATCTCACCGCGATTCATTCCGTCTGAGGCTGTGTTGTACATCAGTGTGATATTTGTTGCCCGTTGGAGCGCACGGAAGAAGTAATACGCATAGAGCGAATTGGTATGCTCGATGGTAGTAAGTCCAAAAGATTTACGCAAACAGGTAAGGGATAAATGAGTTTTCATTGGCCATCTTGGGCAGCTTCCCTTCGTTGACAGAAAGTAAGAGCAGATTGTCAAAGTCGAGGTTACGAGTCTCCAGTACACCCATGATCTGCAATCCGCGCACCGGTTCGCCGTTGAAACGGGATGGTTGCTACTGACAACATCCGTTGCAGCAATCGCATGAAGGGTTGCAGTCTTCAGTTCGATGCCTTCCGTCTGTATCAGGGTGCGCAGACTATTGATTAGTATATAGGCTTTGAAGAGTGATTCCTTTCCGAGAAAGTCTTCCTCATCTGGTTGTTCGTTATCGATTGGTTCCGATTGCTTGAAGCAGGAAGTAAGTTGTGTGAGGATCGTCAGAAGATAGTCTGCCAGCAAAGCAGAAGTCACAGCCGGTGTAAAGAGAAGCTTGAGCATCTCATCCCTATGCAGCTCCGCAGCCTTTGGGAAGAAAGAGTTATTCTTTGTCAAACTCTTTTCCAGCAGCAACGCATTGGGCGTGAGTTTGGTGATATAAGAATGACGCAGCACAGGAAGCAAGAACGAATAGCGGTATTTGCCGGATGCGGCATCATATCCTTTCGTCTGCATCGTGACAAGTGAATCAATCAGATCGTATAACGGGGTCTGTGCCAAAGGAAATCCCATGGTCACATTGATGTCGGATATACTTTCCGGAATGGCATGTAACACGGGAAGTAGCAGACTTTCATTGCAGAGCACAACGGCAGAGTGAGAAGGGACAAAGCTATTCATCTTGGTAAGTTCATCCACCCATTGTGGCAGGGTAGCGTGCCTGTCCGTTTTCCGTCGGAGCAGCGATGAGTGTGATTGTCTTCTCGAGTTTTCGGAAGACATCAAAATATTCTCTTCCCAGTTGATTCGGAAACAGTTCCAGATTCTTGCGCAGGAAGGTGGCAGCCTCGTGTTGTGGATTGTCCAGGAAATACAGATCATAATCCCAATAGAAAAGACCCTTTCCTGAGTTTTGCATCAGTTTGAAGAAGCGGGTCTCTGCTACATTGAGTACGTTGAAACCTACAAAGACATATTTGTCATAGGTAAGCGCTTTTGTACCTTCCCGTTGCAGCTTTTCCACAGCTTCTCTGTAAACCATTCCCTCATAGGCTATCCCTTTATCATACAAAGCTTGGCGGAAAGAGAGGTAAACAGCCAGTAACTTGTTCCACACCTTAGCGAAGCGGTTTTTTAATTCGGTACGATGCTCCGGATCAAAATGACCGAAGAAACGTTTGAGTTCCTCTTTCTGCTCTTCAGTGAGGTAATCAAGGTTGTTTTGATATGCATTCAGTTCCTCTACATTGGTAAAGAGCTGCTTCGCATCGGTCATATTCTTATCGACATCATCAAAGTCATTCAAAAGGATCTCTCCCCAGAAATAAAACTCATCGAAGCTCTCTTCCATGCCCGTTTCTTTGCAATACACCTCATAGAGCTTGCTGATGAGCTGGAGTGGATCGGCAAGAGTCAGCGGCGATTCAGAGCGAATTAGTTCGCTGATGGTCATGTAAGCCGGAGACCACACCGGTTTACCAGAGCCTGTGCGGAAGAGTTCCTCACCGAAAAAGAGTCTTGCCCGGTTATTAGGGAAGATCACAACGATATCTGCCAGATCACCGTTAAACTTACGGTACAGGTCATTCGCTACCAGTTGAAGAAAGCGTGGGGTCGTATCTTGTGTCATAGCTGAGCGGTGTTAATGGCATCTATTCGCTTTTCGTCTACGTACCAGAGATAGCCGGATATGTTTTGATAGCCCATCTCACGGAGAAGCTGACAATACATTTCGACTTGCTGGTTGTATTTCTTTTCCGGTTTACCAAACTTGAAATCCACGACGATCATGGCTCCGTCGTCCAGCATCACCCGGTCCGGACGCTTGCTTAGCACTTCCATTCCTTCTCCCTCTTGGAAAAGTATGGTGCACTCGTTGAACAGTCTGTACTTGCCGCTGTACCATTCCTGTACCATCGGATGAGTGAGGGCATCCTGAACGTAGTTCGCGTATTCATCTTTCTCTTCAAGTTTGATCAGACCATCTGACACAAACTGCTGAACAGCAGGGATTGCTTCCTCTTTGGTGCGGATGGTGGCAAATAGTTCGTGCAGCAGTTTGCCCCGGTCCAGCATGCGATTGACCGGTGTAGTCAGCACCCCTTCAGAGATGAAGAGTCTGGATTGATTAGACTGTCGGAACTTTCCTTTTCCAGGATAGGAGCGGAAGGGGACTTGCAGTGTTTCAGGTTTGATGTCAAACTTATTGACCTTGCCTTGCTCAACCATCTTCTCTGTTTTCTTTTCCTTGCCGCAGACAATCGCACCGACTTCAAAATGCTGATCCACTCCGTTGTATCCATGCGTAAGAAGTTCGCTCTCACCGGTGATTAATGTAAGCCGTACCAGGTCGGAGATCGTGGTGAAGTTGTCCTTGCTCTTTGTATTTGGGTCCAAACCTTTGCAAAGGATAATAAGGTTGGCACGTGCCCGTGTGAGTGCAACATACAGCAGATTCATGCTATCTGTCCAGAGTTGAATTGTCTCCTGTTTATGATCTGTCGCATAGACAGACTCTTGCATCGACTTGTTGTAAGGGATGGGTAGCAGGGCTAATCCGTTATAAGGAGCTTCTTGTGGAGAACACCATACCGTTTCATTCACGACCTCGCTGCCTAGTTTCCAGTCGCAGTAAGGAACTAGTACCGAATGATACTCCAGTCCTTTAGACTTATGAATGGAGAGGATACGAATACCTTCCACCTCATTGCCTGAGGCGATAGTAACACCGTTCAGTTTCTTTTCCCAATAATCCAGAAAAGTGCGGATATCTGATTTGTTGTCCGTCAGAAACTCGCTAACCTTGTCGAAGAAAGTAAAGAGATAGCTCTCCTGATTCGGTATTTTCTCTATTTCAAACAACAAGGAAAGTTCCTCGAAGAGCTCGTAAAGTGGCATTCTCCGCAGTTCCTCCATACGTCGTACAAACTCAGAAGGAAGATACTTCTTGTAACGTGTAAGTAGTGTTTCGGGGGAGAACAATATCTTTTGGCATACATCCATCTCGCCTTTGACATCCTCAGTCCAGGAGAGCAGCAGTTGCGTGATGAAGAGAGGATTGTTACTAACGGAAAGCAGTCTGATACTGTCAATCAGCAATGTGACAGCCAGGGAAGCGTCCAGCCGAAAGGCTTCATCAGATACAATCTCGTAGCAATAGCCGGGTTTTCCTTCTTTCGCTTTATAGGCACTGAAATATGTCGCGATGCTGGGGATATACTTGTTTTTGCGTACAAGAATAGCAATCTCGCCTGCACGTACGCCATTCTCCTGAAGAAGTTCGACTTTGCTGATAAGTTCGCTGCAGACTACTTCCTCATAACTATCCTCTTCAGTAGGTAAGAGAAAATCAATCTCTGCAAAACCTTTGCGCTCCTTCTTTGAATATTTCTGATGAATAGCAGAATATGCACTTACCAATTCGGTACAAGGTTCCTCATATTGCTCCTCAAACTTACTGTTTAGCATTGCGAGCGCCTCTTTGAAGAGCTCGTTGTTGAAGTCTACGACGATCTGCTCACTACGCCAGTTGGTGTCCAGTTGTTTTGAAACCACGTTCGTCTTCAGTTCGGGTTCCTTTTCAATGTTATTGAGAATCCGCCAGTCGCTGTTGCGCCAGCGATAAATTGACTGTTTCTCATCACCTACGATCAGACTCTCATATCCTTGAGATAAGCCCTCGAGCAGGAGAGGACGGAAGTTCGCCCATTGCATATGAGAGGTGTCCTGAAACTCATCGATCATGATATGATTGAGCACTGTACCTGTCTTTTCATAGATGAATGACGCATCACTTTCACCAAGCATGGAATGAAGCAGTGAAGCCGTATCGGCAAGCAGGAACCGGTTATTTTCCTTGTTGAGTAACCGTACTTCCTTCGCGATGTCGGAGAGAAGTCCGATGTTGTTTATTTGTCTTAGTGATAACAAGGATGAATTGATAATCAATGCATTGCATGCTCTGATCTCTTCCGTCTCATTAAGTAACTGAATAAGAGTTGTATCTGCTAGAGACTGGAATACAGCGTTTTTTAGATTTGCTTTGCTAAACCATCCTCCTGCATCTTCCATTGCTTTTATTGCTCTGGAAGTGAGTAAATCCGAACCAAACTGTCCGTCACGAAGCTTTAGAAAGTAACCGGCAACGCCACTCTTTCCATACGAAAAATCTTCAATGACCATTCCGTTTGTCTCAAGGAGACGGAAGAACTGTTCGGCCATATCAGTCAGTTCTTTTTTCGCTTTGTCAGCAAGTAAGCGTAATTCCTCTCTGTATTTGTTCAGGTAATCTTTATCAGAGAGCTTTATCGCCAATTCTTTTTCTTTTGCCTGATATACTTCCAAAAAGATAGTCTTTCCAAAATCCTTCAGGTCTTTGTCCACTCTCCAACTGTTACCTTCACTGATTCGTTCCTCAATATACTTACTGATCCAATCGAGCAACAGCTTATTGGAATGAGTTGATTCAATCAGTCGGTCTACGCTGTCGCTAAGTACTTCTTGATAATCCAGCATAATGTTCAGGTATGCACCTAAGCCAAGTTCCTTTGCCAGTGACCGTAAAATTGACTGGAAGAAGCTGTCAATCGTCTCCACCTTGAAACGGCTGTAATCGTGCAACATGTGACTAAGAGTCTCCTTTGCGCGTTCTCTGATTTCCTTCTCACTCAGTGAAACCTCCTTCAATAAGGTCTCTTGTATGTCTGACGAACAGTCATATGCCAATCCGTACAAGTCGCTGAGAATCCTATGTTTCATCTCATTGGTAGCCTTATTGGTAAAGGTGACTGCAAGAATATGGGCATACGTTCGCGGATCGCGAAGTATCAGTTTGAGGTATTCAGCAGTAAGACGAAAAGTCTTCCCTGATCCGGCAGAAGCTTTGTATATAGTTAGTTGGGACATTAATAATCAGTTTCATTCCACCAACGGACATTTGACTGTCTAGCAGCGGATTCTTAGATGAAGGGTTAATAAATTTCAGTATGGTGATTTTCAGGAGAAACTTCTTTGGGCTTACGGTCAAAAAATGGGTTCTTGGATGAAGCACTGACAGGTATAGCCATCACACAAGTGCAATCACCCAGAAACCCCAAACGCTGAGCTGCAAGCCCTGCCGAAAACATGACACGTGTGTCCACCCGATTGTCAGAGGCAGTTGCACACGCCGAACCGATTGCAATACCTACATCAATCGTGTTGATTGCACAAGGAACCTCATTCGGTTTAGAGATGCAAGTTGCAAAGCCACAATGGCCACAATTTAAACCATGAACTTTTTGTTTGGTTCCCAAGATCATTACTGCCTCTGAATGAAGAATGTTTTCTGCATCGCGCAAGATAAACTTGAGTCCGGTTTCTTCGCTAAGCTTGAGCATTTCTTGCGATAGCTTATAAACATCTTCTCCCGTAACTATTGCTATCTCGATAATATCAAAACCTTTACCTTTGGGGGCAGTGCGAGCAGCTGTCATCATCTGTTTGACTATGTTAAGTATTTGCTCGTGACGTGAGTCTCTTTCATTAAGTATCATAATATGATCATTTAATTTTTTCTGCGTAAAGATAAATAAAGATATTGAACAACGGAAGAAATATGCTTTCTATCAGTTTTCTCCTTTCTATAGTTTGCAAAGAATGGAGAGTTATAACACCTCAAAGAACTTGCATACCTGTGTTTTTATAAAAATAGTATCATTTGAGTCCTGTTATTCAGTAAAATTCGTATTTTTGTGGTTGGATATTTATTCAAAGAACGTATTAGTATCTCTATATGCGGCATATTGTTATCTGTAAAATAGTGTTTGCTCTGGCTTTTTGGTCTATTGTTCCTTTCTCAACCAAGGCACAATTTAAAGACGAGAGCGAAGATAAAATACTTGAGAGTTTAATTGAAATTGATGTGCATGGACAGAATCTTATTCCGTCCGATTCAGTTTTTGCGCTTTCCCGTAAGATGACAAGTACCTTTGAGAATAATGGGAGCAGACGTGCTCTTTTTGAGTTGAAGCGTCTGGAAGTTCTTTCATACATTGTAAAAGGGCAATTGAATGTTGCTATAGAAAAAACACAGAGCATGTATAACCTAGCTCAATCGAAAAGCTATCAGACAGGTATTGCTATTTCTATTCGAGCAATCGGAGATACATATCTGTATTCCGGACTTATACCTCAAGCAAGAGAATCTTATATTGAAGCTTATAATATAATGAAAGAGATATCTGAAGCAAAGATATTTTTGAAACCATTGTTGATGAAAATCATCTATTGTGAGCTTCATCTTGATAAGACACAAGAGGCTGGAGACTACTTGAAGGATTTTAAATCGCTCCTCAAATCAACCGACAACATCTTCTGGTTTTATTGCCACTATTACTCTTTTTTCTACAATGCTCAGATAAATAATCAAGAACGCGCCTTCTGGTATCGTGATCAAGCAGTAAAGACAGGTAAAAGCCTTAAAATAGAGAGTGTTAACTTTCATATTGAGTATCTTAATTTTATCTACCTGAGAGATCAAGGGGAGGATCAACAAGCATTGGAAAAGTGCAATTATTTGCTTTCTTTCGAGTATAATGAAGTTCTCCCTTCTTCCTATTATGACTTGTTAGAAGGTAAGGCTGAAATATTGATAAAAATGGACAGCGTTGATGAAGCATGCAAAATCTATCAGCAGATATATGGATATAAAGAGAATCTGAATGTTAATGGTTTTATTCGTCAGATAGATGGCTTGAGGGCCAAGTATCTTGCTGATAGAATTAAATTTCAAAGTAGTCAAGAAAGCTCAAGGACAATTAGTCAACTTATTGCTATCTGGGGCATATTATTGTTATTGATTCTAGCGTTCATCTTGTTTTTGAAGCATCAAATCAACCAGCTTGTGCAATCTAAGAAAAGAATGAACAAAGCTAAAGAAAAAGCAGAACTCTCAATCAAAATTAAGAGTGTTTTTTTAATGAATATGACGCATGAAATTCGCACACCTTTGAATGCTTTACTAGGTTTTTCTTCTATTCTTTCCAGCATGGATAACGTGGATGAAGAAACTCGTCTTCAATGTGTTGAACTCATTAAGTCAAACTCCAGGTTATTGCATAAATTGATCAATGATGTTCTTGATATATCACGGCTGGAGTCTCATGAAATGCATTTCAATATCAGGACTGTTGATGCGATTCAACTTTGCAGGGATGTGCTTGAAACCGTAAAGAAAGGCTCGGATCTACAAGTTGAAATGACCTTCGTTTCACATTATAGCAGACTCATGATACAGACTGACAGTGACCGTTTGCAGCAAGTGTTGATTAATTTGCTTGTCAATGCCACTAAGTTTACTACAGAAGGAAGCATTACTCTAGCTTTGAAACGTGATTCTGATTCAAATATGGCAATGATTGCTGTGACAGATACAGGAAAGGGGATTCCGGAAGACAAACGTAGTCAGGTGTTTGATCGTTTTGTCAAACTGAATGAGTACGCACAAGGTAGCGGATTGGGACTAGCCATCAGTCGATTAATAGTCGAACGGTTGGGAGGAAAAATATGGGTGGACCCAAGTTATTCGACTGGTGCGCGTTTTATTTTTACCCATCCGATACATGATGAACAGGAAAGGAGTGACGTATGAAAGTGATACTCTTTTTGCTAAGTTTGTGGGTATTTACACTTGGATTTGTTCAGCCACTCAGAGCTGATAATCTTCCGAATGAGGACAGTATCATCCTTGTGCTTGCTAACCAACCTCATGATATCAAACGTTTGGAATTGCTTTTCAATCTTGTCAGTATTGATGATGCTTCAGTAAAAGGACTTTCTTATTCCAGTATGTTGTTGGAAGAGGCGGTACTTCAGAATAATAATGAGTACAAAGCTCTAGCACTCTATCACCGCCTTGTATTTTATTATATGAAAAATGACCTAAAGATGGTACAGCGTTGCATGAAAGAGGTCGATCTCATTGCCCGAAAAACAAGAAATTATGACGTGCTCTTTCGTTCTTACCATTGTATGATAGATCTCTATGTTGTCAATGAAAATTACGAACTGGCTATTGATGAAGCCACAATAATGCTTGATGATGCAAAGGCTCTGGAGTTTAAAGATGGAGAAATAATGGCATATCTGATCTTGGCTGAAGCCTACTCCAGTACATCGCGAAGAGAACAGGCTCTTGAGATGATTCAATACGTTTATGATAGAACAATACCTTCGGATTCTCTTTTAGACCAAATTTCAATATTGACCCGTATATGTACCATATTAGATAGGGTGGATGACAATCAGAATTTGAAGAAATATCTTGATTTGTTGAGTGAATCTATTAATAAATACGTCTTGGACTCATTTAAGAAGGATCCTATTATTGAGGTCAGAAAGATGACTTGTGCTATTTTTTATGTGAGTTATTATATTCGTGCTAACCAACCGGAGTTGGTTCAAAATTATTTCCAGAAGACTTCACAGGTCTTTACGAAGGAGATGCATTCGGACTATCGCTCTGAATATTATAAAGTATCTTCTAGATATTATAGTTTCTTAGGGAAGTATCAAAAAGCTATCATTGAAACTGATTCACTTTTGAATAGTACAAACAGAAGTTTTCCACGTGATTATACAGAAGCTTTGGCTCAGAAAGCAGAACTATTGGCACTCTTAGGAGAAAAGCGAAAAGCTATTCCAATCTATCAGGATTTGATCGCTCTGAAAGATTCCATCCGTACAAATGTTTTTGAAATTCAGATGGAACATATGCGTGCTAAGTATAAACTTGATGAATTGCTTCTCATTCAGGGAAAGAAGAGGAACCGAATGGAAAAGATTGCTTTGGGTACGTTGTTTTTTATCTTTCTTGTACTTGCGTTTATTGCATTTTTGATTTATAGGTCAAGAGGGAAGCTAAGACTTTCCGAACAGGAGTTGCGTTTGGCTACTGAACAGATGGAAGAAGCAAATCAGGTCAAGGAACACTTCCTTTCAAATATGAATAGTAGTGTACAGAATCCGGTAAATACAGTTATTCAATATTCCAATTTGATTGCAGACAATCCGGAGTTGAATGAAGTCAGTATGCATAAGTATTCCTCAATCATCCAGAAGAATTCTGATTATTTGCTTGGACTTATTAATGATGTGCTTGAACTTTCCCGTCTGGAAAGTGGTACAAAGGTGTTTAGCTTGTCTGTATGTAATATGGTCTCTATCTGTGAAGAGGCAATAAACGTGACAGTAGTGAAGAATGATAATAAATCACGAATTTCTTTTCAATCTGATTTAAAGGAGGCATATGTCGAGATTGATGTGGATATGATGTCAAAAAGGTTATCTGAAATATTGAAAAGTGGAGAAGGTGAGGAGGTTCGGAATATTTCTTTCTATCTTGAAAAGAAAGAGAATCAACCTATTCTTGTTTTTCGTATCTACGGTAGTTATCTTTCTGAGGAAACAGATGAGATTAATCCAGAAATAAATCTTCAAAATGATATGAACCGTTTGGTCTTTGAACATATGGGTGGTATGTATCATGTGGTAGAAAAGCAAGGAGAAGATAAATCTTATATTTATATATCCTTCCCCCTTTGTGAAAGGGATGATATCAATGAATCAAATATCTTGGAGACTGATAATTTGGACATTAAGAATCTCGGTGGAGATAACCTTGAACAGATCGTTAATTTTACGAAGGAGATGGAAGGGCAGATTACAGATGCAAATGCCGAAGATCTTGATGATTCAATGATGGAAAGTTTAATTGCGGATGGTTTGACCCCTGAGGAACTGGAAGCTTTGAAAGAAGAGATGATGCAGATGAAAGCAGAAAAGCTGGATATATCAAATAGTTCGGTAATAAAGAAACAGGAGAATAATAGTTTTGAAGTAGATCTCCATGAAGAGGAGGAGATAAAAACAAAGGATATTGAAGGACAGGTAGCAGATGTGAAGGACATTGGAATGGAGGATCTGATCATCGACGGTTTGATGGTGGACGAACTGGCACCAAAGGAACTAGAAGCCTTGAAAGAAGAATTGGAATTAATGAAAGCAGAGAAGCTTGAAGCTTCTCGCTTAAGAGCAGAGAAAAAAAAGAATGCAGACTAATCATCATCAATATAGCAATATTCTGGAACACTCTTGCTACACTCTTTGCTTATCTATTCTTTTTGTATTAAACTCATTTGTTTGAAATATCAATAGGTATATGAATTTTAAAATAACCACTTTTTTACTTGTCTTTTTCCTCTTTCTATCATTTCTTGTAAACGGACAATTGGTAAAGGACTTAAACTATTCTGTTGAAAGTAGCGGATCCTTTAGTATGGGTGAACAGACCCCTTTTTGGCTTCTTTCTAACAGACAAGGGCTCTCTTCTATATCAAAGAATAACGCGTATCTTCGTTTTGGTTTTTTTCGTCCTTATGAGCGAAAAAAGAACTTTACATATGCATTTGGTTTGGATCTAGCAGAAACAGCTAAATACACCTCTTCTTTTATTGTTCAGCAAGCCTATCTTGATCTGAGCTATCAAGCCTTAGAACTAAGCATGGGGAGCAAAGAGCGCTGGAGCGAGATGGATAATCAATGCTTGAGCAGTGGAGGGTTGACATATTCAGGTAATGCCCGGCCAATACCTCAGGCAAGGATTGGTTTTCCTGATTATGTTTCAGTACCTTATACAAATAATTGGTTCAAAGTTCGGGGTCATGTAGCCTACGGTGCTTTTACTGATGATAACTGGCAGAAAGACTTTGCCGGAGTTGGAAAGCCTCGCACAGAGCATGTCCTTTATCACTCTAAAGCACTATTTTGGAAAATAGGCAAAGAACATATTTCTCCATTTATTTACGAAGGAGGATTGGAAATGGTGGCTCAGTTTGGAGGAAATGACTATTCGAGTAGCGGTATGGTCGATATGCCCAATCGATTTGTAGATTTCCTTCGTGTTTTTGTCCCGACTGGAGGGGATAAAAAGTCTCCTATAGGCGAACAGGTTAATATTTACGGTAACCATCAAGGGAGCTGGCATTCTTCAGTAGCATATGTGCGTAATGACTGGAAAGTACGTGCTTATTTTGAGCATTATTTCGATGACCACTCTATGATGTTTTGGGAATATGGTTGGAAAGATGGACTCCTTGGATTGGAACTAACCTTACCAAAACACATGATGGTGCAACAAATTGTATTTGAATATATGACATCAAAAGATCAGTCTGGCCCTATTTATAATGACAAAGATGTTGTAATTCCAGAGCAGGTGAGTGCAGAAGATGATTATTATAATCATTATATCTACAACAGTTGGCAACATTGGGGAATGGGTATAGGCTCACCTTTGATGCTATCACCTATCTATAATAAAGATGGTTCCATCTCATTTAAGAGTAATCGTGTTGAGTCTTATCATATTGGTCTGAGTGGGACTCTTTCCCGAGAAACGGATTACCGAATACTTTATACATGTAACAGGAGTTGGGGCACCTATGAAAATCCTTATTCTGAGATACTTAAAGACTCGTACTTCCTATGGGAAATGAATTATCAACCGAGGAAGTTGAAGGGATGGAAATTCACTGCATCGCTCGGTGTTGACAGAGGAGACCTTGCTGGAAATAATAACGGGCTGCTCTTTACTATACGAAAGACCGGACTGTTGAAAAATAATTAAACATCAATGAAAAAACTATTAATAACCGGACTCGCGGCTCTTCTTCTTGTGATGGTGCTAGCTTGTGGAAAGATTCCGGAAAACGGAAAATTAGATGGAATGTGGCAACTGACAGAAATTGAACCTGCCAATGGAGTTTCTATCTCAAAGAAATCGGATCGTATCTATTATTCATTTCAGTTGCAGGTGGTTGAACTCAGGAGGATCGGGTATAACGAATATAGGGGACATTTCAATTATGCTGGTGACTCTTTGTCTTTAAATATTCTCGATTACATGACAAAAGATACATGTGCTTTCTTTGGGTTGAAGACAATGAAAGATCAATTTGCAATAGAGGTACTGACTGGAAGTAGCATGATGCTCAATAGAGAAGGTGTTCGTTTGAAATTCCGAAAGTTCTAGTTTCCGTCAGTTTTATGGAATGAAAATCCTCCGTACTTTACTTCTATAGTAAGAGAAACGGAGGATTAATTATTTTTCAGAACAGACTTAATCCTCTTCTGGAGACATCTTTGCTGTTTTATTGTGTTTTAAAACCTTAGCATCCAGATAGAAGATTATCTCTTCAGCTATATTATTGATATGATCTCCGGATCTTTCTAATTTTCGAAATACATTTGCAAGAGGAAGACAGGATCTGATCTCTTCGGGGTGTTTCTCTAAATGAGAGGCAATGATGGATAGTACTGCTCCGTCAATTTCATCCACCGTGTTATCTTGTTGAAAGACACTAATAGCGAGTTCCGATTTCTCCTTAGTCAAGGCATCCTGTACATTAAACAGCATTGATTGCACTTCTGTCATCATCTCATTCAGACGAAGCTCTTTGATTAGTTCGTCATTGAGTTTGTCACCAGGATAATTCACAACAAATCGAGCCATGCTTTCTGCAAAGTCGCCAATACGTTCCAGGTTTGTATTGATTTTCAGCATAGCTAGCACAAAACGCAAGTCAATAGCAACAGGATTGTACAAAGCAATGATATCTTCCACATCGCTATCTATCTTCAATTCAAAAGCATTCACGCGTTTCTCGCGCATGATGATCAACTGAGCTTCTTCCTTGTTGAGCGTTAATATCGCATCACAAGCAAGCTCCATCTGTTTGCTGACCAACTGACACATATCAAGTATCTCTTTCTTCAGCATTTCCAATTCGGATTCTACAAACTTTACCATATTCTTATTTTTTACTATTTACTCTAATTTTACTTTTCAATCCATCCCTCGCGCAAATATACAAATTATTATCAATTATTTAGTAGTCTATGATAATAGTTATCCGAAGCGCCCTGTAATATATTTCTGTGTTGAATCCTTTTCCGGATTCGTAAAAATTCTCTTTGTATCTCCATACTCAATCATCTCTCCCAGATAAAAGTATGCAGTCTTATCACTAACACGAGCTGCTTGCTGCATATTATGAGTTACAATAATAACCGTATAATCCTTCTTCAACTGTCGGATCAGTTCTTCCACTTTAGCAGTAGAGATTGGATCCAAAGCAGAGGCTGGTTCATCCATTAATATAATTGAGGGTGAAATTGCCATTGCGCGGGCGATACAAAGACGCTGCTGCTGTCCCCCTGAGAGTGCAAAAGCAGATTGCTTTAATTTATCTTTCACTTCATCCCATAAGGCAGCTCCTTTTAGGGTTTCTTCGACTCTCTGACGGATAAATGACTCATCTTTTACACCATTTACTCGAAGCCCGTAAGCAACATTCTCTAATATACTTTTTGGAAAGGGATTTGGACGCTGAAAAACCATGCCAACACTCTTACGAAGTTCATCAACATGTACCCCCTTTTGATAAATATCTTGTTCGTCTATTAATATCTGACCATGGAGATGGGTATCTGGGATTAAATCATTCATTCGGTTGAACAAACGAAGAAAGGTTGATTTACCACATCCGGAAGGACCGATAAAAGCGACAACAGTACGTTCTTCTATCTGCATATTGATATCTTTCAATGCATGGAATTTCCCGTAGAAGAAATTCACGTCTTTTGCTTCAATTTTTATCATAATCTATGTTTTGTGATTAGTTTGTTTTTACTTTACGGGCAAAATAGAGGCGAAAAACATTTGCCAATAAATTGATTATCAGTATAATTACAATCAGTACAAGGGCTGTTCCATAAGCTATTGGCAACTGAGCCTCCATGTTTGTTCCCGAAGTTGCAATTACATATAGGTGATATGGAAGAGCCATACATTGATCTAATACGCTATTGGGAAGATGTGGCAGGAAATATGCGGCACAGGTAAAGAGAATCGGAGCTGTCTCACCTGAAACTCTTCCCACAGACAGAATTAGTCCGGTGATGATATTGGGCATTCCCATCGGAAGTATAATTCTGCGGACAGTTTGCAGTTTTGTCGCGCCCAAAGCATAACTTCCTTCCCGGTAAGAATCCGGTATTGCCTTGAGAGCTTCTTCCGTTGTGCGAATCACTAATGGTAGACAAAGAAGTCCCAAGGTGAGTGATCCTGCTAAGATTGAATCGCCAAATCCCATCGTGTTGACAAAAAGAGCCATACCAAAAAGGCCGAATACAATGGAAGGAATTCCACTGAGGTTATTAGTCATCATACGAATGATGTGCACCACTTTCCCTTTCGGCGCATATTCATTCATGTAAATGCCAGACATGATACCGACTGGGAAGGCAAAGAGTGCGCTTCCTATAATCAGATAAAAGGTGCCCACTATAGCAGGAAGAATACCTCCTTCTGTCATACCTTCTTTAGGAGCGGTAGAGATAAATTCCCAACTGATAACTCCAATTCCTTTTACTATGATAAATCCGAGTATCAGCAAAAGGATAGCTACTACAGAGTAACTCATGAGTGAAAAAAGCGCAAACAAGAGAGTCTGTGTTCTTTTCTTACGAACAGAATAATTCTTTTTATATGGAATCATGATTTTTGTTGTTTAGTGATTCGTTCGACAGCCAAATTGATGATAAGCGTAATGAAGAAGAGAACTACACCCAACATAAAGAGCGCTTGGTAGTGAGCTCCTCCACTAGAAGTCTCACCTAGTTCGGCAGCAATGGTAGCGGGTATTGTACGAAGAGGTTCGAGTAAAGTGGTTGGAATTACTGCTGCATTTCCGGTAACCATCAATACGGCCATTGTTTCACCTATTGCCCTACCAATGCCCAAGACTATTGCAGAAGTAATGCCAGAAAACGAATGAGGAAGTACTACTCTGTATATAGTTTGCCAATGTGAGGCTCCAAGAGCAAGACTTGCTTCTCGCATGCTTCGTGGACAATTTCTAATCGCATCCTCAGAAACGGTAATGATGGTTGGTAAAGCCATGATTGCTAGTACTAAACTACCCGCTAATCCGCTTTCTCCCACAGGGAGATTAAACACCTTCTGAATGAAAGGAACGATTACCACTAATCCGAAAAAGCCGTATACTACAGAAGGAATACCAGCCAGGAGTTCGATCATCGGCTTCATGATATTTCGTATTTTCAAGTGGGCTATTTCAGCCATATAGATAGAAACAGCCAATCCGAAAGGGAGAGCAAACAGAATTGCAAAGAGGCTGACCCAAAGTGTACCGGTTATTAAAGGAAGCAAACCAAACTGGGCGGAAGGTGTTGAAGTCGGATACCATTCTTTTCCTGTGAAAAAGTCGGCAGGAGTTATGGATACATCCTCTATCAACCTTCCTTTGAAGTTGGATGCCACATACAGTTTTGGAATAAAAGCAACAATTCCGGGTATAGAGTCTACTAGTCTGTTGATGCAATCAGGTACATTCTCAAGATCGCTTCCGAGTTCCTCCTCAGTGAAATAGTTTGTTATATCATCAAGCCTGAACAAGAGGATCTCTTCATCAGAACCACCTAGCTCACTCCAATTGGTAATCTCTGAGTCAAAGACTAATTTCAGTGTCTGAGCGTGAAAATTATCCTCTGACACCTTATTATCTTTATTAAGAGCAACAGTGTAGCCATCCTCTATAGCCGGACTCTTAAACAATCCGAAAGCCTCTTTAAAAAGGAATACGACAATGAGAAGAATTACCAAACTGGTAATATATCCACTGCAGGCAAATATTCCTTCAATAATACGTTCAAATGGTTTTCTCATATAGATTTCTTATTTTTGATGCAAAATAACGACTTTATTATTTCGCTGTTAAGACAAACATATTTCATTTTCATCACAAAAACGATGTAACAACAAAGATATACAAATGAAAGCGTATCTTTATGTTTTTGTTATCAAAATGAAATATAACTGGCGTTACTTTGCATCGGAAATTAAAACCAAAAATTAGAAAATTATGAAACAGAGTATTACAAAAGCAATTGCATTGGCTTCTATTGCCTTGCTAACAGTCGCAAACGCTCAGGCTCAAACTGAAAATCTGACAGTGTCCGGTTACATTCAAACACAACTTGAAGTCGGTCAGACAGATGCTAAAACCAAGTTAGGTAACACAACCTCTACCCAGGATTGGGATAACAAGAATTCTTTTACACGAGCAGGAATTCGCAGAGGACGTATTAAGTTTTCCTATGCAGCCGATACGTATGCAAAAGGTGTCTTTCAATTAGACATTACAGAAGCCGGAGTGAAGTTTAAAGATGCGTATTTAAATCTGACAGTTCCTTCTGTCAACTGGATTTCAGTAAAGGCTGGTATTTTTGATCGTCCTTTTGGCGACGAAATCAGTTATTCATCCTCTCGCCGTGAGATTGCAGAAAGAAGTACTGGAACACAAACACTCTTTCCTGATGAACGCGACTTGGGTGCTTCGTTAGTCTTGAAAGCTCCTAAAGGAACTTTTATTGAAGGGCTTGCTTTTGAAGGTGGTTTCTTTGCCGGCAATGGGATAACAAAGGAGGATGACGGACAATACGACTTTATCGGTCATTTGAATTACGTGAAGAAATATGACAATTCTTCTTTTGGAATAGGAACTTCACTTTATTCAGGAAAAGTTTATAACTTTGTCAATGCAGCAGGTGTTTATACTTCATACGAAGTAAATAATGGAACTTGGGCTACTGTGACAGGTGCTGATAAGTTTAATGATCGTACTTATTATGGCTTTGATGCTCAGTATTCACATGAAACACCTCTAGGTTTAACCCGTCTTCGTGGAGAATATGTCTTTGGTGATCAACCGAGTCAGAGTGGTAGTATGAGCAGTCCAAAGTCAGGTGCATTGTCAACAGAAAAAGGGTATAATTACATACGTAACTTTACAGCAGCTCATATTTATCTGGTGCAGGACTTGTTTAGTACTCCTTTCGCTCTTGCTTTCAGATATTCCATCTTTGATCCCAATACGAATCTAAATAAGGATGAGGTAAAAAGTAGTGCGGATGTGAAACAAACTGGATACTCTGTTTCAGGATTATGGAGAATGACACCGGCAGTCACTTTAATGGCATGTTATGATATCACAACAAATGAGAAGTCTGCAAATCTTGCAGGATATGAATCAGATCGTAAGGATAACTTGTTTACAATGAGATTGCAATATAAATTCTAATCATCAGAGTAATTTATCAAAAGAATACTTTTTTCCAACAAACAACAATTTACTAAATAAGAAGAATAATGAAAAAATTAGCAGTATTAGCCATTATGGCAAGTGCATTTACAATGAATATGAATGCGCAGACAATCAAAGGAAGTGATACAGTGCTTCCCGTATCTCAGGAAGTAGCTGAGAAGTACATGAAAGAAAATCCTTCAAAGACAGTAACTGTTACTGGGGGAGGTAGTGGAGTTGGTCTTGCAGCTCTTGTAGCGGGAACTACAGATATCGCAATGGCTTCCAGGAAGATTAAGTTTGATGAAAAAGTAAAAATACAAGAGGCAGGGAGGTCTGTTACTGAGACGGTTATAGCATATGACGCTTTGGCTGTAGTTATTAATCCCTCAAATACTGTAAGTCAGCTGACACGTGAGCAGCTCGAAAGTATTTTTACAGGTAAGATTACCAACTGGAAACAAGTAGGTGGTGCAGATCTTAAGATTGTATGTTATTCACGCGAAACATCTTCCGGAACCTATGAGTTTTTTAAGGAGAGCGTATTGAAGAATAAGAATTATATGAGTTCGATACTCTCCATGCCGGCTACAGGAGCAATCATTCAATCTGTTTCGCAAACAAAGGGTGCTATCGGCTACGTGGGTCTGGCATATATGAACAAGGACGTAAAGGCATTGAAAGTCTCATATGACAAAGGTAAAACATATGTAGCACCTTCTGTAGCAACAGCAAAAGACAAAAGTTATCCGGTTGTCCGTCCTCTATTCTACTATTATAGCAAAACTGCAAAGCAGGATGTGAAGGCTTTAGTTGAATATGTTCTTTCTCAAAAGGGACAGAGTATTATTCAAGAGGTTGGCTATATCACTTTAAAATAACTAAACCTTTCCTATGTAAGATGAAGGTGTGAATAGCTTTCTTCTCAGATCAAACTCGCTGTAACGGATTATTCCGCATATGGCGGGTTTTTGTGATTGATATAAGTACGGCGTTGATGTTATACCCTAACGGAAAGAATCTGGCTTTATATAGTTCAGTATGGGTGCAACAGTTTATGCGTAAGCAAATGTTAGGGAGACTGTTTCCATATTTCTTCAAAACATCTACAATATCTTTCTCAGACAGATAAAAGCAAGAAGTGCTAAAGATGATTTTCAAGTAATATCTATTCCCATGCCAAACGATTTAGAGCCAAGAATCTGTTGTAATTATTAACGCAGTCCATACTTTTGTATTATATTTGCGGGTATAGCCGGATTGATTTCTTATTTATACAGGTGTTGATTGGTAACGGCAATAAGATATTGTATAAAAAAAGTAATAAAACAGATGATCAGATCCATATTATTTGTTGGAATTGGAAGTTGTCTTGGAGGCATCTTCCGTTTTCTTATTTCCCGTTATGTAGAACATTCCTTTCAGCATTCCTTTCCGTGGAGTACCTTCATTGTCAATATACTTGGATGTCTTCTGATTGGTTTATTTTACGGACTCTTCGAAAGAGGACATCTGATGAATGCCGACTTGAAGCTCTTTCTTACTGTTGGACTTTGTGGCGGATTTACCACATTCTCCACATTTGTCAATGAAGACTTTCTTTTAATCAGAGATCAAAACTATTTTATTTTTGTGCTCTACACCTTATTAAGTGTTTTTCTGGGGCTTACTGCTACCTATGTCGGACATCTAATCGTTAAATCTTTATAAGATATGGAAATCAAAGGAGAAGCAAAAGTGTTGCGCATCTACATTAGCAACACCGATAAAGCGGAACATGCGTCTTTGTATGAAGCCATCGCATTTGAAGCTAAACGTTATGGAATGGCTGGGACTACTGTTTACAAAGGAGTGATGGGTTATGGTGCGAGTCTTGAACTTCATTCAGATAAGTTTTGGGAAATAACAGAGAAGATTCCCGTTATTGTTGAGATTATTGATGAATCTGAGAAAATTGATAATTTTGTATCTGAGATTCTTCCATGGATAAAATCTCTGCCCAAAGGTTGCCTGATCATTTCTCAAAAGATTGATATAGTCTTATCAAAACAAGGCACCAAGAATGGGAAAGAAGAGAGTCATACTTAACATTATCGAGAGATTATTGATGCTGATTTTTTGAATGTGCTAATATTTTCGTTAAGTATTGCCCTATTTTCAAAAAAGAGTTATATTTGTCCCTTATTGATATAAACGATTTAATAAAACATAACCATGAAAAGGAAAATACTATTACTTTCTACAGTTTTACTTCTCGGTTGCCTTTCAGCTTCTGCTCAGGAGCTATATTCAAAGATGGGGGCAATACCCGAAGAGACTCTTTTTGCCGGTTCTTTGCCTACTGAGCCAGACGCGTCCGCAGTGCTTTTGAAAGAGGAAATCGCGACACGTTTTGTTTTTAAGAATGATACGTTTCTTTATGAGACTGACCATTTTGTTCGCATTAAGATTTTAAAAGAAGAAGGATTGAAGTATGCTACTATGCGTGTAAACTATAGTGTGGCTTCAGCTGAGAAGCCGGAACAAGTAAAAGGGATCTCTGCTGCGGTCTTCAACTGGAATGGTAAAAAGTTTGCCGGCAAGTACATCTCTAAGAAAAAGGGTATTACAGATTTAGCACTCTCGCAAACAGAACGTCAGAAAATCATTTCTTTGTCAGATGCAAAAGTTGGATCTGTGGTTGAGTTTACCTATACATTGGTTTCTCACCAACTTGAGTCTTTACATTCGTGGTATGTTCAGCGTGATATTCCTGTCATTGATGCTACCTATCGCATCACGATTCCCGAGTATCTGTATTATGATATACAGCGCAGAGGATTGCCTATTGAAGTATTGGAAGTTGATGCATCTCAGAATTTTGGTTTCATGTCCAATACGCTCTTTTCTGAACGCAGTAATGAGATGACCATGACGGCTAAAAATATCCCATCATTTCGACCGGTATTCGACTACTTGATGTGTCCGGAAGACTATCGTACTGCAGTACACTTCAATCTTGATGCCATTCGTATCCCCAAACGAGCTCCTCAGGAATTCATGACCAATTGGGATAAGAGTGCCTCTGCTTTGAAAACTCAGACTCGCTTTGCTGTTCAATTGAAAGCATCCTATTTAAGTGATGCAGTAAAAGGAATACCTGCAGGTACCATAGAAAAACGTGCTATGGCCCTTCTGGATTTGGTTCGAAACAATATTGAGTGGAATAAAGTTTATTCGGTTTATCCGGAAGACATTGCTGGAGCTTTAAAATCAAAGAAAGGAAATAGTGCCGATATGAATCTATTATTGCTGGTACTCGCGCGTCAAGCAGGTTATGAGGCAAGCCCGATAGTTCTGCGAACACGTGATCAGGGATTAATTGACCTGAAACATGATGATACGGATGCCATGAACCATGTGATTGTAGGAGTTGTTGAAAATGGCAATGTGTATTGTCTGGATGCTACTTCTCCTGCTTCCGGTGTAAATATACTTCCATTAAATGATCTTGTGGAAAGGTCGTTGATCTTACGGGATTCTGCCGCCATGTGGATGGATCTTTCCAAATTTGAAGGTTCATCGGTACGTACTATCAATGCAAGCTTTACTGAAGAAGGAAAGCTGACAGGAGCGATTTCAGAACGTTATACAGGGGAGTCTATACTCCCTATGGCTGAGAATTTGGCTAAAGGAACTCATGCCCAGTATGCTTCGCAATGGACTCCGGATGGAGCTGTTCTTTCAACCTTGGAATCAAAATGGGGAGAAAATAGCAACTTTTTACAGATTGATTATGTTATCACAGATGCCAGTACAAAGATCGTGGGGGATAAAATTTCTATTAATCCGATGGTGATGTTTCAAAAGGTGAATCCTTTCGTGAAGGACCGTATTTCGCCGGTTGATTTACCTTACGTTGAGAGATTTCAACAAATTGTCAATATTACAATACCCGAGGGTTTTGTACCGGAAGCAATCCCTCAGCCTTTCCGTTTACAAACGGCTAATGGTGGTTTGCAAGCGCAGATCTTTGTTGAATGCTCCGGACAGCAGCTGATGTGTCGTATGAACTATCAGGCAAAAAAGACGTTCTATGCCAATGATGAATATGATTCGTTGTATAAGTTCTTCCAGTCTCTGAATGACCAAAATCTGAAGAGGATTACGTTTATAAAGAAATAATAAGAGGAACGGCAGCTCGTCTTCACCCACCTGTTAATGTTCGTGGTGGGCGAAAAGTAAAAATAATGCCGTCAAAATAAGGATGCAGCTTACGGTAATGCGAAACCATTTACCGGCAAGCTGCATTTTATCAAAGAAACTATTTAGTTTAGAATAGCTATTTACTAAGACCCAGATGGCAACTACTACCGGAAGAGCTGTAGTAATGGCAAATACAAGAGGCAAAAAGAGTCCTTCAGAAGAAGAGGCGGAGAGAGGTATTAGCATTCCGAAGAATAAAAAGGCACTCGTGGGACAAAATGCTAATGCCAGCACCATTCCCATTAGAAAAGAACCGAAATAACTGTTTCTGGCCCAAACCTCAAATTTATGACTCACACCGATATTTACAGAAGGAAGATTGATACGGTCTGCAAAAAGCATGATTACACCGGCCAGAAGTAATAATGGACCGATTAACATGTCGCCGTAATGTCCCATTACTTCTTGAATAATATCCAAATTTGAGCCTCTCTGTATTATGCTCAATACAATAAAGGCAAGAGTCACATAAGTGAAAGTACGCCCCAAAAGATAATAAATCCCACTCATAAAAACTTTTCGGGGAGATTTCATCTCTTTAGTAATGAAACAAATTGCGGCAATATTAGTCGCAAGAAGACAGTGGCTTACTGCATTTATAAACCCGAGGAGGGCTGCGGTAACCCAAGGAGTCTGACCATTATTGATTAGTGACTCAAGCCAATTCATCAGTTGCTTGGATTTGTTTAGCTAACAGTTCTTTTGTCTCTTTCAAAGAAAGATAACTGCCGTAATGTATTATTTTTTCATTCACTACAAGACCAGGGATTCTAGATATTCCATACGAGAGAATCCCCATTATATCATCCACTTTTGTAACTGTAGCATCCAACTGAAGTTCAGCGACAGCTTTTCGTACTGTTTCATAAAATGCGTGGCAATTCGCACACCCTTTTGTAGCCAATACTTTAATCTCCATTCTTACAATTCAAGATCTTTGTTAAACACTTCATGCCAGGGAAGACCCTGTTTGTTCAGTTCTACCATAAATGGATCCGGATCAAACTCTTCTACATTAAACACACCGGGTTTCTTCCACTTTCCTGTTAGAAACATCATTGCACCAATCATAGCAGGTACACCGGTTGTGTAACTGACACCCTGAGCTCCGGTTTCCTTGAACGCTGCTTCGTGACTACAGTTGTTATACACGTAGTAAGTAAGTTCTTTACCCTCTTTGATACCGCGGATACGGCATCCGATAGATGTTTCACCGTGGTAATTCTTTCCAAGATCACCCGGATCCGGAAGCACAGCTTTAAGAAACTGAATTGGAACAATTTTCACTCCGTTATATTCAACTTCATCAATACGAGCCATGCCAATATTCTGAATTACACGCAAGTGAGTAAGGTATTCCTGACCAAAAGTCATCCAGAAACGTGCCTGCTTAATTGTAGGAAAGTTTTTTGTCAGAGATTCCAACTCTTCGTGATAGATTACATATGATTCACGTGGACCAATATTGGGGTAGGTAAGGGGTTGGTGAATCTCATGTGGTTCAGTGACTACCCATTGACCATCTTTGTAATATTTTCCTTTCTGCGTTACTTCACGAATATTGATTTCCGGATTGAAGTTTGTAGCAAAAGCTTTACCGTGATCACCGGCATTGCAATCTACAATATCCAGGTAATGCATTTCATCGAAGTAATGTTTGGCAGCATATGCGGTATATATTCCACTTACACCGGGATCAAAACCACACCCAAGTATTGCAGTCAGTCCCGCTTGTTTAAAGCGTTCCTGATAGGCCCATTGCCAGCTGTATTCAAAATGAGCTTCATCACGTGGTTCATAGTTGGCCGTGTCCAGATAGTTTATTCCGGCAATCAGACAGGCGTCCATGATGGTAAGATCCTGATAAGGCAGAGCAACATTGATAACAATGTCAGGTTTGTGTTTCGCAAATAAAGCTACAAGCTCTTCCACCTGATCGGCATCCACCTGATCAGTGATAATGCGGTTGCCGCCAATGGCTGCCGCAATTGTATCACACTTAGACTTTGTACGGCTTGCCAATACTATTTCCTTGAAAACTTCCGGGTTTTGTGCCACTTTATGTGCTACTACGCTGCCGACACCACCGGCACCAATGATAAGAACTTTTCCCATTCCTTTAATCTATATTAGTAATGTTTTTTGTAAAGCAGGACAAAGATATAGCATTTTTTCGATCCGTACACTAAAGAGATAAACAAAAAGGGAAGAGAGGATATTCTCGTCTAGTATTAAACAGTTGTAATAAATAAAAATAATTACAATTAATAGGCGTTGGTTTCATCAAGAAACAGTATATTTGACGTCATAAATTTTCGAACCTATTAAATCAATTTTTCATGGCAAACAAATTTTCAAGAAGATCATTTCTTCAAAAAAGTGCGACTGCTGCAATCGGTCTCACGGTTGTACCTAGCATCGTTATGGGAAGCAAGTTGGGTCATATAGCTCCCAGTGATAAGCTGAACATTGCAGCTGTCGGTGTCGGTGGTATGGGAGCTTCTAACCTTGGTAACCTGAAATCTCAGAACATCGTGGCACTTGCCGATGTAGACTGGAGTTACGCAAAAGGAACATTTGAGGCATATCCTCAAGCAAAACGCTATTATGATTTCCGCAAGATGTACGAAGAGATGGGCAAGTCTATCGATGCTGTCGTTGTTGCAACTGCGGATCATACCCATGCAATTATTGCTTCAGAAGCAATGCTAATGGGAAAACATGTGTATGTTCAAAAACCGTTGACTCACACTGTCTATGAATCTCGTCTGCTTGGTAAATTAGCTAGTAAATATCAGTTGGCTACTCAGATGGGTAACCAGGGCTCATCAGGAGACGGAGTACGTCAGACTTGCGAAGCTATCTGGAGTGGAATGATTGGTGAAGTCACAAAGGTTGATACATTTACAGATCGTCCTATCTGGCCGCAGGGTCTTCCTCGTCCAACTAAAGAAGATAAGGTACCTAAGACTTTGGATTGGGATCTTTTCCTCGGGCCGGCACCCACTCGTCCTTATAACTCAATCTATCACCCGTGGAACTGGCGCGGATGGTGGGATTTCGGTACTGGTGCTCTTGGTGACATGGCTTGTCATATCATGCAGCCCATATTCAAATCTTTAAAACTAGGTTTCCCAATCAGTGTACAGGCTAGTTCTACGACTTTACTTACAGACTGTGCTCCAAATGCTGAAATAGTAAAATATACATTTCCGGCTCGTGATAATATGACGAAGTTAGCTCTTCCTCAAGTTGAAGTAACATGGTATGATGGTGGATTAAGACCTCCTCTTCCACAAGGATTACCTGTTGGAAAAGAATTGAATGATTCGGGTGGATGTGCTATCTTCTATGGTACGAAAGATACTTTGATCTGTGGTTGCTATGGTGTCAATCCATATTTACTATCAGGAAGAGCATTGCCGGCTCCTACTACAATGCGTAAGATTGAGACTTCTCATGAAATGGATTGGGTACGTGCATGTAAAGAAAGTGCAGCTAATCGTGTTCCAACCGCTTCACAATTCAGCGAAGCATGTCCGTTTAATGAAATGGTAGTAATGGGAGTACTTGGTGTACGTCTGCAATCATTGAACCGTATCCTGGAATGGGATGGTGAGAACATGCAGTTTACCAATATTGGTGATAATGAAACGATCAAGATCATGAAAGAAGATGGTTTCTCAATACATAATGGACATCCTACTTTCAATAAGACCTATACGGACCCGATTAATGCCAAAGAGTTTGCTTCCAAGTTGATCAAACATGAGTATCGCGACGGATGGAAACTTTGTGATATGCCGAAATAATTTACAAACAACAAATATAATTAATTATGAAACGAGTTTTTTATTTATTCAGCGCTATGATGATTTTAGCATCTACATCATGTAGCTCATCTGCTAAACAAGAGAAAGCAGAAGCAGGAACAGCTGTCGATTCAGTTAAAACTGACGACGGATGGATCACTCTGTTTGATGGAACTTCACTTAAAGGATGGAGAGGATATAATCGTGCTGATATGCCAACTGCCTGGACTATTGAAGATGGTTGCCTCAAGATCAACGGATCAGGTAACGGTGAAGCAGGAGCAAAGGATGGTGGTGATATTATCTTTGATCAGAAGTTTAAGAATTTTGAATTATCTTTCGAATACAAAGTAACCAAAGGTGCAAACAGTGGTGTATTCTATTTGGCACAAGAGGTAGAAGGAGAACCTATCTATAAATCTGCTCCTGAATATCAGATTCTTGACAATGCAAACCATCCGGATGCATTGCTTGGAAAAGATGGAAATAGAAAAGCTGCTTCATTGTATGATATGATTCCAGCTAAACCTCAAAATGCGAAGCCTTTTGGTGAATGGAACACTGGTGGTGTCCTTGTGTATCAAGGAACAGTGGTTCACAAACAAAATGGTGAAAATGTAGTTGAATACCATTTGTGGACAGATGATTGGAAGAAGATGGTTTCAGAATGCAAGTTTAAAGGTGTAGAAACGTTTATTAATATCGGTGGTAAAGATAAAAACGGTTATATTGGATTACAAGATCATGGAAATGATGTTTATTATCGCAATATCAAAATCAGAGTCATTGAGTAATTAGTATTCTATAGTATAATAAAAGGCTGTCTCAGAAATGTGACAGCCTTTTATTATATTCTTAATTTTTACTTTTCTCCTTTCTAAAATAAGCAGATAGTATCCTATGAACTTTATTTTGTTATCGATAAGAGTTGAAATCACTCAAACAATAATCATATAATCAGTCACATTCCAAACCGAAAGCTTCTGCCACAGCAGGAAAAACGATTTTACCATTCACAACATTCAGTCCGGATTTCAAACCCTGATCTTGCGCACACGCTTCTTCCCAACCTTTATTTGCCAATAGAATTGTATAAGGCAAAGTAGCATTGGTAAGCGCTAATGTAGAAGTATAAGCAACAGCACCAGGGATATTTGCTACACAGTAATGAACGATACCATCCACAATGAATACAGGATCAGTATGTGTGGTTGGGTGAGAAGTTTCAAAACATCCTCCCTGATCAATTGCGACATCCACAAGAACACTGCCCTTTTTCAGAAGCTTGATCATCTCTTTTGTAATCAGATGAGGTGCTTTGGCTCCGGGAATCAACACCGAACCGATAACCAGATCGGTATCAGGCAATTCCTTTTCTATATTATAAGAGGAAGAATAAAGTGTTTTTACATTCGGTGGAAGAACTTCACTCAGGTAACGTAAACGGGGAAGAGAGATATCTGTCAAAACAACATCGGCACCCATGCCGGCAGCTGTCAGTGCAGCATTATAGCCTACAACACCACCACCAAGAACAAGAACTTTTGCCGGTTTCACTCCCGGTACTCCACCGATCAGAACACCTTTTCCACCCTGTGGTTTTTCTAGAAAACGAGCACCTTCATGAATGGCCATTCTTCCGGCTACCTCTGACATTGGAATAAGCAAGGGTAATTCACCCTGTTTGTCCCGAACGGTTTCGTAGGCAAGGCAAATTGCTTTACTTTTAATCATAGCATGCAAAAGTTTTTCATCGCTAGCAAAATGAAAGTAAGTAAATACCAGCTGATTCTCCCTAATTAAATCATATTCGGGTTCAACCGGTTCTTTCACTTTGACTATCATATCCGCAATTTGGTAAACATCCTCAATGGTGGGAAGAATTTTTGCACCCATTGCGGTATACTCATCATCAGAAAAGCCGCTATTCTCACCTGCCGTATGTTGAATATAAACTGTATGACCATGTTTCACTAATTCTTTAGTGCCAGCAGGGGTCATTCCCACACGGTTTTCATTGTTCTTAATTTCTTTAGGTACACCGATAATCATAACAATAAGATTTAATTTGTAATTTGAGAAAACTTAAACAGAAAACTACTTCAAAAACAGGATCAAAAGTAATGATTTAATCATTTGAATGATACTAACCATATTGTTTTCTTTTTGAAATTGCGCGCTACTTTATAAATGGTATCTATATGCGTAAATCCCTGTTAAATTATTATTTTTTTGTATCAAAAGATTGCGGAAACCAAACTCTGAACCAAGAATGATCATCTATTGTATTACCAGCTGATGCATAGTCGCAAAGAGTGATCTCAACCGGAGTACTACCACTCTCTTTATTGGACTCAGGCATGAAGGAAGCCTTAAATGTCATTCTTAATCCATCTTGATTGGAACCGACAGGTTTTAGATCCACAAAACCCTCCTTATCCGGTAAAGGTTGAATTGTTGCATCCACAGGAGGCAGTCCAAGTCTAGCATCCCGGGCAAGTACAATAGGTCCACGCACGATTGCCACGTTTTCCGGTAGAGTACCCATCCTGACTGTTCTTCCCCGCATATCCAGAGAAAGATGAATCGCATCACCGGATGACCACTCACGTGAAAGTTCAATATATTCACCAGGCACAATACTCTTAACATTCTCACCATTAATGGTAAGTTCCGTACGTTGACTCCACTGAGGAATACGTATACGGATCACCATAGACTCTTTCTTCTGGAGTGCCACCTTCAAAGAGATATCTCCCGAAACAGGATAATCAGTCTGCTGTATCATTTCCAGTTTATTACCCTTCGGAGTCAATAAGTGGTAATTACCTTCTGTAAAGAAATTAATAGAAATACCTTCTTTGTCACTCATAACAGAAGAAATTGGCAATGTAAATAATCCTCTGGGGCCACTTGCCACGCAGCAGTTCAGTCCCATTCCACATTGTTCACTACCGCGAAGCCGTTGTCCTTCCAAAGGAGAATATTTTGCCCAGTCAGCACCATCATCAAACATTGAACCCAGTAATGCATTGTACCAGGATGTTTCGATCGCATCCGCATATTTGGCATCTCCCGTAAGTCGCAGCAGTTGTTGACTGAATTTGATCCAGGTTGCAGTGACGCATGTCTCCTGATAGTGGCCAATATGTATCGTTTGTAACCCCTTTCCATCAAACCAACACTCTGAAGCCGAACCGGAGCCAACAATATTAATCTCTTGATCCAGGATGTTTTGCCATGTTTTCTCCACTGCTATCTTGTATTCTTCCTTACCTGTTATCCGGTATAATTCAAGCAATCCTTCATAGCAAGACATCATCTCATAGGCTTTTTGTCCCTGTTCCCAGCTAAACCAATTTGTGGTCTTTGGAAAGCGTTTGGATACATCAATGGTCGATTTGGATATTAGTTGTGGGCCGTCGGGAGTTTCCCACTGCCGTACTATTTCTTGTGCAAAGTCGAGATATTTCTTATCACCAGTACGGGAGTACAGCAGACATATTGGTTCCAATATGGATGAAGCAGCCATTCCACGATGGGCACCTTTTAGTACCAATAACACTTTTTTGTCCGATAGCTCTTTGATGAGATGATCAGCAAGCATGGCGGCAGACTTCAACACTTTCTTGTCCTGCGTCAGATCATAATAAGAGAGTAACCCCAACATGCAATACTTGCGCCCCCAGATGTCCCAGCCTTCAAGGTGTTTATCTTGGGTATAATTACCTATATAACCGTCAGCAGTCTGAGTCGCAATCAGTCCTGTCACTGCATGGTCTAATATTATTTTTAGCTGAGGTTCCGGTTTATATCGATAAGCTAGAATTGCAGAGGTGATCCATTTGCCCCAAAACTCACTCTGCCACATACTTGTTTCCGTTCGGTTATTAAAAGGAGCGATAAGTCGGTCCACATCCTGAGCGAGTATCCTGTTGCGATAAGATGCATCCAGCGCATTAGCGGCAAAACCTGTCATTGCTATAGATGAAGGTGGAGCCAACTTATCATAAATGGCAGGAGTAATATTTCGTTGTGAATAACCTACTCCTGCATACAGTAATAGAAAGAGTAGCAATACGATTTTTGTTTTCATGGTTTATGAATAAAGAGCAAGGAATCATCCTCGCGCTATGATTAATTTGTTTCTAATAACTTCTTGTATCTCGTCAGTGATTCCAGAAAGTAATAATCAGCATAATCAAACGGAGTGTCAATGCTTGAGTTGTGTGCGAAGCTACCTACACAATGCTTGATGATAAAATTAGCATTTTCCCCAGGTGCAGCCCGGTAGGCGGGTGAAGCCAGAGTATGAAGCATTCGGATGGCTGCCTGGGTATAGACCGGTTTTCCTGCAAGCTGACCGAGTTCAAATAATGCCGAACAGGTGATTGCTGCAGCGGAAGCATCTTTGACCTTTTTAGGGTTATTCAAGGCATAAGACTTCTCGCTGGGAGTGTATCCTTCTTGTCCCACATTAAAGTCCCACCATGGAATACCATCTTCAGGCAAGTGACCAATAAAATAGTCTGCCGCAGCTGATGCTGCATTCAGATAATTAGTGTCTTTTGTCTCCCGATACATCATTGTGAAGCCGTATATTGCCCATGCTTGTCCGCGAGCCCAAGTGGAATTATCACTATAGCCCTGACTGGTAATTCTGTGCTTCACTTCACCGGTGATAGTATCATAGTCGACGACATGATAGGTGCTGAAGTCTTCTCTGAAATGATTCTTCAGAGTCGTATTGGCATGTGTCTTGGCTATATTCAGGAGGTTAGGGTCATTGCTCATTTTCGAAGCTTCGCAGAGTAATTCCAGATTCATCATATTGTCAATGATCACCGGGTAGTAGCACATCGTCTTACCATCCCAACCCCGGTAGCTATTCCATGACTTGATGACTTTGGTTTTGGGATTGAAGCGGGTAGAGAGCGAATGGGCACTTTCGACAATGATATCCTGATATCCGGGCTTTGGAGCCAGCCTCAAAGCATTTCCATAACTGCAATAAATCATGAAACCAAGGTCGTGATTACCGGTAAAAGTCTTGAGATATTCCAGACGATTTGTCCATCGTTGAGCATTCTTGAGCCAGACTTTATCCTCAGTCAGTTCGTAGAGTTTCCACAGTGAGCCGGGAAAGAAACCAATGGTCCACCAATATTTCCCACAGGTAGCCAGTTTTCCTTTACTGTCAATGGAGTAGGGCACTAACGTTTCAATCTTAGCGGTATCGGGATCAGGCAGTGTCCCGATCATCCGTGTCAATTGTTTTTGAGCGAAGAGCGTGTTTTCATTGATGAATGCCAGTTCGGCTTTTTTTTCTGTTTTGTTGATTGCAGAAGCGAAAATGGGCATGGCAAGGAGCAAACTAATAAGAATGATTTTTGTTTTCATAAGTAGTAAATTTATTTCAGACCGCAATTTATACAAAGAAACCATTATCTTTGTTGCAAACAGGATAAAAATATGATTAAATACCCATGAAAACAAATCTATTACTACTTGTGATTAGCTTATGCTCTATATTTAGTGTCTCATCTCAAACATCAGAAAAGAAGATGCTTACCGGAAAGTACACAACGGAAATCTTAGAGAAATCACTTTGCTCACCGCAAACCTTTTCTTCAGTACCACGTGCAGGAAGTAGTTTCTGGAAGGACTCTGTACCTGAACAGATGCGCAAAAGTTATATACAACTTGGTGAGACTTACCTCAATCAGCCATGGACAGTACTTCCGGCCACCGTATTCAGTGAGTTCAAGACCAATGGCAATCGTGTCAATTATGAGCAAATCTCCTTTGCCCGGCGTCGTCAGTTTGCCACGCTGGTCATGGCGGAGATCATGGAAAATAAAGGACGTTTCCTGCCGGATATCATCAATGGTGCCTGGGCCTTGTGCGAAGAAACCTGGTGGGGCATACCCGCTCATTACGGGACGAAAGTACCCGTTACGGAAGATCAGAATGTCGATCTTTTTAATGCGGAGACTGCCGGCATGATGGCTTGGGCTAACTATATGCTCAAAACGCAGCTGGATGCGTTTTCACCGCTTGTGTCCCAACGGATATCCAAAGAGATAGACCGCCGTTTCCTGACTCCCTGTCTGGAGGTGAACTTTGGATGGAAAACCAATACCTCCAACTGGAATCCCTGGATCTGCAGTAACTGGACTACTTGTGTGCTCTTGTGCGAGCAGGATCGCACACGTCAACTGAAAGCCATTGAGATGATACTGAAGAGTCTGGATTGCTATATAGATGCGGCACCCGATGATGGAGGCTGCGATGAAGGGCCAAGTTATTGGAACCGTGCCGCCGGTTCGCTGAGCGAAAATCTGATTCTGCTGAAACAGGCAACCGGTGGTGTGATTGACCTCTCTCACAAGGAGAAAGTGCAGGCCTTGGGTTCGTTCTTATATAAGACGTATATCGGCAACGGTTTTGCCGTTAATTTTGCCGATGCCTCCGTGCATGCCTCTTCAGAAGTAAATGTAGTCTTCCCGTTTGCCACATACATCCAGGATGAGGTGATGCAGCAGTATGCGGCACTGGTTGCTCAAAAGAGCGGATTCCTTGATAATCCGGCCCAACTGTATAGCGAAGCTGGTAACTATCCCTCATTAGGACATGAGTTGAGACTTTTGAGTCAGTTGAAGACTTTACAACAGACGACCCCTAAAGAGCCGCTGATCAGCGACAGCTGGCTGCCCAACTTGCAGGTGATGACTTCCCGCTCGGTAAATGGAAGTACGAATGGATTTTACCTGGCAGCCAAAGGAGGACATAATGCAGAGAGTCATAATCACAATGATGTGGGTAGCTATGTCATCTATTACAATGCTCAACCATTACTTATTGATGTCGGTGTGGGCACTTATACTTCCAAGACTTTTGGCAACAACAGATACGATATATGGGCCATGCAGTCCGGCTATCATAACCTGCCAAAAATTAATGGCGTGGATCAGAAAGACGGCAGGCGATTCAAAGCGAAAGATCTGGCGTATAAGAACAGTGGCAAACAAGTAACTTTCAGTTTGGATATCGCCGGTGCATATCCCGAAAAAGCTGGAGTGGAGAGTTGGAAACGTACGTTCACTTTCCGGAAAAACAAGCAGATTACTATAACAGAGAACTATAACCTGAAAGAGCTCAAGGCACCTACCGAGATAATGCTCATGACATGCTGTGAACCAAAGATTACCGATAAGGGCATTACATTGAAAATGTCAGATGGACTCAGATTGCTTCTCTTTGACAAATCCTTCACTCCGGTTATTGAACACATAGATATCACCGATGCCCGTTTGCTGACTTCATGGAAGCCGGATATGTGGCGAATCAGGTTGAAGATAAACAGTACGGCATTACAAGGTACAGTGTCATACACCATTCAATAATATGGATAAAAACCCCGAAATAAGTAAAATAACTAGTTATGAATAAATCTATGAAAAAACTATTGCCTGTCTTGTTTCTTTTTCTGACTGGACTATTTACACAGGCAAATCCCGGAATTTTTACTGGCAACAATGAAGAGCGGGTAACTATTGGAGATGTTGTTTACCGCATTTATAATCCCTATGCAAAGCGACAAAAACTGACACTAAAAGGGCAGATGCATTGTCACACCACCAATTCGGATGGAAAACTTTCTCCTTTGGAACTGTGTCAAAAATACCAGTCTGTAGGATTTGATTTCCTGACAATTACTGACCACGAATACATCACTCCGGAGCCCGAAGGAAACGAACTTATTTGGTTAGGCGATTCGTATGAAAATACGAATGGGAATTCTCCAACCACATCTGCTGCCAACTATGCTCATATTTGTGTCTATGATACCGATTCAATGCTTTTGGCACCAAACTATACAAAATATAAATCCTACAAGTCCATCAACGAAGTAGTACAGTTTCACTCAGTAGAACGTAAGGAGATGACCAACTTATGTCATCCAAATTGGTTGGGCTTTTATCTTCCGGATTCCACGATGCTCAATTGCAAAGGGGACTTTAGTTTTGTAGAATGTTGGAATGATGGAGCAGCTGATGACTCTGCTAAGTTGGTTCATTGTTGCAGAGGCTGGGATATTCTGCTTTCCAGAGGCCTTAGGGTCTATTCTCTTGCAGTGGATGATTATCACAGTGGTATTGAGATTGGAAATGGATGGGTCGATGTATATTCTAAGTCTAAGAGCAAGAAGGAGATTATGAAATCTCTGGCTAGTGGTAATTATGTTGCTGCCAGTGGGAATATGGGAATCAATCCGATAAAAATCAAAGATATTCAGCTCAAACGTAATGTTATTAGCGTGAGTATTGAAGCACCTGCCACAATCCGCTTTATTGGCAAGAATGGAGAGTTGCTGAAACAAGAACATTCTGTGACAGCAAGCAGCTATTCCATTACCGGCAATGAACTGTATGTACGGGTAGAGATATGGAGCGGAGTATATGGCAAATGGTTGCAACCTTTCTTCCTGGCAATACGATAATCAACCAATGATTCTTTGACTGCAACTACAGGTGTGATAGTGTTTTTATTATTAACTGCTTGTATGATAGTAGTTATGAATAATTTAACTAGTTTTGAGGCAGTTTTGGTTATCAATAGAGCTGAGTAATGAAAATGTTAACTCCTGAACTGAATAATATAATCTGCAATGAAAAATGCGAAGCCTACCTATCAAGAGCTGGAGGATCAGATTGCTGAACTAAATAAGCAACTGGAGTCTCTGAAATCTTCTGAAAATCCAGAATCTAGTTCTGGAAGAATCCATGCTGTTGCCGCTTTGGAAGCAAGTGAAGAGATGTTTCGCACTACGCTTTATTGCATTGGCGATGGAGTGATAACTACAGACATTCAGGGTACTGTTAAACAGATGAATCCTGTCGCTGAGAAGTTGACCGGATGGAGTGAAAATGAAGCAAAAGGAATATCTATCAAAGAGGTCTTCAAGATTATAAATGAGGTTTCGCTGAAAGAAGTTATTAATCCGGTTTACCTTGTTTTAAAAGAAGGAAATATTGTCGGACTTGCCAACCATACCTTACTCATAGCTAAAGATGGAAACCAACTCCCTATAGCCGATAGTGGAGCACCTATTAGAAACGAAAAAGGTGAAATTATTGGAGTCGTGTTGGTCTTTCGTGATCAAAGTAAAGAAAGGGAGAACCAACGGAAAATAAATGAAGCACTATTCAGACTTAAGAGAGCAGAGCTTGCCTCCAAGTCGGGCAACTGGGAGATACATCTTGATACTCAAAAGGTTAAAAGCTCTGAAGGAGCCCGGGAAATTTATGGAATCAAGGGAGAAGAGTTCGATTACAATTATATAAAGAGTATTCCGCTTCCTGAATACCGTCCGCTACTAGATGCCGCTTTTAAGCGTTTGATTGAAGATAATAACCCTTACGACCTTGAATTCAAAATTATGTTGCCGAATACGGGAGAAATTAAGGACATTCATTCCCTCAGTTATTTCGATAAAGAACAAAGAATCCTCTTTGGCACCATTCAGGACATTACTCAACGTAAGCAGATAGAGCTAGCATTGAGGAAAAGCGAAGAACTGCATAAAGTGTTTTTTGATGCCAATCTGGATATGATGTTTGTCAAAGATGATCAGCGTCGGTATTTGATTGCAAATAGCTCTATGGCAAACTTCTTTGGTAAACCGAAGGAAGAGCTAATCGGAAAAACCGATGAGATTCTGGCCGATAATTCTCGAATTTATCCATGCAAATCGTCAGACCTAAAAGCTCTTGAGTCAATAATTCCCTTTACCGTTGAAGAGCAGTTGGGTGATCGCATTTTTGAAACAACAAAGTTCCCCTTGAGACTCAATGGTGTCACAAATGGTATCGGAGGAATTATCCGTGATATAACTGAAAGAAAAAAGGGAGAAAAATTGATACGAACTCTCAACGAAGCTGTCAAACATAGCCCGGTTGCCATTACAATAGCTGATGCTGATGGAAACATTGAGTTTGTAAACAAAGAATATATCACCCTGACTCAGTATACGTTGGACGATTTAAAAGGCAAAAAGCCCAGAATATTTAACACGGGGCACCTCCCTCCAATCGAATATGAAGCCATGTGGAAGACTTTGCAAAAGGGTCATATATGGAAGAGTGAGTATGTAAATAGGAGAAAAGACCATACACCGTTTCACGTTGAAGTTACTATTTCAGCAATACACGATTCCAATGGTTCAATAAGCAATTATATCATTGTGATGGATGATGTTACTGATAAAAAAACTATGATTGACGAACTAATCGTAGCCAAAGATAAGGCGGAAGAAAGCGAACGATTGAAATCTGCCTTTCTGGCGAATATGAGTCATGAGATCCGTACACCGATGAATGGAATTATGGGCTTCGCTGAGTTACTGAAAGAACCGGATCTTACCGGTGAAGAGCAACAGAGCTATATCGCCATCATTGAACAAAGCGGTACAAGAATGCTCAATATCATCAATGATATCATATGTATCTCGAAGATTGAGTCCGGTTTGATGAAGGTCTATCTTCAAGATTCGAACATCAATGATCAGATGGAATTCATTTACACCTTCTTTAAACCTGAAGTAGAAGGAAAAGGAATGCGCCTTTTATGCAACAAAGAATTGTCTTCGGCAGAAGCTATTATTCATACTGATCGTGAGAAGTTATTTGCTATTCTGACCAATCTGGTAAAAAATGCAATTAAATACAGTGATGAAGGTTTTATCGAATTCGGTTATAAGAGAAAAGACAAGATTCTGGAGTTTTACGTCAAAGACTCGGGAGTAGGTATTCCCGAAGGACGTCAGAAAGCTATCTTTGAACGGTTCATTCAGGCAGATATTACCGACAAGACATTAGAGGGAGCCGGCTTAGGTTTGTCAATATCCAAAGCTTATGTGGAAATGCTTGGGGGTGTTATGTGGGTGGAGTCAGAGGTTGGAAAAGGAAGTAACTTTTATTTTACCCTTCCTTATCAGGGTAGATAATATATTAGAGAATAATACGAACTATGAAAAGATACAGAATAAAGACTTTACTCAGTGAAGCTATGCCATTGCTTATTGCTTTAACAGCATTTGCAATTCTTGTTATAGGAACGCTGAGTTATTCAAATTATAAAAAGGATCGTTTTGATAAGGACGAAAAGAGCAAGCTATTTGAATTATTGATGTTCAAGAAAACCCGTCTGGAGAAAGCGCTCTATTCCAGAATTCACTATACCCGCAGCGTTGCAGCTTACGTATCCCTAAAACCTGATATCTCAATCACTGAATATAACAATCTGGCCCAGCAGCTTATCAATAATGATTCTGTCATTTCTACCATGTCGATATCAAAAGATTGTATTATAACCGATATTTTCCCAAGAGAAGGTCACGAAGCTGCCATCGGACTCAATTTACTGGCTCATCCTGAGCGAAAAGAGATTGTAGAAAAAACAATCCTTACCCATAATACGTTTATTGCTGGTCCGGTTAAACTTGTAGAAGGGGGTATTGCATTTATCAGTTACACGCCTATTTTTGATAAGACAAGCAAGCATAAAGATGCTTTCTGGGGAGTAACTGATATTGTGATCAATCAAGACAAGCTACTAGAGCAGGCAACTCTTAAGGAAAATGAATCCGGTTACTTGTTTGCACTCAGAGGCTATAATGGATCGGGCAATAATGGAATGGTTTGGTGGGGAGATGAGAAGGTCTTTGAACGTAACCCTATAACTGTTACTATTGATCTTCCCACTGGAAGTTGGGTGCTGGCTGCTGTTCCGGAAGATGAATGGGCTTCTTTTGTCAAACAGGATAAGCCATTACTCTTTTTACTTCTTTCAAGTTCCATGCTCATCAGTATATTGATAGGGCTATTTAGCAGAGCGATTGTCAAAATAAAAAGAAATGAACAGGAGCTGAGTGCTATTTTTCGTTCGATGACTAGTTTGATTATTGAGTTTGATCAGGAAGGAAGGTATCGAAAGATCCCATCTGTCAATGATGATTGTCTGTTGATTCCTAAAAGTGAGATGTTGAATAAGACGATTTTTGAAGTCTTTCCCGAAAAAGAAGCAACAATGTTTCATCGCGCGATTAGCGAATGCTTGAAAACGAAGAAACTGATAGTCATTGAATTCCCCTTACAAATTAAAGAAAAGAACTGTTGGTTTTCTGCGCGTATATCCTGGAAATCTGAACAGAGGGTCATCTTTCATGCCTTTGACATCACAGAACAGAAAAATGCTTTGGAAGAGATTGTCAATTCAGAACAGAAACTGTCAGAGCTCAATGCCACCAAAGATAAGTTTTTCTCTATCATTGCCCATGATTTGAAAAATCCGTTCAATGCGATTCATGGATTTAGTAATCTTCTGGTTGAGCAGATTCAGGCAAAAGACTATGAGGGAGTAGAAGAATATGCCAAAATTATTCTGAATGCCTCCGAACAATCGATATCCTTATTGTCCAACTTGATGGAGTGGTCCAGGTCACAAACAGGACGACTGAAATTTAACCCGGAGATGATTGGAATCGATCTCCTGGTCAATGATGCATCTATCTTGCTCAAAGAATCAGCACAAAACAAATCGATTACTATCAGTACGGAGAACCTTCCGAAAGAAACTGTTTTTGCTGATCGGGCGATGATAAATACCGTGTTGAGAAATCTTATTTCTAACGCGATAAAATTTACCTATCCGGGCGGAAACATCGTTATTTCAGCCGAATATACACCAAAAGAGATGATCGTATCGGTTTCAGATAACGGTGTCGGGATGAAGAAAGAGCTCATTGATAGGTTGTTCCTCATAGAAGAAAACGTATCTACCAGTGGTACGCAACAAGAAGAAGGAACCGGCTTAGGTTTGATTCTCTGTAAAGAGTTTGTCGATAATCACAATGGTAGAATCTGGGTCGAAAGTGAAGTTGGCAAAGGAAGCACTTTCTTTTTCAGTATTCCATATCCAACTGAAAAGTAGGATAATAAGTAGGGTTGTCTAAACTGAATTAGCAGATTTAATTTATTGTTAAAACAGGACTAAAATGAACGCATCAACAAGGATTGTAAGCATTCTGGTGTGTACACTCTCTATCATTATTTTGAGTGGCTGTTCATCGAAAAAGGGATCAGAAGAGATGCGTGTGTTAACCGTTGAGATGAGTAGTAACATAAGTACGAATAATCCTATTACTTTTAAAGATGAAATAAAAGACATCGAGTATATTCCTTTAGAGATCACAGACGATGATGCATCTTTGTTGCCTGATTTGATGGATATTTGTGTGTCAGATGAATATATCTTTATATATCCTGTCAAAGTAAGTGGTATTTGTCAATTTGATAGACGAACCGGCAAGTTCATCCGCAAGTTTGCCAAAAAAGGACGTGGGCCGGGTGAAACTCAATTAATCTCATCCATCTATTCAGATGAAAAGAATAAACAATTAGTTGTTGTTCAAGATAATACGACTTTGTACTACTCTTTTGAAGGTGAGTATATCACTTCAAAAATAAATGCGCTTCCCCTCTCTTTTGAAGATCAAATTGATACAAATGCTATTGTAAAGGTAAGTGCTGTTTTTATTCCTTTTACATCTCCTGATTTCTTTGGAGTTGGTGTTTTTACTAATGATGGTGACACTATTGCTTTAAAGAGGGATTGGGATCGTCCCGATATTGTTGCAAAGGATCGTTCAATACTGAAAGATCAGAGTATGAGTGTTTCCTTGTCTGAAAGGAGTTTGTTGTTTTTTAATGCTTCAAATGACACCGTTTTTAGATTGGCTAAAACAGGCATTTCGCCGGCATTCATTCTGGATAGGCTTAACAGTAAGGAAAGTTTGTATAATGCATTGGTCCCATATGGTTATGAGAAGCCATACGATAATACCCGTGATTTAGTGGTTCGTGATTTCTTTGAGACATTCAACTCTTTTTATGTTAGGGCTAATATTCTAGGCAGCGATGAAATGCATATTTATCAACTGGATAAGCAAACAGGTAAAACGACAGCACAGATATCTCCTGTAAGTATGCATGAATTATTCGGTTACGATTGGAAAATGCAGGGTATCGGGATAGAAAGAGAAAAAGGAGGATTGCCTCTGTGGGTTTCAAAAGCCCAATTGGATAAAAGAATATTGATACAGTATATTCAGCCGGCTGAGATCCTTTATCTAAAAGAAAAAGGGTTCATCTCAAAGATTCCTTCTGAAGTAGGATCAATTACAGATGAAAGCAACCCGATAGTAGTCATTTATCATCTGTAATCATACGTCTATTTAGCACCAAAATTCAGTAAAATCATCGGTAGTTCCCGGAGACTAATCTCCGGGTGTCCGACAAGTTATCAGTTCAGAAGGGGAGGAGTACTTACTTTCTCCATCTGGTAGGTAACGGTTTTGTTGTTTTCTCTCAACCCTGTCCATATCATTGTGTTTCCGCTGATGGAGAAGTCCCAACATTCGAACGCATGACCCGTGCCACCACTTATCAGATCATTGGAATAGTTGCTCACAAATAGATTTCCGTACAAGAAATAACGACCCTCATTGTCAGTTTTCTTTATCCAATGATCGTTTCCATCCTGATAATAGTAGTTGTAGGTACCATCGCTAAAATACTCCCAGTAATGATATTTCGTGTCAGTACTTCCAGCTGAAGTGCATCTCCCATACCAGATCCCTTTAAATGATTGACTATACTCTTTCGTAATTTTTTTGCAGGTATAGATCTTCGAATCAGGATAAGAGACCCCATCAATACGAACTGTTTGAACGGAATAGGTCAATACGGACTGGTTGAGAGTCAGTATCTTAAACTCCAGATGAAACGTATTGTCAAGTACGTTTTTTCCATCTATAGTCAGAATATCATTTTTGACAGAGTAGGTGTATGATTCGCTTTCTTCCCAGGACTTATTGTTTTCATCCAGTTGAAATCCACTGGCATATAGCTCGTGGTTGTCAGACCTGAGATCCATCACAAACTTTGAATCGGTAATAATAGGTACTTGATTGATCTCTGTATTTTCCCACTTGCCCACTAAAAGTTGAGCAGTCCCGGGTTCATTATCTTTCTCGCAGCTTGTAAACAGAGATAATACCATGGACAAAGTCGCAAATAGTATTGAATGTGTAGTAATTCTTCTTGTATTCATCGTATCAGATATATTTGGCTGTAAAAATAGGTATAATTTCTGAACCGACAACTCCTTTCCACACTATTTGAAGTAATAAAAGGTGTGACGGATGCCCGATATTAGCATGGCATAGTCAGTGAGTTTTAAAAGATTTATGTACATTTGCCGCAACTAATTTATACGAATCTATCATGAGAAAGAAATTGAAACACTCGATGTCTGTTCTACTCTTTTTGCTGGCAGGGCTTTCTGCTTGCACTACAGCAGGAGCAGAAAAAGTAAATCCTCCTCAACCTTACGGCGCATTGCCAACTGAAGGACAGCTGCTTTGGCACGAAATGGAGATGTACGCATTTGTTCACTTTACAATTAACACCTTTACGGACAAGGAGTGGGGATTTGGTGATGAAGATCCCGCGCTCTTCAATCCTTCAGATTTTGATGCCGATGCTTTGGCATTAAACATCAAGTCTGCCGGACTCAAAGGCATTGTCCTCACCTGTAAGCATCACGATGGATTCTGTCTTTGGCCCACCAAGACGACCGATCATAACATCAGCAAGAGTCCCTGGAAAAATGGGAAAGGTGATATCGTAAAAGAGGTATCTGATGCCTGTAAGCGACATGGGTTGAAGTTTGGTATTTATCTCTCGCCCTGGGATCGTAACAACAAAGACTACGGGTCCGCTAAATATATCGAGACTTACCGTGCTCAGTACCGCGAACTCCTCACCAACTATGGGCCGGTATTTGAAAGCTGGCACGACGGTGCCAATGGCGGTGACGGATATTACGGAGGTGCCAGGGAGACTCGTAGCATTGACAATACCGTCTATTATGACTGGGAGAATACCTGGAAGATATTGCACGAACTCCATCCCAATGCTGTTATCTTTAGCGATATCGGGCCTGGATGCCGTTGGGTAGGCAATGAAAGCGGATTTGCAAAAGATCCCTGCTGGTCAACTATCACTTTTGAAATGGCCAATCCGGACAAGAAGCCAAGTCCGGGAGGTTCCATTAAGAACTTGGAGAGTGGTACCCACAATGGCAAACAATGGGTGCCCGCTGAGGTTGATTTTTCCATTCGTCCGGGTTGGTTCTGGCATGCCAGTCAGAATGACAAAGTAAAAACATCGGCTCAACTGCTCGATCACTATTTTGTATCTGTCGGTCGAGGAGCCAATATGATATTAAACGTTCCACTGGATCGCCGCGGACGAGTCTATGAAACGGATGCAGCTTCGCTGGCAGGTTTTGGTCAGTTGATCAGCGAGCTTTATAAAGTCAATTATGCAAAAGGTGCAAAAGCTCAAGCAAGCAATGTGCGCGGTAATTCGAAGGAATATGCTGCATCAAAAGTGCTTGATGACAGCCGTTATACCTACTGGGCTACAGATGATCAGGTGAAGGATGCCAGTCTGACACTCGAACTGAAAGGCAATAAGTCTTTCAATGTGATTCGCATCAGAGAAAATATCAAACTCGGACAACGTGTCAACGAATGGGCCGTAGATGTGAGACTCAACGGAGAGTGGAAAGAGTATGCCAAAGGTGTTGCCATCGGTTCGTGCCGCCTGATCAGAGGCGAAAGAGTGACGACCGACGCGGTTCGTCTGCGTATCATCAACGCCGATGCATGTCCCTGTATTGGTGAGTTTGGTTTGTATGCCGAACCACAGGCACTTATCGCGAAGTAACCGGAAAGTATGATTACTGACCAGAAAGAATCAGCGACCCTCACAGACGGATTGCCACTTCCTGCGCGTTTTTGGGCTATTCTGGCCATTGCGTTGGGGCTATCCGTTTCTGTGCTGGACGTCACCATTGTCAATGTGGCACTGCCAACCATTGCCATGGAGATGCACACATCACCTTCCGATGTGATCTGGGTTGTCAATGCCTATCAGTTGTCCATTATTCTTACTCTGCTTTCTTTCTCTTCCCTGGGCGATATCTTCGGCTATCGTAAAGTCTATCTCTTCGGACTCACCTTGTTTGGCATTGCTTCCATTGCCTGTGCCCTGTCCGAATCTTTTCTGACACTGATCATTGCACGTGCCCTCCAAGGGTTTGGCGCGGCCGCACTTAGCAGTGTCAATACAGCATTGCTGCGGATCATCTATCCCAAACGGCAATTGGGGAGAGGCATGGGCATCAATGCCCTGGTCGTTGCCGTCTCCCTGGCTGCCGGTCCAACCATTGCTTCCATCGTGCTATCTGTGGCACACTGGAACTGGCTCTTTGCGATCAATGTGCCGATCGTACTTCTGGCACTCTATTTCTCGCTCCGATACTTACCAAATAACCCGGTAAAGATAGAAGGTCGCAAGTTTGATACTCTCAGTAGTGCCACCAATGCACTTGTCTTTGGTCTGCTGATCTTTACCTTGGACGGCATCACGCACAAGTGGAGCTGCTATTTTATCCTGTTGGGTGCCCTTGCCTTTCTGAGTATCGGAACCTATTTTGTGCGCTATCAGTTGCGTCAGGAACACCCTTTGTTGCCGGTCGATCTGATGCGTATCCCGATCTTCTCACTATCCGTGCTAGCCTCCTCCTGTTCCTTTACAGCCCAGATGCTCGCCATGGTCTCGCTGCCTTTCTTCTTTCAAAACACACTCGGGTATGACAGTGCGCATATCGGATTTCTTCTCACCCCCTGGCCGGTGGCGATCATGCTCGTCGCACCCATTGCCGGCCGACTGGTAGAGCATCTGCATGCCGGTATCCTCGGAGGGATCGGAATGACGATTTTTGCCACCGGATTGTTTTTGATTGCCTTCATGCCTGATCACCCTACCACTTTTGATATTATCTGGCGTATGTCCCTCTGTGGAGCCGGATTCGGACTGTTTCAGTCCCCCAACAGCAGCATCATTGTTGGCTCCGCACCACAACACCGCAGTGGAGGAGCCAGTGGAATGCTTGGCACTGCCCGCATGCTTGGCCAGACTTTAGGTGCAGCACTGGCAGCGATGATGTTTACGCTTTTTCCAACTGACAATACCCGTGCGTCACTACTACTAGCCGGCACATTTGCACTTGTCGCCATGATCGTTAGTATGCTACGGATATCACTACCAACACCCATTGCTCCCCAGCGGAGAAAAGAGTAAATATTTTTCACAACGGATAGCATCCATTAGAATACCCTTCAGGTTGTCTTCCTCATCGGATAGGCATCCCTGACTTAATACAGAAAAGGTTTACACCGATTTAACAATTAAAGGTGTAATATGGAAAAGAAAAAAGTATTCATCCGTTCTTATGCGGTATCGTTTAAATTCCAAGTTCTTTCGGACTATTATTCTTCGGGAGAGTCTATCGGTTTTATTAGCAATAAGTATTCTATTTCTAAAGCAACGGTCTTTCGGTGGAATAATGAGTTTGAAACAAGTTCAAAATCTCTATCTTTGTCGGATGAGTTATTAAATAAACTATCCGATATGCGCACTAAACGACAGGAAATTGAATCAGAGGTCCTGGAAAGCAAAGAAGCTCTTCAGGCTGAGATTGCCCGTTTGCGTAAAGCATTGGAATACTCTGAGTTACGTAACGACGCACTGCAGGAAGTTTTAAAGATTGGCCGCGAGGAATATGGTCTTGACTTGCTAAAAAAAGCTGGCGCCAAGCAGTAAATGGTCTTCGACTCAGACATCCTGAATACTCAATCGGATGTCTGAGTGAACTGTTTGGCAAGACCCGTGAAGGCTATTACGCTGTAAGCAAAGAGAAACTGTGCGAACGTGCGTTGCTTGAAACTAATGTTGTTGACATGGTGATTCAGATAAGGATTGAAGCCCCCGGAATCGGTGCTTACAAGCTCTTTCTTATATTGAAGCATGTGTATGAACACAAGATGGTGGGACGTGATAAGTTTTATGAGCTGATGCATCGCAAACACCTGATGCTGCCGGCCTTGCGCCGTAGACACACAACTAACTCCAACCATAATTATCGCAAGTATAAGAATCTGGTAAAGGGATTTAAGCCAACATCTCCTTGTCAGTTATGGGTGGCAGATATAACCTATATAGATACGGATGAAGGCGTATGTTATCTACATCTTCTGACTGATGCTTATACGCATGAGATAATCGGATGGACTCTCTCTGAAAGCCTCTCGGCCTTGCATACCTTGGCTGCGCTCGAACAAGCCATAACGAATTGTTCAGATATGGATTTGAGTTCTCTTATACATCATTCTGATCGTGGATCGCAGTATTGTTGCACTCTGTATGTAGAACGACTCAAGCAGATTGGCTGCTCAATCAGTATGACTGAAGATGGTAATCCTACAGACAATGCCATAGCTGAACGCGTGAACGGCATTATTAAGCAGGAATGGCTCTATAAGATGAAACGCCCCAAGGATTTCCATGCGGCACAATGCTTACTGGAAGGTATAATTGATTTTTATAACAACAAGAGACCTCACATGAGTAATGGAATGAAAACACCTGCCCAAGTGAGAATGGGTTATACCAAATAAGGCTCTTTGGAGGCTTCGAGCCTCCAGCCGCCAGGCAAACCTCCGCGGTGTTTTTCATAATATAAAGTAGAAAAAATAAAAATATAGTTTGTAACTTTGAAGCATTAAAAGGGTGATTTCTACACATTGTTAAATAAATTCCTCGTGTAAACCATATCAGGAAGAATAAAAAAAGAGTGTGAAGTAAATCAGGAGCATTTCAATAAAGTTGTATAGTCAATCAGTAAGTATAACCCAAAAGTGTAAACTAAATTCAGGCATAGTCATCCCTTAGAAAAAACGTCTTGATGTTTGTTCCGTTTCATGAACGTGAAACGGAGCACGGATGCCTATGCGTGAATCCATTCATAAGGATGAAATAATCTTCATGATAGTATGCATAACCAAAGATTGACTATGCCTGAATTTAGTTTACACTAAGTAAAATATTTTTTTTTATTTTCATTCTGCAAAAGGGTGGATACCTTGATTTCAATGCACCAAGTGCACCAAGGACTGCCATACAGTATGTTCTAAGGCAGTTCGCCCTTAAAACTTTTTACTTGCTCGGTTGAAAAATGATACCATCTTTACTTGCTCGGAGGGTCTTTTGTATACAATTCCGCGATACTACATCAATTTTCAAAAATAACCTATTGGATTTTTGCGAATCTATCAAGGAAGAAAGTCTTCTTCATACCGATACATAAATAGACCTAACCGGAAGATAAAATCAAGCATCAAAGATGCCTTTGTTATCTTGTGCCGCAATATAGCTATCTTGTGGCACGAAACAGCTATCTTGTGGTTCAATATAACTATTGCATTAGGAAGCGATGATTTTATCATCCTGACAAAGAAAACATTTCTTCCTGTCAGATGGCAAAAGATATCAGGCAAGGAATGGCTGAGATCCAGCCTATCCCTATTATTTCAGCTGATCTAATTTGCGAAGTAAAACAGTTGTTTCTGTAGGGAATTCGGTCGGAAGTTTTTGTGTCACCTTTCCGGTAGCAGCCCATTCAACGCCACGAGAGAAGGTGACTTGAAAACCAACATCTTCAACCGCGTCGGCATAATCCGCGCCGGTATGTCCCATTACAGTTTGAAATACGCGACCTTTCCCATACGTAACGGTAAAGAAAACAGGTTCTTCTTTGCCCGTTCCACCCGTTTCTTTCGTTGAAAAAGCGGTAGCCAGCACATGGATATTCTGAGCCGGGCCACGAAGATTTCCGTATAACTCGTCGTTTTGGTGAAGCCATTTCGTTGGCAATCCTTTCGTTATCGGATGTTCAGTATCGCGAATATTCACCACATAAGGAACACGTTGACCATGTGCACCGCCAGAACCAGGTGAATTATCGGTTACATATTTCCCATCTTTCCAATAATAATAGGGACCATCTTTCTCATTACGGTTGCCCCAACCACCAAGAGCAGTGATTTGGTTGTATTCTTTCCAGTTGGGAAATGCATTATTAGCTTCGTGTATAACGACTACTCCACCACCTTTTTGCACAAAATCAACAAAGGCAGCTTTCGCTTTTTCGTTCCATTCGGCATGTTCATATCCAGAACAGCCACCTGGTATTTAGAAAATTCAGGAACAAATTCGTCGAACTCCTTTCCGGGAGCAGGGATCAGCACGACATCGGTCGTAAAAACTTTCTGCTGATCCAAGACAGCTTTCAAATACGGAGACGTGACTTCCCATTTGTGGGAATTGTCGGTTTTCCCGGTGAGTAACATCACTTTAATAGGCTTAGCCTGAAGCCCCAGATTCAGGGACAAAAGTGCAAGGATAAGTAACTTTGATTTCATGGTTGGTTGTTCTTATGATTATTTTTATGTACTAAAGCATTCGATTGGTGGTCAACTTTGGACTTTATTCTGTCCATATTCAATTTGTGACTGACAAATGTAGAAACTAAATTTTATAAACATAGAATTTTTCATTACATTTGTTATCAAATTGCTAAACTCCCACAAATGAGTATGTTTCAGAATATTATTGTAAAAAAGCATAGTACCTCCGAAAGCAACAAAATCAAAGTTTCTTACGAGCTGTTTACCACTTATTTTCACAATACAGCGATACAGGAAAATATCCTGACAAGCAAGGAAGAACAGTTTCAAGAAGGTTTCTTGCGTGAACTCTTTGTCAAAATATTAGGCTATACGCTTAATCCCAATCCGAACTTCAACCTCATTACTGAGCAGAAAAACGAGAAAGACTCTAAAAAAGCCGATGGAGCAATCATTGTGAAGGGCGAAGTTGTGGGAGTTATTGAGCTGAAAGACCACAAAACCATCGACCTGAAACCGTTTATGAGTTTTATGGATTAACAGTTTAAGTATTTGAGATTGTAACAACATCATTTAAAATAAAGTCATGATTAAGAAGATTGATATAACTAGATTTGGGCTTTTCAATGGCTATCAATGGGCTAGATATATAGGCGGCGATAATAATACTGATATTTTCAAGAAAGTGAATATTATATATGGCCGTAATTATTCAGGAAAAACAACTCTCTCTCGAATTTTTAGATGTGTTGAAAACAAGGAACTTCACGAAAAATATTCCAATGGGCAATTTGTTATAAGCGATACAAATAATAATAAGATTACAGAAAGCAACCTTGATTGTATGTATAAAGTTCGCGTATATAATACAGACTTTGTTAGAGATAATCTAAGCATACTACATGATGAGAGAGGAGAGATAAGACCATTTACCTTGCTTGGTTCTGGCAATGTTATTGCAGAAGCTAGAATTAAAGAAATAATTCAAGAATTAGGAAGTATCGAAGAGAACAGTGGATTGATATTTCAGATTGATATTGAAGAAAAGAAGCTGGCGGCGAAAATAAAAGAGTTGAACTTAAAAGAGTCTGGAATCACTCTAAAGTTAACAGAGAAAGCGAATAAAGAAATCAAATTGAAACCCCACTTTGTTAAACAGGGAACGACCTATACTATAAGTAACATAAAAGCCGAAATAAAGGAAATAATTGATAATCCTAACAAAGAGCATAAATTGGATGAACCATCAATTGAAGTAGATAAGATATTGATAAGCGAACCCATTAAACCTGATATACTTCCAGCAAAAATCTCAAAACCAAAAATTCAAGAGTTCATCAACGATGTAAGGATAATTGTCGAGAAAAAGATTACAATAACAAATACAATTAAAGACCTATTGGCCGATAGTTTATTGCAAGAGTGGGTAGACAAAGGGCGTACATTACATAGAGGAAATAAAGACATATGTTCATTTTGCGGAGGAAGAATAACGAATGAAAGATGGGCTATTTTAGATGCTCACTTTAGTAAAGAATCAGAGGAACTGAAAAGGGAAATCATTGAAGAAAAGGAAAAATTAAAAAGAGCAAAACTGGGAATAACAAACTATCTGGATTATAATGGTCTTTTAAAAGGGAATTATTATTCCTCATACCAACAAGAGTTTGAGGACTTAAAGTCTAAATGGGATTTGACTGTAAATCAATACCTAGATACAATTTCAATATTAGAATCCAAGTTACAGGAACGCTATGATGATATTTTTAATCAGAAACAACTAGAGGAATTAAAGGATATATCTGATGAGATTCTCGAAACACTTAAACAAATCAATGAGTTATCGGATAAAAATAATAGTAAATCACTAACTCTGGAAAGAGACAAAGAAAACGCAAGAAAAAGACTAAGGTATAGCGAAATAGCCAATTTTATTGATGCTATTAATTATAAGCAAGATATTGCCGAAAAAGTAAAACAAGAAGATGTAATTTCTTCGATGGAAACAGAACTTAAGGGATTAAAGGGAAAAGAAAAAAGATTGAAAGATGAAAAGGTTCAAAAAGAGTTGGAGTTAAATGATGAAGGGGAGGCAGCAAAAAAAGTAAATAATCATCTAACTAACTTTTTTGGGCATGATGGATTATCTTTAGATCCAGAGGCTATTGAAGGAGATATACCTCAAACAAAATTTATAATAAAAAGAGGTGTAGAAAAGGCTCATAATTTAAGCGAAGGAGAGTGCAGTTTAATAGCATTCTGCTACTTCATTGCGAAAATGGAAGATGAACTTAATGGTGCTGAGAATGAAAAGTTAGTCATATTCATTGATGATCCAATATCAAGTCTTGATAACAATCATATTTTTTTCATGTTCAGTCTGATTGAAAATATAATCTGTAAAGATAAAAAATACGGGCAACTATTTATCTCAACACACAATCTTGATTTCTTGAAATACATCAAAAGGTTAACTGTTCCATCTGATGATAAAAATAAGCGTTTAATTGGACATTTCATGGTAATCAAACAAAAGAAAGGGTCTGAGACAAGATGCAATCTAATACCAATGCCAAATCATTTGAAAGACTATATAACTGAATACAACTTCCTTTTCAAGGAGATTTACAATATGGCTGGAACGATAAGTGGAGATAAATGTAAAATGTATGAAAACGATTTCACTTTATTTTATAATCTTCCTAATAATATGAGAAAATTCTTAGAATGTTATCTTTTTTACCGTTTTCCCAATACAGATGATCCACTAAAAAAACTATCTAAGTTATTTGACAACAACATTCCTGCATTAATAAATAGAGTAATAAATGAGTATTCTCACTTGTCGTGGGGTGACAGAGGGACATTAGTAATGGATGTAAATGAGGCAGAGACAGTTTCAAAAGAGATACTTAAAGTATTAAAGAATAAAGATTATGATCACTTTGAAGCACTTTGTGATAGTGTTGGTGTAGACAAGAATATACTATTATGAAAATTATCCATACAGCTGATTGGCACTTAGGGCAGACATTCTTTGAATATGACCGCAAAGCGGAGCATCTTCATTTTCTTAGCTGGTTGAAGAATCAAATTCAAGAGTTGAGCGTGGACGTACTCCTGATTGCAGGCGACGTGTTCGATAGTCCAAATCCTTCCGCAGAGTCGCAGAAGATGTACTATCATTTTTTGCGAGAGATTACGACTAATAATCCGGATTTACAGATACTAATTATTGCGGGTAACCATGACTCAGCTGCGCGGCTTGAAGCACCAAATCCACTGTTGGAAGATATGAATATCACTGTTCGCGGAGTGGTCAGACGCACTGACGAGGGTAATATAGACTTCAACCATCTTGTGATTCCGCTCGATAAAGGTGGCTATTGCTTGGCAGTGCCCTATCTGCGACAAGGGGATTATCCTAACTCTGAAACTTATGCGCAGGGTGTCAAAGCGATGTATGAGGCGATATTTGAGTGTGTGAAATGCAAGAATCAACCTATAGTCGCTCTGGGACACTTGCAAGCAACTGGTTCGGAGATTTCAGAAAATGACCGTTCGGAGCGTACCGTTATTGGTGGGCTGGAGTGTGTTTCACCAGACTCTTTTGACAAAGCGATAGTCTATACGGCGCTCGGTCACTTGCACCGAGAGCAGAGGGTTTCAGGACGAGACAATGTCCGTTATTCAGGTTCACCATTGCCAATGTCATTTGCAGAAAGAAACAATAAGCAAGGAGTTATACTAATTGATATTAATGAGTCCACAAGAATAGAACGTATCTTATTCGATGCTCCGGTTAGTTTACTGAGTATTCCCGCCGAGCCATTGCCCCTTAATGATGTATTAGATAAAATAGATGAATTGCCCGACGGTGAAATATGCGAAACTTCGCCCTATCTTGAAATTAAAGTCTTGATTACTGAGCCGGAACCTTCGTTAAGGTATCAAATCGAAGAAGCTTTGAAAACAAAGTCTGTACGATTAGTTCGTATTGCTGCCGTCACGCCAAAGTGTGAAACAGAGGCGAAAGTAATAACTTACGAAGAGCTTCAGACCATCAATCCAATGGATATGGCTAACGTGATTTTCCAGCGTAGATATGGAGATACTATGCCGGAGACAATGAAAACTTTACTTCAAGGCGTAATACAGGAGATTGAACGATGAAGATATTGGCAATAAGAGGTAAGAATCTTGCCTCGCTTGAGGGCGAATTTGAAGTAAATTTCACAACTGAGCCATTGAAGTCGGCAGGCATTTTTGCCATTACAGGCAACACCGGTTCGGGTAAATCGACACTGCTTGATACCTTGTGCCTGGCTCTGTTTGATGATATTCCACGCAACAATAGAACGAATGAAAGTATTAGTATAATAGACGTAAAGGATAAGTCCATTAATCAAACGGATAGTCGTACTATTTTGAGGCGTGGCACAAGTGATGGATATGCTGAGGTTGATTTTGTGTCTCTGGGTGGTGAAACTTTTTGTTCACGTTGGAGTGTTCGTCGATCTCGGGATAAGATTGACGGTTCGTTACAGAACGTGGATTTTAAACTGACAAATCGGAGCACAAATACCGAACTTCAGGGACGTAAGACCGAACTGTTAGCCAAAATAGTGGAGCTTATTGGGCTTACCTTTGACCAATTCACCCGTGCCGTATTGCTTGCTCAGGGTGATTTTGCCACATTCCTTAAAGCGACACAAAAAGAGAAAGCTGAGTTGCTGGAAAAGTTGACTGGCACCGACATTTATTCCCGGATATCATCGTCTATCTATGAGAAGTCAAAAAATGCGGAGCAAGATCTGACTATCTTGAAAGAACAGATCAAAGGAATAGAGCTTCTTTCGGATGAAGAATTGGAAACACTATCGACTGAGAAACAAGTAATAAAAACAGACCTTGAGTCCTTGAGGATTGAAGTATCGCGACTGACAGCGAAAATCAATTGGATCAATGAAGAAGCTCTTTTAATGAGTGGTGTGAATCAGGCTGAACAACAGTTGGTAAATGCTCAAAGAACGATTGAAGAGGCAAAGCCAAGATATGATTTTCTACTAAAGACTGATAGTGTACAAGAGATTCGAGACGTTTACATTGAACTGAAAAACTCGCAACGTCAACTGATTGTCAATAACTCTAATCTTGCGAATTACGAGTCAGAGCGTGACGCAAATGCTTTGTTGTTGAAACAAGCAATTGAAAACCTGGCAACTTGTGAAGAAGATCAAAAACAACATCTTGAAGCGGTTTCCACTATTGAACCACAAATTCGACAGGCTCGTTCGTTGGACATACGCCTTGTGGGTGCAACAACAAGTAGGAAAGAGGCAGAAAAGGAGTATCAGCAAGCAATCGAGCAAAAGAAAAAAATAGAAAAGTCTGTTTTGTCTGCCCAAACGACGATTGAAACAGCGGAAAAAACGATAGAGAAGAATCGGCTTTGGTTTGATGATCACAAACAATATAAAGAAATAATTCCGAGAGTTGAATTGATTGTTAATCTGCTTTGTGATGTTGAAACTGCAAATACTCAAAAGTCGAATAATTTGAAGATATTAGCGAAGTCTAAAGAAATATTGTTTTCAGATACAACTAAACTTGCTGAATTTACTACCGAAGCAGAAAGGTTGAATAAGCTGCTCCCTACCGAAATAGCTACATTAAGAGCAAAACTACAAGAAGGTAATCCGTGCCCTGTGTGCGGAAGTCTGCATCATCCGATGGTTGAGATACTGGGAGGAAGTTTGAAGGAAGCAGAGCTCAATAGGTCAAAAGAAATCGTTCAGAATCAAATAACATTGCTTTCAGATGCCATAGATAAGCGTAAAGCAGAAAATGTTCGTTTGCAATCAATGGTTGATAGCTATGCGAATCAAGCTGAAGAGACAATCAGTAAACTTAATAATTATCTTAACGTATTGCCCTCCTGGCAACAGTTTGAATATAAAGTACTGCAAAACCAGCTGACAGAAATAGCCGGGAATTGGGGCAAATATACGTCGGAACAAACAACTGCCAACGAACTGCATAGTAACTTTACAATTTCATTGAAGCATGAGAAAGAAAGTTTATTGGGAGCAAGTGAGGCTTTGTCAATCAAAGAGACAAAATACAAAAGCACTGTAACTGAGCTAGAATCGCTTCAAAAGGAGAGATCGCTGATCCTTGATGGAAAATCGGCTGACTCTATCGAAAGCTTGTACAGCTTAAAAGGTAAAGGGATAGCCGAAAGAATTAAAGCCCTATCTACCGCAAGAGAAGATATTGCCGCCAAAGGTGAAAAGATAGCCGGTAGTATTGCTCAAATCACTAGTACCTTATCCGAGCTTTTGAAACGCTGTGATACATTGCAAACATCCATAGATGCTTGGCTTGCTAAACAAGAAGATACAATCACATCGGAACTACTAGCCGAACTGTTTTCCAAGGATAGTAGCTGGCTCACTGCTGAACGAAATGCGTTAAATCGTCTTCGTGATGCAATCACATCCATTCAAGCAACTCTGACGGAAAGAAAGAACAAGTTGGAAATTCATTGAAGGCAGAGATAAAGCCTGCCGACGGTGAAGAAAAAGAGTATCTGCAAACGCTTTTTATCGATAGAAATGAGCAAGTTGAACAGAAAACAAGTCGTAACGCGGAAATAGATATGCTATTTACCAACCACGAAAAGGGAAAGATTAAAACTAAAGCCTTTGAAAAAGAGCTTGCCGTTAAGAGTGCTCTATCCGAAAATTGGAAAAAACTGAATGATATGTTCGGCTCCGCCGATGGTGCGAAATTCAAGGTGTTGGCACAAGGCTACACCCTAGAAGCCTTGTTGGCTTATGCGAATAAACATTTGAGTGAGCTTTCAAAACGTTATATTCTCCAACGGATTCCGATACATTGGGATTACAAGTAGTCGATTTAGATATGTTAGGGGAGGTTCGTACCGTTCATTCTCTTTCAGGTGGCGAATCATTTCTTATCTCATTAGCTTTAGCATTAGGTTTATCTTCTTTGTCGTCCAATCGTATGAAAGTTGAATCTTTGTTTATCGACGAAGGTTTCGGTTCACTTGACATTGATACATTGCGTATTTCTATGGATGCGCTCGAACGCTTGCAAACTCAAGGAAGAAAAATCGGAGTAATATCGCACGTGCCGAGATGACAGAACGGATTACAACCCAAGTGAAAGTCTTGAAAACTTCAAACGGCAAAAGCAGAATTGAGATTTGTGGGAGTTAATCTATATAAATTGCAAGAAATGATGAATATCAAGGAAATATTAAAGAACTCTGAAGGCCGACGGCTTGAGTTTAAGAGCGAGTTACCAGAAAATGCAGATTTAGCAAAGACCATTGTGGCTTTCGCAATGATGCTGGTGGAGAACTATATATTGGGATTGGTAATAATCCTCGCAAAATTATTGGGTTGCTGAAGAGGAGCTTGTGGTGATTGAGGAGAAAGTCAGTAGCATTATCTACGACCGCTGCTATCCTGCTATTTTCCTGAGATTACATTCCTTACCGTTGATAATATGCACTTGATTAAAGTTATGGTATATCGAGGAAGTACTCCTCCGTATTACCTAAAAGAAAAGGGTAAGTTGCAAGGCACATATATCCGTGTTGGTTCGACCAACAGATTGGCAGATGAAACAATCATTGCCGAATTGGAACGGATACGTCGAAACATCTCATTTGACAGTGAAGTTGTTGTAGATAAGCCTGCTGAGCATTTGAACATTGGCCATTTTGCAGTTGTATTCCAAGAGAAAACGGGTGAGTCTATCAACCCTCAGACTTTGAAGAAACTGGAATTGACCAAAGAGATGAATGGTGCGGTGTATCCAACAAATGCGTTAGTGCTTTTCTCTGACGATCCACTGAGAAACTCAATGTTTCACTATGCTAAAGTTGAATGTGCAAGATTCAAAGGTACTGACTCCGAGGAGTTTATTGACCAAAAAAGTATCACAACTAATATAACTACGCAAGCTGAAGAGGCATATAATTTTGTGTTACGCCACATCAATAAAGGGGCGACAGTCAAGGGCGTTTATACTGTTTCACAATGGGAGTACCCTATAAAAGCCATTCGTGAGGCTATTCGTAACGCTGTCGTGCATCGTGATTATTCGCTCACGGGTAAAGATGTAAAAGTAGCTGTTTATGACGATATGATTGAGATTACAAGTCCCGGACTTCTCCCACCGTCAATAGACTATTCTGCTATGGAGAGCCGTCAGAGTGATGCGCGAAACAAAGTAATTGCTCCTATATTCAAACGAATGGGTATTATTGATCAATGGGGCAATGGATTGAAACTGATTGCTGACGAATTGAAATATTATCCGCAAATCGGATTTCTGTGGAAAGAAGTTGGGTTGTCCTTTCAAGTCCAGTTTGTGAAGTTGATTATGTTGCTAAGCAAAAGTCTGGAGCAGAGCCTGGGGCAGAGCTTGGGGCAGAGCTTGGGGCAGAGCTTGGGGCAGAGCTGAAGAAATCTACATTATATAGTGGCATTTTGACTAACTTGCAGACAAGTGAATTGACTAAACAAGAACTGGCAACAGCATTATTAATAGAGAAAATATCGGGATATATGAACAGAACAATCAAAAAACTTCTTGACCAAAATTTGATTGAACGTACAATCCCTGCGAATCCGAAACACCCTTTGCAGAAATTCAGAATTACTGAACGGGGTAGAATGTTCTTGGAGCTATTGACACGCAAAGTTTAATTAGTTGTGGATACACGAGTTGAGCAAGACTAACAGTAGTAAACTATAATTCAAAAAGCGACATTTCTACATAGATTCCTTACGGATTGGAGATGAGTTGGATAGGCTAAATGATGATTGTTTTGCTCCTGGACAATATGATTTATACAATGTAGATAACAACGATTTGAAATAATTCAATAATGAGCAATAACACAAAAGTATCAATCCGTTTTTTTGACGATCGTGAAGTTCGTGCTATTTGGGGCGAAGAAAACAACAAATGGTGGTTTTCCGTGTTAGACATTGTCGCTGTGCTTACAGAACAAGACGATTACAATAAAACACGAAACTATTGGAAGTATCTCAAAGCCAAGCTGAAGAAAGAAGGAAACGAACTGGGTAGTGTCACTACCCAGTTGAAATTAAAATCACCTGATGGGAAGATGCGGCTTTCGAACGTGCTTGATTATGACGGAATTATTGCTTTGGGTAAACAATTCCCCAGCAAAAAAGCAAATCGGTTTATAGAATGGTTTACTTACAGTGAAGAAAGCATTGACGGAAAAAGTAAAACAAAAGCATACGCTTTGTTTGAAACCTCTTTCATTGATAACATAGAAGTGGGAACAACCAAAGGTTTGCAGCAAATCACGCCTATCTGTTCGGTGGGTTATATGAATTTGCAGGGCAAATAAGACAAAAAAACATTTCAAAAGGCGGTTTCCAGTTTGCAATGTCGCTCTATTTAGGTAACACGTTAATACAAATTGAACGAATGCCTGAAAATACATTTGACGAGATTGTAGACAAATATGTAGAAATGAATATTGCTCACCCATTCATGGAGGGTAATGGGCGAAGTACACGCATTTGGTTGGATTTGATTTTCAAGAAACGTCTGAATCTATGTATTGATTGGAGTAAGATTAATAAAAACGATTACCTGAACGCAATGGTAAAAAGTGCTACAAACTGTACAGAGCTGAAGAACTTGTTAAAGAACGCTCTTACAGATGAAATCAACAGCCGTGAAATGTTTATGAAGGGGATTGATTATTCATACTATTATGAAGAGAACGAATAATCAATACATTTGCAAGAAACATCAATAGCAAAAATGATGAAGGAAATAAATAGACTCATAGTTGTTCATAATCACGAATATGATGGGATGGAAGTCTACGATACATCCATTGATGATATAAATAAGGATGTCTTCGCTGATTATTTTAAGAAGGAATTTGGGCAGAGCTATGATGAAAAAGGGTTAACATTTGAAGAAGCATTAAAAGCTAAAAGGATACTACGGAATGGTCAATTATCATTAGCCGGACTTCTGTTTTTTGGAAAGATCCACAAAGTATAAAGCCTGCATTTACAATAAAAGCAGTGTCTTTCTTTGGAAATGATCTTTCTGAAACACACTATAGAAATAAGCCGGAGGACTTTCGGGGTACAATTCCTCAATTATTTAAAGAAGCTATGAGTTTCCTTAAATCGAATTTAAAACATGTGCAAGCAGGACAAGACTTTAACTCAATTGGAATAC
>CAXXFJ010000038.1:0-116906 GCA_963677415.2 Bacteroidales bacterium | reverse complement strand
TCGTCCGGGAAGCACGGAAAGCTGGACACTGACCGTTATGGATGATAAGGGTAAGTTCCCTACTGCTGAGGTAGTGGCCTCGATGTATGACATGTCTCTCGACAAGTTTGTGAAGCATGAATGGACGCCTTTCTACTATTTCACAAATTATGCTTCATTTGACTGGAATCAGACCAATACTAACGGTCTCAATTTCTATCTCCGATTTGCTTCCAATATGGGAGAGGTGCCATCTTTTGTCAGATCCCGTCAAAACTGGATGGGCTTGCTTGACTTGTTCGGCAATAGGAGAGGAAGTGTTACGGAGATGATGCAAGGACGTGCGTCGGGATATTTGGACATCGATAAAAGAATGTCAGCATCGTCCGCAGATCCAAATGCTAACTACACGATTCGGGTTCGTGGCAATGCCGTTGGTAAATCCGAGGAGTATGCTTATAAAGAAGCGGGACAGGTGGATGCGTTGGCTTTGCAACTGGAAGACAAAGCAAAAGAATCAGCCGGTGAAGGAATGAATTACCTTCGAACTAACCTGAATGAAACTGCATTCTTCTACCCGCATCTGGTCACAGATTCCTCTGGTAACGTGGCTATCAATTTTACCGTTCCTGAAAGCCTGACCCGCTGGAAATTCATGGCTATGGCTCATACAAAGGATATGAAATGGGGAAATATGGAGGAACTGGTCACTGCTCAGAAAGAAGTGATGATCACTCCTAACCTGCCCCGCTTCTTCCGACAGGGAGATGTGACCGGTATCTCTGGCAAAGTGGACAACCTCTCTGCCGGTAAACTGACGATGGATGTAATACTGGAATTCTTTGATCCTTCAACTGAGAAAGTACTTACTACACTGACTCAACAGGAGCAAATAACAATCGACGGTGGTAAAAGCCAGTCGGTTGCCTTCCAAACTACACTTCCGGACTCTCTGAAGATAGTCGGGGTACGAATGAAAGCCATCAGCGATGCATTCAGTGACGGCGAACAGGTAGTACTTCCGGTACTGAGCAATAGACAGATGGTGACTGAGTCTATGCCGATGAGCGTAAGAGGAAACAAGGAATATACGTTCGAAATGAAATCAGGGAAAGAAAGCAAGACACAGGTTCCATACCGGATGGTGTTCGAGTTCTCAACAAATACTGTTTGGTATGCGATACAAGCGCTGCCTTCTATCGGTAATCCGAGAAACGAGAATGATGCATTGAGCTGGTTCTCGGCTTATTATGCTTCAATCTTTGCAGATGCGGTGCTGCAAACTGTTCCGCAAACGAAACAGATCTTCGAACAATGGCGTTCCGAGGGTAAGAATAAGGAATCGCTCCTTTCCAATCTGGAAAAGAATCAGGATCTGAAGACTATCTTGCTGGAAGAATCGCCATGGTTGCTTGACGGTAAAAAGGAAAGCGAACAGAAAGAACGTATCGGACTGCTATTTGATCTCAACAACCAGAAGCAGCAACGTGAGCTTGCCATTCGGAAGTTGAGCGAACTGCAGACTTCTTCGGGTGGTTGGAGCTGGTATCCGGGAATGCCGGAGAGCCGCTATATCACACAATTTATTGTCGGGTACATGAGTAAGATACAGTCTTTGGGAACTTATAAATTCAACAACAAAGAGAAGTCTATGATTCAGAATGGTCTGAATTATCTGGATGATATGATTGCGAAAGACTATATTGACTTAAAGAAATATACTAAGAAGGAGGATTTAGAGACTCAAAGACCAAACATATACCAGCTCTATTATCTCTATGTAAGAAGCGAGTTTACAAAGCTGATGCCACTCAAAGATGCTCAAACCAAAGAGGCTGTGGACTACTATCTGGGACAGGTGGAGAAATTCGGCAACGAAGGTCCGCTGTTTAACAGGGCTCTTTCTGCCATCACGCTCAATCGAAATTCAAAGACAGCAAAAGCTATGGCTATCGTACGGTCATTGCGCGAACAGGCAGTTCAGTCTGAAGAACTGGGAATATACTGGAAAAAGAATGTAAATGGCTATTTCTGGAATGAGAATGCCATTGCAGTTCATGTGGTTCTGATGCAGGCACTCAGCGAAGTTGATTCGAATGAGGCTGAACAGGAGGAACTAAAGATCTGGCTACTAAAACAGAAACAGACCGAGAGCTGGGGAAGCACAACAGCCACCTCGGATGCAATCGCTGCTTTAGTGATGAAAGGATCTGCATGGGCGACAGAAAAGGGAAAGACGGACATTACCTGGGGAGGCCGCGAGGTACAGCCGGAACAACAGGAATCGGGAACCGGTTACTTCCGTCAGGTACTTGATGCCAAAGAAATCACTCCTGAACATCAGAAAGTCACGGTTCGGAAAGAGGGAAAAGGCATTGCCTGGGGAGCACTTTATTATCAATATTCCGAACGGATGGAAAATATTAAAGGGAATACAAACGTTTTGCAAGTAAGTAAGAAGTTGCTGAGAGTGGCTACTACTCCTACCGGCAGCGAACTGCAGGATATTGATGAGCAACATCCATTGGAAAGGGGTGAGAAAGTGACTGTAAGACTCGTAGTTAAGACAGACCGGGATATGGAATTTGTGCACCTGAAAGATGCCAGACCATCCTGTCTGGAAGCGACTGACGTACTTTCAAGATGTATCTGGAAAGAGAATATCTGTTATTATCAGTCCAACAAAGACGCATCGATGAACTTCTTCTTCAACTTCCTGCCAAAAGGAACGTATGTATTTGAATATTCATCTGTGGTAACACGCTCAGGGACATATAGTGAAGGGCCAGCTACCATACAGTGTATGTACGCACCGGAATTCACATCACACACATCGGGAAATAGAATTCTTGTTAAATAATTAAAATCGTATTATATGTACTTCAATTGGAAAAAAACAATGACTTTGGCCGGCTTATTACTTTTCTTTGCCGGTGTCAGTTATGCACAAGTTATCTCTTTTGACACGAAAGAACATGACTTCGGAACATTTACAAAATCACAAACAGGCGAAGGCGTAACCTGTGAGTTCATCTATACCAACACAGGAAATTCACCTCTGGTGTTGAACAGGGTTGTTGCTTCCTGCGGATGTACAACTCCGGAATGGACACGCGAACCAATAGCCGCAGGTAAAAAAGGAAGTATCAAGGTAACTTACAATGCAGCTTCTACTGGTCCTTTTTCAAAGACTATCACCATTTACTCCAATAGCAAAGATGGTTTTGTCACTTTGAATGTAAAAGGGAAAGTAGATCCTTACATAGAAAGAGTTGAAGACTCCTACCCCATTGACTTAGGAGGTGGAATCCTGATGGTTAAGAATGAACTGAACTTTATCAATGTGACCAAGAATGAGCCTAAGACTCTTGTCGTCGATTTTATTAATACAAATAAGACCGCAGTAAAATTATCTCTCAGCAAAGTAGCTAAACCTCTAAGGGTCAGCCTTATCTCTGAAGAAGTAAAGGCTCAATCCAGAAGTTCAATATTGGTGACTTTTGATGCAAAAGAGAGTAAAGAATGGGGCAAGAAAGAAGTCTCCTTCTATGTGTTGCCAGCCGGAGTAAACGCTTCTGATAAAAACCGGATCAAGGTGACTGCTAATATTATTGATGATATTTCTGATATGACTGCCGACCAAAAGAAGAATGCGGCACACCTCTCGTTTTCAACACGTAATCTGGATTTGGGCGAGATAAAAGTCAACGAAAAGAAGAACGATAGTTTTACAATAACCAATGATGGAAAATCACCGCTAATCATCTATGCAATCAATGGTGAGACTGAAAATATGATTGTAAAGTCAGACAAGATGACCATCGCTCCGGGTAAAAGTACGAAAGTAAGAATTACTTTCAGTCCGAAAAAGACCAATGAATTGAGACAGCAAAAAATTGCGTTTATCACGAATGCCCCAAATGCTTTGAACGCTATAGTAGAAATTGAAGTGCTACCAAAGAAATGACAAAACATATTGAGAATGACAAATGTTATAGTGGTCTTTCTGTAAACAGAGGTATCGAACAGCCCCCTGCAGTGAACCCTTATCTCAAAAAATCCAAACGAGCTAAACGAAGGGATTATACTGCCAACGAGTATGTAGATGGAATTCTGAAGGGAAATATTACTATTTTAAGTCAGGCAGTCACCCTTCTGGAGAGTGTCTTACCAGAACATCATGAAATGGCACAAGCTGTCATCGGTAAATGTCTCCCTTATGCTGGAAAGTCTGTCCGCGTGGGTATTACCGGGGTGCCTGGTGCCGGAAAGAGCACTTCCATCGAAGCTTTCGGATTACATCTTCTGAAAGAGAAGCATAAGCTGGCTGTTCTGGCTATAGATCCAAGCAGCGAACGTTCGAAAGGTAGTATTTTGGGCGATAAAACCCGTATGGAGCAGCTTTCAAACCATCCGAATGCTTTTGTTCGTCCTTCTCCAGCCGCCGGCTCATTGGGTGGCGTTGCCCGCAAGACACGAGAAACGATTATTCTCTGCGAAGCTGCTGGTTTTGATACGATCTTCGTGGAGACAGTTGGTGTTGGACAATCAGAAACTGCGGTTCATTCGATGGTAGATTTCTTCCTGCTAATCCAGGTGCCAAACACTGGTGACGAGCTACAGGGCATCAAACGGGGAATCATGGAGATGGCAGATGGTATCATTATCAATAAAGCGGATGGATCGAACCTGGATAAAGCGAGATTAGCTCAGGCACAGTTCAAAAATGCACTTCATCTCTTTCCTATGGCTGATTCGGGATGGACACCACAGGTTTTGATGTACTCCGGATTTTACGAACTTGGAATCAAGGAAGTAATGGAGATGATTGACGCCTATATAGAGTTTACGAAGCAGAATGGTTTCTTCGAACTTAAAAGACGGATGCAATCCAAATACTGGATGCGCGAATCCATCAATGAGATATTAAAAGATAGTTTTTATCATAACCCTGAAATTGAGAGCTTACTGGAGATTAAAGAACTTCAGGTACTGAACGACCAGAGTAGTTCTTTCATTGCAGCCAAAGAGCTGCTTGATATTTATTTTGATTTGTTGAAGAAATAACTTTACGTATTACTAACTTCATTTATTCGCTATGCCATTAACAATTCCTGAAAAGTTGCCTGCAGTAGATATACTGAAAAGGGAGAATATATTTGTCATGGAGTCTGATAAAGCTTCAATGCAAGACATCCGTCCGCTAAAAGTAGTGGTACTCAACCTGATGCCTGTAAAAATTACGACAGAAACGGACTTAATCCGTCTGCTTTCCAATACACCTTTACAGGTGGAGGTTGATTTTCTTAAACTAAAAAGTCATACTCCAAAGAACACACCCATTGAACACATGATGGCTTTTTATAAGGATTTCGAATCAATCAGTACTACCAATTATGACGGGATGATCATCACCGGTGCTCCAGTCGAACTTCTTGATTTTAAGGATGTCAAATACTGGAAAGAGCTTACGAGAATCTTTGATTGGGCTTCCAAACATGTAACCTCAACTCTCTATATCTGCTGGGCAGCTCAAGCCGGGATGTATCATTCGTATAAAATACCGAAATATGTGCTTCCTGCTAAAATGTTTGGAGTATTCAAACATCGTATCAACGAACCGCAATTCAAATTGTTCCGAGGATTTGATGATGAGTTCTATGTACCGCACAGTCGCCATACAGAGGTTCGCAAAGAAGATATACTGAAAGTTCCCGAACTGACTATCCTCTCAGAGTCGGAAGAGTCAGGGGTATATATAACCATGGCAAGAGGCGGACGAGAAATCTATATTACTGGTCATTCGGAATACTCATCTGAAACACTACATAAAGAATATGTACGCGATAAAGGGAAAGGATTGGATATATCTGTTCCGAAGAATTACTACCGGGATAATGACCCAAAGAGAGAAATAATCGTGAACTGGCGTGGACATGCAAATCTGCTCTTTACAAACTGGCTTAATTATTTTGTCTATCAGGAAACACCTTTTGATCTCAAAGAAGTCGTTAAATTGGAATCCCTCTGATGATATATCAACGACCTATCGAACTATTATCTCCGGCAAAAAACCTCTCATGTGGTATTGATGCAATCAATCATGGAGCTGACGCTGTGTATATCGGTGCGCCACTGTTCAGTGCCCGGGCAGCTGCTGGAAACAGTATTGAGGAGATTGAATCACTTTGCAGCTATGCCCACAAATATAATGCCAGCGTATATGTGGCTATTAATACAATACTGCGAGATAGCGAACTGACAGATGCAGAACAAATCATCCATAAGCTTTACAATGCAGGTGCTGATGCTATAATCATCCAGGACATGGGGATTCTTGAGATGAATCTCCCTCCTATCGCGCTACATGCAAGCACGCAAATGGACAATCGCACACCAGAGAAAGTCTCCTTCCTGGAAAAGACCGGCTTCACACAAGTAGTGCTGGCTCGTGAACTGTCACTTGATCAGATCCGGAAGATCTCGGAAAGTACTTCTGTGACTCTGGAAGCTTTTATTCATGGATCATTGTGTGTGAGCTACAGCGGACAATGTTACGCTAGTCAGGCACTCACCGGACGAAGTGCTAATCGTGGTGAATGTGCTCAAATTTGCCGTTTGCCCTACACATTAAAAGATGCCGATGGGAAAGATATATGTAAAGAGAAACACCTGCTTTCACTGAAGGATCTTAATCTCTCTTCTCATCTTGAAGAACTTTTGGATGCTGGTATCTCTTCCCTAAAGATAGAAGGACGTCTGAAAGACAATGCATATGTAAAGAATATTACTGCATTTTATCGTCAAAAGCTAGATCTGATTCTTGAGAAGAGAGCTCAGGAATACGTTCCTTCATCGTCAGGAAAAACAACTTTTTTTTTCACTCCACAACCCGAGAAAAGTTTTAACAGAGGATTTACTTCTTACTTTCTCAATGGACGTCAAGAGGATATTTATTCACCTGACACCCCAAAATCAATAGGCGAGAAGATAGGAACAGTTAGATATGCAGTACCTGGCAAACTAACTGTGGATACAGCAATGAGTTTGCACAACGGAGACGGCTTCTGCTATCTGGATGAAAGTGGCGTTTTCAACGGATTCCGCATTAACAGGGCAGAAGGAACTACCATTTTCCCCTCTGAGCGATTTATAATCAAGAAGGGAACAATACTCTACCGTAACCAAGATCAGGAATTTGAACAGTTACTGACAAGAAAAACTGCCGAGCGAAAGATTCCTATAGATATCATACTCAATGATTATGAAGAGGGCTTTCGGATGACAATAAAAGATGAGAATGGCAGTATTATCACACAATCACTGCCTATGGGAAAGGAGTTGTCCAAACAAGATCAAGCGGCTCAGATCGAACGGGTAATAAGTAAACTGGGAGATACAGCATATAGTGCCAAAACGGTGAGCATCTCACTTTCACAACCCTATTTCATTCCTTCATCCATACTTGCAGAGTTCAGAAGACAAGCTATTACTAGTTTTGAGAAGAAGAGTCTGGAACAATTTAAAGCTGTACGGAAAACATCGTGTATAGTACATGGAATTCCTTTCCAAACATCATCACTTTCCTATCTCGCTAACGTTTCTAACATAAATGCCGAACTCTTTTATAAGACAGCCAAAGTACAAAATATCGATTCAGCATACGAATTGGAAGCGGTAGAGGGTGCAACTGTTATGTTCTGCAAGCATTGCATACTATTCACAATGGGAATGTGTAAAAAGAGATCACCTGAGAAGTTGTCAGAATGGAAAGAGCCATTCTTTCTAAGCTCAAAGAACCATGAGCTGGAACTGAAGTTTGATTGTTCCAAATGTGAGATGCAAATCATTCCTTTTCAAAAGAAATAATTACTGAACCTTATTTCGAGAAATGTAATTGGATTCGTCATAGATTTGCTGGAAATTATTCTCTAACAAAAGATCTTTCAAATGAAGATTGGGATGATTCTTCACATAGGACTGTATAATATGCATACCAATCAAACAGCCAATTCTACCAGGTACAGTTCCCACTCCAAAGAGTGTGAAAGGAGCTTCATTAACCAACTTAGACGTATAGCTCTGATCTACTTCGAAGAGTTTATCATCACTGATGATTGTTGACCAGATCTTATTCTCAAATTTCGTTGCAATATCCATTTCTTCCTTAGAATAGTCCATAATCTGACGTTCATCTAATTGAGGAAAAAGAAGATAGTATAAGTAACATAACTTTCCTTCATAGATCATATTATCAAGCACGCGATACTGAATCCCGTTAAAGGGAAATTCGGAATAAAACCAGCCAGCAACATAATCACGAACGATATTACTTCGCTTCATATGAACCCTTTCGTAGAAATAGATTGTATTATCATACAGTGGATAATCCGGTCCAAGATACTTATCCAGACTAACTGAAATAAGATTATCACTAACTACGACAGATTGGTTCAACCCGGAAAGATGGGTATAGAACACCGGAAGCTTCAGCTCCGGATAATACTTAGACAAAGAATAAAAAGCTTTTTGCAAATCGTCTTTTATATCATCAATCGAATCAAACTCAGCTGATACGTCCGAATAAAGTGCTTGTATCTCCGGATTAAAAAAGAAGTCATTTAACTGCGAGTTAGTAGAAGCAGAATCTTCATCTGAGATCGCTAAGATTGATTCAATATATACATTCCAAAACTCTGGATGAGATACTTTCAGGGAAGAATAATCAATATGAGAGGAATCTTTCAGTTGATGATATAGTTCTTGATCAAATCGAACAATAGAGACAGACCGATTATCCCCTTTAGAGAGAATAGCTACAGAAGCAGTTCTCTCACAAGAGTTGCAAATTATCAGTATCACAAAAAACAGCCAGTACTTCTTCATTACATTGCTTTTGGCAAAGGTAATTAATTTAAGTCAATAACAAAATACTATATATTAATTTTAACTCATCAAGTATGGAAAAAGAAATAAGGGCTGACCTCTTTTAAAAGGACAGCCCTCATTTATAAAAATAGACCTGCTTATTCAGCGATATTATCTCTTTTAGTGGCGGAATAATTGATTTTCAAAGCAAGTGCTTCGCGCAAAGCTTCTTTTACATCAGTTATTATACCCATCTTTGTATTCTTATCCCCTCTTATAGAAACAGTCATTTTAGGTTGATCTCTTTCACTCAATGCAGCTTTCTCTGCTCCGATATACCTATTAATCTCCGTTGTTTCTGCAAATTTATCATTCAGCTGAATACGGGATTCTGTACCAAATCGTGCTCTCATAGTCCTATTTGGCTTTCCAATATAAATTGTTGAAACCAGTGATTTCTTTTCGAGTTTAGTCAGCTCTGATGCAGAAGGCACACGTACTTCCACTAACACTTCTGCCTCACGCATTGTTGTAACAACCATGAAGAAAAAAAGAACTGTGAATATTAAATCAGGAAGTGAAGATGTATTCAATTCAGGAAGACTTCGTTCCTTCTTTGTAAATTTACCCATTATTTATTTCCTCCATATTTTCTAGGTTCAGCTTCTGATATCTTTTGAGGATATACAGCCCGAACAGATTTCTGATGATCATCGTCTAGATCTGCATACGGTTTATGGAAATGAGCCAATGAAAACTCATCACGGAGCTCATTGTATGCAGCCACAATCTCATTCTGAACAGCAATATATACATCATACTGAGTACCACGGTCTGATTGCAAAGAGACAACGTGGTTTTTTGTAGTCATAATGTTACCCAAGAATGGAACATCATTAAGCATTACTTTCTGAGGCATATCATCTTCATCATTCTTATTCTCAATGAACTCTTTTACTTTCTTTTTCAACTCCTTTTTATCTATAGGCTCTTCCTGACAGAGCACCTGATTTGAAGTATTAATGAGAACGCGCAATACATTCCTTTTCTTGATATTTGTCTCCTGATCTTTGAATTCATCAGGCACAGGAGGTGGCAACTGTCTTGCCAACCCCTTATCTGTATTCATGCTTGTTGCCGTCAGAAAGAAAATCAAAAGAATAAATGCCATATCCGCTGTTGAACTGGAGTTTACTCCAGGCATTGTCCGTTTTTTTCTACCCATATTATTTCCTTTCAGATTAGTTTTACACTAATCATTATTTAATAAAATATTTCTTCAGAGCACCCGCTGCAATACATAAGATTGCAATCATACCCAAAGCATAAGAAGAAAAAAGAATCATATCAATCCATCTTAGCCAAAAAGGATCAGCGTTCTCTGTCCCTGCATATCCCAAAAGCTTTATTGGAGTTACATCTCCAATTGTCCATGCAACAAGAAAGATAAGTGCAAAACCAATAATGCTACCCATTGATTTGATTGCTTCTTTAGGATTAGCTACAAACTGTTTAACAAAAACTGAAAGTGCTGCACCAACAGTTGTGACTAAAGTTACACCAAAGAGAGCTAACATGAAAAACATCATCAAATTGGTATTTACAGGAGCCTCTGTTCCGGGCACTGTGTCTGTCTCAACCGGACCGAAATAAAACATCCCGAATACGACGATTGAGAGTACGACTATGGCATATAATACTATACCTGAAATCTTACTGCTACTCATAATTATTTACCGGATTTAGAAGTGTACTTTACGGCATAATCCATAAAGATAAGAGAAGAATCTTCCATATCTCTGACGATTGATTCTGATTTTGTTAGTACATAGTTGTAAAACAACTGAAGAATCAAAGCTACGATCAAACCAAAAATAGTTGTGATCAATGCAACTTTCATACCACCTGCGACAACTGTAGGACTAATATCACCGGCTGCCTGGATATCATCAAATGCTTGAACCATACCAATTACAGTTCCAAGGAATCCTAAAGAAGGAGCCATTGCAATAGCTAATGTAATCCATGAAAAACCCTTTTCCAATAAACCCATCTGAACACCTGCAGCAGAGACTACAGTTTTGTCAACAGTATCTGCCCCCATATCAAAACGGAGTAATCCTTCAAGGAACATTGCAGCTACAGGACCACGAGTGTTACGGCAAATTGCCATTGCACCTTCAATATCTTTTTTATCCAGCGCACCTTCAACTTCTTTAAGTAATTTCTCAACATTAGCATCTGAAAGGTTCAGATAAACAATTCTTTCAATACAGAAAGCAAGTCCGAAAACCAATGCTGCTGCAACAAAACTCATGAAGAATGCATTACCTTCAATAAATTTCACTTTCAACATTTTATGCAAACCTATTTCTTCGACAACTTCCGGTACAGCAGGAGCTTCTTCAGCTGCGGCAGTTGAATCTTGAACCACTTCTGTAGCAGCGCTATCCGGTGCAGCTACTGCTTGCTCCTGAGCAACAGCAACAGATGTTAACCCTAAGGTCATAATGCCACAAATGGCAAACATTGCAAAAACTTTTTTCATCGCGTGTGACTTTAAATTTATTAATTATTGATTTATAGATAATTTATCATTCATAATGCGGAGAAAGCGGGATTCGAACCCGCGAAACGATTTAGTCGTTTACACGCTTTCCAGGCGTGCCTCTTCAACCACTCGAGCATCTCTCCTAATACTATTCTTCAAAATCGGGTGCAAAGTACAAAAAAATTATGACATGCAAATGAATTGCTTTATAAATGTATAAAAAAAACTTGTCACAGACTCTTTGAACAGACATATTATAGAAATAGAAAAAAAACTATATTCTAAATACATATTCTGCATTCCTTGAGGTAATCTCTTTGACTTCTTCAATAGCAACATGATATATTTCTGACAACATTTGAATAATACTGGAAAGATAAGCAGGCTCATTCCGTTTACCGCGATAAGGAACAGGTGCAAGATAGGGATCATCTGTTTCAAGCACCAGACGTGAGAGTGGAACAAAAGGTAAAACGTCTTTTAATCCGGCATTTTTGAAGGTGACAATTCCGTTGATGCCCAAATAAAAATCAGGAAGTTCCAATACTCGGGTCGCCTCTTCCTTTGTCCCTCCAAAACTATGAAAAACACCTTTTAACCTACTATCATAACACTTAATGATAGAATCATAGACCTGATTAAACGCATTCCTGCTATGCATCATAACAGGAAGAGAAAGCTGTTTGGACCATTCAATCTGAGTTTCAAAAGCATCTATTTGTTGTACCAAATGATCTTGATCCCAGTACAAATCGAGACCAATTTCACCAACACCGCAATAAGAATGCGTTGCAAACATCTTTTCAATACTAGCAAGTTCTTGTTTGTAGTTATCAGAAACACTGGTAGGATGCAATCCCATCATGGAAAAACAGTAAGCCGGATAAGTTTCTTCAGTACGATGAAGCGCATCTATCGTTGATGAATCAATATTTGGCATCAAAATTCTTCTCACACCCGCTGCTTTCGCACGCATTACCACAGCGTCACGATCTGTATCAAACTGACTATCATAGAGGTGAGAATGAGTATCTATCATCCGTTAATTCAGTTAAAACGACGCATTAGTGTTTCAGCAACTTCACGCAGCACTCTTTTACGTCCTTCATCCACTTTTACCTTGGCAAGAGAAGATAGTGCCCGCTCATAATATATCTTCATATACTCTTCACAAATAGGCTTAACACCTATTTTATTGTAAATGGCTATTACAGCAGCGATCTTCTCATCCGGATTTTCATTATTAGAGTTCATCCATGCATTCAATTCGCTCTGGATCTCAAGAGAAAGATAATTTCTAGCTTGAATGAGCAGGAAAGTCTTCTTATTGCATAGGATATCACCTCCGGTCTTTTTTCCAAAAGTATTCGGGTCTCCATACACATCCAAAAGATCATCCATCAACTGGAAAGCAATCCCTAAATGTAAGCCAAAATCATACAAATGTTTTGCATCTTCATCAGGAGCATCAGCAAGAAGCGCCCCTGCTTTTAAAGATGCACCAAGAAGCACAGCTGTTTTCAAACGTATCATATCAAGATACTCGGCCTGGGTTACATTCTCACGTGATTCAAAAGCCATATCATATTGCTGCCCTTCACAAACTTCAGCAGCCATCTTCGAAAACTCGGGAAGAACAAGTGACAAATGCGCGGCATCCATTTGAGCCAATTGCTGATAAGCAACGACAAGCATTACGTCGCCGGAAAGAATAGCAGTATTTTCATTCCATTTCTTGTGGACAGTCTGTTTACCCCTTCGCTGATCCGCTTTATCCATTAGATCGTCATGCAAAAGAGTGAAATTATGAAACATTTCAAATGCAATAGCGGGAGCTAGCGATGTCGAAAGATCATCTTTATATAAATTGGAAGACATAAGTAAAAGCGAAGGTCGGATTCGTTTACCCCCAAGGGAAAGAATATATTTAATAGGTTCATACAAACCCTTTGGATTTTCAGGGAGAGCGAGTTTGCACAGTGCCTCATCCACCAACCTCAATACTTCTTCAAATGTATACATTACCCGAATATTCTCAAAAATATTTATAAATAAGAAAGGCTACCTTTTTCATAGTAGCCATTCTTTGTGGTCTTTATAGTATTAATTGTTCAATCTGAATGTAATAGGAAGAATGTATTTTACCCTCACGGTCTTACCGCCCTGCTTTCCGGGGGTCCAGTTAGGCATGATACTTACAACACGTAGCGCTTCAGCATCCAGTTCGGCGGATACACCTCTTTCAATCTTTCCGTTGATAACCTTACCGACCTTGTCGATGACAAAAGAAACAGTTACACGACCTTTATCACCGCGGTTTTTAGCTATTTTCGGATATTGAAGATTCTTATGTACCCATTCCAACAGTTTAGCTTCACCTCCGGGGAATGTAGGAGGGTCTTGCATCATTGCAAAAGGAATATCTTCTTCTACCGCTTCGCCATCGCCATAGGTTGCATTAGAATCAAAAACGCGCGTATCAACAACGGTTTCTTCTGTTGCTTCCGTCTCCTTTATTTCAACCTCTTCAATATCCACATCGGTATCTACAAGGGTTAATATATCCTGCGCAATGGCTGGAGGAGGCGGAGGAGGTGGCGGTTGCTGCATTGTTACAGGAATGAGTTCCTCATCAATATTGTCTACACCGGCCTGATTATACGTCTTCATATCCACGGTCTTGTTAGTCCACTCGAAAGCGACAAAAATGACAGCAAAGACCAAAATGTAACCTATAAGGAAAGAGGTCAGTTTATTACTTTCCAAATCAGCGTTCTTTGTTTTCTTTAAATCCATAAACCTATATATGTTTAACTATGTTACTACCTCTGAGGGCAAATGTATACATTTTTTCCCTATCTGATCTCTTCTTTGAAGAAAAACTTTGCAAATATATTATTTTTCTATTTGAGTTGCTCATATCAATGGAGAAAAAAAATAAAGAAAAGCAAATTACGTTCTTTCTACAATGATATATAGGTATTTTCTATGAAAAACGCGTATATTTGAAGCCTGAATAGAAACAATGACAATGAAAAAGAATATTCTGCCTCTTTTTTTCCTGTTACTGATGCAGCCTGCTATCAAGGCCCAGCAGAGCGGATCAGGAATCTATAAGTTTCTCGAGATACCCGTTTCTACGCATGCGGCAGCACTGGGAGGAAATAATGTTTCTGTCATTGACGACGACCTGTCGCTAGTATATCACAATCCCGCTTTATTGGGTAAAGAGATGAATAATATGCTCAGTTTGGATTACAATGCCTATGTCGCCACTATTAATATTGGTACTGCTACCTATTGCAAATCCACTGAACGGTTTGGTACCTTTGCCGGAGGGTTTCATTATATGGATTACGGTTCTATCTCCGGACGCACAAATACAAATGAAGAGACGGGTACCCTCGCCATAAAAGATATTGCAGGTTGTCTCTTTTACTCCTATGATTTTTCAGACAGATGGCGTGGTGGAGTAGGCTCCAAATTTGTTTATTCCAATTATGCTGATTACTCATCCTTTGGTATAGCCATTGATCTCGGACTGAGTTATTATGACCCGGACAACGAGTATTCTTTTGGTTTGGCTTTAAAAAATATGGGGTCACAGATTGTCTCTTACAACGATGTGTATGAAAAGATGCCGTGGGATCTACAGATCGGAATCACAAAACAGCTGGCACACGCCCCTTTCAAAATATCTGTGACGATGCAAAACATGAGAGAATGGGACTTCACCTCTTCTATAAGTGGTGATGGAGAAATCGCACAAACAGACAACACCAATTTTGCACAGAAATGTTTGAATCACCTTCTTCTGGGGGTTGACTTTACGCCCGGTAAGAATTTTTATGCCTCCATCGGCTATAATTATCGGAGAAGGACTGAGTTGGCTGTGGGAGACAAAGCAGGACTTACCGGATTTTCAGCAGGTGCCGGACTGCGCATAAAGAGTTATCGTGTCGGATTTGCAGCCGCTCAATATCATATATCCGGACTCTCCTACCATTTTAGCATTGCCAGAAACTTTGGTTATTAATACAGGGATTGAATGAAAAAGATTGTAATTGCGGTAGACGGATTCTCCTCTTGTGGTAAAAGTACAATGGCAAAAGATCTCGCCAAAGAGATAGGATATATCTATATTGATAGTGGAGCAATGTATCGTGCTATTACTTTGTATTGTTTAAGAAACGGACTTATTAAAGGAGATGTTGTTGATAGTAATGCTCTGCGCAAAGCTATCGACAACGTATTAATCTCGTTTCGGCTGGACGCATCAACCGGCAAAGCTTACACCTTACTTAATGGAGAGAATGTTGAGTCTGAGATCCGCACTATGGAAGTGTCAGACAAAGTGAGTCCGGTAAGTGCCATTGATTTCGTACGTCACGCAATGGTACTTCTTCAACAGAAGATGGGTGAAGAAAAAGGAATTGTGATGGATGGACGTGATATCGGTACGACGGTTTTTCCGAATGCGGAAATGAAAATCTTCGTCACAGCTTCTCCTGACATCAGAGCGCAAAGACGTGTGGACGAACTCATTGCTAAAGGAGAGCAAGTCAGCTTTGAGAAGGTGCTTGAAAACTTAAAGAAACGCGATCACATTGATCAGACCCGCACAGAGAGCCCACTGCGACAAGCAGAAGACGCTTATGTATTGGACAACTCTCACCTGACTATCGCCGAACAAAAAGAATGGTTGATACAACTCTTTCATAAGATAACCGCTGAAGCAGAGTCATGACAACGATTGAGATTGATCGCGCTTCCGGCTTTTGCTTTGGCGTTGTAAATGCCATCCGCAAAGCTGAAGAAGAACTGAATAAAGGCGGCACGCTCTATTGTCTCGGAGATATCGTACACAACAGCCGGGAAGTGGATCGTCTCAATTCAAAGGGATTAATCATCATCGACCGTGAACAATTCAAACAGTTACACAATGCCAAAGTGCTCCTCCGCGCTCATGGCGAACCCCCTGAAACCTACGCGATCGCCCTCGAAAATACTATAGAAATCATTGATGCCACCTGTCCGGTAGTACTTCAACTGCAAAAGAAAATCAAAACCCAGCATACGGGTAATGATGACTCACAGATAGTAATCTATGGTAAAATCGGTCATGCAGAGGTCAACGGACTGGTAGGACAGACAGAAGGGGAAGCTATTGTCATCGAAAAGCCGGAGGACCTTTCTTTCATTGACTTTACCCGTCCTATCACACTTTTCTCTCAAACGACCAAGTCTTTGGATGGATTCGGGGAAATAGTGAGTCTGATCCAAAAACAGATAGCGCCCGATGTCCATTTTGAATACAACGACACCATTTGCCGCCAAGTAGCCAACCGGATACCAAACATCCGCAAGTTTGCTGCAGGACATGAGTTGATTTTTTTCGTAAGCGGACAAAAAAGTTCAAATGGGAAAATACTATTTGAAGAGTGCAGGAAAGTCAATGTCAATTCGCATCTTATCAGTGGCAGCGATGATATTGACACTTCGCTACTGAAAGAGGTGCAATCTATCGGCATCTGTGGCGCCACCTCCACCCCTTCGTGGTTAATGGAAGAAGTGGCTGACACTCTAAGGATTTATCTCAAACTATAAAGATAATTAACAACCTGCGACTCTTTATTGATATTCTGCCCTCATCTTCATTTTTTTCGTATCTTTGTGGCTCATTCAATATATAGGTATATGGCTTTAATCAATTGTGTAGGAATCTTGACTTCGGGTGGAGATGCCCCCGGAATGAATGCCGCCATCCGGGCGGTCACTCGTACTGCAATTAACAACGAAATCGCTGTAAAAGGAATTTACAGAGGGTACAAAGGCCTCATCACCGGCGAAATCATCCCTTTCAAAACGCAAAACGTAAGTAACATTATCCAACAAGGTGGCACAATCCTGAAGACAGCACGCTGCCAGGAATTCATGACACCCGAAGGACGGAAGTTGGCACATGAAACTTTGCTAAAAGAAGGAATTGATGCTTTGATAGTGATTGGTGGTGATGGATCACTGACAGGTGCACGCATCTTTGCCCAGGAATTCAATTTTCCTGTTGTAGGTCTCCCGGGGACTATTGACAACGATTTGTTTGGCACTGATACAACGATCGGGTATGACACAGCTTTGAACACCATTGTGGAAGCAGTGGATAAGATCCGCGATACCGCAACCTCTCACGACCGTCTCTTCTTCATTGAAGTGATGGGCCGCGATGCCGGATTCCTGGCACTTAACGGTGCTATTGCTTCCGGAGCAGAAGCTGCAATCATTCCCGAAATATCGACTGAAGTCGACCAACTCGCCGAATTGATTCAAAATGGTTTCCGTAAAACTAAAAACAGTAGTATCGTACTGGTTGCTGAAAGTGAGCTAACCGGGGGAGCTATTCATCTTGCCGAACGTGTCAAAAGAGAATATCCTGAATACGACGTACGCGTCACTATCTTAGGTCACTTACAGAGAGGTGGTTCACCTTCAGCATCTGACCGTATTCTGGCAAGTCGTGTGGGAGAAGCTGCAATCCTGGCACTTCTGGAAGACCAACGTAATGTCATGATTGGTATTCAGAATGATCAGATCGTATACGTGCCATTCTCAAAAGCTATCAAAAATGACAAACCCATCAACAGGGAATTGCTGAGAACGCTTCGCACGCTTTCCATCTAACAGAACTTTTTTATCTTTCAATAGGGAAAGGAAAAATATCTCAGGATATCTTTCCTTTCCTCTTTTCTATATTCCGCAAGACTGCTCTTTCTAAGAGGAGTGGTTTTCTGCCGGTCTGTTGTTTTTTCGAATTTCGAATTTAAGATCAGTAAAAAAGTACTATTTATCTACACCATCTGCACCATGGACTGCCTCTCAGTATACTGAATGGCACATCAGTAACGTAAAAAAAACATTGCTCTTCCTCATTTGTTTACAGTTTTATTTGCTAAAAAGGCCCATTTGTAACCATCTTTCATTGCTGAGCAACTTCCACACCGTCAAAGACAGCCCCCTTTGTCGTTATTACGGGTTTGACCAAGGAGATTGCGGGTCAACCCCGCAATGACAGCTGCCCCCTTTGCCGTCATTGCGGGCTTGACCCGCAATCTGTGAATCAACCGGAGAAGAAAGTCTTTCGATCAGGGAACATAAATAGCCCAACCCAGAAGATAAAATACATCAGTAAAGATGCATTAGTTATCTTGAACCGCAATACAGCTATCTTGTGGCACGAGATAGCTATTCCGTGGCACGGGACGGCTATTCTGTGCTTCAATATGAATAATGCATCAAGAAGTGATGACTTTTTCAACCTGACAAAGAAAACTTTTATTACTATCAGAGGGCAAAAGATATCAAGTAAAAAATAACGGATATACATGGCACAGACGAAGAACCGAAGGGATTGATTCTTTTTAGCATCTAACTCCGATTTCAGTAAGCTCATTTATTATATTTCTCTGACTCGGGTTGACTCTTATGCTGAGCCGATCAAAGGGCTAGAAGGAAAAGAGACGATAAAACATTCTGTTTTATCGTCTCTTTCTAGTAGCGGTGCCGGGAATTGAACCCGAGTCTCAACCGTGAGAGGGTCGCGTGCTAGGCCACTACACTACATCGCCATCAATTTGATGTTGCAAAAGTAATACTTGTTTTGGAATTACCCAACAATCTTGCAAGAAAAAGCATAGAATTCTGTCAGATTGCACGGTTCAACAACCGATGCTTTGCCATCTCTTCGTAGGAGGTTCCTTTTCTTCCATAGTTTGCATACGGATAGATACTGATCCCTCCACGCGGAGTAAAAATGCCAGTCACCTCAATATACTTTGGATCCATTACGTGAATCAGATCCTTCATAATACTATTGACACAATCCTCATGAAACGACCCGTGGTTACGAAAACTGAAAAGATAGAGTTTCAGACTCTTACTCTCCACCATATATATATGTGGAAGGTAGGAAATGCGTATCTCTGCAAAATCAGGCTGACCGGTTATTGGACACAGGCTGGTAAACTCCGGACAGTTGAACTGCACCCAATAATCATTTTCAGGATGTTTGTTTTCAAACACTTCCAACACCTCAGGAGCATACTCTTTCTTATACTCAGTGGGGTGACCCAAAGCAGCAAGTTCATTGTTGCCTTCTAAATGATCTATAGACATCAGAGTTCCTTTATTTTTAAAATGTTATACGATATATTCTCATCATAAACATCAGTCTCATCCACCCGTTTGATATACTTCACAACACGGATAGTAATAGGCAAAACCAAGACCTCATACAAGGATTTAAGTACAATCTGAATGAGCATTAATTTGATCAGTTCATCCATAGTAATTAATCCACCAAAGGCGATAGGGAAGAATATCAGCGAATCAAAGGTCTCACCGACCAAGGTAGAAACAATGGCACGAAGCGAAAATTTCTTTCCTTTGTAAATGACTTTCATCCTGCTCATCACATACGCATTGAGAAACGACCCGACTAGAAAAGCAAAAAGACTTGCTATCGTGATACGGGGGATCAGTCCAAATACAAAATTAAACCCCTCAGCCCCTTCCCAAAATGGAGCAGGAGGAAGCAGGACGGCAAGCTGGCCCAGTCCGACCACAAAGAAGTTCATCGCAAAACCGCTCCAGATAATAAGGCGTGCTTTTTTGTAGCCCCATACTTCTGCGATACAGTCATTGATAATATAAGAAATCGGGAAAACCATTAATCCGCATGTCAGGGTGAGAGGACCCAGCTGAATAATCTTGGTTTCTAAAAGATTGGAAGCGATCAGGCAAACATTAAACAAAATGCCCAAAAGCATGAAGGAAACGGAAACTTTTGTTTTCATAAAACTTGTTTTTAACGTGGTTATCAAGTACACGAACGCCGGCTGCTATAAACAGCCGGCGTGAGTAATAATTATATTAAATAGCGCCGATCTCTTTCAACACTACATTATTGGAACGAACAGCTTCTGCGCTTGCCTTAAATGCAGCTTTTTCGTCAGCAGTAAGTTCGATTTCAAGAATCTTTTCCACTCCATTGCGTCCGAGGATAACTGGAACACCGATGCAAATATCTGATTCACCGTATTCACCTTCCAGAGAAACACAAGAAGGAACCATCTTCTTCTGATCTTTCAGAATAGACTCTACAACAAAAGATCCTGCAGCACCCGGAGCCATCCATGCAGAAGTACCCAGCAATTTAGTCAGAGTAGCACCACCTACCATTGTAGATTGTTTTACTGCTTCAATCTGCTCAGCGCTCAGGAAATCAGAGATTGGCATACCTTTGTAAGTAGCCAGACGAGTCAAAGGAATCATCGTTGTATCACCATGGCCACCAATCACAAAACCTTCTACTTCATTAGCATTACATCCTAGAGCCTGGCTCAGGAAATACTTAAAGCGAGAGCTATCCAAGCAACCACCCATACCGATAATACGGTTTTTGGGCAATCCAAGACTCTTCAATGAAAGATAAGTCATTGTGTCCATCGGGTTAGAGATAACCACGATAATCGTATTCGGAGAATATTTGAGCAGATTAGCTGCAACACTCTTCACAATACCGGAGTTCACACCCAGAAGTTCTTCGCGAGTCATGCCCGGTTTGCGTGGAATACCTGACGTGATCACACAAACATCTGAGTCTGCTGTCAAGGTATAATCATTAGTTGTTCCGGTTACAACAGTATCAAAGCCCATGAGCTGCGCTGTCTGCATGATATCCATTGCTTTACCTTCAGCTACACCTTCTTTTACATCGAGCAAAACCACCTCGTTTGCTACCTCGTTTACAGCAAGAACATTCGCGCATGTCGCGCCTACATTTCCTGCACCAACAACTGTTACTTTAGCCATATCTTTCTATTTAATAATTTAACTAATACTCCTATTGACGCATCTATAATTCTAATACTATGCAAAGGTACGAACTATTTATCATTACGGAAATAATTCTTTAATTAATAATATTAAAAAGGCAGCAATAATTTTCCTTCATGGAACTCTTGAATAGTTTTTATACCTTATCACTTCAATTATTGAACAAAATAGACTATTTTTGCAAAGAATATAAAGAAGAAATACGCTATGGAAATGACGGGAAACGAAAAACAGCCAAGAAAAAGTTTCAAACTGCTTATCGGTATTATTATTACATTAATTCTTCTGATTGCTGGTGCAATTACCTGGATCGTAATTCAAAATTCCAAAATGGAAGAGATGACCGGGATGTTTGATCTGGAAAAGGAAGAGTTGACAGATGAATACTCACAACTTGCTGTGCAATATGAAGGATACGAACTGAACGTCAATAATGATTCTATCATCGAGCTCTTTGAAGCTGAAAAGATGAAGGTACAACGCTTACGCGAAGAACTACGTACGGTAAAGTCAACCAATACCTCACGCATCAGCGAACTAAAGAAAGAACTTGCCACAGTACGCGGTGTCTTGAAGACATATATTGCACAAGTTGACTCTCTAAATAAGGCAAACTCTCAACTTCAGAAAGAAAACCAAACGGTTACTCGTAAATATCAGGAGGCAAAAAGTAATGCCAGCCAGCTTTCCAAGGAAAAAGAGCAGCTCTCTGAAAGAGTCACAATGGCATCCCAGCTAGACGCTACGAATATTTCAATTAAAACGGTCAATAAAAGAGGAAAAGACGAAGATAAAGTAACGAAAGTGACCCAAATGAATATTTCCTTCACCATTACGAAAAATATCACTGCTCCCACTGGTGAAAAGAGTATCTATGTACGCATAGCCAAACCGGACGATGATGTACTTGTTAAAAGCCCAACGAACGTCTTTGCCTATGAAAATAAAAATATAGCCTATTCAATCCGTAAGGATATTGAATATTCTGGGGAAGAACAAAGCGTGACTGTTTACTGGAAAGTGGAAGAGTTCTTGCAGTCGGGCACTTATCGCGTAGACATCTTCGCTGATGGAAACCTGATCGGTAAAAAATCCTTTTCCATGCAGCAATAACCCTCGCTGCTCATCACTTTCTCAATCTAAATCAGATAAGGCTTGTAAGATCGTATCTCACAAGCCTTTATTCCTTTCAATAGTATCTTTTTTACCCATAGAGCACTTATAATCTCGCTACTTTTTGACTCAAAAAGTAGTAATTTGTAATAAAATGAAACTTTTTCCCCACAATTCATTTGGAATATCAGAAAATAAACATACCTTTGCCACGTCAATATAAAAGACAGAATTTATGAACCGATCTTTTTTACATATTCTACTATCTATTCTAATTATTCTATTGGGCAAATCAATAGGGAGTGAGCAATGTGCGTGAATATGTAACAAACAGAATATACGAAAGCCTTTCTCACTCCGATGTGTGAAAGGCTTTTTTTCTCTGGAATAATAACAAACAAAATAAACGAAAAGATGTCAGACAGATTATTTATTTTCGACACGACTCTCCGAGATGGGGAACAGGTACCTGGATGCCAGTTAAATACGATAGAGAAAATCCAGGTCGCCAAACAGCTTGAGGCTTTGGGAGTTGATGTTATTGAAGCAGGCTTCCCAGTATCGAGTCCGGGAGATTTCAATTCAATCATAGAAATTTCCAAAGCAGTGACATGGCCTACTATCTGCGCTTTGACGCGTGCAGTAGAAAAAGATATTGAAGTGGCAGCAGAATCATTGAAATTTGCCAAGCGCAAACGTATCCATACAGGTATCGGAACGTCAGATTCTCATATCAAATTCAAGTTTAATTCCAACCGTGAAGAAATCATCGAACGTGCAATTGCTGCTGTCAAGTATGCAAAGCGCTTTGTTGAGGATGTGGAATTCTATGCAGAAGATGCCGGACGCACAGACAATGAATATCTTGCCCGTGTAGTTGAAGCTGTGATCAAAGCCGGAGCTACTGTAATCAATATCCCTGATACCACGGGTTATTGTCTCCCAAGTGAATATGGTGAAAAAATCAAGTATTTGATTGATAATGTAAACAACATTGATAAGGCTATTCTTTCTACGCATTGTCACAATGACCTTGGTATGGCTACTGCCAACACGATTAGTGGAGTAATGAACGGTGCCCGACAGGTAGAGGTGACAATAAACGGTATCGGTGAACGTGCAGGTAATACGGCTTTGGAAGAAGTGGCAATGATATTTAAATCTCATCAGCATCTCAACATCCAAACCAACATCAATACTCAAAAGATTTATCCGACGAGCAGATTGATTTCCAGTCTGATGAACATGCCGGTACAGCCCAACAAGGCAGTAGTAGGACGCAATGCTTTTGCTCACTCATCGGGCATACATCAGGACGGCGTACTGAAAGATGTGCGCACCTATGAAATCATGGATCCTCATGATGTAGGTCTTGATGAAAACTCAATTGTATTGACAGCTCGTAGCGGACGTGCCGCCTTGAAGCATCGCCTCTCTCTGCTTGGTGTTGAACTTACCCCAAAGAAACTGGATGCAGTCTATGAGGAATTCCTGAAACTGGCTGATAGAAAGAAAGATATTCACGATGATGATGTCCTTTTATTAGCCGGTGCAGACCGTAGCACAAACCATGCCATCAAGTTGGATTATCTGCAAGTGACTAGTGGCGTGGGTGTACGTTCGGTCGCAAGTCTCGGACTAAGTATCTCCGGAGAGAAGTTTGAGGCAGCTGCTTCAGGAAATGGACCGGTTGATGCTGCTATCAAAGCACTAAAGAAAATAATCGAACGCGAGATGATCTTGAAAGAGTTTACCATTCAAGCTATCAGCAAGGGTAGTGATGATGTCGGCAAAGTTCACATGCAAGTGGAATATGATGGGCATATATACTACGGTTTCGGTGCAAATACCGACATAGTCGCCGCGTCAATAGAAGCCTACATTGATTGTATTAATAAGTTCAGAAAACATTAACATTATACTAATATGAATACGTTATTCGATAAGATTTGGAATGAACATCTTGTTGCCAAAGTAGAAAAGGGTCCTACTCAACTTTATATTGACAGATTATACTGTCATGAAGTAACCAGTCCGCAAGCTTTTTCGGGACTGAAAGCCAGGGGACTCAAACCTCTCCGTCCGGAAAAGATCTTTTGCATGCCTGATCACAATACCCCTACTCACGATCAAGACAAAGAGATTGAGGATGAAATATCCCGCACTCAGGTAAACACGCTGGCTCAGAATGCAAAAGAATTTGGATTGAGTCATTTTGGTATGCTTCACCCGAAAAACGGTATCATTCATGTGGTGGGTCCGGAAAACGGATTGACACTCCCAGGTATGACCATCGTATGCGGTGATTCTCATACTTCCACTCATGGAGCACTGGGTTGTGTCGCTTTCGGTATTGGAACCAGTGAAGTAGAGATGGTGCTTGCCTCACAATGTATCCTTCAGTCCAAGCCGAAAACTATGCGTATCGCTGTGAACGGAAGGTTGAATAATGGAGTTACCGCAAAAGATGTGGCCCTTTATATCATTTCCAAGATGAGCACTGGTGGTGCTACCGGCTACTTTGTGGAATATGCAGGTGACGTGATCCGTTCGTTGTCTATGGAAGGACGTCTCACACTCTGCAACCTCTCTATTGAGATGGGTGCCCGTGGAGGTATGATTGCTCCGGACGAAAGAACGTTTGAATATCTGAAAGATCGTGAATACGCACCCAAAGATAAAGAGTGGGATGCTGCAATGGAATACTGGAAGACTCTGAAGAGTGATGAGGATGCTGTATTTGACAAAGAGATCGTATTTAACGGCAATGATATCCAACCGATGATTACCTATGGCACCAACCCGGGTATGGGTATGGGTATTACAGAAAAGATACCAAGTCTGGAAAGTATTCCTGAAGTAGGACGCATTTCGTATAGCAAATCACTTGAATACATGGGATATGTGCCTGGCGAACAACTCATCGGAAAAAAGATTGATTATGTGTTCCTTGGTTCTTGTACCAACGGACGCATCGAAGATTTTCGCGCATTTGCTTCATTGGTAAAGGGTAAAAAGAAAGACCCGTCAGTCATCGCCTGGATCGTGCCGGGATCCTGGTATGTGGACACTCAGATTCGTGAAGAAGGTATAGACAAGATCCTCATCGAAGCAGGCTTTGAAATCCGTCAGCCGGGTTGCTCCGCTTGTCTTGCTATGAATGATGATAAAGTTCCTGCCGGAAAGTATGCAGTTTCGACATCTAATCGTAACTTTGAGGGCCGTCAGGGTCCGGGTGCGCGCACACTGCTTGCAAGTCCGTTGGTTGCTGCCGCTGCAGCACTAACCGGAAAGATTACCGATCCAAGAACATGCATGTAACAAACTCATAAAAACGACGAACAATGGAAAATGAAAAATTCACTATATTGAACAGCACGTGTGTGCCACTCCCACTTGAGAATGTAGATACCGACCAGATCATTCCGGCCCGTTTTCTAAAAGCAACCACTAAAGAAGGTTTCGGAGATAACCTCTTCCGCGACTGGCGTTATGACAAGCAGGGTAACAAGATCAGTTCTTTTATTCTCAATGACCCTACTTACTCGGGACAGATTCTGGTTGCCGGAAAGAACTTCGGTTCAGGATCAAGCCGCGAACATGCAGCATGGGCTATTGCAGGATATGGCTTCCGCGTAGTCATCAGCAGTTTCTTTGCCGACATCTTCAAAAACAACGCGCTCAACAACTTCGTATTACCTGTTGTTGTCAGCGAACCATTTCTTGCCAGCTTATTCAGTTCAATCAAGAATAATCCAGAAATGAAGATTGAAGTTAACCTTGCTGAGCAAACTGTGACCAACACAATCGTGGGTGCCAGTGAGTCCTTTGAAATCAATCCCTATAAGAAACATTGTCTGATGAACGGATTGGATGATATTGACTTTTTGTTGAGTAACAAAGAGAAAATTGAATCCTGGGAAAAGGAACATCAACAAGTATAAACATGACACAAAAAGTAGAAATACTGGACACCACGCTACGCGATGGGGAACAGACCTCCGGCGTCTCTTTTGCTGTTCAGGAAAAACTGATGATAGCCCGGCTTTTGCTGGAAGAGCTTCAGGTCGATCGTATTGAAGTGGGCTCGGCAAGAGTTTCCGATGGCGAATACGAAGCAGTGAAGAAGATTGCCGGCTGGGCTCGTCAGCGCGGTCTCATCAACCGTGTCGAGGTGCTCGGATTTGTTGATGGAAGCACTTCTCTCAACTGGATCCGCAATGCCGGATGCCGGGTCATCAACCTACTCTGCAAAGGATCCTATAAACACTGTTCCTGTCAGTTGAAAAAGACTCCGGAACAGCATATTGCCGATATCCTTCAAGTGTTGAAAAATGCGGAAGACATGGGTATTGATGTCAATATCTATCTGGAAGACTGGAGTAATGGCATGCAAGATTCGCCAGAGTATGTATTTCAAATGATGGATGCTTTGAGCAAGACCAACATCAAGCGATTTATGCTTCCGGACACTTTAGGTGTATTGAACCCTTATCAGACCACGGAATATTTTCAGAAGATGGTCACCCGTTATCCAACTGTTCATTTTGACTTTCATGCACATAACGATTATGATCTGGCTGTTGCCAATGTCATGGCAGCGGTTCGCGTAGGAGCCAAAGGAGTGCATGTGACCATCAATGGATTGGGAGAGCGTGCAGGCAATGCACCTCTTTCCAGTGTGATAGCAGTCTTGACTGACCAGATGAAAGTCTCCACTTCTGTTAATCCAAAGAAATTATATAGTTCGAGCCGCACGGTAGAATCGTATTCTGGCATACGTATACCACCCAACAGACCTGTCATTGGTGATAATGTCTTTACACAGGTTGCCGGTGTACATGCAGATGGTGATAGCAAAGATAATCTCTATTGCAACGATCTGATTCCCGAACGTTTTGGAAGGACCAGGGAGTATGCTCTTGGCAAGACCAGTGGGAAAGCCAATATACGGCTCAACCTGGAAGCTTTGGGACTCGAGCTGGATGAAGAGTCAATGAAGAAAGTGACAGAACGTATCATTGAGCTCGGCGACAAGAAGGAGCTGGTGACTCAGGAGGATCTGCCTTATATCATTTCTGATGTGCTCAAGCAAGACAGCAAAGAAACGAAGGTACGTCTTCTCAGTTACTTTCTCTCCCTTGCTCACGGTCTGAAACCTATTGCGACACTGAAGATCGAGATCAACGGTACTTCCTATGAGGAGAGTGCTTCCGGCGACGGTCAGTACGATGCTTTCGTGCGTGCCCTCCGAAATATATACAAAGGATTAAACCGTAAATTCCCCATGCTACTTAATTATGCCGTGAACATACCTCCGGGTGGTCGTACAGATGCGTTTGTGCAAACTGTCATCACTTGGGAACACGAAGGAAAAGAGTTTCGCACCCGCGGACTGGATGGTGACCAGACAGAAGCCGCAATCAAAGCTACCATTAAAATGTTGAATATAATCGAAGATACGAACAGACAAGTATGAAAATTAAAATTGCAGTTCTCCCGGGCGATGGAATCGGTCCGGAAATAATGAAACAAGGATTAGAAGTTACTAAAGCCATCTGCGAAAAGTTTGGCCACGAGTTGAGTTACGAATACGGCATCTGCGGTGCACAAGCGATTGACCAGGTTGGCAATCCTTATCCTGATGAGACACATACCCTCTGTATGGAGAGTGATGCTGTGCTCTTCGGAGCAGTCGGAGACCCTCGGTTTGACAACAACCCTTCCGCAAAGGTACGTCCGGAACAAGGATTACTGGCCATGCGTAAGAAACTTGGTTTATATGCCAATATCCGTCCTATTACTACATTTGAAAGCCTCATCCACAAGTCACCCTTGAAAGATGAACTGGTACGTGGCGCAGACTTTATGTGCATCCGCGAACTGACCGGCGGACTTTACTTTGGTCGTCCGCAAGGAAGAAGCGAAGATGGAACAGTGGCATACGATACTTGTGTATATAGTCGCGAAGAGATTGAACGTATCCTCAAGGTAGGTTTCGAGTTTGCTATGAAACGCCGCAAGAAACTGACCGTTGTCGATAAGGCAAATATCCTTGCCACCTCCCGTCTATGGCGTGAGATAGCCAAAGAGATGGAAAAAGAGTATCCTGAAGTGGAAGTAGAATATATGTTTGTCGACAATGCTGCGATGCGCATGATCCAATGGCCAAACTATTTTGACGTGATGGTCACAGAAAACATGTTTGGCGATATACTTACTGATGAAGCATCCGTTATTACCGGTTCGATGGGACTTCTTCCCTCCGCTTCTATCGGTACCTATACCTCTGTCTTCGAACCAATCCACGGCTCCTGGCCACAGGCTGCAGGGAAGAACATCGCCAATCCATTGGCAACCATCCTTTCCTCCGCTATGATGTTTGACTATGCATTCAACCTAAAAGAAGAAGCTGCACTCATTCAGGAAGCTGTAGATGCATCTATGAACCAAAACATTCGGACCGGTGATATTCAGGTAGAAGGAGAAAAAGCCTACTCAACCTCAGAAGTCGGAGAATGGATAAAAGAGTATATCAAGAAACACTAAACGATGCATTCATTTCAAATCGATATCGAGCGGTTCGTTCCAAGACTCAAAGAGTTTGAGTGGAGCGAACCGCTCTCTTTTACAATAAAAGAGAACGAGAACTGGGCGTTTATAGGTCCGAACGGAGCCGGCAAAACACTCATTACTGACATTATACAAGGCAAGATACTTCCCCGACAAGGAGAAGTTCACATTACCACCACTGAATCTCGTCCGACCTATCAGCTCATCCGCTCCATTTCCTTCCGCGACATCTATTCTCTAGCCGATTGCCGGGAGATGTACTACCAGCAACGGTGGAACTCCTTTGACGCGGAGACCACACCCATTGCTCGAACCCTGCTCAAAGGATTCTCTGACGAGGCAATAGAAGAATATGCTCAGCTATTTAACATCAGCGAACTGCTGGACAAGCACCTTGTTGCTCTTTCCAGTGGCGAGCTCCGCAAGTTTCTCATTACAAAAGTACTAATGACAGAACCTCGGTTGCTTATTCTGGACAATCCTTTCATAGGTCTCGATGCCCCCTCACGAGCCATGCTCAATACCATGCTTAAGCAGACGATGGAGCTCACTAACATGCAAATCCTCTTTGTCGTTTCCCATCCTAAAGACCTGCCCGACTGGATAGACAATGTCCTTCCAATCAAAGAACGCACCTGCTATCCCGTGCAAAAAGTCGGTGATTTTATGAACGATAAAGCACTGATCCGTACACTTTTCTCTGAGATAGCCGACGAGCTGACAGACCTTCCGAAACAAGAAGAGAAAGAAACAGACTATAAAACAGCGATCCTCATGGACAAAATCCATATCAGATATGGTACTCATACTATCCTGAAAGATGAAGACTGGGAAGTGAAGAGCGGAGAAAAATGGGCACTACTGGGAGGTAACGGAAGTGGAAAGTCTACGCTGCTCAGTCTGGTCTGCGGCGACAACCCACAAGCCTACTCCAACAACCTGACCCTCTTCGACAGAAAACGAGGCAGCGGGGAAAGCATCTGGGACATCAAGAAAAGAATCGGCTATCTCTCACCGGACATACACACCTATTATATGCAGGACACTCCCTGCTTTAATGTGGCAGCTTCGGGTTTTTTCGACTCCATCGGACTTTATCAGAAGTGCAATGAATCTCAAAAAGAAGAGACAGTGAAGTGGATGAAAATCTTTCATGCCAGTCACCTCAGCGACCGTTCGTTCGTAAAGATCTCGTACGGCGAACAGCGTCTCATCCTCTTGGTACGGGCTTTTGTCAAGAACCCCGAACTGTTGATCCTTGATGAGCCCCTTCATGGACTGGATGCAGGCAAGAAATACCTTGCCAAAAATATTATCGAGTCATACTGCAATCAAAAAGGCAAAACATTGATCTACGTCACTCACTATGAGGAAGAAATTCCTTCCATCGTCAACAGACGTAAGATACTTACAAAATTCAAGAACAAATAAGCCCAACCTCCGGACACAATGAATCCCTGTTTGAAATATCCTTTGGATAGGAAATCAAGCAGGGATTCATTATATCCGTAGGATTGTGTCCGAGTGATTATCTCCGAGATATTATCTCCTGTGTTACATTCTCAAAAGAAGTGCGATCATAACTTTACAGTTAATGCAGTACCCTCTTTCAACTTTTTAATCAGTACCGTCTTCCCATTATTCGTCACAGTCACCAGTAGCTTATCACCTTTGCGGGCTACCTCCACATCAATATCCCCATTGAAAGCACGGATATGGCGCAAAGCCATCTCATTCCAATCCTGAGGCAATCGTGGAGTGATAGAAAACGAATGGAATCCTGTTGGACGAATACCAAACACACCCTCTGTAAATATACGGCAATACAATGCACTCTCACCGGAAAGATGACGTTGATCTCCCTCTGGATAAGCTTCAATGGCATAAGGTACATGTTCACCGAGCAAACGATGATTCGAATAATAGGTCAGATATTCCATGGCTTTATCTGTTTCACCGACAGTCAACACTCCGCGAAAGGCAGACAAAGTAGAGCGATCCCAAAATATATCTGTTCCTGACTGAGAAAGCAAACCATCTTTCGTCCACAGACGAGGAGAAAAAAGTGCTGCTACCGTGCCCTCTTTCTTTTCAGTGATACCCATTGCCAGTGGAGCACAGATCCAGGAACGAAGCAGATCATTTCCCTCATAATACCGGTAGGTATCAAAACCCTCCACTTTCGCACCAAAATATGCATTCATAGACTTGCGCAATGCAGCAGCCTGTTGCTGATAGGTTTTAATCAGTGAAGAAGGTTTGCCAATCTCTTTGCCAAGATAAGCAACAGATACCAATCCGTCATAATACAAAGAAGAAACCAGCAGATTGGAATCACCCGACGGGAAACGGTTCTCCAGTTCATCAGCATCTGAAGCAACAACCCCATCTTTGGTCAATTTACGGTGAGAATATTCCAGGCACCACTCAATCAGCGGCCATATCTTTTCCGCTTCCACTTTACTACCGCGAGCCAAAGCATAACGTGGAGCACCATAAGCAATCATCGCAGCATCACCCTCATCGCCCGAACCACACCACACATCATCCCCTTCCGCAATGATAGAACTAGGGAGTTTGTCATATTCCTTATTCATATAGGGTGCATACAAGCTATATGTATTAAGCGACGCCGCATTACCTGTGGCATATCCCAGGAATGGAGTAAACGGACTAAAATATTCTGCTTCATCATTGGCCCAGATAGCAGCATAATACGCCTCACCGCCCGGACCGTGCATCAAACCACCTTTGGTCTCAAAGATACTCTCCGAAGCACGAATCTTTGCAAAGCGAAACATTGTATTGAGCACCTGATCAGGAGTCTCAAGCACCAGATTATCCGAAAACTCTGCCACAAGCTTTTCGCGGAGTGCTTGCTCTTGTGCCACATCAATAGTTAGCTGAGCCTCACCCGGTTTGTAACCCGCGATAGTCACACTGAATGTAGCTTCTTCTCCGTTGTTCAGCACAACCGTCATACCACTCTGTTTGACTACTAACTTGTAACTACCAAAGACGCCCTCTTCAGGGGCTGTCTGAATAACAGACTCTGAAGAAGGGATCTCTACCTTCACAGGGTTCTCGCCATTATTTCTCAAGGTATAATTCTCACAGAAAGCAGGCAAAGCTACCGATGGGAAAAGCACTCTTTTCACCTCTATGGAGTGTGGGAACTCACTGACTACAGTCATCAACCCGTTAAGAGTGATCTCCTGCACCCTCTCATTTACCAATGCATGTCCATCAACCAACAATTTAGACAACACATCTTCGCCAAAGCGACGCATCAGACTGGCATGCGTATTATTCGGAACAGTACGCAACAACGGCCACACCATTCCTCTATTCAGACAAAAACCACCTTTCTCATCGATGCCATAACGCAACACAGTAGCCACCTTACGACCAGCCATCTCAATATGATCCTGATGAGGAAGTTCGCCGCTCCCCTTCTTCCATGAGATACTTTGATCCGGATTTAACACCCATCGATTATCCTTTCTCTCTTGTGCAATAGCGCATTGACATACCAGAGAGATCATCAGAAAAAACAGAGCTTTCTTTTTCATCGTATTTTGATTAACAATGAAAGTCTCTAAGCACTATCCATACTTAAAGACTTTCATTCTTAGTTTAGTTAATTTACAAAGGTCCTTCCCTTCATCATAATTTTACAGTCAATATTGTTCCCTCTTTGGCTGTTCTATTCATTACTTGTTTCCCATTATTTGTAACAGTCACCAAAAGTTTACTTCCTTTACGGACCACCTCAATATCAATATCCCCATTGAAAGCACGGATATGACGCAAAGCCATCTCATTCCAATTCTTTGGCAGACGCGGAGTAACAGAAAAAGAATTCAGTCCGGTCGGACGGATACCAAACATTCCTTCCGTAAAGATACGGCAATACAATCCGCTCTCTGCGGAAAGATGGCGCTGACTACCTTCCGGATATGCTTCAATAGCATACGGCACATGTTCGCCGAGCAAACGGTGATTCGAATAATAGGTCAGGTAACTCATCGCCTTCTCTGTTTCACCGGCTGCCAGTACCCCACGAAATCCGTACAAAGTAGAACGGTCCCAATAGGTCTCACTACCTGCCTGCGTCAACAAGCCCTCTTTTGTCCAGAGACGCGGAGAGAAAAGCGCGTCAATTGTTCCCGCTTTACGATCGTCGATACCCACAGTCAAAGGAATACAGATCCAGGAACGAAGCACGTCATTTCCCTCATAATACTGATACGTATCAAAACCTTCCACTTTCGCAGCAAAGTATTTGTCTATCGACTTACGCAAAGCAGCAGCCTGCTGCAGATAGTTCTTTATCTGTGAAGAGGGTTTACCGATCTCTCTACCCAGATAATATGCAGAAATCAAAGCATCATAATAAAGAGAAGAGGTACATAGGTTTGCTTTTCCGGCAGGGAAACGCCCTTCCAGTTCGTCAGCATCAGACTTTACCACCCCCTCTTCGTTCAACTGACGATGAGAAAACTCCAGACACCACTCAATAAGCGGCCAAAGTGTTACAGCTTCTTGTCTGTCACCACGCGCCAAGGCATACCTGGAAGCACCATAGGCTATCATTGCTGCATCACCACGATCACCCGCACCACCCCATGTATCATCACCTTCCGCAATAATAGAACTAGGCAGTTTGTTGTATTCCTTATTCATAAAACGAGCAAAATGCCGATACGCATTCAACGCCGATTCGTTACCTGTAGGATAACCCAGAAACGGGAAAAACGGATTGACATACTCTGCCTGGTCATTTGCCCAGATAGCAGCATAATACGATTCACCACCGGGGCCGTGCAGCAACCCACCCTTCGTTTCATAGATACTCTCCGAAGCGCGGATCTTAGCAAAACGAAACATCGCATTCAGCACAGGATCAGGAGTCTCCAGTACCAGATTGGCAGAGAACTCAGCAATGAGTGCTTCACGAAGCTTCTGTTCGCGCCCCACATTGATAGCCGTTTCTACCTCGCCCGATTTGTATCCTGCAATCGACACACTAAAGTTCACCTCTTCCCCTTTTTTCAGCACAACGGTTTTACCGGTCTGCTTGAATACCAGTTTGTAACTGCCGGCCACTCCTTCTTCAGGGTTTGTCTGAATAACGGACTCAGAAGAAGGAACTTCCACTTTCACGGTACCCTCACCCTTATTCGTCAACGTGTAATTTTCACAGAAAGCGGGTAAAGAGACCGAGGGGAAGAGTACTCTTTTCAGTTCCAGAGACTGTGGATATTGACTCACGACAGTCATTAGTCCGTTGAGACTTATCTCCTGCACCTGTTCACCCTCCAGTGCTCTTCCATTCACCTGTACTTTCGACACAGGATCTTCAGCAAAGCGGCGCATCAGACTGGCATGCGTATTATTCGGAATAGTACGAAGCATCGGCCACACCATCCCTCTGTTCAGATAGAAGCCGCCTTTTTCGTTGACTCCATATCGTACCACAGTAGCAACCTTCAAGCCGGCCATCTCAATATTATCATAGTGTGGCAGCACACCACTTCCCTTTTTCCATGTGATACTCTGATCCGGGTTAAGCACCCAACGATTCGTCACACTCTCCTGAGCATTTGTCAAAAGACAAGACAGGCAGATGCATAGGACTACAAAAACGTTTTTCATAAAGCTTTCGATTATAGTTATTATTAGTTTGAATGAATTCTTATTTCCAATGCCCTTGTGCTCTTCTCCGTGATCCGATACCGGTTATCAGGCCGTTCACCAACCAGCCACACAATATCGTCTCCGCTACAGAGCACCGTCATCCTCTCTTTCTCAGAGCGTGTATATTTCTTATCCGTCATATAGTCACTCAGATTCTTCTTACCCTTCATGCCAAACGGGTGGAACCACTCTCCCGAGCACCAACTACGCCACACCAGTGGGTATTTTACCTTTCCGGCATCTATCGCCACATGATCAGGTGCTTTTGGAAGTTGCCACTGCGGTGTAATCTCCTCCTCGTGCAGAGTTAGATAAACATTCTTATTTTTCGGGTGAAGCACTCTATCGCAACCCTTTTCTATTTCAACATCTTCAAAAGAAGAGTCTGTCAACGGTTCAACGTACAAGAATCCCCTATCTTTCACCAGGCGATGACTCTTCGACAAGAAGACTTTACCAGATATGCCATGCAACGCATCAAACAGCTGTTCGCTTTGCGGCCTGTTAAAACCTTTCTCTTGCAAGATATCATAGAGCAACATCCGAGGCATCGGCGAAGAAAGAAGCACTTTTATATCTATCCGTCCCTCCTCTTTCATCACACTCACCCTGGCTTTTTTGAGCCATTGCGAACTCCATTCTGCCAGTTCAAGGAGATTGTCCGCTGTACGGAGTATCGCTTCAGAGACCGAAGGATTGATCTGCCGCATCATTGGCAGCAGATCCAGACGTATCTTATTGCGCGTATATTCATCTTCCAGATTGGTGCTATCCGTTACAAAATCCACACCTTTTTCCTGTAGATAGATCAAAATCTCATTGCGGGAAAGGCAGAGTAGTGGACGAACCACCGCATCACGTCGCGGAGCAATACCGGTCAATCCCTGAATACCCGTGCCACGCATCAGATTAAGTAAGACAGTCTCCACCGAATCATCCGAATGATGAGCCACAGCCACAGCAACGGCACCCGTTTCCTTTCGTAATTGTTCAAACCAATCATAGCGCAACTCCCTTGCAGCCATCTCAATCGAGCATCCATGTGCAGCAGCATATTCCTTCGTATCAAAAGAGATGACATGACATTGCACACCCAGACGATCCGTCAGGGCACGCACAAATGCCTCATCTCTGTCAGACTCGGCACCCCGAAGATGAAAATTACAATGAGCAGCGATAAGAGGATAGTTCAGTTCGGAAAGGAGATACAATAATGCCACAGAATCAGCTCCGCCACTCAATGCCACAATGATTTGCCCTTGTTCAGGGATCAATTGCTTTTGTTTGATATAGCTTTCTACTTTCTGTCGTGTTTTCATCGTTCCCCCTATTTTCAAGGCAAAAGTAAAATAAATCCACGGAAACTTTTCATGAGCAAGCTGTTTTATTTAACTTTGCAGCTTATATTTGACAAACAGTAGATTGCGATGATTGATAAAATAAAAGAAATTGCAGAAAAGATAGATCAGTTCACAGCTAAAAATGCCGATGAACTCGAAGCTCTGCGTATTCAATACCTGAGTAAGAAAGGGGAAGTTTCCGCTTTGTTCAATGATTTCAGAAACGTGGCCGCCGATCAGAAGAAAGAGATGGGTCAGCTGCTCAACGACCTGAAGAACAAGGCTCAGGACAAGATCAACGAACTTAAAGAACAATTTGACGGACAATCAGGTGAGAGCAATGATATTGATCTGACTCGTACCTCCTATCCTATTCCACTAGGCACACGTCACCCGCTTTCCCTTGTGAAAGAAGAGATTATCGACATCTTTGCCCGTCAGGGATTTACCGTAGCTGAAGGACCGGAAGTTGAAGACGACTGGCATCTCTTCTCTGCGCTGAACTTTGCTGAAGACCATCCGGCACGCGACATGCAGGACACCTTCTTTGTGGAAAGCCATCCCGATATCCTGTTGCGTACCCACACCTCTTCTGTTCAAACCCGTGTGATGGAAAAAACGCAACCACCTATTCGCATCATCTGTCCGGGACGTGTCTATCGTAATGAAGCGATCTCTTACCGCGCACACTGTTTCTTCCATCAGGTAGAAGCGCTCTATGTGGCAAAAGATGTATCCTTTGCTGATCTCAAACAGATCCTGCTCTATTTTGCACAGGAGATGTTTGGCGCTGACACCAAGATCCGTCTGCGTCCCTCCTACTTTCCTTTCACCGAACCATCTGCTGAGATGGACATCTCCTGCAACATCTGTGGTGGCAAAGGATGCCCGTTCTGTAAAAATACCGGTTGGGTAGAGATCCTCGGTTGCGGTATGGTTGACCCGGCAGTGCTCGACAATTGCGGCATTGACAGCAAAGTATATTCAGGATATGCGCTCGGTATGGGTATCGAACGTATCACCAACCTCAAATACCGCGTCAAAGACTTGCGTTTGTTCTCAGAAAATGATGTCCGGTTCCTAAAAGAATTTGAGTCGGCCTATTAGAATATGCTGAAGAAAGAAAGATATCTCCGGATTATTGAGTGGTTTCAGTCCAACATACCGGTAGCTGAAACGGAACTTCACTATGAAACTCCGTTTCAATTATTAGTGGCAGTCATACTTTCGGCTCAATGTACCGACAAGCGTGTCAATATGGTGACGCCGGAACTCTTTCGCCATTTCCCCACTCCTGAAGCAATGGCCTCCACAACCTTTGAAGCGCTCTTTCCACTGGTTCGCAGCGTCTCCTATCCTAACAATAAGGCAAAACACCTGATAGGAATGGCGCAAAAGCTGATGAGCAATTTCAATGGGGTAGTTCCTCAAGACATTGAGCAGCTTCAAACACTGCCGGGCGTAGGTCGTAAGACAGCCAACGTGATCGCCGCCGTCGTCTTTCATCTGCCCGCAATGCCTGTAGATACTCATGTCTTTCGTGTGGCAAACCGTATCGGACTGACCACCAACTCCAAGACTCCTCTGGAAACAGAAAAAGAGCTTGTCCGATACATCCCCGGCAAACTTCTTCCCATCGCCCACCATTGGCTCATCCTTCACGGTAGATACGTATGCACTGCACGCAATCCTCACTGCAAAACCTGTGGCATTAGTGAATGGTGCAAAAGCGCACCGAAAGAAGACTCAGAGCCCAAACAAGAAGAAATCTCTCCGTTGTTTTCTTGATTACAGAGCATTATATTTACACTTTGACTTGAATGGGCATTCTCTTCTTTTTCTAAGTTCCAAACGGCCTTTGTGTCTGAATCGGTGTTTTAGAACAATTTGGTCTTCAAAGAAGAAGGGACTGATTATACCAAATTGGGAGTAGATAGACTATTTTCCGTCACTTAAGAGGATTTCACAATTTTCTATATCACTGATAAATAAGAAGTTATACTTTTAGAAAAGGCATCCGTATGTGTGACAAATTTCTTCCCTATGAAATGTTTGTTTCATAGGGTTCCGATGACAAAAACAACCTGATGTCTTTACCAAAACATACAGAAGAAATTCAGCCCTTTTCAGGTCGGTTTTTACGAGATAAACGGAACTCCCGAATCGGTGTTTTAGAACAATCGAGCTTGATGCTATCCCAGCTCTTTTAACAGTCTCATCCCAGCCGGCCAATCTCCATAACCGGACGAATCATTGATGTGTCCGGCATCACCGATAGTTATAAACTCACTCCCCCATTTTTTCGCATAAAAGTTCACAAGCTCTATGGTTGCCCAGTGATCGTTGGTGCTGGCAATAAGCCGCGTCCTGAAATGAATCTTTTCTGTTGGGATATGATCAAACAAACGCTGCTGAAGTTTGCTGTGCAATAATCCGGTGTCGGGTGGAGCAACGAGTAAAGCTGCTTTGATACTGGGATTATAACGTGCTGCCCAGGAAGCAATTGCCAGACAGCCCAGACTATGTCCGACAAGCACAACTGATTGCGGATCAAAAGCAGAGATGGCTTTTTGTATTGTCTCGACCCATTGCGGTATATCCGGGGCATTCCAGTCCTTTTGTTCAATGCGCCTGAAATTCTCTCCGGAACGTTCAAAATATGTTTGCCAGTGTTCCGGTCCGGAACCTCCAAGACCGGGAACAATAAAATAATTTGTCATACTGCATCTTTCTAAATAATGAGGCAAAGTTAGGGTATATCGTTCGTTCCCAAAATACCTCATAAAAGGTATTCTTGTACCACAATTAGGGTATTATCAGCTGATGGATAAGATATTCTGAAAACTATTTGTAGATTTGCACCCATTCAATGACCCATAATACCTGATATACCCATGAAAAGAAATCAATTGTATCTGATCGTTCTTCTCTCTTGCCTCACCATTCACGCACCGGCTGCTGAAGAACAGACTAAGAAAGCTGGAATCACTCTCGAGTTGTATGATATGGCGTTTTGGCAACAGGCTAATCCGATACAATCCAATGCGCAACCGGTCTATTCGGAAGTGGTGGACAGTGCTTTCTTTCCGGATGCCAGAGACTCTTTCTGGGGCAAGGCTCCTATCTTTGAGAAGTGGAAAAAGATTTTTCCCAAACTTACATCTTCCGGAGATCTGAATTCGGGGAGTAACAATCAAAAAGTGTCTTTTCCCAATCTTGCCACTTCTGCCTTGAAAGGTTATTTCATGCCGCGAGTGAGTGGTCTTTACACCTTCTCTCTGGATGCGTCAGATTATCGTGGCACGCTTTATCTGGATACGACGTGTGTCTCCTGGAAGAATGCGGTGGAGATCGTTTCTCTCTCCGGGTCAAAGAATATCGGCAAACAAATTACCGACCGTTATTACACCTCCTCGCCGATTTATCTGAAAGCCGGTAAGGGTTATCCAATCTTTGCGGTCTATTGGTTTGTAAACCGTCTCTCTTATGGCATTCGTGTGCAAGGGCCGGGACTGGATAACAATCCGTACTTACCGTCAAACTTGATAGTACCGCTTTATGATCCTATTCTTCCGAAAACGCCGACTTCTCTTCAAGCTGTCGCTGTAATGGATCAAGCTGTCTGTCTTACCTGGAAAGAGGAAAAGAATAAGGAGAAGCTCGCAAGGATAGCAGGATATTCTATCTATGTGAATGGCGAAAAGAACAGTAAAGATCTTATTGAGCGTACAAGTGGAATGGCAGGTAATCTATTGCCTGACAAAGTATATCAGATCGGGGTAGCAGTAGTGGACGAACTCGGCAATGAGTCTCCTCTGAAATCAATTACCGTTAAGACGGCTGCTATTTCCAAGCGAGTGCCAAAAGCTCCTGCCTCTATTACGTGTGCTGCTGCAACAGGAGAATCTTTGCTACTGACCTGGAACCGGGGAAAAGGGATGAACACTTCTGTTATTGGATACGACCTCTTCCTGAACGACACGTTGTACACGCACGACAAACTATTTTCAGATTCTCTTCTGATCACCGGCCTCACTCCCAACACAGAATATAAGGTAAATCTCGTGGCGGTTACTTCGTCGTTAGTCTCATCAAAGAAGAGTAAAGCATTTCGTTTCTCCACCGGTTCGTTTGATCCGTTGGATAGTACCGGTCTCGCTTTTGGAGAACACCGGTTGCGCCTGAGCATACAGAAGCGGACAGTGACCTGGTCGGAAGGATTGGGCATCAATGTGGATATGATGTCGGGCAAGTTGTTTGAGGATTCGGCGCTGAATCGTATGGTTCGCGCATTGCATCCGGGTGTGCTTCGCCGCGGGGCTTTGGATGCCAATCCGTATGCTTTTGAAAAGGCTTCAGGGCCTGATGCCGGCAAAGCGCCGCTCTCAATAGGTAATCTTCCGGATACGCATGCCCGTAATATGGCTTTCTGCAATGAGATAGGTGCCTATTATACACTTTGCATCGGGACAAAAGAAGGTCCCGGCGGACTGGGTGGTGGTGATCGTCTGGATTATTCAGTCGATTATCGAACTGATCCCAATACGTTCCTTCACCTGATAGAGTATCTGGCAGGACCGGCTGATTCAAAGTATGGAGCCATTCGCAAACAAGAAGGTTATGAGCAACCTTTACTTTCGCGTACCACCGGACGAGGGCTTCTTCTGGAGTTGGGTAATGAAGTTTGGGGAGGTACTGCTCATAATGCACCCATAGGAGATAATTTTAAGGCGTATGGAGAATGGTGTCGTTCGATTGCCACGCTTATAAGGACTTCTCCCTACTGGAAAGAGATTGAAGATAAGGTTTATCTCGTCTATAGCGGACGCAATCCGAGCAGCAAGGATAGTTATGGACTGAACGAAACGGTATTGCGCGGCGATCATGGCGAACTAAACACCATCGGTCTTTCCGGTTATTTAGGTGGCAATATGGCTTACAATCCGGAAGTGGAATATGGTGAGAGTGTGCATCAATATTTTCAGCTTCGTCAGAAACAAATGGCAGCCAATCTTGCAGCATTTAAGGAGAATCTTCAGATACAAATGGAACTAACCGGAACCCGAAAATATACGTATCTGTATGAATCTCAGGTTTCCACTCCCGGCTATTACGGCACGCTTGGACAAGCAATCGTGCTCTGTGATTATCTTACTTCTTCGTTGCAATATTCTTCCATTCTACCGACCATCTTTAACTTTGGAGGCGGAGAATGGCGCATCACCATGAATAATGGTGCTCCTTTGGCTCATTATACCATCACTTCTCTTATCAATAGCTACTGCAAAGGCAATCTCCTGGAGACAAAGGTGGAAACGAATAACCGACTTTCTGTGCTACAGAAAGAAAAGTCTTCCTCTAAATTGATAACAGAGTCCGTTGAAGGGCATTCTCCTGTAGGAATCACCGCGTATAATAATGGAACGAGTTGGAGTGTCCTTCTCTTTAGCCGCGACTTTGAACATGATTATAGCGTCCAGCTAGTCTTGCCGGAAGGTATTGAGGTGCAAAGTACAGCCACGCGTTATATAGTAAACGGTGCTACTCCTTCAGAAAAAGAATCATTTACAACAGTGAAAGAAGAAGGAATACAGATGAAGGACGGAATGCTGCTGAAAGTTCCGAAACATAGCATGGTGCTTTATTCATTTAAGGCTACTGACCCACAACTGAAGAAGAAGATGTTGGGGGAATATACAAAGGAATAACTTCTAATTTATGAGTTGCTGCGTACAGAATAATCTTTGTGATTTATTAAATGTAATCTGCACAGCAAAAGGTCAGTTTTATCATACGAAATTAGTATATTTGCAACTCCTTAGAAGTGTTTATGTTTAAATTTAAAATAGCTAGTTATTATGCAAACAATTGACAAATTCAACTTTGCCGGCAAAAAGGCATTTGTGAGAGTGGACTTCAATGTTCCATTGGATGAAAATTTCAACATTACTGACGACACACGTATCCGAGCAGCTCTTCCAACCCTGAAGAAGATCCTTGCTGATGGCGGTAGCGTAATCATCGGTTCGCACCTTGGTCGCCCGAAAGGACCGACTGACAAGTTCTCTCTGAAGCATATCCTTGCACCTGTATCTAAATTAATCGGTGTAGATGTTCAGTTTGCCAATGACTGTATGGGTGAAGAAGCTGTAGCAAAATCAGCTGCTCTGAAACCGGGTCAGGCTCTGTTGCTGGAAAACCTTCGTTTCTATGCAGAAGAAGAAGGCAAACCAAGAGGTCTTGCTGAAGATGCTTCTGATGAAGAAAAAGCAGCTGCAAAGAAAGTAGTAAAAGCAAGCCAGAAAGAGTTTACAAAGAAGTTGGCTTCGTATGCTGACTGCTACGTGAACGATGCTTTCGGTACTGCTCACCGTGCTCACGCTTCCACAGCTTTGATCGCTAACTATTTTGATACAGATAATAAGATGTTCGGTTTCCTGATGAATCAGGAAGTAATCGCAGTTGATAAGGTGATGACTGATATCCAACGTCCTTTCACGGCCATCATGGGTGGTTCTAAAGTATCTTCCAAAATTGAGATTATCGAGAATCTGTTGTCAAAAGTTGATAACCTGATCATTGCCGGTGGCATGACTTATACATTTACAAAAGCAAATGGCGGTAAGATCGGTCAGTCAATCTGCGAAGATGACAAGCTGGACCTGGCCTTGTCTCTGATTGCTAAAGCTAAAGAAATGGGTGTAAATCTGGTGTTGGCTGTGGACGCAAAAATTGCAGACAACTTCTCTAATGATGCAAACACTCAGTTTGTTCCTGTAGATGAAATTCCTGACGGTTGGGAAGGTCTTGACATTGGCCCAAAGACTGAAGCTATCTTCGCTGAAGTCATCAAAAACTCCAAGACAATTCTTTGGAATGGTCCGACAGGAGTCTTTGAATTCGACAACTTCACTTCCGGATCACGTGCAGTAGGAAATGCTATTGCAGAAGCTACTGCAAACGGAGCTTTCTCTCTCGTAGGTGGTGGTGACTCTGTAGCTTGTGTCAACAAGTTTGGTCTTGCGGACAAAGTATCGTATGTATCAACTGGTGGTGGTGCGTTGCTTGAAGCTATCGAAGGAAAAATTCTTCCGGGTATTGCTGCTATCAAAGAATAAAATCATTGGTTTTTCCATATTGAGAGTCCCGTTCCGGTTTATCCGGAGCGGGACTTTTCTTTGTTTACGCTTGGAAAATAGCCGTAGGCATATAAAAAGCATTGAAAAGAGAGGGGAAAAATGAAAAGAAATCACTATCTTTGCACCCCGAATTGAAGTCTGGTTCAGACATAATTACCATTAAATAAATATATTAGATTATGATTTATTCACACGAAGTAGAACACATGTGTGTTGTAAAGAAAGGTCCTAACCACGGACCGGCACCCATTCCCGAAGAGGGCAAATGGATTCAGGCCAAACAGATTACAGACATCAGTGGTTTGACCCACGGTATCGGATGGTGTGCACCTCAGCAAGGAGCTTGCAAACTGACGCTTAACGTGAAAGAAGGTATCATTCAGGAAGCTTTGATCGAGACGATCGGTTGCTCAGGAATGACTCACTCAGCTGCTATGGCTGCTGAAATCCTATCAGGAAAGACTATTCTTGAGGCTCTGAATACTGACTTGGTATGTGATGCTATCAACACTGCAATGCGCGAACTCTTCCTGCAAATCGTTTACGGACGTACTCAATCAGCTTTCTCAGAAGGCGGCTTGATCATCGGTGCAGGTTTGGAAGACCTTGGAAAAGGACTTCGCAGCCAGACTGGAACTCTGTATGGCACATTGGCCAAAGGTCCCCGTTACCTGGAGATGGCAGAAGGTTATATCAAAACTCTTGCTCTTGATGAAGACGGAGAAATCTGTGGATATGAATTTGTCAGCCTTGGCAAGTTTATGGATGAGATTAAGAAAGGCACCGACGCTAACGAAGCTTTGAAAAAAGTAACCGGTTCATACGGTCGTTTCGCTAACGCTGCTAAATATATTGACCCACGTAAACAATAAGGAGAAACATAATATGGCATTATTTGAAAGTTATGAACGTCGTATAGACAAGATCAATGCAGTGCTGGCAGCTAATGGCATCGCAAGCATTGAAGAAGCAAAATCAATCTGCGACAAAGCCGGTATCGATCCTTATAAAACATGTGAAGAAACTCAGTCTATCTGCTTTGAGAATGCAAAATGGGCTTATGTAGTAGGTGCTGCAATCGCTCTTAAGAAGGGCTGCACAAATGCTGCTGATGCAGCTGAAGCAATTGGTATCGGTCTGCAATCATTCTGTATCCCGGGATCAGTTGCTGAAGATCGCAAAGTGGGTATTGGTCATGGTAACCTGGCAGCTCGTCTGCTTCGTAACGAGACTAAATGTTTTGCTTTCTTGGCTGGTCACGAGTCTTTTGCTGCTGCAGAAGGAGCTATCAAGATCGCCGAAATGGCAAACAAAGTACGTAAAGACAAGCTGCGTGTGATCCTGAACGGTCTTGGAAAAGATGCTGCAATGATTATCTCACGTATCAATGGCTTTACCTATGTACAGACTCAGTTTGATTACTACACAAGTGAATTGAAAGTAGTGAAAGAAAAAGCATATTCAGACGGTCCTCGCGCAGCAGTAAAATGCTACGGTGCTGATGACGTTCGTGAAGGTGTTGCTATCATGCATGCTGAAGGTGTAGACGTTTCTATAACAGGTAACTCTACTAACCCAACCCGCTTCCAACATCCGGTAGCTGGTACCTACAAGAAAGAATGCAATGAACAAGGCAAGAAATACTTCTCAGTTGCTTCAGGAGGTGGTACAGGTCGTACACTGCACCCAGACAACATGGCTGCGGGTCCTGCTTCTTATGGTATGACTGACACAATGGGTCGTATGCACTCAGATGCTCAGTTCGCTGGTTCTTCATCCGTTCCTGCACACGTAGAGATGATGGGATTCCTCGGAATTGGTAACAACCCTATGGTGGGTGCTACTGTTGCTGTTGCTGTAAATGTATCACAGGCTTTGAGTAAGTAATTCAGGTTAGTAACAACATAAAGACTCCTGTAATCCTGGTGATTGCGGGAGTCTTTTTTTGTATAAGCACACTCCGTTTGGTTGATTTAATTATTTAAAAAGGCAGATATAGTATTAATTATTTATCTTTGGACATATTTCTGAAAAGTGGTGAATACATTATCCATGTCCGACATTCCAACAAAGCCCTGCTAAGAGAGTTTCTCTCCATTTCTGTTCTTTTTTCCTTTGGGAGTGACATTATAGACTCAAATTAATTTATACCATAGTAAACATGAAAAAGATCGCTTTAGTATTATTTGTTGCCGGATGTACTTCTTTGATAAGTGCTCAGGATGCAAACGATGCCAGTAAGTACCCAACTCCTGTCACCTTTACGACGAAACAAGATCACGAGAACATGATGATGCAATTGGGCATAAAAAGTCTGAGACCCGGGCCTGGTGGAAACAAACCGGCGAACTACGATGAATCCATTGCGAATCCCTGTAAGGACTTACCGGATGTACTTACAACGACTAAAGGCAAAAAGGTAACTACACCCGAGCAGTGGTGGAAAACTCGCAGACCCGAAATACAAGATGCGTTAGAGCTTGAGATGTATGGAAAAATGCCTGAGAATACTCCAAAAGTAAATTGGATAGTGAAGATTACAGATCATGAGTTTATTGGCAAGATACCCGTCATTGCCAAACAACTGATCGGTCATGTAGACAATAGCGATTATCCACTGATTAACGTTGATATTGATATGATGCTGGTATTGCCTACGAATGTAAAAGGGCCTGTTCCTGTTCTGATCATGTTTAGCGGTCCGACCTCATTGCCTGCACCGGGTCAGCCTTCATTGGATGATATGGTGAAGATAAATACTGCTTTCAAGGAAATGATGATAAAGAGTAATCCTGAGATGAAGGAAATCTTTGAAAAGTATCCTGCCTATGCTCCTATTTCACGGTTGGATGGTCCAAACTTCTGGGGTCCTGACCCCAATGGCGAGTCCGCTCCAACAGAACAGTTGCTGGCTGCTGGCTGGGGCTATGTTCAGATCAGTCCAAACAGCATTCAGGCGGACAATGGTGCCGGATTAACCAGAGGCATCATTGGCTTGATCAACAAAGGACAACCGCGCAAACCAAATGATTGGGGATCACTGCGCGCTTGGGCCTGGGGTGCTGCCCGTGCGCTTGATTACCTGGAAACAGAACAGATGGTCGATGCTAAGAAAGTCGGCATTGAGGGAGTATCGAGATATGGTAAAGCCGCTTTGGTTACCCTGGCTTTTGAACCACGTTTTGCCGTTGGCCTTATCGGGTCTTCCGGAAAAGGAGGCGCCGCTTTGGCACGTCGAAACTTCGGAGAAGCTGTAGAGACACTTGCCAGTTCAGGTGAATATCATTGGATGGCCGGCAACTACATAAAATACGCAGCTTCTGAAGCCTCTTTTGGGAGTAAAACTGGTTGCGATTTCACCGTTGACACGCACGAACTGATCGCCTTATGTGCTCCTCGACTAGCTTTTATCAGCTACGGGATTCCCGAAAAAGGAGATTCAGAATGGCTAGACCAACAGGGCAGCTGGATGGCCACACTCGCTGCTGGAACTGTTTACAAATTATTGGGAGCCAGAGATCTTGGCGTTTCTAATGACTATATGACGGAAAAAAGACCGCCAGTGCTGACTGGTCTCTTGGATGGTGAGCTCGCTTGGCGACAACACGATGGAGGTCATACCGATGCCCCGAACTATCAGTTCTTTATTCCCTGGGCAAGCAAAATGATGAAGTATACCAAAACGTCCTCACGATAAGCAGTTTGATGCAAGAGGCAATACAAATCTTCTTCAGATAGTTCCGGGATTTATTATTCTCATTTATCTTGTTAATCTCAATATCTATCCATATTTTTGTCGCCGCACTGAAGATAAAGAACTGAAGTTTGCAGGTGCGATACAACCAATCATATCTTACTATTTTATGAAAAGAAGACTTATCATCCTTTACATCCTCCTATTAGGAGCACATTATTCTTTTTCTCAAAGTTCTGCTCCGAAACTTAGAGTGGGTCTGGTAACCGATGTTCAATATTGCGATTGTTCCTCTGAAGGTAAAAGAGAATACAGGAAATCGCTGGACCGGCTGGATAAATGTATCACTGAGTTCAACAACAGTAAGGTGAATTTCTCCTTTCATTTGGGCGATCTCATCGATCGTAATATAGATAATAATATAGCGCCAGTGCTCAAAGGGTTTAGTCGGAGTGACAGTACGGTTTACCATGTGCTGGGTAATCATGACGTAGCAGGTGTCTATTCAAAAGGATTTCGAGGAGCAAAAGGAGACAAGGCTTTAAATAAATTGATGGATTATTTATCCATGTCAAATTCCTATTATTCTGAGAGAAGAGGACATGTTGTTTTTATTGTTTTAAATACAAACGATCTGGCTCAATATTCCATAGATGCAGCCAATAAAAAGAGAAAAGGACAAGAGGATGAATATTTAAAGATGGTAGCTAGAACAAAGCAATATTCCAACAAAAGCTCTTTGGATTACAATGGTGGCATCGGAGAGAAACAACTAAACTGGTTGCAGGAAACTCTTGCAAATGCACAGAAGAATCACGATATTGTTATTCTCTTCTCTCATCAACCCCTTTACCCTGAAAATGGCTTGCAGGTCTTGAATAATAGGGAAGTCTTAGACGTTATCGATAAGTTTGATTGTGTAAAAGCTCTGTTTGCCGGGCATCATCATGCCGGTGGTTTTGCGTATTATAAAAACATTCCAGTTGTGACTTTACAGGGGATGGTTGAAGTGAATGCCTATGCCATTCTGGATATCTATTCGGACAAACTGGTGTTAAATGGATTCGGAAAAGTTGAAAGCAGGGAATTTGACTTTAATTCGAAAAAGTAAATCGTAACTGTTATAGGACGTTTCTTCCTATAATAGCCACGACAAACTTAAAGTCTGGTAACCGTTGAGCTACTTTCTTATGAATTTTAAAACTAAACCCGGTTCAGACACATCTCCTTTAGAAGCTGCCGAAAGCCCAACTTTTCGGATTAAACTGCCTGAAATAATGATCTTATTTCCTTTAAAGACAATCTCTTTTGTAACATTTACAGAAATGTCACCTGCGAGATCTTGTCCCCAGACCGTATATTCCGATGCTTTTATAGTTTGAGATACTATGAGGGGTCAATGACTCATAATCGCCAAAAACACCAATAGGGGTTGTCAATGTTGCTAATGGCTTGTATGACAGCAACCCGTGGAGCTATATACTTGCGATTGATGGAACGGCCAATGGTAGCAATAGCCACAGCCCCATTGGGATAAAGAGAGGATAGTACAAAAGGACGGGATTGGATGGATTGATCTACCTCGGGCAAACGTAATCCTCTACTCGCCCTTGCAGGGGCACTGGGCCCTTAAAGTATCTCCTATCTTACGAGAAAGATTCCAGGTTTCTCTTTTGCCTAACACCCAATAATCCTTTAATTCAACTGTATCAATGCTATAATTATCCGAACCAACGCCAAAGGGTTCTGCAATACGGTGCCATCTTACACCTCTTACCACTTCGTCGAGTCTATGTTTGATGTCACGCCCTACCGGAGGGAAGACAAAATCTATTGTACCATCAGGTTGATTATCTGCATAAGGATGGCGCATTACACCAATAGCGCAACCCAGACCTACTGCTATATAGGGTTCATCTTCACAATTAATGAGTGCCTTAGCATCACCTTGAGGTTTGTATTTAAATAGATCTGCAACTCGCTGTATCGTGACCGGTTGTGCTATAATATTCTCTACATCATATGTTCGATATACATCACCAATTGAAACATATTTTCCTTCCATCGCATGTTCAATGACTAGATCAGGAGCATAGGTACGACCTAAACGGGTTAGCATTTGTCGCCATTCCATGTTTCTAGAGTTCTTTCCCCAGTCCACTTTCCAATATTCAAATCCGGCAGCCTGAGCAGCTTTCATGCGCTCCGGCCGAGTATGTGAGTGGAGTCAACATTGCCGGAAGCAACTGCTTCTTGAGCACATATCCATCCTCCCAGACCCTTCCATCCTTTTGCTTTCACGGATGCCACAAGTTTGCTGAGTCTTTCGGTTGGGTTACCGGTGAAAGAAGGGAAGCGTTCCTGATTCAGTTCAACAGTACCGACGTAATCATTTAGAAAGTTCTTATCCAATGGAATATCCCAGGAATCGTCCCATAACGAAAAAACAAATCTTTTCGGATTTTAGGGAAGAAAACTGACCCAATTCTGAAATGAACCTTCCCCAAACATATTTGCTTCATTCATAGCATATCGCTGCTCTTCACCATTCACATAGTTGCATACATAACCTTGTATGTTCCATGTACAGAAATAATCAGGAGCTTTTGACGGCACATCCGGAACCAAAGACCCTACTGTTTGAGAGAAAACAGTGTTCGTACACATTAAAAAGGCTAATCCTAAAGTTTGATGAATTCTCATCTTGGTATAATTTAAAATTACTAATTAAATTAAAATCATTGAACTCATTCATATAAATGAAGCTGTTCATTCTTTGCACACTTCAATCTTATCAATATCGGGGGCAAATGCAGAGGCATTACCCAAACGAATCACATTGTTACCGGATTTTAACCGGATTGTTTTACTTGTGGAAGCAACCTTATCCCAGCTTCCTGAGTTCAAATCTGTCAGAAGTACTTCTTTCCCTTCGTTGATTGTGTATGTCAAGTTTCTATTTTCAGCGGAGAGGTAATAGATAGTAAGACGGTAATCGCCTCCTTTCTTACTAAATACTTCTCTGAATTCAGCCCAGTTATCGGGATTATTGCCTAAATGAGCCATTATATAACCACCGGACGTTCCTTCCTTTGCTTTGAATGCAGCACAAGAATCGTTCTTGGGAAGGTATTCTTTCATATATGCATATTCTGCTTCATACTTGAGAGGTTCGTAAGCTTCTTTGGCAGAGATTTTTAGGTAATACAGTGCCATGTGAAGGCACTGTCGTCTCATAATAATCGATGAATGTGCCCAACTCTTTCTGCTGCCACAGATCACGAACAGTTGCTTTTAGGAGAGATATTCAAGTCAGCAAAACGGACACGGATGATTTGTGATTGTTCACTTTTATTAAACAGAGCTACCCCGCGAATCGCTTCATTGATTTCAGCAGTGGTTTGGCAAGCACTATCTTACTGCCATCCTGTGAGATGAGCTTCGCTTGTAATCCAAGAGGATCCTGATTGAGAGCTATCACCTCTTTGTTCTTAAGAATGGAGAGTGTTTGTTGGTAAAGCATCCGAATGTCACATCCAATCATCAGTGGAGAGGACATAATACACCACAGGCCAAAATGACTTTTGTCTTCTTCATAGCTCATCCCTCTGCCAACTTCAAGCATATCCATATCATTGAAATGTCCGGGGCCGGGCGTAGGCGGCCAAAAAAAGATTGTTGTCAAACTGATGCACGACGGCCTTCCAATTGGGACCGATATCAGTTTGGGTACGCCATGACTCTGCCACATCCATGGCCCAGGTGCCGGGAAACTGCCAGCGACAAATATTCAGCCGGATATCGGTACGACCTGTTGCTTGAATCGCTTTTCGGATGGCTGTATATCGTTCCTGCTCGGATTTCTTTGTAGCCTCGCCACCACACCAATCCACTTTGATATAGTCATATCCCCACTCTTTAAAAAAGGTATTACAGTCCTGCGTATCATGTCCAAACAATCCTACCCCTACCCCCAGTTTATCTCCATCGTAAATAGAGCCGCAAGTATTGCTCCCTGCATCAGAATAGATCCCCGCCTTCAGACCTAGCGAATGAATATGATCAGCTACTGCTTTCATTCCATTCGGAAACTTCGCAGGATTGGGGAACAGATTGCCTTCAGCATCACGTCCGCCAAAGTAACCATCATCTATATTGCAATAGAGATAGCCTGCATCTTTAAGCCCTTTCTCCACAATGGCATCTGCCGAAGCTTTGATCAGATCTTCATGAATGCGTACTCTGAAGGTATTCCATGAGCTCCAGCCCATCATCGGATTTAGTTGTTTCTGAGCATTCGTGTGAATCATTGATGAACACAAAAGAATTGAAAGTAGTGTCTTCTTGAAAAACATAAAGGTGCATTTTTATTTTGTAAAACAAAGATAGGCTAATTTTCTAATTGTACGAATATTCATCTTATGTATTAAGATACATCATTGACTGATAGTTTCCACCTGGAGACTATTCAATGTATAAATCCATGCTTTACAATGCTAAATTGAGTGAAAAGAATCAACAACCTGCACAACAATTCAAATTAATAACTATTTTTGCATCAAGGATATAGAAAACGATTTTGCGGATCTTTAAATGTTAAATCAACACATTTAGAAAGGCAACGCTATCTGAATATTATGATATCCAAGAGAACGGTAAATTGTAAATGGCTAATATACTAATTAACGAAATCTCAATGACTGAAAAAAAACACAGATAGACACAATTTGCCTGTCACCTATAGAGTATAGGAACTAGCACGCAGTAAGCCAGCGAAAGACAAATGATATTAATCCAATGGATTGTATCGACTTCGGATCTGCTTGTCCGGAATAAAAATCAAAAAATTATCCATATAAATGATTAACCATGAATAAAACAATTTTACTATCGCTTATTACACTTGGTTTCATCTCTGTCTCCTGTCAGCAAAAGACACATACACTGTATCTTGACGAATTGGATATGGGGAAAATTGAGTCTCAATGGGGTAAAACCAAAGCAAACAAAAGTATCGACGGGGCTACTCTTAGCATTGGAGGTCAAACATTCGAACGAGGCATCGGAACACATGCCGTAAGTAAATTTATGCTCAACCTGGATAAGAAAGGCGTTCGCCTTACTGCACAGGTCGGGATAGATGATGAGAAATCAACAGGTAGCGTTGAGTTCTATCTGATAGGTGACAAAAAAGTAATCTGGGAAAGTGGCCTGTTAAGTGCCAATGACTCTGCCAAAACAATTGATGTCAGCTTGAAAGGCATCCAAAAACTGGCCTTCTTAGTGACAGATGGTAAAGACGGGAATGATTCTGACCATGCTGACTGGTGTGATCTTAAAATTGAATACAAAGACAGTATCCTGCCGGAATTTGTAGATCAGAAAGTAGCTGCTGCAGCCATATCTGAGAAATTCATTCTGACACCAAAACCTGCTGAAACTCCACGTATCAATGGAGCAAAGATTACAGGTTGCAGTCCTAACAAACCTTTCCTTTTCAAGGTTGCTGCAACAGGAGTTGAACCAATTGCAATTACCGCTGAAAATCTTCCTGAAGGTTTGACATTGGATGGTGCCACAGGTATCATTACAGGTAAAGTAGCTAAAGAAGGTGAATTTACAGTTAAACTGACTGCAACCAATGCTAAAGGTGCTGCAACACGCGACTTGCGCATTGTTATCAGCCCAAATAAACTTACTCTGACTCCTCCAATGGGTTGGAACAGCTGGAACTGCTGGGGTCTGTCTGTAAGTGAAGATAAAGTAAAATCATCAGCAGATGCTATGATTGCTGCCGGATTAATTAATCATGGTTGGACATACATGAATATTGATGATGGTTGGGAAGCTAAGGAACGTGCTAAGAACGGTGAAATCGTTACCAATGAGAAATTCCCTGACATGAAACGTCTTTCTGACTATATTCACTCTAAAGGTTTGAAACTGGGTATTTACAGTTCACCGGGCAATTATACGTGTGGTGGCTATCTGGGTAGCTTGAAACATGAAGAGCAGGATGCTGCAACCTATGCAAAATGGGGTATCGACTACTTGAAATATGACTGGTGTTCTTATGGACAAGAAGCTCCTCGCAATCCGCAGTTAGCTGATTACCAGAAGCCATACATTGTCATGAGAGATGCATTGAGGAAACAGAATCGCGACATCGTATACAGCCTTTGCCAATATGGAATGGGGAATGTATGGGAATGGGGTGCTGAAATGGGTGCTCAACTGTGGAGAACAACTGGTGACATCAACGATTCATGGCAGAGTCTGTACTCTATCGGTTTCGGTAAAGCCACAAACAGCAGTACACAATATTCAAAACCAGGTAACTGGAATGACCCTGATATGTTAGTTGTAGGCAAAGTAGGCTGGGGTCCCAGCTTGCATGATTCTCGTCTGACTCCTGACGAGCAATACACTCACATCTCATTGTGGAGTTTGCTTTCTTCTCCTTTGCTGATTGGTTGTGATATGAGCCAGATGGATGAGTTTACAATCAACTTGCTGACCAATGACGAGGTTATCGATGTTAACCAAGACATACTTGGCAACCAAGCCAAACGCGTCGTAATGGAAAATGGATACGAAGTCTGGGTAAAAGATCTTGAAGATGGCTCAAAAGCTGTTGGTCTGTTCAACACAGGTGGAGTGAAAGAAGCTGCTGATTATTTCATTTGGGATGATCAGGCTGTTAGTTCCACGCTTACAGTAAGTGCTACTTTTGAAGCACTGGGTATCAGTGGCAAACAGGTAGTTAGAGATTTGTGGAGACAAAAAGACCTTGGTGAATTCTCTGACAAACTGGAAATGGAAGTTCCTTTCCACGGAGTAGTATTCGTGAAGGTTTCTCCCTCAAAATAAGTTTATTAAATTCTTCCATTAAGTAAATGGGAGATACTATTCAAAGAGAATCAAACCGAGTGTTTGGTTCTCTTTGTTTTTATTCCGATATTTGCAAAAGTCTAACGTTTCAATAATAAACTGGAGGTGAATAATGAGCACAATTTATTTAGCAGGGGGTTGTTTCTGGGGTACAGAAAAATATTTCTCTTTGATCAATGGAGTAACAAAAACATCTGTGGGATATGCCAATGGCAATACCGATAATCCTACTTATGAGGAGGTAAAACATAGTAATACCGGACATGCAGAGACGGTAGAAGTGGTGTATGATAGTGCGATACTATCATTGGATAAGTTGCTGCTACTATATTATGACGTCATTAACCCTACTTCTGTCAACAAACAGGGAGGAGACATCGGTTCGCAATACCGCACAGGCATCTATTATATAAATCCCGGGGATCTGCCGGTCATACAGGCCTCAATCACTAAACTGGCAAAGAAATACACCTTGCCTATCGCAGTAGAGGTATTACCCTTGACAAAGTATTTTCTGGCAGAAGAGTATCACCAGGAATATCTGGATAAGAACCCGAATGGCTACTGCCATATAGGAAGAGATAAATTTGCAAAAGCAAAACAGGCTTAATCCAGCAAGTCTGACCTTGAGCCGGGGAGGCATTCAATAGTTGCAAAGAGGGTGAAGATATCCTGAGAGTAACATTCTCTTATGCACACTTTACCGACAGAAAGGCTAAGGAAATGGCTATTGAGCTTACTTATCGATATCCTTTGACTGAGAATACATTTATCCAGCTGGGCTTCCAACATATCATCAATCCTTGCGAAACAGGCACTAATCCGAATAAAAGCTTTACAGCAAGAATCAGGTTTGGCATGAGCTTGTGAAATCATTCTTTTTCATTGCTGTCCGGTAAAAACAAAATCGTATAAATAGTCACGCCGATCTGCCTATTAAAATGGCATTTCGGTCATTACTATACATAGCAAGCCCCCTAATCAAAAAGAGACGGTTCAGGAGGGGATGAATTGGGCTGATTAATGATCTTCAACCAGGCCTTTTCGGGATTCTCACAAAAACTATATATGTCGATATAGTACATTAGTGTTTGTCTTATCATTGTGACAAGATTAGAGAAACTCCATTCCCGTTTTATGCGCTTCTTTATGACTGATAAGAGCAAATTTGCAATAAGTGTTATCCATATCTGTGTTTTGATTGCATTTACGCTCTCTCCAAAGAAGTATTTAAGTGGAAAATTTTGTTTCAATTGCTTGAATAGACTCTCTATCTGCCAACGCCTGAGATAGATGGCAATAATTTCTTCCGGATCCAACTCAAAGTTATTGGTTAGAAGAACGGAGGAGTGCTTCTTTTTTTCTTCCCAATACTCTATTCGTCGTGAGATATGGGTTATATCATCCTTTTTGAGCTCGATTGTATGATCACTTAAGACAACTAGCCCATCTTTATTCACAAGAAAACATCCGTCAACTGACTCGTAGCGTAGGTTTTTCTTCATTTTGGTTACATAAAAGACTCCGTTGTTTGTAAACTCCTGAAAGACCTTATAGTCGATATATGCTCTGTCCATGGCTATGAATGCCCCATTTGTCAGCTTTAGTTTAGTAAGCATAACATGATCATGGGTTGCTGCCGATGTAAAATGGATATTATAAGGCACTCCCTCTTCGGCCTTGAGTAAAGTATGAACCTTTATGCCTCCTTTCTTCTTTCCATGCTTTGGATTGCGACCGGCACCTTTTAAAACGTTTGAAAACAGCGTTATTGTAGTAGAGTCCATAATATGCAGCAAGTGTTCCCAAGCTTTATCTGTTCGGCTGTCCGTTAAATCGTTCTTGTATTTCTTGTACAGCTCGAAATATATCTGCTCAAAGAATTCATTGCTACGCCTGTTGTTGGCTTCTGCCAAAGTGCTCCGTTTTACCATATAGTCTATGCCCAGGTGGTTGATCTTATTTGCCTCAGAGAGCATTCCTACTACGATTTCACGGAGAGAATCATAACGCATTAGCACTGCGTAGAGCATTATTACAAAATGAGAGTAGCCGTCTAACTTCTTAATATAACGGTCATGACAACCTTCTAGGCTTATTCTAGCGATTTCTTTGCTGTCAGTCAATTTTAATAGTTGCGCATAAAGCGGCTGTCCGGTAAAATGTGTATTTTTGCTCATTGTTATTTCCCTTAATGTGTGGTAACTGCAAAGGAAATAAAAAGGGCTGAATTCCAAGAGAGGAAAACAGCCCTAATTTTTTGAACTCATAATTTTACCGGACAGCAAAAATTCTTTTTAAGTTAAATCCCTGATAAGTAAGCGAGAAATCAATATTAGCATACATCATCAGAAGGCTTCATTTTTAGAAAATGACATACGTACATCCTTAGTAATCAACGCATTGAAAGTCCTAAAAAACAACCGTATGTTCGAGTAATTTCGACCGGATGAAATGGTTCACGCATAGGCATCCGCCAAACATTTCAACCTGATGAAATGATTGGCTCATAGGCATCCATTTTTTTGAATAAACAGCTTCCGAATCTCCTTCGGGTATTAACTTAAAAAGAAATACCTTCACTCCTACCAACAACAAAAAAGCTGCCTTTACCGGACAGCCTTTTTTGTTTACGCGAGACAATGAAATAGTAATGCCAATCTTTATAGTGTTGGCTTCACCTGTTTGATGGATCCATCAGCGTTAAACTCTAATTTATCAATGCAGACTTCACGATGAAAACCAGCTGCACCACCCATCTTTATACCGGTTGGGCGAGAGAAACGGTGGTACACAATGTACCATTCATCTTTACCGGGTACCTGCAAGATAGAGTTGTGTCCTGTAGCGTAAATGCCGTTTGCAGCATCTTTCATAATGACTAAATTGCTTTCAGGAACTTGAATCGGTCCCAATGGCGATTTGGAGGTACCATAGCGAACCCGGTAGTTTTCACTGCGGGTATCATCTTCAGACCACATGAAGTAATAGGTGCCCTTGCGGTAAAAGACATATGAACCCTCACGATATGTTCTGTCCGGAGTAATTATTTTGGTTGTATTGGGCTTCAGTGAAACCATATCTTTATTCAGTTCGGCAACTGCCATATAACCATTACCCCAATAAATATATGTCTTGCCACTCCTCGGATCCTCAAACACATCCGGGTCAATCTCCTGTCCCCCTCTTGCACCTTCGGGTCTGCCGGCAATCAGCGCTTTACCGGAATCAACAAATGGTCCGCAAGGATCATCAGCAACAGCTACTCCGACCTTCTGAGCTGCAGAAAAATAATAGTAGTACTTGTAATTTTTTTTGATCTTCTTCTCAATAATACAAGGAGCCCATGCATTTCTATTCGCCCAGGTTACATCTTTCTTCAGGTCCAGAATGACATTTTCTTCCTTCCAGTCCTTCAAATTATCCGAAGAGAAAGTCTTGAAAGAATAGCCACTCCATCCATCGTAACCATCACTGGTAGGATAGATATAGTACTTACCTGTCTTATTGGAATAGAGGACTTCAGGGTCTGCATAGTAGCCTTCCAATACCGGATTATTATGTTCTTCAAATGTAAATCCAGAGGGAGTGCCCCACTCTTTGAGTAGCGCTTTCAGTTCTTTTTGTGTGATAGGCATGATGGTACCGTGACGCGGGAAGAAGTCCATGGAGATGCTGTCATCAATGACCTTGAAGTTTTCCAGATCCTGGCTTTCGGTGAACTGATATTTGCCCTTCATATAGACATCATACATCAGAATGTAAGTGTCAGAGTTGATACGTTTGTAGATACTGGAACCTTCCACAGCATCTTTTGTCTGCTGTTTGTAGTCCGGAGCTTCAGTCCACACGCCTGATGTCAGTGATTTAGTTGTAGCTTTCTTAATGCCATTACCACTGCCTTCGGTCTTATAAAAGAGATGATAGAGACTGTCTTTGAAGATGATATCACCATCAATGCAAGATTTCTTATTGGATGGTATGAAAAGAGGTTTTGGTTCACCTTCCAAATCGGTAAATTCAGCATTGGCATAGGCGTAATAGATGATATCCGGACCTCTGCCATGCTGCATAGAGAAATATATTAAATATTTACCTGCCTCTGCGTCATAGATAGTCTGAGGAGCCCATACACGTTTCAAGTCATCTTGATTGGCATACTTCTTCTGTATATTGACAACGCTTGAGGTCCAGCTGACCAGATCTGAAGACTTCAGCAGAACCATAGCCCGGTTAGAATCCCATCCTTTGGACGATGTCATGTCGGTAACTACCATATAAAATGTCTTGCCGTCTACTCCTCTCAGGATATGCGGATCGCGCACTCCACCAGTACTACTTATCTTTTTGGAGTCAACAACCGGCTTATTGCCATTCAAAGCTTTAAAGCTATAGCCATCAGTACTTACAGCAAAACGAATGGCTTCTTCATCTACCCTATTGCCCGTAAAATAAACAAAAAGATAGGCTGCATAATCTTTTTCAGCAACTTTTGGCGGAGTCTGTGCTTGCACCTTTCCTAATCCGCTCACAAACAGCAAAAAGACAACCAATAAACAAGATAACTTCGTTACATTCATAGTATTAATACGTTTTTAGTTTATTCATCTTCAAAGAGTTGCTGACAAAGATCGCAAAAACATTCAATACGAGTCGTTCTTACACTAATATTTACAACCCCATTAAAGTTTATTTAGAAATAGAAGGCACTTATGAAAGAATAATCGGAGCAGAGTCACACAAAATCAACGAAAGGGACTTTATCGTGTACCTCTTATTACTATCTTTGCAATACAAAGTGAATAGTTTTAAACATCTGTAAATGGACAGCTTCGTAGCAATAGACTTTGAAACAGCCAATCAGCATCGTACCAGTGTGTGCAGTGTGGGTATTATAGTGGTTCGTGAAGGTAATATTATCAATAGTATCTATCGGCTTATTCGTCCTGAACCGGATTTTTACAGCTACTGGAATGTGCAAATTCATGGGATTACTTCCCGCGATACAGATAGAGCGGCTATATTTCCTGATGTGTGGGCAGAGATTGCTCCTGAGATTGGTTCGCTCCCTCTGATTGCGCACAATAGTCCATTTGATGAGGGCTGTTTGAAGGCAGTCCATAAGCTCTATGGAATGGATTATCCGGATTATCAATTCTTATGCACCTGTAGAAGTTCGAGAAGGGTATTTCCTGAACTTCCAAATCACCAGCTTCATACTGTGGCTGCTCACTGTGGCTATGATTTAAGAAATCATCATAATGCATTGGCAGATGCAGAGGCAGCGGCCGTTATAGCTCTGAATATTTTTCGGGATATTTAAAAAGTAACTTATTTGAAAACAAAGCAGTAGTTGCAAAGCTCTGCTTCTGCTGGGGAAGTGCGCTCATTATTCTGTAAGGATTGAGTGATTATCTTTCCAACACAACGCCCATCGCGAGGATAACTTGCGATGGGCGTTGTGTTGGAAAGATAGGACATCTACTCCCAAGTTCTATCTTCTGGTAGCTTTTCGATCTCTTTCTTTCTTCTATTTTTAATTTTAAAGAATAGAGTCAGTACATTCTCAAATATCATCTGAATCAGAAGATCTACAATCATAAACAGAAAAAAGATCCACATCACAAAAAGCATCAAGAGATACCATAACAACTTGAGGCTTTTTATGATCAGAGTTCTGAACATCAATACGATCTGAATTGGAGAAACACTAAACTTATTCTTTTTAGAAGTACTCATATTTGATTGTATCAATTAAAATCAAAATTCCCCTCAAACGGTATGGCAACAAATGAAGTTACAAATATAAGAATATCTATTCAATAAATTTATTTCTTCGTTACTTTTACATTTTCACTTCTTCTCCATTGTGGACATAGAATATGGGAAGTCACTTTCTTTAGTTCCTCTTTCTGTATATGGAGTACTCTGCATCTGCAGAGTCATCTGGCCACCCTTCTGGAGTTCTGAGTAAGTAACAAAATTGCGTGTCACATTCTTTCCATTCATCTTCAGTGAACGAATATAGATATTCTCAGCACTGTTGTCCGCTGCATTAATTACATATTGTTTCCCATTCTCAAAAGTTAAAGTAGCTTTTTTAAAGAGAGGGGCACCTAGCACATACTCATCTGTGCCCGGACACACGGGATAAAATCCCATAGCAGAAAAAACGTACCACGCTGATGTCTGTCCGTTATCCTCATCACCGCAATATCCGTCGGGAGTGGCTTGATATAGTTTATCCATCACCTGACGAACCCAGTATTGAGTTTTCCAAGGTTGTCCGGCATAGTCATAGAGATAGATCATATGTTGAATTGGTTGATTACCATGAGCATAATTGCCCATATTCATTATCTGCATCTCCCGGATTTCGTGAATCACACCTCCATAATAACTATCATCAAAGATGGGAGGAAGTGCAAAGACGGTATCCAGCATGGCAACAAAGGAACTCTTTCCGCCCATCAGGTTGATAAGACCTTGTGGATCATGAAATACAGACCAAGTGTAGTGCAATGAATTACCTTCTGTAAAGTCGCCTCCCCATTTGAAGGGTGAGAATGGAGTCTGAAATGTACCATCGGCTTTCTTTCCTCGCATCAGCAGCGTCTCTTTATCAAAGAGGTTGCGGTAGTTTTGCGCACGTTTAGCATAGATATCAATTTCCTCTTTTGGGCGGTTCATCTTTTTTGCTACCTGATAGATACACCAGTCATCGTATGCATATTCAAGCGTGCGGGCAGCACTTTCATTAATATTGATATCACAAGGCACGTATCCCAACTTATTATACTCTTCAAAACCAAGGCGACCGGTAGAAGATACATTTGGATGAACAGCATTAGCTCCGTGTACAAGTCCTTCGTAAAGAGTCTTTTCATCAGCAACCTTGATCCCTTTGAGATAGGCATCTGCTAAAATTGAAGCGGAGTTATTACCTACCATGCAACCACGATGTCCAGGGCTAGCCCATTCGGGGAAAAAGCCACTTTCCTTATAGGTATTGATCAGCCCTTCCTGAATCTTCTGATTAACTGAAGGGTACATCAGATTGAGAAAAGGGAAAAGACAACGGAAAGTATCCCAGAAGCCTGAATCAGTAAAAAGATAACCGGGTAAAACTTGTCCATTGTAAGGACTGTAATGAACGATCTTTCCTGAAGTATCAACCTCATAAAACATGCGTGGAAAAAGAAGAGAACGATAAAGACAGGAGTAAAAAGTGCGATACTGGTCAACGGTTCCACCTTCTACCTTAATACGTTGCAAAACATCGTTCCATGCCACTTTCCCTTTTTCTTTGACTGTATCAAAACTATCATTACCAAGTTCTTTCAGGTTTTGAAGGGCTTGCTGATCGCTAATAAAAGAAGAGGATACTCGTGCATGAACAACCTCACCACGTTTTGTCTTAAAACCAATAACTGCACCAACATGATCATCTTTCTGAGTGAGTTCTTTTTTCAAGTCCTTGCCATTGAAGGTATAAGTAACCTCAAACGGTTTGTCAAACTCAACCACAAAGTAATTACGGAAGTTACTAGGCACTCCTCCACTATTTCTTGTCGTGTAACCAATAATCTTTTTCTGCTCGGGGAGTATCTGTATAGAAGACCCACGGTCAAAAGCATCGATAACGACATATGCATCATCAGTTTCAGGAAATGTAAAACGAAACATTGCAGAACGCTCTGTGGGTGTTATCTCGGTCGTAACATCATAATCAGCCAGATAGACTTTATAATAATAGGGCAAAGCTTGCTCTGACTTATGAGAAAACCAGCTAGCTCGTTCATTTTCCAGAAATAAAGGTTTGCCTGTAACCGGCATCAACGAAAATTGACCATAATCGTTGATCCAGGGACTTGGTTGGTGTGTCTGTTTGAATCCACGTATTTTGTTATCTGTATAGACATAAGCCCAACCGTTGCCCATAGTACCAGTCTGAGGCATCCAGAAGTTCATACCCCATGGACGGGCAATAGCCGGATAGGTGTTTCCTGCTGAGAGAGCCACCGTAGATTGCGTTCCCATCAAAGGGTTTACATAATCGACTGGCGAAAATAAATCAGTGGCAAAGGAATAAGTCGTTGCCAAAGAAACGACAAGAAAGAGGGAGAGCGTGCGTAAAACGGTTTTCATGTTTGATAGTGTTAGTTGTAGTAATACTCTTATTTTGTAATCGTTGCAAACAATTCCAGATTTTCATCAATAAAATGAGCAATGGCTGCGGTGGATTCTTCTTCAATTTCAAAATATTCTTCTTCCAAATCGTCAAAGACTTCAAATTCTTCATACATTGCCATAAACTCTTCTTCCGTAGTCTCCCTTTCAAGCTTCTTGCGATGCTCATCATAAACCTTCTTGGCTTTATAAATCAACTTGGAGAGCTCTTTTGCACCAAAGAGTCGCATCGCTTTTGCAAAAGGGTTATCAAAGATATAAGCCCCATATCCATTTTGGATCAACTGGACGAAACCACCAATTTGAATCTCTTGGGTAAAATAATGATAGGCTACCAATGTATTTTGATGACCATTTAATATTTGCATGCTTTCATTTGTCAGATCATCATGAATCATCTCAAGATAAGCATTCGTAAAAATGGAGATAAACTCATCCATTCCCTGCTCAGCAGCCGAAGAAAGTTGTTCACCACTTATGACGGGGAGTAATTCATCCATAACACTCTTGTATTCATTAATAATAAATGCCAAAGATAAACAAAAAAAGGGTTGCCCTGAATAGGACAACCCTTTTTGCTATATCGCTGCAACCTTATTTAACTTTGTCTACGATTGCTTTGAAAGCTTCCGGATGATTCATTGCCATATCGGCAAGAACTTTACGGTTGATTTCAATACCTGATTTGTGTAATGCACCCATCAATTTGGAATACGACATTCCTTCCAGACGAGCAGCAGCATTGATACGCTGAATCCACAATGCACGGAAGGTACGTTTCTTATTTCTACGGTCGCGGAACGCGTACGTTAAACCCTTTTCCCAAGTGTTTTTAGCAACGGTCCACACATTCTTTCTTGCACCAAAGTAGCCTCTGGTGAGTTTTAAGATTTTCTTTCTTCTTGCTTTCGAAGCAACGTGATTTACTGATCTTGGCATAATTAATCAATTTTTGAATGTTAGCGTCACTATTTCTTTGTAAGTGAACTTCACTGCTAATACATTCGGTTAATAAATCTTTTGTTAAACTCGCTTTTTTAAAAATCCATTCTGAATCACTTCATTGATAGCATCTCTTTGACGCTTTTCAAATTAGTTTTGTCTAGGATTGTAAATCCAGTCAGATTTCTTTTTCTCTTTGTCGATTTCTTAGTCAAAATATGACTTTTGAAAGCGTGCTTTCTTTTGATTTTTCCTGTTCCGGTAAGAGAGAATCTCTTTTTAGCACCGGAGATAGTCTTCAATTTTGGCATTTTACAGTAAATTTTATTTGTTTGTTAGTATTATCCTACGTGCGATTCTCATCGTCCGGACGTTATTTTATTTTTTCTCACCTTCTTGAGTTTCAACTTCCACTTTTGGGGTATCTAACTTCGGAACATCCGACTTCGGAGTTGCTGATTTTGCAGATCCCTGTTTCGGAGCATCAATCTTCGGTTTTAATACGGGGACGCCAGCTCTTTTTTTAGGAGAAATGAATATAATCATTCTCTTTCCTTCCAAAACAGGCATTTGATCTACCTTTCCATACTCTTCCAAATCATTGGCAAACCGAAGAAGTAAAACCTCACCCTGTTCTTTGAACAAAATTGACCTACCTTTAAAAAACACAAAGGCTTTTATCTTCGCTCCTTCATCTAAAAAACCTTTTGCATGCTTCAATTTGAAATTATAATCATGATCATCTGTCTGAGGACCAAAACGGATTTCTTTAACTATAACCTTTACAGATTTGGCTTTCTGCTCTTTCTGACGCTTCTTGTATTGATATAAGAATTTTTGGTAATCAACAATCCTACAAACAGGAGGATCGGCCGTTGGCGAGATTTCCACCAAGTCGAGTCCATGTTCTTCAGCCAAACGAAGAGCTTCACGAACAGAATAAACTCCTTGTTCAATATTTTCACCTACAACACGAACTTCTTTGGCACGGATTCCTTCATTAATCCGAAACTGCACTTTGAGGTCTTCTTTCATTCTCAAAAATTCTATTCTCCTACTTTTAATTATTTATTTGTCCAATCAATCATTGAACTGATTAACCATTTTCTCAACTTCGTCATTCAAAAGAGCGGCAAAGTTAATAATTTTCATTGAACCTTTATCACCTTCACCCTGTTTTCTTACTGAAACCTCATCATTTTGTACTTCTTTCTCTCCAACTACCAACAAATAGGGAATCCTTTTTAATTCATTATCCCTAATCTTACGTCCAATCTTCTCATTTCTGTCATCAACAATAGTGCGAATATTATTTCGATTCAAGATCTTAGCAACAGATTCAGCATAATCATTAAACTTCTCACTAATAGGAAGAATAACGGCCTGATCCGGTGTCAGCCACAAAGGAAATTTTCCGCCTGTGTGTTCAATAAGCACAGCCACAAAACGCTCCATGGAGCCAAACGGAGCACGGTGAATCATTACTGGGCGGTGCTTCTGATTATCAGCACCTGTATATTCAAGTTCGAAACGCTCCGGCAAATTGTAATCAACCTGTATGGTACCCAACTGCCATTTTCTACCGATAGCATCTCTTACCATAAAATCAAGTTTAGGACCATAGAAAGCAGCTTCTCCTAATTCAACAGTCGCTTTTAGTCCTTTCTCGGCACAAGCTTCCACTATGGCACGTTCAGACTTCTCCCAATTATCATCACTCCCAATGTATTTGTTCTTATCATTCGGATCACGTAAAGAGATCTGAGCTTCAAAGTTTTGAAAGTCTAAAGCTTTGAAGATGATAAAGATAATATCCATTACTTTCAGAAACTCATCTTTCACCTGATCAGGACTACAGAAGATATGTGCGTCATCCTGCGTAAAGCTTCTCACACGCGTCAAACCGTGCAGCTCACCACTCTGCTCGTAACGATATACCGTTCCGAACTCAGCAAGACGTAAAGGCAGTTCTTTGTAAGAACGAGGAAAGCATTTGTAAATCTCACAGTGGTGAGGGCAATTCATTGGTTTCAACAAATACTCTTCTCCTTCTTCAGGAGTATGAATGGGTTGAAACGAGTCTTTCCCGTATTTAGCATAGTGACCTGAAGTCACATACAATTCTTTTTGTCCGATATGCGGAGTAATTACCTGCTGGTATCCAAAACGTTTCTGAATCCTCTTCAGAAAGTCTTCCAAACTAAGACGCAAGGCGGTGCCTTTGGGTAACCATAACGGAAGCCCCTTCCCCACCTTCTCCGAAAAGGCGAAAAGCTCCATTTCCTTACCAATCTTGCGATGGTCACGTTTCTTGGCTTCTTCTAACAAGACCAGATATTCATCCAGCATTTTCTTTTTCGGGAAAGTGATACCATAGATACGAGTTAGCATTTTACGTTTTTCATCTCCTCTCCAATAAGCACCTGCAACACTGGTCAGTTTTACTGCCTTAATTGGAGCTGTAGTTGGAATATGCGGACCACGACAAAGATCAGTAAAACGGCCTTGTGTATAAGTAGAAATCGTTCCATCTACCAGATCATTGATCAATTCAATCTTATACGTCTCACCTCTTTCTCCGAAATAGGATAAAGCCTCACTCTTTGAAATATCTTTACGTAATATTGCCTCTTTCTTACCTGAAAGTTCAAGAATCTTAGCCTCAATGGCAGAAAGATCCATCTCTTTAATTACAGCCTCACCCGGATCAACATCATAATAGAACCCGTTCTCAATAGCCGGACCTATTCCAAACTGAATACCAGGATATAATTCTTGCAAAGCTTCTGCCATCAAATGGGCAGAAGTGTGCCAGAAAGCATGTTTCCCTTCCTTGTCATCCCATTTATAAAGGACAACATCTGCATCAGATGTTATCGGGCGAGTCAAATCAATCGTCTCTCCATTAACACCAACAGCTAATACATCCTGAGCCAAACGAGAACTAATACTCTCAGCGATCTCCAAGCCGGTAATGCCTTCGGGATATTCTCGAACTGACTGATCAGGAAATTTTATTTGTATCATAGTCTATTTCTTTTTAATAACTTGCAAAAGTAACATTTATTCGTTTTATGAGCAATAATTGATTCTATTTTATTCCGAATAGCGCTTTATTATGTTATAAGCTTCCGGAATACCCAATTCACCTGCTTTACTCAGATCTGAAATTCCTTCCTTATCCTTACCTGCCAAGATACGAGTCAATCCACGATTGAAATAAGCCTCCGCAAAATCAGGTTCCATTTCGATTGCACGTGAATAATCATCAATGGCATGTTGGTATTCTTTTAAGCTGGAATAGATATTGGCTCTGTTATAATAAGCTGCTCCAAACTTCGGATCAAGCGATATAACTTTGTCATAATCTGCAATTATCTTCCATCGTTCTGCACTGACATTCTGAAACTCTGACACCTGCACTTTACTTCTTGAAGAAGAGATCTTCGCCCCTTTGATTCCGTAAACATCAAACGACTGAAGAGTACTGGCCGCCTTTTCCTCTTCTTCATTTTCCTTTAGAGCATTCGCATATTCAAGTTCTTTTGAAAGAATTAAAGCCCTATTCATATATACAGGCAAATAAGAAGGATTAATTCGCACAAGTATATTACAATCTTCCAAAGCACTTTTCATGTCCTGAATCAGCATAAAATCAACGGATCTACCCATATATGCTGAGATATCAACACTGTCCTCTCCTATACGTTTTGAGTAATAATCAATGGAAGAGAATCTTTCTGAAACTTGTTCGGAAGTTAATGTCACATCTTTATTTGTCAACAATAGATAATTATTCATGGAATGATTTTTATTGATATCTTCCACTATACCGATATAATGAGAGGCTTGACGCAAATCGTTCTCTTTTTTATACCATGAGAAAAAATATTGAGATTGTAATTCAATAGAAGTATTTCGATTTTGAACGCGTCCCCGATACTCGTTGGTGTAGTTTCGTTTGCTTTCATCTTCGGGATCAGCAACCACTAAGCGGTTAAACTTACTGATATTCTTGTCTGAGTTTACACGCACTTTATCTTCCGTATCATCCTCTTCAGAATTGGCTTTATCCTTTTCGGCATTCTTTCCCCTGTTCATTTCCAGAGTCATTGCCGTTGAAAAATCAATTTCTGCCCCCTTGATATCATTCTTTTTTCTTCGCGCCTCTGACCTTGCGTAATAGGCAGGCACAAAATCTACATACGTTGTCAACACTGTCGATAGATCTTCTATTGCTCCGGTTTGATCACCTGTCTGAGAACGCAACAAAGCGCGATTAAAAATCGCCATATAATTATCCGGCTCAAAACGAATCACCCGATCAAAGTCCTCGATTGCCCTATTATCATCACCCACCATCGAGCGAAGAAGCCCACGGTTAAAAAGAGCTATCAGGTTGGACGGATCCAAATCTAACGCCTTGTTATAATCATTCATTGTACCACGCAAATCATTCATTCGGTAGCGTACGATACCGCGATTGATATAAAAGTCGGTGTTCTTTGGATCAAGTCGAATAGCTTCGTTCAAATCAATCAGTGCCGAAGGGAAATCACCCCGTTTAGAAAAGATAACTGCACGTATTCCGTAGGCCCTTGATGAAAACTTATCCATTTTGAGTACTGTATCAAGATCTTGCAATGCCGCAACCGTATCTTGTTTTTCTAAATTCATTGCACCTCGATTCAAATAAGCTGGAACATAATTGGGCTGCCTGGAGATCAGATGTGAGAACTCTTTTTCTGCTTTGTCAAATTCTTTGTTTTGAGCATACGCTATACCTTTGTTCATCCATAGCTGATTATTGACAGGATCATATTCCAGCCCTTTTGTAAAGTCGGCAATTGCACCGGCATAATCACCTAATTGTTGCCGGGCATACCCTCGACAAGAGTAGATACCAACCACAAATGGATTTCGTTCAAGAGCCAAGCTGCAATCATCTTCTGCTCCTTGAAAATCCTCGAGTAATACCTTTGCAATACCTCTATAATAATAAGGTTCATAGAGATATGGCTTAGCCTGAATCACTTGATTGAAATACTGGATAGAGAGGACATAATCCTCAAAATAGAGAGCATTGCGACCAATGGAAAGAACCCGGTCGGTATTGATTTGAGCATCTGATAAAAAAGAAAACAAACTAAAAAATATAACCAAGAAAATATGACGCATTTCTCTTTTGCTATTATCTATTATGAACTAGAGGTGCAAATGTACCAAAAGAGATAATATTACACTATAAAGATACAGATATTAACGGGAAAGAAGACAGAACAAACAAAAAAAGAGCCTCACATTGGAGGCTCTTTACCATCATATCAGTTTGTTTGTTGCCGTATCGGGATGAATGATTGTTGGTTTGAAGCCTTTCGCCTCTTCAAAATCCATGTATGCATAAGCCATAATTATGACAATATCACCTGGTTGCACTTTTCGAGCAGCAGCTCCGTTTAGACAGATAGTCCCAGAGCCTCGTTCACCTTTTATGATATACGTATCAAACCGTTCACCATTGTTATTATTTACGATTTGAACCTTCTCATTAGTAATCAGATTCGCAGCATCCATGAGATCCTCATCAATCGTTATACTACCAACATAATTAAGATTGGCCTGAGTAACCGTTGCTCTATGAATCTTAGACTTGAGTACTTGAATAAACATAATTAAAATCTTGAACGACTATATTTTATAAACAATATTATCAATAAGCCGTATCTTTCCACAATAAATAGTGATACAACCTACAATGAAAGAGGCATCGTTCCAGCTCATAACAGATTGCAATGTATCTCCATCTACAATCTCAAAGTATTCCATCCGGAAGACCGGCTCGGAAGACAAACTTTTGTTTACGAATGCCTTGATTTCCTCCACACTCTTTTCTGGAACAAAGGTAGTGCTTTTAAATAATGTCTGCGAAATCTTTGCTGCTTTTTTTCTTTCATCATCGGAAAGAAGCATATTACGGCTGCTGAGAGCAAGTCCACTATCTTCACGTAGAGTAGGACAGGAAATAATCTCAACTGGCAAGTTCAACTGTTTTACCATCAGACGCACAATTGCAACCTGCTGAAAATCTTTCTGCCCGAAATAGGCACGGTCAGGCTCCACAGCATAAAACAGTTTGCTGACAATCTGAGCGACACCATTGAAATGACCGGGTCGTGCAGGTCCTTCCATTACCTGATCCAAAGGTGCAAAAGAGAATTCTCGTGTATCACTTTCCGGATACATTTCTTCTACACTCGGAGCAAAAACAATGTTGCACCCAGCCTCATCCAGCAAGGCCATGTCTGCTTCCAAAGTTCGGGGATATCGTTCAAGATCACTTTTATCATTGAATTGTGTAGGATTAACAAACACGCTGACGACAGTAACACTATTCTCAGTAACACTTCTGTTTACCAAGGAAATATGGCCAGCATGCAAAGCACCCATTGTAGGTATGAATCCGATAGTAAGATTCTTTTCGCGATCTGCTTGAAGAAGAACCTTCAGTTCGGAAATGGTCGTAATTTTCTTCATTCGTATTATTGTTTTCAAAAAAGAATGCAAAGCAACAAATTTATTGCTGAATAGGAAAGGAAAAAACAAGAAAACCTTCCAGAAAGAGCAAAAGAAGCGCAATTATAGCCAATATTTACAACCTAAGAATTGTTAATCGCCAGAAAAACATGACAATGAATGCTTTTTTTAATATCTTTGCATTCAATTAGTAACTAGAAAGGATCCATTAAGATGAGTGCTACAAGAGTATTATACATTTCCCAAGAGATTGCTCCTTATCTTCCGGAAACGGAATTGTCAACGACCAGCCGCTATTTACCACAAGCTATTCAAGAAAAGGGGAAAGAAATAAGAACTTTCATGCCTAAGTTTGGGAGTATAAATGAACGAAGGAACCAATTGCATGAAGTAATCCGTCTCTCGGGTATGAACTTGATAATTGATGATTCGGACCATCCGCTCATAATAAAAGTGGCCTCTATCCAATCAGCTCGTATGCAAGTTTACTTTATTGACAATGAAGATTATTTTCAACGCAAAAATACGGTAATGGACGATAACCTGACTGAGTACCCGGATAATGACGAACGTTCTATTTTCTATGTTCGCGGTGTCTTGGAAACAGTCAAAAAGCTAAAATGGGTACCAGATATTATCCACTGCCAGGGTTGGATGACTGCTCTGACTCCTCTTTACATCAAAAAAGCGTATGCTGATGATCCTTGCTTCAGAAACTCCAAGATCATATATTCTCTCTATAATGATACCTTCCAGAAACCTTTTAATGATAACTTCAGAGAAAAACTACTCTTAAGCGGCATCTCTAAAGATGACCTCGAATCTATAAAAAGCGAGATAACCCACGAGACAATTTCGAAATTAGCCATCGACTTCTGTGACGGAGTTGTACAATCAAGCGATAATGTAAATGAGTCTGTTGTCCAGTATGCAAAAAGCAAAAATAAGCATATCCTAAATTATTTACCTGTTGAGAACAATATTGATGCTTTCAATGTGTTTTATGACAGTATATGGAACAGTGAATCTTTAGGATTATAAAAATAAGCTCAATGAAATTCAGATATTTATTGGTCGTTATAATTGCCTTTATTACTTTTAGTTGCAATGACGACGAAAATGGAATAGGTTTTACTCTTCAGCCCACTGGAGATAAGATTGAAGTAAAAGCGTGTGTCTTTGACATACCATCACAAACAGTGTTTATTGATTCTATGTTTATCAAGACTGACACTGCTTTTCTTGGTCAGTACACAACCCCAGAACTAGGAACTACCAAAGCAGACTTCATGGCTCAAGTCAATTGCACCAAGTCCTTTACATGGCCTTCGGGTATTACAAAACCAGATTCTGTTATCCTAAAGTTGTATTATAACAGCTTCTTTGGTGATTCTTTGGCACCTATGAATATAGTAGTTTATGAGTTGAACAATAAACAAACCAATCAAAAGAAGAACTATTATTCCAATACCAATGTAGCTGACTTTTGTGATAAGAAAACCGTTTTGGGACAAAAGACTTTTGTTGCAGCTGATGTTTTGGTTTCTGACTCAATAAAATCGACTACTTCCTATGACGGTCCATATATTTCAATCCGCCTCGACAACAAACTTATCGACAAGTTCTATACTAATTACAACTCTGCAAATTTCGCATCTACCGAGGCTTTTACCAACTTCTTTAAAGGACTTTATGTCACAACAAATTTTGGTGATGGAGCCATCTTATACATAGATGATATCTATATGCAATTCTGTTACAACCAGCCCTACAGTGAGTCGAATGACTCCCTTGTGGTACGCGCTGCAACATTTGCCACAAGTAAAGAGGTGGTCTTGAATAATAGGGTAAAGCATACCAACCTTAAAGATAAATTCAGTAGCTCCGATTCTGTAACCTTGATCAAATCTCCAATAGGCGCTATAACTAAAATTTCCATTCCTATCAAAGCAATCAGAGATTCTACCGGAAATAACGAGCTCAACACAGTGGAACTAACTCTTACTGCAGAAAATCCTTCATCAGAAGATTATATGAGTTACCTTCCACCCTATAAGCTTCTTTTGCTGAAGGAAAACGAATTAACTTCTTTCTTTGAAAATGATGAGTTGTTTGACAATAAAAGTTCCTATGTAGCTACTTACTCAAGTACAGATCAAACCTACACCTTCAGTAACATTGCAAAGTTATTGGAGTATTCCAACAAAGACGTTCAAGATATGTACCTGGTGCCTGTAACAATCAATGTTAATAGTTCAACCAGTCTCACGACAGATGTGAAGCCGATGTTTACGCCTGCTGCTGTTCGTCTTAAGAAATCCACTTGTGCAAACAGACCTCTGCGACTAAATCTTATATACAGCAAGTTCTAAACGTATTCTTGAATATCATTCTCCATTCTATATCCATATGAAAGGCTCCATTAGGAGCCTTTTTCATTAGAAAAACGACCGTATGTATTACCCTTTTCATACAGATGAAAGTTGTATTGCATAGGCATCCTTTCGACATAAGTACCTGATGTTTTTTAAAGACAAAAAGAGAAGGTTCTATGACTTAGAAAAGCAGTCATAGAACCTTCTTTGTATTGTAAATACCAACTGGCTATTTATCCAGGTACCGATATATTTCGCAGGCTGCCAATAGATAGGCACCAACACCAAAATTGGATGTAGAAGAAGCATTAACGACCTGTCCGGGAATAGCCTTTTCACCTATCGGCTGTACATATCCAACTCTTCCATCCGGTTGAAGTGCGGTATTAGCGAGGTATCTCCATCCTTTTTCAACTACCGGGAGATAGAGGTCTTCGTCAAAGATGCCATGATTTATGCCCCACATATATCCGTAGATATAGAACGCGGTACCACTTGTTTCTGCACCAGGCGCATGCTCAGGATCCATAATGCTCCGGGTCCAATACCCTTCTGGTTGCTGACAGTCAGCAAGGGTAGCAGCCATCTTCTGATACAAAGCAATAAATTCTCCACGATGAACATAAGTATCCGGCATATCTTGTAATATTTTTGCAAGCCCTGCAAATAACCATCCATCACCGCGAGCCCAAAAGTCTTTCTTCCCATTTGCTGATTTATGAGCCGGATAGATATACTTGGCATCCCTAAAGAACAGACCAGTCTCCTCATCACACATCAATTTTCTTGAGTAAGAGAAATATTCATAGAGTTTGTCAAGATAGAGCTGATTACCCGTAACCTTATATAGTTTCGTCATGACAGGCATGACCATGTAAAGGCCATCTACCCACCACCAATAGTCATTCTTGTCTGTTGACATTTGATACTCCATGACCTCAATTGCACGGGCAATCTTTTTCGGATCTTGAGCAATGTTATACAAATCTATATAGGTCTGGAAACAAATTTGTTGATCTCCAAACAATACAAAATCGTCGGTTTCACCATACTTATATTTCCACTGAGACTTATCATCAGACTTAGCACCCATCCATTGGTTCTGCTGTGCCCAAGCCTCAGAATATTTCCTGTACGTTTCATTTTTAGTAATGGCATACGCCTCCATATTACCGGTGTGGTAGGCTGCATTATCCCAGAAAGCCCGTCCGGGCTTCGGATTATTAATCTGCCAATAAGTATTTACCTTGTAAATTATATTCAACACCTCCAAAGAAGTGGTATTAAGTCTATTGATTGATACACTTTTCTTTTGCGTCGAACACGATAGAAACGCAAAACTAAAGAAAAGAGAGCTTAGCCAAATAATTCCTTTCCTGTTCATTAAAACTATTTATTTTTCAACATAAAAGGTACCTCTTTCTCTATTGCAGAAGGAACTTCTTTTGAAGTTGGAGTCTTGACATATTGCTTTGTGAGTATATACCTTATGGCATTTCTCTCTCTGTTATCAACTGGGACATTCATTTTCAATGATCTAGAACGAAGAGAATACTCAAATCTGTTTCTATCAGTTTTCTTTGCCCAGTTGGGATCATTGTCATCCACATGTGGTTCAATCATTATTGTTTTCAATTTCCCATTATCATAGACAACACAAAAGCCGTTATAACCTTTGTAACTTGCATTCTGCAAATAAACATTCATAAATATAGTATCCTTATGAGACTCTATGACATCAACTGAATCCAACTGTGATAAGGCAAAAGGAGAGAGATTGGGTATCAATTCCATCATACGAGGAACATTGGCTCGTTGTTTCAAGAGATCAACGACCTGTATACTAGCGTTGTTGATTTGAGAAAATGGATCAAGAGTAGACGGATCTGAAACAGGTTGTGCAAGAAGTCTTCCTGAGCAAACTGATAAGCAGAGTACAACCATGCAATAGCGAATAGTCTTATTCATGTTATGATAGTAGCTTTTAAATTATTAATTCGAACAGCAAACATACATAAAAATCCCATACAATACAATATGATGACTTTTAAAGTATTTATCAAACGGGGAAATTAACAAAATCTTGCTTTGAGCATAAATAAAAAAGCCCTCCTGTCTTTTTTGACAAAAGGGCTTTTATCTATTGAAGTAATCAGAATAATTTGGAAGGATATTCTCCTTTATTGATCAAATCCTGTATCTTATCAACTACAGACTGGCGGTCATCGGCATACGTTACACCAAACCATTTAGATGGAGTATCCAGCACTTTACAGGTAGCCGCACCTTCAACTATCAGGTTATTCACGACCAAAGGAATGAAAAATTCAGCTTTGATATTATTTTCATTCTCTGTAAGAAACTCAACAAATGCTTTTTCTGAATATGTAAAATAATCAGGTGTGAATCCCCACATGTTCATAGACACCGGAGAGTTTTCATCAACAGTAGTCCATTCGCCGTTTTCTTCGTATTTAACTTGTCCGTCTTCTTTACGTTCAATCTTCGTACGTTCAACAACTGTAGTAAGATTCTCTTTTGCATCTTTCTGGCAGACTCCACGAGCCACACTCCCACTTTCAGATAGTGTATTACCCAAACGATATCCAACCATGCAATATTCATTAACCTTTCCTTCCATCTTTGTTAATGCATCAGCAAGGATTGCATAGCTTTCTTTGCCATAGAAATCATCTGCATTGATAACTGCAAAAGGTTCGTTAATTACCTCTTTGCCCATAAGCAAAGCGTGATTGGTGCCGAAAGGTTTCGTACGTTCAGGATTTAAAGTAAATCCTTTTGGCAAGTAAGCCAACTCTTGGAAAACCAGTTCAACAGGAATCTTTGACTCATATTTGGAGAGAATCTTCTCACGGAAGTCTGCTTCAAAAGTATGACGGATTACAAATACGACCTTCCCAAATCCTCCACGAATTGCATCGTATATGGAATAATCCATAATCGTTTCTCCATTTGGTCCTAATCCGTCTAATTGTTTCAAACCGCCGTAGCGGCTACCCATTCCGGCTGCTAATACAAATAATGTAGGTTTCATACGTTTCTAGATATATGCATGTTATAAAAATCTCAAAGTGCGGCAAAATTACAAAAAAAACCAATAGCATGTATTTAATAGGGAAACATTTCCAGCTGAATTGATGCTCTTTATCAAGATGGAATTATTACTTTTGCACAAATTAAACAATAAAGAAGGTATGAGATTCAATTTATTTGCTTGTCTGACTGCATTTTCTATGCTATTATGTTCCTGTAATGGAAAACAAGAGAGCAGCTCAAACGAAAACACGACGTTATTGATCGAGACTGATCTCGGAAATATGAAAGCAATTCTCTATGACGATACCCCACTCCATCGTGACAACATAATCAAACTAGTAAAGAAAGGGTATTATGATGGCCTGCTTTTTCACCGTGTCATCAAAGACTTTATGGTTCAGACAGGTGATCCCAAAAGCAAGAATGCTGAAAAAGGCGAACGCTTAGGTGATGGTGGACCCGGCTATATGATTCCTGCTGAGATTATCTTTCCTAAGCACTTTCACAAGAAAGGTGCTCTTTGCGCTGCTCGATTGGGAGATGATGTAAATCCCGAGAAGAGCTCTTCCGGCTCTCAGTTTTATATTGTGACAGGATCTATGCAAAATGATTATACACTGGATGTCATGGTGATGACACGAATGAAACTCAAAAAGGAAGAGGTCTTCGGTAAACTTGTACGTGCTAATAAAGACTCATTTGTAAAATTAAGTGCTGCACAAGACACTACGGCTATCAAAGCTTTGCAAGACTCTCTGATAGATCTTACAGAGAAGGAGCTGGAAAATGATTCATTAGAAATAACACCAGAACAGAAGAAGGCATATAGTTCTGTTGGAGGATCTCCACATCTGGATGGAAACTACACAGTATTTGGTGAAATAATTGAGGGACTTGATGTAGTGGATAAAATTCAACAGGCAGAAACAGGTGAATTTGATCGTCCTGTGAAAGACATTCATATCATCAAAATAACAATCCTCAAGTAATAGATGTATACTATACAAAAGCATACGCTTGCCAACGGACTTCGTATCGTTCACACCAAAGATACCAGTACACAAATGGTTGCCCTGAATATACTTTATCAAGTAGGAGCAAGAGATGAAGATCCCGAAAAGACCGGCTTTGCTCATCTCTTCGAACATCTTATGTTTGGGGGGTCCAGTAATATACCTAGCTATGATGAACCTTTAGAAAACGCTGGTGGAAATAATAATGCATGGACTTCCAATGACTTAACTAATTATTATCTTACTGTGCCTGCTCAGAATATTGAAGTCGGATTTTGGCTTGAATCAGATCGTATGCTTGAGCTGGCTTTTTCGGAAGAATCATTCAGAGTTCAGAAACAAGTGGTTAGTGAAGAGTTTAAAGAGAATAATCTGAATGAGCCATATGGAGATATCTCTCTTCTATTTCGTCCTCTTGCCTATAAAGAGCATCCTTATCGATGGAGTACGATCGGAAAGGAACTCTCTCATATTGAGAATGCCACTCTGGAGGATGTAAAATTCTTCTTTTACAGATGGTATGCACCGAATAATGCGATACTTGCAGTAGCAGGAAATATTGAATTCGAAGAGGTAGTTCGACTGGCTGAGAAATGGTTTGGTCCTATTGAACAGAGGAATGTACCAGTTCGTGATCTGCCAAAGGAGCCACTTCAGACAGAACCGCGATTCCTTGAAGTCGAAAGGGATGTGCCAAGTGATTGTTTGGTCAAGGGTTATCATATATGCGACTATTATGACCCAGACTATTACACTTTCGACTTAATTTCAGACTTGCTCGCTAGTGGCAAATCCTCTCGCCTCAAGCAGGAACTCATCATGAAGAGTCCTTCTTTCAGTGAGGTAGATGCTTACATTTCTGGTAATATTGATTGTGGACTGTTTTATCTAACCGGGAAACCTCTCCCTGGCATTTCTTTGGAAGAGTCTGACAAGCTGATAACAGCAGAACTCTACAAGCTACTTGACGAGCCCATTTCTAATTACGAAATGGAAAAGGTAAAGAATATCTTCGAGTCCAACACGTTGTTTTCACGAATGAGCTATCTGAACAAAGCCTCATCAATGGCAAGAGCCGAGATGACCGGGCAGGCCGAAGATATCTTCACAGAGATTGACAAATACCTTAATATAACAGATGCAGATGTGAAGAGGGTAATAAGGAAATACCTCCATCCTAATAACTGTTCAACACTGTATTATCGTGCAAAGAAGAATTCTAACAAAGAAATAGAAACAGAAGCCTGATTGAGACTCTCTCCTGAACTTCTAACATAAAAAACCGGCTGCCATAAAAGGACAGCCAGTTTTATATTGAATAGTCATAAAGAAACAACTCTATATTCATCTGTTCAATTACTTCTTAGCTTCAGCTTCTTCTAGTTCTTTCAAACGGAGTAATGCTTCGATATAATAATAATCAGCATAAACAATCGAAGCATCTATCTCTGAATGATTGGGCCAGTGACCAGTGGAATGTAATAGAAATGATGGTTTGCTCTCTCTACTCTGATATGCGTCCGAGCTCAGAGAAGCTAGCATCTTTTCAGCTGCATCCCGGTATTCTTTTCCTTTCACTGCATCATTTGTCAAAGTAGAAAGTTCTAATAATGCAGAAGCTGTAACACAAGCGGCAGATGCATCACGGGGCGAATTAGGAATTGCCGGATCATTGAAATCCCAATACGGGATAGCATCTTCAGGCAGATCTTTCAAATAGACATCTGCCACTTTTTCAACAAAACGCAGATACTTCGGATCTTTTGTCTCCCGATAGCATACAGTAAATCCATAGATCCCCCATGACTGTCCCCTCGCCCACATTGATTCATCGGAATAGCCTTGATGTGTCACTGCTTTGATAAGATTACCGGTCAACGTGTCGTATACAGCGACATGATAGGATGTATAATCAGGACGAAAATGGCATTGCATCGTTTTGTCTGCATGTGAGACTGCAATGTCATAGAGATCATGACTACCACCATTCTTTGATGCCCAAAAAAGCATCTCAAGATTCATCATATTATCCATAATGGTATTGTGTGGCCAATTTCGATTCTTGACTTCACGAGGCCATGAGAGGATAGTGCCTACTCTCGGATCAAAAAGAGTCGCAAGCGTATCAGCTGTCTTAAGTATGATTTCTTTGTATGCAGGATTCTGAGTAAACCGATATCCATTTCCATAACTACAGAAGACAAGAAAACCTAGATCATGATCATACGCAGGTGTATTTGCCAGAAACCCGAGTGAAGCAGTAAACTTTTCGGCCTCAGCTTTAGTCTTCGGATCTTTTGTGTATGCATAATCATACCACAAGATACCCGGCCAAAAACCTGCGGTCCACTCCTCTTTTCTTGCTTTCCGGAGACTCCAATGCGTCAGACTGTCCATGATATTGCGTGGCATAAGGGTGTAATCGATAGCCGAATCACCGCGCAGTTCAGTCAACGTGCGTTTGGTCTGTGACGCACAATAGTCTAGCGCGCTATCTACCTTCGTTAATTCCATACGACCGGAAGAACAAGCAAAAAAAGGAACTAATAAAATGCTTAAAACAAGTTTCTTCATACAGATATTACTTAGCAATCTTCACTCCAAATGCACAATATGTAAGATACATTACACAAACAAGAATAACAAGGACACCACCTACCATTCCAACAGAATCAGTAGCAAAACCAATAGCAGGAGACACAGCTCCTCCACCTGCAACAGCTGTAATCATCAATCCGGAAATCTGGTTTGCCTTTTCAGGACGAGCCTGAACTGCCATAGAATATATAATCGGGAAAATACAGGATGCGAGGAAACCAATCGCACCGATACATACTATATTTACTATTTCTATTTCAACAAAAGCTAAGACCAGTACCACGGCGATACAAGCAATAATATTTACCTTGAAATACTTCATTGCAGCAATCTTAGTCATCAGAAAAGCACCAAGCAGAGCACCAACCGTACGGCTAAAGAAATAGACCTGAGGAGCTATGGATGCAGCTTCTTTTGACCAATCAAAACGTGCAATCAACAACTTGGAACTGATAAAGTTAGTTGCTACATCGACTCCTACCACAAAGAAAATGCCTAAGAACAACAAAAGGATGGTATTATCTTTCAACAATGCAAAAGTATCACTCATAGCAGAACCTGATTCAGATTTAGCCTGTTCTTCCCGTGCAATAGGGGTAAAGAGGAGCCATAAAGCAGAGATGATTGTAATCGTGCCCAGTATCGGGAAGAAATAATACCATTTCTCAGCTCCAAAGTATTGGGCAGAGAAGACAACAATTGAAGGGCCTACTAAAGAGGAAACAGCTTTCACGACTTGTCCGCCGGTCAGACTGCTTGTCAATAACTTCTTATTCGTAATTACATTATTAAGCAATGGATTCAATGAGACCTGAAGGATTGCATTACCAATACCTAGCAAGGCAAAAGCGACCATACATGTCACACTACTGTAGTATGCCAACGGGATAATCATCCCGACCACCGTAACCACCATACTAAGGAGAACTGTATTCTTGCGCCCCCATTTGTTCATCTTCACACCAACGGGAATACCGAGAAATAGAAACCAGATAAACACCATGGAAGGAACAAACCCCGTCATAGTATTAGACCAACCAAAAGCTTCTTGGACATAATCAGAAGAGATACCTACAATATCACAAAAACCCATTACAAAGAACCCGAACAACACGGGTAATGCTTTCATCACTCCATTTTCGTTTTTCATTTTCGTCAATTTATTAGAATTAAGATTTTATTTCGTTACACGGAACCAATCCACATCAGTCCAACCACGTTTAGAAGTACCACTCGGATTGGTTGCAAACAGTCCGGTTTTTGCCCCGATCCATTTGCCTTGGCGTGCCTGAAAAGGCTGCCCTACTTGAGTAAACTTCTTTCCATCGTTACTGAATGCAAATATACATCTTCCTCCTTGATTTACTATTAATCGCATAAATATTGTGTGAGAGAATATGGAAGGACCTACACTATTCTCAGGTTTTGCTGGGAATGACTCTAGTACAACAGTCTGTTCTGGATTCATCTTCTCTGCATCTTTGCAGATTGTCTGTTCCAAAACAAATTGATTTCCATTCTTGACCAATGCCAGATAGGAATAGTCCCACCCCATGACAATCAAACCTGCTTTTTCACCTTCTTCTAGAGCTGACACCTTTAATTTTGTAGTAGCTGTAAACTCTTCCGCCGGGAACTTTTGTAATAAGAGGTTCGGCACTTCCCAGAAGTTGATGAATGAGTCAGACAGAGTATGACCATAGATACGCATAAAGCCCATCTGTGAAGGGAAACCAAAACTGTCCTGATAGTTGGCATGCCACTCCCACTGCAAACCGAGTTGTCGGGTATTAAATTCATCACTTTCGACAGGTGTCTCAATGGGATAAACTGTTCCAACATTGGGCTTTTTATATCTACTCACCGGTTCACCGCACCCATCTCCATCTTTGTCCACTCCTATTACCGGCCAATCATTTATCCACTTTACCGGGTTGAGATGAATGACACGCCCATACATCGCTTTATCCTGAAAGTTGACAAACCACGATTCACCGGTCTGAGTCTCCACCCAACCGCCCTGGTGCGGACCATTGATATTCGTATTTCCTTGAGCCATCACTTTTTTTGCCTCATAAGGTCCGTAGATATCCTTTGAACGCATGGCTAGTTGCCAGCCTTGTTCCACACCTCCGGCAGGAGCCATAATATAATAATAGCCATTACGTTTGTAAAACTTCGGTCCTTCAACCGTATGGTTCTGAGTCGCATTACCGTCAAAAACCATCACAGGATCGGAAATAGCCTTTTCACACTTCTGATCCAGTTCGGTTACAGTCAAAACACTATTGAACCCACTCCGACTACCAGCCCAGGCATTGACGATGTAGACTCTCCCATCCTCATCCCACAAAGGAGTAACATCAATCATCCCTTTTCCCGGTTTGACAAGCAGCGGTTCGCTCCATTCACCCGCCGGATCTTTAGCCTTGATTCTATAAATGCCAAAGTCAGGGTCTCCCCAGAAAATATAAAACTCGTCCTTGTGGTAACGAATTGAGGGAGCCCAAACTCCTTTTCCGTGTCGGGGTATGTTATAATAGTCCTCAGGCAGCTGTACTTGTAAGGCATAATTGACCAGCTTCCAATTTACCAGATCTTTGGAATGAAGAATCGGAAGACCCGGAATACAATTAAAGCTGGAAGCTGTCATGTAAAAGTCGCTTCCTACCGCACATACATCCGGATCAGAATAATCTGCATGAAGCACCGGATTGATGTATGTTCCATCTCCCTGATCAGAGACCCATACCTCAGAAACGTAATTCTTTTGTGCTAGGGCATGTGTCCCACACAAAAGAATACAGTACAAGAATAGCTGTATCTTTAGCCGAACGTTATCTATTTTATTCATTAATCAAACAGTATAATAAGCTCATTATAACTCTCGGATCAGCACACAACTCCATGGAGTCAGTTCCTTGCTAACAGTTAGCATTCCATTCTGAAACTTCATTTATTTTCTATTTCAAACCTTACTGCTACTCCACCACTCGCTTTCAATGCAAATTGCAATGTTTCTCCTGCACTAATATTCTTTGTGGAGACACGTACATGTGTAGATGAATCTACTTTCTCGTCATCTTCGTAGATATGTGCCAGATACTTCTTTCCTTTTTCCAAAAAAGTAGTGGGAACGCTAATCTGACGAGCTTCTGTATTGGTTATAGCACCTAGAAACCAGTCGGTTCCTGACCGACGGGCAGTAATGATATACTCTCCAATCTCACCGTCAATCACTTTCGAATCATCCCAAACAGTCTTTACCTGATCGAAAAACTCTATTTCCGGTTCTCCTTTATAGAGAGCTGGTGAGTCATACCAATAGAAGAACTGTAGCGGACTGTAAAACACAACCGATAAAGCCAGTTGATGGGCATGCGTATTCTTGATGCGGTTGTTGTAATAGCAAATGGTATAGTCAGCCGGGCCGGCAAGGAATCGGGTGAAAGGGAGAATCGTGTTGTGAGTTGCATCCGGCATCTCTTCATTACCGCGGATTCCTTCTTGTGTCAATAAATTGGGATAGGTTCGGCTATATCCTGTCGGACGGTATTCATCATGAATATCAACCATCAGTCCATATTCCGCACATTTCTTTACGGCATCGTGCAACCATGTAGTCCAATGCTGGTTACCAATCTGCACAAATCCAAACTTAATACCTTTTATACCCCACTTCTTATAGAGCGGAAGAAGTTCGTCTAATTGTTGATACAAAGCACGCTGATTGACATAGATCCACACCCCTATTCCTTTAGAAGACGCATAGGATATTATCTCCCGCATATTCAGATCTTTCGTCGCAGCAACCGTCGTAGCATCTGAGCTTGTCTTCACCTCCGGACCATACCATCCTGAATCCATGTGCACATACTGCAGATTGCGTGCGACAGCAAAGTCCACTGCTGCTAGCATTTCCGTTTGCTTGAGTCCGCTGCGGAAAGCCTTTCCGGGTTTGATCCACGATGGATCTTCAATGGCACAAGGAGGATTCAGATTTAGTATTATATCTTTATCAGCGATCAGATCGATAGCTTTCTCACCCACCATGATCACACGCCAAGGCGTCTGATAAGGTGAGATCACATCCACACTACTATACAATGAGCACTGTAATGTATTGGGTTTGGTATCACTCAGTCTGAACTTCATACGTGCATAATTTGTCATGCATGCCTCGGCCAACGCGACTGTCTGTCCACTTGCAAGTTTTAAAGTCAGAGGTCGTTCGGATTCATCTTTCCATCCTTTTAATGGAAGTAACTCATAAGGTCCTTGTGCCCATCTCTCATAATAAGCCGTCGTACCTTCCGGAAATGTGAATTGGGTTTGTTCGCCGGTAATATGCAAGAAAAGTCCATTGGTAGTCTCAGGCAAGAAATAACAAAAAGCGACTCCTTCATTATAGGCACGCACTTTGATATCCAGAAAATAGCTGCGGCGTTTATCATAACCCCCTTCTATTTCTCCTGTATCAGCACCTTTCTGAAACTTCAGTGTCATTGCATTATAACGATCAGTTATTCTAGCACGTTCACCATAAAGGGGTTTCCATATCGTATCGACTGAGTAACGCTCAACCTCTTTCATCGTCAGGTTCTCACACCATAGTTTGCAGGTATCATTGGGAACTGCCAGAGCGGATTCGAATAGCTGATTTTCTATCTGAATACCTAACTCAGACTCTTCAACAATGATATGTCCGTTAAAAGAAAGGTCATAATACATCTGTTTTGTGCCATCTTCATTTTGTTTCTGACTAAACGTAAAGCAGTAACGTCCATCCGGCGAAATCAGTTCTTGTTTGCTTCCGGGAACCAATGTCTGAGCGAAAGTTGTAAGAGAAACTGACGCAAGGATTATAATTGTTAAAACACTTCTTCTCATGATAGATCACCCGGTTTTATTTAAATTTGATATTCTCCACAAAGCCTCCTACTGTAGCTCCGAGTTCCTTTAACGATTGGACCTTCTTCCCGTTAATTACCACATTCTCAAAGGTAATATTTCGCACAAGATGCGTAGCATCATACCCCTCAATCACGGATGGATTCTCTCCATAACCATTGTAGATAATGTTCTTAAACAGTACATTCTCAATCCCTCTTCCGGAAGCAGTGTTGTATTTGGAATTAAATAAAACACACATATGAAATAGCTGTCCCTCCTGAATACTCTCTACTCGTATATCATCAAAGGTCACATTGCGAACCAGATTCTTATCGCCAACCCCAAAAGCCATACAACCTTGATAAAGACGGTCATCCTCATCTTGTTCGAGGATATCAATATTCTTGAACAGCAGATTCTCTATAACTTCCCCGTCTCCCTCTGTATTTCCATGTCCGCCGATATTTATCGGGTGAGCAACATCTGCCCATAAAACCGAATTGCGTACTTCCACGTTCTTTACATCCCCATAATAATCCCAGCGGTGTCCATAGACAGTAATGCAATCATCAGAGTTACGCATAAAGACGTTGTCTATTAACACATCCGAACATGACATCAAATCTATGCCATCACTCCATCCTTTACAGCTGAATGATTTCAAGTTGCGAACCGTCAATCCTTTGGTTTCTCCACCATAGATCGTATAATGATCCGGATTAACAACAGTAATACCATCAATAGTCACATTTTTAGAATGCGTCACTTCAATACCACGTTGCGGATGATCAATAATACCACGTCCGATGATACGTACATTCTCTGCTCTGTCTACAACCAATTTGGCTTTTACAATTGCTCCGGGAGCAAGATAAACGGTTGTATTGGAAGGTATGTGAAACTCAATACCCGGAAGATCATCGGGCTTGTGCTGACCGGGACCAAAATACAGTACGTTCTGCGACGCTTTCGTATACGTTTCCGTTTCCAAAGGATTGGCAAAAAGGTGTAGATTATGGAGACGATCTCCATTAAACTCTATAGAAAGATACTGTGGGTTATCAAGTTGGAATGTGATGATATTTGCTTGTTGTTTGTATTCTATCTTCTTACTTAACGGACGGATTGCCACATCCTGAATAGTGCCATTGTTCTTCTTGACCATCACCTCTACGGTTGAGCCCATATCAAACTGCACCATCGATGAATTCTGAACATCATCCATATCTACCTGTACCGTATATTCAAACAAATCTTTCCATTCGCCTCCAGGCACACGGACACGTACCGTATAATCATCATTATGAGTCATGCCACCCCCATAAGTAATTAATTGTGCGGCTACGTTCATTACAAAAGAGGCACAGATAAACAAACAACAAATAACTTTTTTCATATCTTCTTTCATACTATTAGATACACTTCCTCAGGGCTGTTCGCATTAGCTTTCTACCTAAAAATAGATGATTTTCCACAGTGCGCGGACTCAGCTGTAGATCTTCAGCAATCTCATCAACGGACTTTTCATTATAACGACTCAATCTGTATATTTTCATTCGTTGAGAAGGAAAATTCTCCAGGATTGCAAGTTCCATATTTGCCAGATCTGCCGTTAATATTTTTTCTTCTGTCTCATTCGTATAGGTTATTGCCTGCTCATAAAGACAAACTGCGGCTTGCTGTCGGACATAATAATGCCGGATATAATCAGTCACAATATTACGTGCAATCGTAAAGATAAAATACTTTACGGTTTCCGTCTGAATCATCGGTTGATAACCAAGCAAACGCAAAAATACATCTTGTACCAGATCTTCCGCTTCTTGAGGACGGTTTATGCGACAAGCAATATAATTGTAAACCTTCTTATAATAATCAACATATGCCGTCGCTATCACATTTGAGGACTGAGTAGTGTTATGTTCATTTTCCATAGCAAATTGATTTTGTTCGGGTACAAAAATAGATCTTGAACAAGATACAACATGAAAATAAAACACCAAAAACATCTCAACACATTATTCTAGACATATTTAAATCCAACTCACTGATTTTATGATAAATAGATAAGAGTCTCAAATAATTGGGGATAATTATCAGAGACTCTGCATATACTCATTCGGGGTAATTCCTGTCACTTTCTTGAAAGACCGAAAGAAAGAAGCTCGCGAACTAAAGCCTGATTTCTCGGCCAAAGTTGACAAGGTATACCTGGCATATTCAGGATTACTCGCCAATACTTTGAACTCTTCCACGCGAAAAGCATTGATATAATCGTAATAAGACTGATTCAAATACTGATTGAATACAAATGATAAAGCATGTGATGAGCAACCGACAGCTTGCGCTAGATCAGAGATTTTCAACTCTTTATTGATATAGAGTTTATCGACTTTCATGCAACGATTAAGTTTCTCACAGATGGCAATACGTTCTTCATCGCTAATCCTCACATGTTTATACTTTTCATCCTCATGTCGATCCTCTTTATGTGAAGAATCAATGATCTTGTCAGAAGAGACAATCTTATCTCCATTTCTTCTACGGTATAGATATGTGGTACCCAAAAACAGAAAAAAGAGAAGCAATGCAGATACAAGCCAAGTGCGGGAAGCTGCAGATAGATAGTCAATCTCCACTCTTAAGATCTTTTCAGATGCTGGTTTCCCTTGCAATCGTACACGAAAAGTAAATTTTCCTGACGGCAAATCATGATAATATATTTCATTCCTGCCGGACAAAGCAACCCAATTATCGTTGACACCGTCCAACCGACATTCATAAGCTGAAGCAGACACCAAAGAATAGGACAAATCGTTAAATCGAATAAGAAGATTATTCTTTTCTTTCTTTAATATAAGAAGTTCTTCTTGCCTGATCTTATTTAAGGCTAATTCATCTAAAGGATTTCCATTCACTTGAATTTCTGTGATAATAATAGGATATGGGGCTGTATCCTGAGCACTCATCTTTGTTGGATCTACATAAAGAAGCCCCTTGTCGTTACCAAACCACAAGACGCCATTACTGTCTTTATAACTTGCATCAGAATTAAAAACAGATCCTGGTAATCCATCAGCAAAGGTAAAACTTTCGTACTCAGTCCTTGAAGTATCAATAGCCATTATACCATCTTTACTCCCAAACCAGTATCTGCCCTGATTGTCACTTTCCATAGATATAAAAGTTGTGTTCTGGAACTGTTTTGTTATTTCATACAGCCCAAAATGCGTCATCATTGGGTCGGAGTAAAACAGTTGCCCCTGATCCGGAAAGAAAAGAAGATTAGTGTGATTATCCACTTTTATCACCTTTATAATCTCTTTGTTGCAAAATCCATTGGGGAAAACATCTGTTCGAATACTACCAGACTGTGGATCAACAATGCAAAGTCCATTCTCTGTACCAACCCACCCTTTACCTGTAGAATCAAAACACACATAATATACATTCCCTGAAGGAATCTGAGAGTTCGAACTTGTATAAGCTGTTATTGTTTTAGTCTCTTTTTGGTAACAACACAGCCCTTCAGAGGTAGCTATCCATAGATTGCCGTCTCTATCTTCTTCAAAATGGAAAATATGCCCCCGTTGAAAGACTCTTTCACTGAATGGACGCTTGACAGAAAGGCTCTTTGCATCCAGCAAAGAGAGCCCTCCACCATACGTACCAATAAAGAAAAGGTCATTATAATGGCAGATTGAAAGAATGAGATTTGAACCCAGAACACTCTTGTCAAAACGCTTTACAACATTTCGCTTTTCAGAGATATAGTACATCCCTTCTCGGGTTCCGATTAGTTTCTCATCTTCAAAGATACAGAATGCGCGAACCGGTAATTCGTGCGAATCAAAGTCCGGTGGAAAGGTATACGTCTTAAATAATTGAGATTGGTACAGAGTATAATCAAAACCAGCCTGATAGAATCCAATCCATAAAATATCTTCTTTGTCAACCAACAATGAGTAGACTGAGTTTGAACGAATGCCTGCGGCGTTACGTGGATCATACGTATATGATTTGGTTACCTTTTGGGTGGAATGAGAAAGGGAAATGCACTCCGTTACCATCAGTAGCCACATATACTTGATCTTTTCCATCAGAGGAAATATCTGAAATTATATCACACCCAAGAGATGTAAAACGAGAAAAAGAGTGACTCTTGGTGTCAAAGCAAACAACGCCGGCATTTGCGGTGCCTAGATAAAGTATCTCTCCAATTCTGGTTAATCCAGTAAATTGATTCAAGCCTGACTCCTTTCCTTCAAACAAGAAGCGTTGTGTTTTTCTTTCGGTTGGGGAAAACAGGAATAGCCCTTTTTTAGTTGCAAGCCACATCCTTCTTGATTATCATCGGGAATCATATCAATGATGCTATTCCCTTCAGAAAGGACATTACTATCTGGCATCCAATGTGTAAGTGCTTTCTCGGAATGAATGTACAACCCTTTATCTGTACCAATATATAGCGTTCCATACTTATCTGTCGCAAGCGAATAGACAGGGATATCAATCGTATCACTCAAGAACCGCTCCAATCGATCTTCTTTCCTGTTCAGTCTCCAAAGTCCAAGGTTGTTGCCAGTCCAAAGAGTTCCGTCTTTTGTTTCTAATATAACATTGACTCTTCTGCGCTTAACATCGCCATTTTCAAAGGAATAGTGTTTGAAAGAGACACCATCAAATCGGTCCAGACATACATCCGTTCCTACCCAAATAAAACCCTTGGAATCTTTGTATAGTGAATTAACCAATAAACTTGAAAGTCCATCGTCCAATGTAACGCCACGAAATATTTCACATCTTCCTGTCAGAGAAACCAGACAGAAACAACAGAATAAAAGAAATTTCGCTCTGTTCCTCATGTTTATAATTACGTTGGTATAAATTTACGCTTACAAATATAGAGATATTCCTTAAATAAACGATTTTAGTAACTCAATAAAAAGGATATTGCTCACTCCTGTTGTTCCAGCTAATTGTATACCTTTGTGCTGAATTTCCACTATTATAAATTATCAAATGGAACAAAAGCATCATTTTAAGGGTCTAACAAACGCAGAAGTTGTTCAGAGTCGTAATCAGTATGGAGAGAATATACTCACTCCACCACAAAAGGAATCAATATGGAAACTTTTTCTTGAGAAGTTTAAAGACCCTATCATACTTATCCTACTCGTTGCCCTGCTCTTTTCAGTTGGTATTTCCATGTATCATTTCTTCGCAGGTCCGGATGGATTAAGTGTTTTTCTAGAGCCACTGGGCATATTGATTGCTATACTTCTTGCAACTTGTGTTGGATTTGCTTTTGAAAGGAGCGCGAATAAGAAGTTTGAGGTTCTCAATCAGGTAAATGACGATACCATGGTAAAGGTGATTCGTAATGGCAATGTATGTGAAGTACCTAAAAAGGAAGTGGTAGTCAATGATATTGTCATTCTTGAGACAGGAGAAGAGGGTACCGGCAGATGGTCTGCTTTTGGAAACTATATCACTTCAAATCAACGAGTCTACACTTACCGGCGAACCGATGATTGCTAAAACCATCATTGAAGCTGACTTTGATGAAGATGCCGCCTATCCTTCAAACCATGCAATGAAAGGTACCACTGTGATAGATGGTCATGGCATAATGAAAGTGATGACAGTGGGTGATAAACGGAGTACGGTAAAGTGTATGAAGGGTCACAGATCGATCAAAACGTCAAGACTCCTCTCAACAAACAGTTGGACACTCTGGCCGGATGGATTACAAAAGCCAGTTATGTAATTGCTACTCTCATCATTGTCGGACGTTTGGCTGTTTTCTTCAGTAGCGGTGATACTTTTGAATGGGGTGCATTTGGAGAACATATGCTAAGTACCATCATGATTGCTGTTACCATCCTCGTGGTAGCCGTTCCGGAAGGACTTCCGATGAGCGTAACACCTCAGTTTGGCGATGAGTATGAAACGGATGCTTAAGACCAACAACCCTTGTACGTAAGATGCACGCTTGCGAAACAATGGGGGCTGCGACAGTGATCTGTACAGATAAGACAGGAACGCTGACCCGTAACCAGATGCGAATCTACAAGACCAACTTCTATGGATTGAAGGATCAGAAACTGAACGGAGATGAAGTGAGCAACTTGATCAAAGAAGGTATTTCTGTCAACTCGACTGCTTATCTGGATCTTACTGATCCTTCAAAAGTAAAGGCATTAGGCAATCCAACTGAAGGTGCTTTACTTCTCTGGTTATATGAAAACAACATTGATTACATGCAAATCAGAGACGAAGTGCCTGTAATCAAACAACTCACCTTTTCCACCGAACGAAAATTCATGGCAACGATTTATCAATTCTCCTTTGTTGAAGAAGAAGATCCTCTATGTCAAAGGTGCTCCGGAGATTGTTTTTTCCTATGCTGAGAATATATTGGTTGATGGCAAAACTCGTTCCGGCCAAAGATTATAAAGAAACGATCCATAACCAGTTGATTGGTTATCAGAACCAGGCAATGCGTACCCTGGGATTTGCTTATCAGGTCATTGATGACGATAAAGAATATCTATACGACGGCAAACTTCACAATTCTCATCTGACTTACCTCGGCATCGCTGCCATTTCGGATCCGGTTCGTGATGATGTTCCTGAAGCGGTGAAAACCTGCCTGGATGCAGGAATCCAGGTGAAGATTGTTACAGGAGACACTCCTAACACTGCAAAGGAAATCGGTCGACAAATAGGTTTGTGGTTGGAGACTGACACGGATCGCAATCATATGACAGGAGTCGAATTTTGAAGCAATGAGTGACGAAGAACTCTCTGATCGCATACTTGACCTTAAAATTATGTCACGGGCGAGACCAATGGATAAATCACGCTTGGTGCAGTTATTACAGAAAAAGAATCAGGTTGTGGCAGTAACGGGTGATGGAACAAATGATGCGCCAGCATTAAACGCTGCTCATGTAGGGGCTCTCCATGGGTGATGGTACTTCCGTTGCCAAAGAAGCAAGTGACATCACAATTCTTGACAACTCATTTACAAGTATCTCAAGAGCTGTCATGTGGGGACGATCATTATATCGAAACATCCAGCGGTTTGTCATTTTCCAGATGACAATCAATATTGCCGCCTGTATCATTGTACTATTAGGTGCATTCCTTGGCACAGAATCTCCTTTAAGTATTACTCAGATGCTTTGGGTCAATCTTATTATGGACACATTTGCTGCAATGGCATTGGCTTCTTTACCTCCTAATGAACGAGTAATGAAAGACAAACCACGTAAGACAACAGACAACATCATCAGTAATGAGATGGGACGTCGGATAATCGGTGTGGGGCTAATATTCGTTTTCATCCTGTTTGGGTTCGTTCAATACTTCAAACATGAGGATATTACATCATTGACTCAATTTGATCTGAATCTCTATTTCAGTGATTTCTTCAACTTCACACCAGTAGAAAACGGACTTTCCATCTATGAGCTCTCCTTGTTCTTTACTATCTTTGTCATGCTTCAATTCTGGAACATGTTCAATGCGAAAGCTTTTGAAACTGTGCAATCTGCCTTTGTCAATCTTTGGAAGAGCAAATGGTTTCTTTTCAGCGCACTATTTATCATTCTGGGACAAGTTGTGATCGTTACAATTGGCGGCGACATGTTTAATGTCACCCCCCTATTACTTAATGACTGGATCATCATCATCAGTTTCACATCCATCGTTCTCTGGGTTGGTGAATTATTAAGACTCTTCAAAAAGGACTAAACTGCAAATGTTTCCGTACAGACATCATTCTGATTGTGGATTATGGATTATGGATCGCAGTATTGTAGCACTCTGTATGTAGAACGGTTTTAAGCAGATAGGCAGCTCAATCAGTATGACATAAGATGGCAATCCTACAGACAATGCCATAGCTGAACGTGTGAAAGGCATTGTTTTCGCCTGTGCCATGAATATCCGCCATTTCTTGCTTGATATATTTTGCCCTTTGGCAGGAAGAAATGTATGCTTTTTCAGGAAGTAAAGTTTATCGCTTCCCAACACATTATTCGTCCTGAAGCACGGAATAGTTATCCTGTGCCGCAAAATAGCTATATTGCGGTTGAAGATAGTTATATTGCGGTTGAAGATAACTAATGCATCCTTTCTGATGTATTTTATCTTCTGGGTTGGGATATTTATGTCCCCTGTTACAAAGACTTTTTCCTCTGGTTGATTCACAGATTCCAAAAGATTATTTCTGAAAAGTTATCTTGTGTAGCGCATTTGAATCTTCTAAATTGACGAAGCACTGAATGAACCAAAGACACTGAAGTCTTGACACACTCCTGTGAATATATCTTATAGCGATAACATGCAAAGGATACCTTCTGTCAGCTTTTCTTACAGCAAAACATACAAATACGTCGTTCAGACTCTTATTTCTGATAAAAACAGATACTTTTTCTCTGTTTTTTTCTTTAAAGACTTTGAACTACAGAGAATATTTTTTTAATTTGTACATTATTGAATATGTATGCTTATATTTGCCATAGAAAAACGTTAATGATATGAGCCCTTCAAGAGTTTTACTCTTATTGTTCTTTCTACCTTGCTTCTTTTCCACTGTTGAGTGGAAAAGAATGTCGCAAATATAATTTCAATTCTGATTGGCTATATCAAATAGACGATGGAGTTGACTATAAAAATAGTGCCTTTCGGGATACTGACTGGCAAAAGAATCACTCTACCCCGCGCTTTTAATGAGAATGAAGCTTTTAGTGTGAGTATTGAAAAACTTACTGACACTATCTGCTGGTACAGAAAACATTTCAGATTGCCCAAAGAATGCCTCAACAAAAAAGTCTTTGTGGAATTTGAGGGAGTACGACAAGGTGCAGACTTTTATCTGAATGGTCATTATTTGGGTCTTCATGAAAATGGCGTTATGGCTGTAGGTTTGGATCTTACCCCTTATATAGACTTTGACAACGAGAATATCCTGGCTGTACGGATTGACAACAACTGGGACTACAGGGAACGGAGCTCAAATACCAAATTGCAGTGGAACAATAAAAACTTTAATGCCAATTATGGAGGCATTCCTAAAAACGTTTGGCTACATATCACAGACAAACTCTATCAGACATTACCACTCTACAGTAATCTAAAAACAACAGGTGTTTATATTTATGCAGATCATTTTAATGTGAGAGAAGGCAAAGCACAAATACATGCCGAATCACAAATACGCAATGAGTATGAGGTGCCTCAAAAAGTGACATATGAAGTATTAATTAAGGATAATAACGATAAGTTGGTTCATTCTTTCCGAAGTGAAGAGATGACTATCTTGCCTCAGGAAACAACAATCATCAAAGGGTATGCTGATGTAACAGATCTTCACTTCTGGAGCTGGGGGTATGGATACCTTTACAAGGTTCAAACCCGTCTACTGGTCAATGGCAAAATTACAGATGAGGTGACCACTCGTACAGGATTCCGCAAGACAGAGTTTAAAGAAGGCAAAGTCTATCTAAACGACCGTGTACTGCAAATGAAAAGGATATGCGCAACGCACAAGTAATGAGTGGCCGGGTGTAGGTTTGTCGATACCGGCCTGGCTAAGTGATTACTCTAACGGTCCTGATAGTAAAGAGCAATGGCAATTTTATACGTTGGATGCATGTAACACCCCTGGAAGCAAGATATTGAGTCATGTGATCGGGTGGGACTGATTCAGGCAATGCCGGCGGGTGACGCTGAAAAAGATGCCTCAGGTAATCAATGGCGGCAGCGTACTGATCTGAATGCGCGATGCCATAATCTATAATCGCAACAATCCAAGCATCTTATTCTATGAATGTGGCAATGAATCAATAAGCAAAGAACATATGCTGGAGATGAAGGTAATTCGCGATCTATACGATCCATTCGGTGGACGTGCTATCGGTGCGAGAGAGATTCTGGATATCCGTGAAGCTGAATATGGTGGAGAGATGCTTTATATTAATAAGAGCATGCACCAGCCTATGTGGGCAATGGAATATGCGCGGGATGAAGGATTGAGGAAATACTGGGATTCTTATAGTTATCCCTATCATAAAGAAGGAGAAGGTCCACTCTACAACAAGCAAGATGCGTCTGATTATAACCACAACCAAGACCTGTTTGCTGTCGAGCTGGTACGTCGCTGGTTTGATTATTGGCGTGAACGTCCTGGAACAGGTACAAGAGTCAGCTCGGGAGGAGCTAAAATAGTCTTCTCTGACACTAACACACATCATCGCGGAGCAGAAAATTACCGCCGTAGTGGGGTTACAGATGCTATGCGCATTGAGAAAGATGCCTTCTTCGCACATCAGGTAATGTGGGACGGGTGGGTAGATGTTGAAAATTCACATACTCACATTATCGGCCAATGGAACTATGAACCGGGGACCATCAAGCCTGTGTATGTTGTTTCGAGTGGAGATCGTGTTGAACTATTTGTAAATGGTCATTCATTGGGCTACGGCAAACAAGATTATCGTTTTCTCTATACTTTTGACCAGGTAAAATGGGAATCCGGAGTATTGGAAGCTGTCAGTTATGATAAGGATGGAAATGTAGTTAGCCGTGACAAGATTGAAACAGCCGGCGCTCCTGCCCTACTGCATTTGAGCATGATGGAAAGTCCTTCCGGTTTGTGCGCAGATGGAGCGGATATGGTATTGGTAGAAATTGAAGTAACCGATGCAAAAGGCCGACGTTGCCCTCTGGCAAATGAGTTGATTCATTTCGAACTGGAAGGACCGGCAGAATGGCGCGGAGGTATTGCTCAGAATAAAGACACTACCGCCATTATAGGTAATTATATTCTTTCAAAAGATCTTCCAGTTGAATGCGGTGTAAATAGGGTCTTGATACGCTCGACTAATCTTCCCGGGAAAATTAGTCTGACAGCCACTGCAGCGGGATTAAAATCAGACAAACTCTCTTTTTCGTCTCGTAAGGTGAAAGGGAAAGATGGATTGTCAGAGTGGATACCAGGAGAAAAACTTCCCGTATCATTGACTAGAGGAGAGACTCCGAAAACAGAGTCGTTTAAAAGCTACGAAACAAATGGTACCTATTAGTTCTGCTCAAAGTGGAGTACAATCCGGAAAAGAAGAGCTCAGCTATGACGACAACGAATTAAGCGAATGGCGTAATGACGGAAAGTTGGGCACTGCCTGGATCACCTATACATTGAGCCGCCAATCTGTGATAGATGAAATATGCCTGAAACTCACCGGCTGGCGTATGCGTAGTTATCCAATAGAGATTTATGCTGACAAAGAACTTATATGGAGTGGTAATACAGAAAAAAGTCTTGGATATGTTCACCTTGACGTTAAACCTGTATTGACTCGATCAGTGACAATTCGTCTCAAAGGTTCAACCTCAATTAGTGATGCTTTTGGACAAATCACAGAACTTGCTGCTCCTCAAGAATTGGATTTATATAAGACACCGGGCAGTGAAAAGACAGGAAACGAGCTCCGAATTGTGGAAATTGAATTTCTAGAGTCTGTTGGAGAAGCAAAAACAATAATATTATGAGCAATAGTTGGAAATATCTATATTTTCGGGGAGGAATACTGATTGCATTCCTAACTCTCTTGCTTGAGGTTTCTTCTGCCCAAACTCCGGCAACGAATCAAGAACGACAAGAGAACTCCATTCTAATCATCAATTCTTATACTCAGTTTGATGAACAAGGTAGAAATATTTCTGAAGAGATAAAACGTCGGATTCTAAAGAAGGATTCTTCAAGAGCCGTTATCATCAACTACGCACAGATGAACACATTGACTTCTATCATGAGTTTTCGCTACTCTATGCGAAGCCTATGTGTACAATATCTGGTTAATCCCAAAATATTAATTCTTATTGGAGATGAAGCTTGGATGACATACCGTGTCATGAGATTGCACAGTTTCAATAAAACTAACGTCATACTTTGCTGTGTACACGAAGATATTACATCCAATTTGGCAGCGTTTTTTACCTCCAGGAAGATAGATGATAATCTGATGATTCCTACTGCTGACTCTCTAAGAACCAGACTCGCAACGGGTGTCTTTGAACAATATAATACAAGACAAACTATCTCTCTGATGAAAAGAACTCTTCCGCAAATGGAAGAAGTCGTTTTTATTACTACCGGAACATACACAGATACTTATCTTGAGAATAAACTTAGGAAAACAATTCAAGCTGATTTCCCCGAACTTCGTCTGACAGTCAACAAAGAGGATAAAAAGGACGTAAAAAATAGTTCAACCACCTTACCCCTCTTTAATCCTAAACGCGGAGTTTTGGTTAACCTTTGGTATCAAATGCACCGCCAATTCTTTGATTCCATTCAAAGAAACACCAAACTGAATCCTCTCTTTTTGATAAATGAACGCATTCTTCAAGATAACAGAACTATTGGAGGATGCTACCCGACTTATAAGAGTTATACAGACTCAGTAATGGAAATAATAATGAGAATCGATAATGGAGAAGATCCGCGTCAGATTCCTTTTAAGACGGTTATAGATTCTACCCCACGGATTAACATCTCAGCTATGGAGAACTATAACTTAGACACAAGGATTCCCAAAGCTGCGTACTATAATTATCCACCCACTTTCTTAGAAAGGAGACAAAACGAAATTGCAATTTTTATTCTTGTCTTTATTATCGTGATATCATGGTACTTTATCAGTCGAAACGCAATCCGGTTCAAGAAAAGGATGATTCTTCTGTTCAACAAAAAAAAGAATCTGTATGAAGAGTTCCTTATGGCATCTGAAATCATGCCTGTTGCTCTATTTTTCTTTGATTCAGATGGTAAATTACTGAGAAAGAATGGTGAAGCTAAACGTAACATTTCTCTTAAAGAAACTATATCCGACGGGGAAATGTGTTTATTTGATGCAAACTTCTTAACAGAAGAGCATAAAAAAGCAATTCGTAACATGGAACCTGTAGATCTTAAGTTAAATGAAGAACAACGACTAATCATCCGTTATTACTTAACCTCAAAAGATATTAAATCTAAGGAACAGAATAATACCCTTGAAATTATATTGATACTGATTGAGAGTCGTGCACTCAATCAAGAAAGAATAAAAAACCAATCTTTCCGCACAATATTTGAATATGCAATGAAAGCATCCAACATGGGTGTTGCAGAATACAACCTGATTGACAAAAAAGGATTTGCTACAAAGACATGGTATAATAACCTCAATCTTACAGAAGAAGACGGATTCAAAGATCCTTTGGCTTCAATAGATGTAAAAGATCGTCGTGAAATACAACTATTTCTAGAGGAAGCTCGTCGGGGAATAAATAATAATTTTAACAGAAATATTCAGGTTCGCAATGCTAATGGTGAAAAACACTGGCTCAATTATGCGATATATGTCATGGCATACTCACCTAGCGAAGGAAGAATCATGATTGCTGAAACTTGTGTAAATATTGACGAACAGAAAGATCGGGAATACAGACTTGAACAGGAAATGAAAAAAGCTCAGGAATCTGACTTGTTGAAAAGTGCATTTATTGCTAATATGAGCCATGAAATTCGTACTCCTTTGAATGCTATCATCGGTTTTTCTGACATGCTTATTGAGACAGAAGATGCTAAAGAAAAGGAAGAACTAATGCAACATATTGAATATAATAACGCCTCACTACTCGGATTAGTCGAAGATATTATCGAATTGGCACGTGTTGAATCGGAAGTCAACAAACCTACTTATTCGGAGACCGACATAAACTTCCTTCTCAATGACTTGGTATTGTATTGTCAGATGGAGGGTGCAAAGAATAATCTTAAAGTCACTTTTGAAAAGCCGGAAGAGAAATGCATTATAATTACTGACAAGATGCGTCTCAAACAGGTGATAAGTAACTTTGTTACAAATGCATTGAAATTTACCAAAGCAGGTGAAATTACTATCGGATATTATCTGATTGATGACATGATTAAGATCTATGTTTCTGACACCGGAATAGGAATATCTGAAGAAGGATGTAAGAAAGTATTTAATCGATTTGTTGTATTGGAGCATGGAATAAAAGGAAATGGACTTGGGCTTTCAATTTCCAAATCAATCGTCACACACCTAGATGGAGAAATAGGGGTGGATTCTGTCGAAGGCGGAGGATCAACCTTTTGGTGTATTATTCCTTGTAATCGTGATGTTAAAATCGCAGAGATTCAGATGAAACAATCTAAAGAAGAGTCTAAGTATGACACGGCGAACAAAGAAACGAACGAAATCCTGAGGAAAAAAATAAAGATTCTTGTTGCTGAAGATGAGGAAATGCTTTACAATGAACTCAAAGAGATTATGTGTGGTAACTATGAATTAACATATGCAACAAATGGTGAAGAAGTGATTGAATTATTCCTGAATGATATACCAGATATGATCTTTATGGATTTGGTTATGCCGTTGGCCACTGGTTATGAGGCCGCTGCTGCCATACGTAATATAGCAAATAATCTACCCATCATAGCAACGATTGATGTTGAAAATATTTCTGATTCAGATGATCTGCTAAAGAAAGGGTTTAATGATGTTATTTGTCATCCTTACAAGAAGGATGAAGTTTTTAAGACAATAGAAAGATGGATGAAAGGAGGCAATATATGAAAACGATTAGATTCTTATTTCTTCTTTTATTCTGTATACAGCCAGGATATGCACAACAGTCTGATAAGTTTGATCTCAACACTCAGGAATATGCGGATAGCAATTATATATTGATTATTAGCTCGTTCAGCAGCGATATTTCATGGTCCACATCGCTAGCTAAGAAGATTGAGAATCAAGTTTATGCTAATTTCCCTTCACTAAGAACCGTAATTAGCTACTTGAGTATCGATAAGATTAGTGATGAACCTTCACTAATTGCCTCATTCCGCTCTGCCTTTCAAGTTGGCACAAGCAGTGATAGCACTATAGAAAGAGATGATTACAAACGTTTATCTTCGCCCTTTAAGAAAGAATACCAGAAACCACTATTAATGATCTTTATAGGGGATGAAATTCTTCAAAATTTCCGTACTCTTGAAGACTCAATCGGAGACTGGGGTTCTATTCCTGTGATTGCTTGTTGCACAAGTGACTCTATCAGTAGTGAAGCATTCGTCCCGGGCAAAAATTTAAATTATAAATCTTTAATATCACTGAAAGATGCAGCTTTCTTCACAAGTTCTAAAGGTAAGAAAGACAAACTGAATCTAACAGCTGTGATAGAACCTTCGAATATCAGAAAATCTCTTGAAATGATTCAAGTCTTCTACCCTGACCTGAAAGAAATTTCATATATCGACGCATACTATCCAAGATCGGCCTATGTGGAACGTAAAATTCGTCAGGAATTGAAACAATTAGCTCCTGATATAAAGTTCAAAGCAGTCTATCTGACTCCCTATAATACAGATAGCCTCCTAATGTCTTCAAAGAATTCTACTACAAACAAAGTCTTCATTACCAATTCCTTGAATTTTAGTGGATCATATAGTATTCTCGGTGATAACAATCTTGACTCTATTTTCATTTATAAATTCAAAGCACCTCTCTTTTCTTTGACAGAAAGAAAATCTGCACTGAGAAATATAGGAAGTTTTAACTATTCTCTTGATGAATGTGCTATTAGAACATCCGACATTATCAGTAGGGTTCTAGGAGGAGAAGCTCCAAGCAAAATTCCTTTCGATACAGTTAGAAAAGGGAACATTCAATTGAACGATTTGGCTGTAAGGACTTTCGAACTGACAAAAAAAGCAAAAACTCTCGACAATGTAATCTATATTAATGTACAGCCCACTTTCTTCAAACAATATGAAACAGAGTTATTAGTTACTCTCGGTTTTCTCATACTCATATTGGTGGCATCTTTTCATATCATTCGCAACCGCTATTATGCGAAAGAGAAGGAAAGATTATATCACAGGTATATAAAAATGTATGATGATTTGAAGGATATTTACACAAATGCCTCGATGAGCCTTTATATTTTCGATAAAGAAGGACTTTGTCAAATGAAGATTGCTAAAGACGATTCGGTGGGAGCAATACTGAGCGACAATTTCTTTCAATCCAAATACATACCAAGTTCTCTGAAAGACAACGTTTTGAAATATGAAGATATAAATACCGAAATTATAGTGGATCCTTCTGGTTTAATCTCTAGATACAGTTTCTCTAACAAGATATTCCTGCAGATTTTAGTGAGTCATATCAAAGATGAGCATGGACAGCCAAATGGTTTTATCGTGATTCTTGTTGACCAGTCGAAACTATTCAAAGAACGTGAAGAAACTTAACGCTTCGAAAGCCTTTTCCACTTTGTGTCAAACTCTTCTAATGTTGGTATTGGCTTTTACGATCTTTATACCGAGCAGGGAATGTCAACCAGATCATGGTTTAATAATATGAATGACACTCAAACTATCAATAAGCTGCCCGTTTATGCAAATGTATTGGAACAAGACAGAGACGACATTCTGAAACATAGAGAAAACATGCGAAATGGAGATACCACTCCGCTACGAAAAGATATTCGTATCTTATACAAAGACGGTAGATACCACTGGGTCCATATAGACATATTCCTTATGGAGTACAACAAAAAAGAAAATAAAGCAATGGCCGTCGGAGTATCAATGAATATTGATGAACAGAAAGAGAGTGAGATTGCATTGGACAAAGCAAAAGATGAAGCAGAAAAAGCAAATAAAGATAAGGATATTTTTCTTGCCAACATAAGTCATGAGATCAGAACGCCACTAAATGCAATTGTAGGTTTCTCAAATGTACTAACCATTACAGATGATCAGTCAGAGAAAGTTTTATACGGTGAGCTAATACACAAGAACAACGAGCTCCTGATGCATATGATCAGTAGCATTCTTGAGCTGGCAAAGATTGATGCAGGAACAGCCAAATTCAATTATACAGAAGTTGAGTTACAGATGCTTTTTAAGAACTTGGTCGAATATGCAAAGGAACAAATTGGAGATAAACCAATTACTATCTCTTGTGAAAACCAAATTGAAGATTGCCTTATGTATACAGATGCTGATCATCTACGCCAAGTTTTCCAAAACTTGATTTCAAATGCAGCAAAATTCACTGAATCCGGTTCAATAGTACTCAGCTTCAGGCAAACGGCTAAAGGTCAGTATCTTTTCTTTATTAAGGATACCGGTATTGGTGTTGAGAAAGATAAACAATCTATCATTTTCAATCGTTTTGAGAAGATTGATCCTTTTGTGCAAGGATCTGGACTTGGTCTCCCACTTTGCAAGAGTATTATATTACATATGGGTGGCACAATTGGTGTTTTCTCGACATTAGGCGAAGGTTCTACTTTCTGGTTTACTCTACCTCTCAGACCAAGCGAAAACAACTAATTTTACCCAAAAACATACGGATGAGATAATACTAAATCGTTTCTTCGTCCAAATAAAGAAGGGGCTGTCTCGTCTGAGACAGCCCCTTCTTTATCTATAAAAGGAAATCTGATAATCTTTTATTTTACCTCTTCAAAATCCACATCTGTCACATTGTCTCCTCCATTGGAAGAAGAATCAGGTCCTTCTGACTGTTGTTGAGCACCTGGTTGTTGAGAAGCTCCTGCACCCTGAGCATTATACATTTCCTGACTTGCAGCATGGAATACATTGTTTAGTTCAGCCATTGCAGCATCTATTGCAGAAATATCCTGAGCCTTGTGAGCCTCTTTTAATTTAGCAAGAGCAGCATCAATAGGAGCCTTCTTATCAGCTGGAAGTTTGTCGCCAAACTCATTTAACTGTTTCTCTGTTTGAAAAATCATTCCATCAGCCTGATTAATCTTCTCAATTCTCTCTTTCTCCTTAGCGTCAGCATCCGCATTAGCAGTAGCCTCATCTTTCATACGCTTTATTTCTGCATCTGTCAAGCCAGAGGAGGCTTCAATACGGATACTTTGTTCCTTACCTGTAGCTTTATCCTTTGCTGAAACCTTCAGAATACCATTAGCATCAATATCAAAAGTAACTTCAATCTGTGGTACTCCGCGAGGAGCAGAAGGTAAATTATCCAAGTTGAAAACACCAATCTGCTTATTATCCTTTGCCAACGGACGTTCACCTTGCAAAACATTAATCTGCACACTCGGCTGATTGTCTGATGCTGTTGAGAAGACCTCTGACTTTTTAGTTGGTATAGTAGTATTTGATTCGATCAATCTTGTCATTACTCCACCAAATGTCTCCAGACCCAGAGAAAGAGGAGTCACATCAAGCAACAATACATCTTTCACTTCTCCTGATAAAACGCCTCCCTGAATTGCAGCTCCTACAGCAACCACCTCATCTGGATTCACTCCCTTAGAAGGGGTTTTTCCAAAAAATTTCTCGACTATTGCCTGTACAGCAGGAATACGGGTTGAACCACCGACAAGAATAACTTCATCAATATCGGAATTTGTCAAACCGGCATCTTTCATTGCCTTACGGCAAGGTTCAATAGTAGACTGAATCAGTTTGTCAGCCAAAGCCTCAAACTTTGCACGGGTTAAAGTCTTCACTAAATGCTTAGGCATTCCATTCACCGGCATGATATACGGCAAGTTGATTTCTGAAGTTGTAGTGCTTGACAACTCTATTTTTGCTTTCTCTGCAGCTTCTTTCAAACGTTGCAATGCCATAGGATCTTTTCGTAAGTCAACTCCCTCTTCAGCCTTGAAGTCTTCTGCCAACCAGTCAATTATTACCTGATCAAAGTCGTCACCACCGAGATGAGTATCACCATTGGTTGATTTCACTTCAAAGACACCCTCTCCCAATTCCAGGATAGAGATATCAAATGTACCACCACCCAAGTCAAATACGGCAATCTTCATATCTTTATGTGTCTTATCCAAGCCATAAGCCAAAGATGCAGCTGTTGGCTCATTGACGATACGACGAACTTTCAATCCGGCAATCTCACCAGCTTCTTTAGTAGCTTGTCTTTGTGAGTCACTGAAATATGCAGGCACTGTAATCACGGCCTCTGTTACTTCTTGTCCAAGGTAATCTTCAGCTGTTTTTTTCATTTTCTGAAGAATCATTGCAGAAATCTCCTGCGGAGTAAAAAGACGTCCATCAATATCTACTCGCGGAGTATTGTTGTCACCTTTCTTAACATCGTATGGCATATGTGAGATTTCCTTTGCTACCTGATCAAATGATTCACCCATGAAGCGTTTAATTGAATAGATAGTACGTTTTGGGTTAGTGATAGCCTGACGCTTTGCAGGATCTCCGACTTTACGTTCACCGCCTTCAATAAAGGCTACAATAGAAGGAGTAGTACGTTTACCTTCTGAGTTTGCAATAACGATTGGTTCGTTACCTTCCAAAACAGCAACACATGAGTTTGTTGTTCCTAAGTCAATTCCAATAATCTTTCCCATAATCTAGTATATAATCATTTATTAATATCCAATTGGAAGCTGTCCGTTCTGTTGTATTCAATCTTTCAGACTGCTCGATATTCATTTAACAAACAAAATGCCAGATATGCTAAACTCTCTTCCAGTAATCTTTTGACAGAAAGAAGTTCAATCAGAAAAGTGTTATGTCATGTTTTCTGACAAAATCGCAGAAAAAGACTTCTTAGTTTGTACAATGAGATATCCATTTTCAATTATATGTCAATAGTCAATATATATTCCCTCGCAATAAAATCTCGTCTGACTATCAGTTTTTTTGAGAAATCACGAATTATTCATAGTGCAGTAATAAGAAAGAATATTATATCAACGTGCAAATTTTTGGGGTTAAACTACGAGAATGTAACAAGCTAATTATATCTTTGTCAGAATTATTAAACATACAAAGTATTATGAGTTATTTAATTAGACCTCTAGAATATAAAGCAATCTTGAATCTCCAGCAAACTGAACTGGGGATCCAAAGTATAAAAGAGTCTTTTCAAGGTAATCTGGCTTCTGAACTACGTTTGAGACGGGTAACTGCCCCTCTTTTCGTTTTGAAAGGAACGGGAATCAATGATGACCTTAATGGAAGTGAAAGAGCTGTGAACTTTCCTGTAAAGGATCTTCATGATGCAAAGGCAGAAGTAGTACACTCTCTGGCCAAATGGAAAAGGCTTACTCTCGCCGACTATAACATTGAAGAGGGTTTTGGTATTTATACTGACATGAATGCAATCCGGGCAGATGAAGAGTTAGGAAACCTCCACTCACTTTATGTGGACCAGTGGGACTGGGAAAGACACATTGGGCCGAAGGATCGGACAATTGAATATCTGAAAGAAACGGTTTGCAAAATATACGCTGCAATCAAGAGAACTGAGTATCTTGTGTACGAATGCTATCCTGAGATCTACCCCATACTTCCAGAAAATCTCTTCTTTATACATGCAGAAGAGCTAAGAATACTATATCCAAATACTACACCAAAAGAACGCGAAGACCTGATTACAAAGGAACATAAAGCGGTCTTCATTATTGGAATAGGTTGTGAGCTAGGAGATGGGAAAAAGCATGATGGACGCGCACCGGACTACGACGATTGGACAACAATCGGTGACAACGGATTGCCAGGGCTTAATGGCGACTTATTATTTTGGGATGATGTATTAGGACGTTCTTTGGAACTCTCTTCAATGGGCATTCGTGTGGATAAAGAAGCCTTGTTGCGTCAGCTGAAATTGGCTGGCAATGAAGATCGTAAGTCTCTGTATTTTCACCAAAGACTCCTCAATGATACACTCCCTCTTTCTATCGGTGGAGGAATTGGTCAATCACGTCTATGCATGTTTTATCTACGCAAAGCACATATCGGAGAAATCCAGGCTAGTTTATGGCCGGATGATATGCGCCGCGATTGCATGGAAGCAGGTATCCCTTTGATTTAACACATGCGTGCATCAATAAGATGAATGTGAATATAGCATCAGGTTGGAAAGAACGCCTTCAAGACGAATTTGAGAAGGACTACTTTACCAACCTGGTTCAGTTTGTAAAGGAGGAGCATAAAAACAGCACTGTATATCCTCCCGGCAAATTAATTTTCAATGCTTTCGACCAATGTCCTTATGACCATGTAAAAGTTGTGATATTGGGACAAGATCCCTATCACGAACAGGGACAAGCTCATGGATTATGTTTCTCTGTCAACGATGGCGTTGATATACCGCCTTCTCTGATAAATATATACAAAGAGATCCGATCAGATCTCGGCATCGCAACTCCTGCATCAGGCAATCTGCAACGATGGGCTTCTCAGGGAGTTCTATTACTTAATGCCACTTTGACCGTTCGTGCACATCAGGCCGGGTCTCATCAAAACAAAGGATGGGAAGAGTTTACTGATGCGGTCATCCATCAGTTGGCTAATGACAAAAAGCATCTTGTGTTTCTACTATGGGGGGCTTATGCACAACGTAAAGGGCAATTCATTGACAAGAGTAAACATCTTGTGCTTTCTTCCGCTCACCCCTCTCCTCTTTCAGCATATCGGGGATTCTTCGGAAGCAAACACTTCTCAAAAACAAACGAATACTTGGTACAAAACGGCATCCAACCAATCCAATGGTAAAGAAAAATCGTCAAAGAAACAGCTTTCTTAGCTATTCCTTGAAAACAATTACCTGATTATTAAACAGCAAACATCCGCTCTTCATAAAAAGAGCGGATGTTTGCTGTTTAACCATATTCTTATAGAAAAGGCAGATCATTTAGACCCAATAACGAAAATATCAATACCAATGTACATTATCATTGTAATTGCTACGCTGTTCATACTTCACATCTTTCAACATGGAAGAGTTTATACTTACTGTAAAGAAGTACGATTTATAAGGACCTACTGGTACAAAATTAGCAGACATAGACCAGCAATGGAGGTCACGGGTTACTCCCACAAGACATATAAGCAAGTTTCTTAGTTTCAAAGTCAAAGTTACCACTCGCAGTAAGGCGCCATTTTGGCGTTGGAGTAATACTGGCAGGAAAGACCCAGACTGTGCGTTATTGCCATATTATAATACATCTTTGACTTGTTAAAATCCGCTTTCCCATAGTGCATTGAATAACTAAACCCTACATTCCAAGGAAAACTGAATGGCAGATAACCATCTGGATTCAACTGTTGTTTGTTTTTTTTATTTTCCTCTGCATCTTTCAGTTGTTTCCTATTTGCCAGAGCTTCTTCGGTCAGGGCATTCCCTTGCTCATCTACAAGATCTTCCAATTGGGCATCCTCCTCTTCGGTATCAACAGTGGCTGTTTTCTTCTCTTTTTTCTTAAATGTTTCATTAGAGATTGAATAGGAGAAATGAGGTTCCTGTACTGACAAGACGACCCGGGATGTGATTCTTTTTCATCTCTGTCACATTAATTTTCCTTGGATTTCCATTATCATCCAATCCGTAAGTATAGGTCTCAAACAAACCACTCAGATTCAGAGTAAATCCTTTGGTCAACTTAAGTCGAATTGAAGCGTTGATATCACTCCAATTCAAAGAGTCTGCTGCCAAGTTTATAGCTGACTCCCATCGTGAAGTTATCAATCAAACTAATCTTTTTAGCAATATTGGAAGTGTCATTTGCTGATGGACGCAGTTTCATCTCCACATTATTGGCAAAACTCATATTTATATTTCCGGACTTCCCTTGACCTGGTGAGCCAAACAATCCATTGCTGTAATGGCTATAATTTACAGATCTCTCTTTACCGGAGTCATCCGTATAGGTGTATGTATCCCAATAGCCAAAGCGGTGTGCTCCAAAGTCCGGAGTAGAACTCAGGCTGACCGTTGGGGTAAACATATGACGGATTGCCTCTATCCTCTTTCCTCCAAGAAAAGAGAGAGGTTTGTAAAAACCATACAATTTAGTTGAAGCACTGATGGATGCAGAGTAGTTGTAGACGCGGTTAAAACCCCATACCGTATCAATGACCTCTTTCTTAGAAGAAGCATCCCATGATTTGTCAATCTTGCTACTGTACCATCGTTCAACATAGCTGACAGAAGGAGTAATATTAATATACTTCAACAGGTTAAAAGTAGCACTGACAGGGATACTATGTTGCACACCATTACGCCAGTCCTTAATCAGTGAAGATTTAAAAAGCAAATTCTCTTTCGTATTGATGCTGTTGCGAATATATCCGGAATAACTCATTCTTATCTTTTCATACCAACGATCACTCCCCACCGCATTCTTTCGTTTAAATGGATAGATACTGCTGGCAGTCATCGTAAAATCAGGGAGGGTGAGACTCAAACTCTTATCCTGTGAACGCTGACTCAAACTGCTACTCATCGATAGAGTGAGGGGATTGTTAGCAAAACGCTGGGTGATATTGATACTTGAACTCTTTGTATTGGAAGTAAATCGACTTGCATCATAATAACTATTCAGATTATTGCGATCATAACTGCTCGTAGAAAAGTTGACACTAGCGGACAAAGTTCTGTATGGATTGGCTTTTGAATCTTGTTGGTGTGTCCATGCTATTCTGAAATCGGTAGCCTCGCTATAATCCGGCATGTTCTTTTCTCCATTTATAGTAACAATACGGGAGAGATTAAACGAGCCACTATACTTATATTTTTTCCTGTATCTCGAAGCTGCATTAATCCCCCATGAACCCTTGGTATACATTTCTCCCGTGAGAGAAAGATCCATATAATCACTGATCGCAAAATAATATCCACCTTCCCGCAAACCAAATCCCCGTCTCATCTCATCAGCAATGGTTGGCACAAGGATACCCGAAGAGTAGGTTTCTGAAAAAGGAAAAAAGCCAAAAGGTAATACTAACGGAAGAGGGACATCTTCAAACACAAGATAGGCGGGACCAGTAACTATCCATTTTTTAGGTCGAACTTTTGCTCTGGTAAGATTAAAATAGAAATGAGGATGCTCATGATTATCACAAGTCGTATATCTTCCGTCTATCATAAAAAGATCATTATTGGTCTGTTTCTTAGTCTGGTATCCGGTCACATATCCTTCTCCCTGTTGAGTCACCACATTCCGGATAAGACCTTTTCCAGTCTTAAAGTTATAGTTTATCCCTTCCGACTCATAGTCTGTTCCATTGTCATTAAACTTAGGTTTCTGAATATATTTACCCGAAGAATCCTTACGACTGTATGCATTAACGAGACTACTATCCATATTCATACGGAGAAGATCAGAGGTCAACGTCTTATCTTTATATTTCACAGCACTACTCTTATACATAAATGCAACTCCGTCAGCAGTAAAAATCACAGAATCAGCAGATGTGAAATTCACATCTGCATCCAGTGCACTCTTCTTTTTGACAGGAGAAGCAATAGAATCTTTCTTCAAAGTGAGTTGTATAGAGTCAGCAATCAGACTGTCGGCAGGAATAGCTTGGGACAAACTATCTGTTTGATGGGGAGGTGTTACAAGTGAGTCTTTACTGAAGTCACTTTGATGAATCAGAGAACTATCAACACGTAAGACTGCAACTTGAGAAATGTCAGATCTTGGCGTATCAGTCAGAAATTCACGCCCTTCCGCCTCTCGGAAAAGAGATAAAAAGAGGATAAATAACAGGAGCGTGGTCTTATTATTCGGCATCTGTAGTTTATAATCTTATAATGAAGCTACAAAGCTACACATTTTAAAGCATATACGTTTCGCGAATCAAGGCTAATTGCTCTTTTTCTATTAAAGAAAAAGAGAGCACATATCTTCAAACCGCTTGACTGAAGCACTTCCGTGTTTATGCATACTATCTATCACCTTACTTATAGACTTCTCTTTATCAAGCTTTGTTTTTGAAAAGAATTTGTCGGAAAAGCAGATCAGCTTTTCTTCCAAAGATACGGGGCACATATCTCTTGCTGGAAGAGGAAGTCCTTTTTTAATGATGTGATTAAAACTAATCCCGGAACCGGTATGCCTTTCAGCAACCAGTGCATGACGTGGCAAACCTTCATTACGCAAGATCTCCGCACCTAGATAGCCATGACAAATATATGGATTTGTACCGAAACAATGGATTTCAGGAGCATTTGTAAGGAAACAGCCAATATCATGCAACATTGCCGCCTCTTCAATAAAAGAAAGATCCATTTTGTACTCCGGATGTTTAGCTGCGAGTTCCAGGGCTTTCTTAGTAACAGATAGAGCGTGGTTATACATGATGTGATATACTTCGCTTCCTTCAGGATAATATTTCTTCAACAAATCTAATGGAATCATTCCTTCAAAATTATTCGTTTTTTTATAAATCCGACAATGATACAAAAAAAGGAGGATTAAGTCTTTGCTTTTACATAAAAACCTATCTTTGTATTCGTAATATTTATGCAAACGGACATCCTCCATGAGAAATCGCAACTCATTTTATCGTTTAATCTTGCTTCTTTTTATCTCTTCTCAGACATTTGCTCAGACAGAAAACCAAATTCGCACAGGAGCAGACAGACTGGAGATATTACTCCCAATGATTAATGGGAAAAAAGTTGCATTAGTCGTCAATCAGACTTCTGTAGTCGGGTTTCAAAATAGGCATCTCGTTGATACGCTTCTGAAGCTTCGAATACCCGTTGAGGTAATCTTCGCTCCTGAGCATGGATTCAGAGGCGAGTCCGATGCTGGCGAATATATCGCCGACGGTATGGATCCTGAGACAGGCATACGTATCACTTCTCTGTATGGAGCAAACAAAAAACCTTCCGAGGAACAACTGAATGGTGTGCAAGTTGTTGTATTTGACATTCAGGATGTAGGTACTCGATTCTACACATATATCAGTACTTTGCATTACGTGATGGAGGCATGCGCTGAATACCGCATTCCGCTAATCGTGTTGGATCGTCCAAATCCCAATGATTTTGTTGATGGACCGGTATTGATCAAATCCATGCGTTCTTTTGTGGGGATGCATGAAATCCCGCTATTACACGGATTGACGGTGGGCGAACTGGCATGTATGATTAATGAAGAAGGGTGGCTAAATAAGCAGACTTGTCCACTGACAGTCATTCCTATTACAGGTTGGAAACATGGAGATCCATATAAACTGTCTATTAAACCATCACCCAATCTGCCCAATCAGAAAGCTATCCGCCTATATCCTTCCCTCTGTTTTTTCGAAGCTACGCAAATAAGTGTTGGCCGAGGCACCCGATTCCCTTTTCAAGTTATCGGTTATCCCGATAAGCGGTATGGCTCATTCAATTTCACTCCAAAGCCAACAAAAGGAGGAGACATGAACCCCCTTCAAAAAGGGAAAACCTGTTATGGAATAGATTTACGGGAAGAGAAGATTACGGGAGGACTTGATCTTAGCTATTTTCTTCGGTTTTACAAACTATCAGAGCAAGGAGAAGACTTCTTTAGTAGTCCTGATTTTTTCGACAAATTGGCAGGAACAGCTGAATTGAGACATCAAATTCTGGAAGGGAAAAGTGAAGAAGAGATTCGCGCTTCCTGGCAGCCCGCCCTCTCCAGATATAAAGAGATAAGAAAGAAATATCTCCTCTATAAGTAATGCCATAAAAAAAGACAGTCACTTTATGTAACTGTCTTTTCCGTGACCTCGGAGGGACTCGAACCCTCGACCCATTGATTAAGAGTCAATTGCTCTACCAACTGAGCTACAAAGTCATTTCTCTTTTGCGGTTGCAAAGGTACGACTAAAATCTATTTATGCAAACTATTTAATGACTTTCTTCACTATTCTGCACCTTCAAAGTCAAAATCAAAGTCAAAGTCTCCGTCAGAGCCATCACCCGAAAAGCTTTCCAGATCTCTCCTATCTCGTTTTGTTGGTCGTCCAGTGCCTCGGGCACGATCTACAAAACCTATAAGTCGAGCATTCTCTAGTACTTGCAGCTGATCCTGGGGAGTAACATCTTTCAGATAGTCTGGTACCAACTTGGCTCCTACTCTCCGGTCGATCAATCCCACTACCTGAAAAGAATAAGTAATCGGAGGTTTGCGCACCTGCACCACATCACCCAGTTTCACATTACGTGAAGCTTTTGCAGGCATATTATTAATCATAATACGTCCTCTTTTGCACGCTTCAACAGCAATGGTGCGGGACTTGAATATCCGGGTCGCCCACATCCATTTATCGATCCGTACTTCATTCTTTTCCATTCGGCCAGCAGTTATTTTTTATTATATTGATTCATCGTGATCTCCACTCCTGCCAGCACAAAAGAGCGTATCATATCACCAGCCAATTCAAAACGGGGAATCAATACAGTCTCTTCCTCCTTTTTAAAGGAACTAAGCACATAATCAACCTGCCCACCTTTCGGAAAATCATTGCCAATGCCAAAGCGCAATCGATTGTATTCTTGAGTTCCCAGTATTTGAGCAATATGCTTTAATCCATTATGTCCGGCATCACTACCTTTGGACTTCAACCGTAAACTTCCCAACTTCAAGGCCAGATCATCCACAATCACCAACATATTTTCAACGGAGATCTTCTCCTGCTGTAACCAATAGCGCACCGCATTGCCACTCAGATTCATATAGGTTGACGGTTTTAAAAGCACTAACGTACGTCCTTTTATCGACAATTCTGTTACAGCTCCGTAACGCTTGTCGCTAAAAACAATATTGGATGCCTTAGCGAAGGCATCCAATACTTTAAATCCTATGTTGTGGCGGGTATCGCGATATTCATCGCCGATATTGCCCAAACCGACAATAAGATACTTCATTCTTCAGTGAAATCGTATTATTTACCTTCTGCAGCAGCACCTCTCGCAGCTCTTGTCAATTTAACAGAACATACTACGTTATCTTTCGGACTAACGATTTCAAGCTTGTCAAATGACAACTCTGCAACCTGAATAGTCTTACCAAGACCTAACTCTTCAACTTTCACAAACAGTTTTTCAGGCACATCTTCGTAAAAACCTTTAACTGCAATATTTCTCATCTCAAGAGTCAGTTTTCCACCTGCCTGAACACCTTTTGCAAGACCTTCAAGAACAATCGGAACCTTCATAATAATAGGTTTATTGGCAAACACTTCCATAAAGTCAACATGCAATAAAGCATCACTAACTGGATGGAACTGAAGATCCTTCAAGATAGCTGTATATTTCTTGGTCCCTAGAGTAAGATTTACTAAGAAGACTTCAGGAGTATAAACCAAGTGACGAAGACCTTCATTAGATACATAAAAGTGAACGTTTTCTGCACCACCATAGATGACACAAGGCACGCTACCTGCTTTACGCAAAGCTTTTGATGTTGTTTTTCCAAACTCTTCTCTCAGCGTTCCAGTAATTTCAATTGTTTTCATTTGTTTAATTGTTTGTGTTACTCAAAAATCAGGATTCTTTGCTCTCCTTTATTTCCCATCACACGAAAGTGAATTCGAAAAGCGGCTACAAAGGTATATATTTCCTTTTAAATATCAAATGCATTCTTCTCTTTTTCACTATTCACCGAAACACATTGTTTGATAATCCCTGATTATTAGGGGGAAAAGGCAAGATTGTATATCTTTGCGTTTTATTTTCAAATTAGAGAATCAGATGCAAAAGACAATAATTGATTTATTTGAACAATCCGTCTGCCAATATTCCAACAATACCTTTCTTCTGGAAAAGAAAACCGTGTGTTTCGAACCCACTACATACAAAGAAGTGAAAGAGGATGTTTATCTTCTGGGTGCAGGGCTCCGTGCATTAGGAGTAGAAAAAGGAGACAAAATTGCGCTCCTTTCTGAAGGATGCAATTTATGGATCATGAGCGAGCTGGCACTATTTTATGCTGGAGCTGTCAATGTGCCGCTTTCCGTCAAACTGGAAGAAAGCAACGATTTGCTATTCAGACTAACTCATGCTGAAGTAAAATACATACTTTTATCCGCAACCCAATTAAAGAAAATCCGGACGATTGCAGACCAACTGCCTTTGGTCCGAAAAATTATCGTGCTGGATGAAATACAAAACTATCAAGAGAAAGAGATCAGCATTAAGTCCATTAGAGAAGAAGGCAAAAAGTACTTTGAGAGCCACTCTGAAGAGGAATTTCTAAGTGTGGCTCATTCGCTCAAAAATGATGACTATGCCACCATTACATATACTTCCGGTACTACTGCCGACCCCAAAGGAGTCATCCTCACCCATCGCAACTATACAGCCAATGTGGAGCAAGCTCTTACTTTAATGGATCTGGATGAAAACTGGCGCACCTTAATTATACTGCCACTCGACCACTGTTTTGCTCATGTGGTCGGTTTTTATATCTTTATGGCAGTAGGTGGCTCCGTAGCTACCGTGCAAAACGGACGCACTTCAATCGAAGCGTTAAAAAACATTCCGGTAAATATCAAAGAAGTAAAGCCCAATCTTATTCTAAGCGTTCCTGCATTGGCAAAGAGTTTCCGAAAGAACATCGAACAAGGAATCCGCACAAAAGGAAAAGTAACTTCTTACTTATTCAAACTAGCACTACAGACCTCCTACCTTTACAACGGGGACGGGCTTAATAAAGGTGCCGGCTGGAGAATAATGCTTAAGCCTCTGATTTCACTTTTTGATGCAATACTCTTCTCTAAAATCAGGGAGAACTTTGGATGCGAACTCCGATTCTTCGTAGGTGGTGGCGCATTGTTGGGTAAAGATCTTCAGGAATTCTACTATGCTATCGGAATCCCAATGTATCAGGGATACGGTCTAAGCGAAGCGACTCCTATTATATCTTCCAACGGTCCATTCAAACACCGGTTTGGCTCTAGCGGAGTACTGGTCAAACCAATGGATCTGAAGATTCTTAACATCGAAGGGAAAGAACTTCCCATCGGAGAAAAAGGAGAGATTGTCATTCGTGGTGAGAATGTGATGGCCGGATATTGGAAAAACCCGGAAGCCTCAGCAGAGACTGTTCGCAATGGATGGCTGTATACAGGTGACCTGGGATATCTCGGCAAAGATGGATTACTGTATGTATTGGGACGGTTCAAGAGTTTGCTTATCGGCAGCGACGGAGAGAAATATAGTCCGGAAGGCATCGAAGAAGCATTGGTAGGCCAGTCCCCCTTTATCGACCAGGTAATGCTTTACAACAACCAGAATCCATATACCACGGCATTGATAGTTCCCAATAAAGAGCAATTGAGACTTAAGTTGAAACACTTAAAACTTCAACCTGAGAGTGAAGAAGGGAAGAAAGCCTCTTTACGCATTTTGCAGGAAGAAATTGCCAAGTATAAAACAGGAGGTACTCTCAGCACCTTATTCCCCGATCGCTGGCTTCCTGCCACGTTTGCAGTCTTAGCTGAACCGTTTTCCGAACAAAATCTCATGATCAACAGCACGATGAAAATGGTACGTGGAAAGATTGAGAAGGCGTATAAATCACGCATTGATTTCATGTACACAGCAGAAGGTAAGAACATTATGAACAATGAAAACAGGAATGCTTTGTGAAAGGCATAAAAGACTAACTGAGAAAGGAAGATGAAAAATCTATATCTGACTGATTATTAGTCCGATTTCGTCTATCCTACAGGATAATGATCTGAATATTATCTCTAATAAGACTGTCTTGAACAAAAGGGACTGAAGACTTTAAAAAACTATTAGAAGCAACCGGAACAACATACGGTTCAAACTGGAAGAACATACAGTACAAATCTGAACATGAGGACGAAATGATTCACGCGTCCTTGTACATGGATCCACGCATGAGCATGCGTGTAGCGCTTGACAGTTGTCCTACGCAAGTTCTACAGTTGTCCTACGCTAAGTCAACAATTGTCAAACGCTTGGGGCTTCTGCATGGAAGGATTCGAGCACACAGGTTTGTAGGAAGTTGATGACAGTGATTCTGATTGTATGTTGCCGGGAAGGAAGGAGTATAAGCTTGATCATTCAGAAACTTGCAATGAGTTGTACACCTATGGGGACTCGAACCCCAATCGTCGGAACCGGAATCCGATATTCTATCCATTGAACTATAGGTGCATTACAAACTGTTTTGCGGACACAAAGGTAGCGTTTCTTTCTTTGAAAGCAAAAGATATACCTGCTAATTTTTACACCCGAATGCTTTTGCTAGAGAGAGCCAGAGATCATTTACTTTACCAAAAGAAATTAAATCCAAAAGAGAGCAGCTCCTGATATTGGAGGTAGGATGTTTCACCCGGCTTCCTCGTACGACTATCATCATAACGAAGATTGATCTTGATTTGGGGAGAGAAATTTCTTGCAACTTGAAAGTTAAAAGTATTATATAACTGTATAAAGGTTTCATCATACGGAGACGAATAGGTGAAATCTCCTCTGTAAGAAATATTTTTGACTATCGTCCATTTTACAGTCGAAGTAACTTTCAAACCATTAACAGTCTCCTTGCTCTTACGATCAGCCCTAATACCATGTCTCGTCTGGTCAACCTTTGCAGTATCCATAACAAACTTATTAATATAAACCAATGGGTCAATATTTAAAGTAATGTCGAAAGTGCCAGGTTTGTTCTTATAATTATATCTCATACCGACACTTAAATTAAAGGTTCCCGGAGAAAGAAAGGCTTTTATAATCTTTGTCCCTGAATAGTTTTGAAAACACTGTGTCCTCAAATCCGTCGTGACTGTGTAACTCCAATGAGTTATAGCTTTCAGCCCAAATTGAGATTTTAGATACATCTCATCAGGACCAATCTGATAGGACCGTCCATTAACACTATGAGGTAAAGATGTATATCCCAATTGATAAGTTATATAATTTCTCCAATCAATATTCTTGAGATCATCATAATTTGCATCCAGTCTCAAATCTGGATTGATAGTTAAATTATTATCACCTCCCCAATTATCACTCATATAAGCCTGAGCAAAGCCTATATTCAACTTCCCCTTAGTATCCCAAAAACTTGGCTTTTTCATCTTTAAAGACACTTTGTCTGCTGTCACCACTGTCGGACCAATATTACTAAGATCTGCCAAAGTGGTCTTTGTCTGAAGGACTTCCGTCTTGATTGCACCTTTAGAGAGCATCTCTTCTGTATAGCTAATCAACTCAGGATGATTTAAAATCAAATAGCGCAATGCTGAATGAGCCAAAGAGTCCTTATACGTATATGCTAATGAACTGGCAGGCATCGGAAGCGAATAGGTCGGCACTTTTACCTTAAAAGAATCACGATAATCTACCAATCTCTTTCCATCATAGACAAAATCTTTTCTTACAACAATCGGATAAAAAAGTTCGTTGAGAATGAGTGTGTCCGGATTAAAATAGGAAGAATCATCAGAAAAAGAGCTTGCAGATTGTTCAAAGATAGTACGGGCTATGGCTACCAAAGAGTCCGATCGTCTATCCATTGCTACGTAATAAGGCATTCTCGGATTATTTATGGAATCATGACGACGCTTTTCTACACTCATCTTAATAGAGTCTTCTTTCGCAATCTTAAGTTCTTTCCATACTTCGCTGGTCATCGTATTCAGTAACGGTTTTAAGGCGTTGGATTTTTTGGCTGATTCATATTCCTGCTGTAGCAATAGCAGAGAATCAACAGCAGTAGAATCAATGGAAGGGAGAGGCAATTCTTTATTATAATTCAACGTATCCTGAGCATAAGTACCCGTAGCCCCTATCAGAAACAAAGCAAAGAGTGTCTGTAATATCCGTTTCATCCTAAAATAAATTTCTGCAAATATAATCCTTTTGAATAAAATAGAGATACAATATGCTTTTTAAATCTTGAATCATGGGAAGCATTCATAATTAATTCGTATTTTTGTGCCTTAAAATAGTTATGTTTAATCGAAATTCAATAGAATCGTGACTGAGACAAAGTATATTTTCGTAACAGGAGGCGTTGCATCCTCATTGGGTAAAGGAATCATTTCCGCCTCCGTTGGAAAGCTTTTGCAAGCTAGAGGATACTCTGTAACCATTCAAAAGTTTGATCCATATATCAATGTTGACCCTGGTACGCTAAACCCTTACGAACACGGAGAGTGTTATGTAACAGTGGATGGCCACGAAGCCGATCTGGATTTAGGACACTACGAACGTTTCCTGAACATTCAGACCACTCGTGCCAACAATACCACTACCGGACGTATCTATAAAAGCGTTATCGAGAAAGAACGTCGTGGTGATTATCTGGGAAAAAACCGTTCAGGTAATTCCTCACATTACTGACGAGATCAAACGTAATATCAAATTTCTCGGCAACAAATACAAATACGACTTCGTCATCACTGAAATTGGTGGTACAGTAGGTGATATAGAGTCTCTTCCATTTATTGAAGCTGTTCGACAGATGCGTTGGGAACTCGGCAAGAACTGTATTAATATACACCTTACCTATGTACCCTACCTCTCTGCCGCAAAAGAGCTGAAGACCAAACCGACTCAGCACTCTGTCAAACAATTGCAAGAAATGGGTATTCAGCCGGATGTATTGGTACTACGTACAGAACGCCACATCCCGGTTGAAATGCGCAAGAAAGTTGCACTTTTCTGTAACGTGGATCACGAAAGCGTTGTTGAATGTATTGATGCGAGAAACA